>NZ_JALM01000051.1 GCF_000737195.2 Sciscionella sediminilitoris
CTGCCGCTGGACCGCGATCGGCTCGGGCGGCGCATCGGTACCCCGCAGGGCACTCGGCAGCGGCACCCCGATGCGGTCGGCGAGCCCGGGAACCCCGACCAGCGCCCCGGCCGCGAGCAGGATCACCACCACGACGGCCGCGGTGATGACCAGGCCGCGTTTGCGGCGCTTCGGTTTCGGCCGGTCCTGCTCGGGTTCCCAGTCCTCGGCGTGGTCCTCGGGGTGGTCGTGATCCCCCTCGTGTTCGTCCCGGGGCTCCTCGGCGGCTTCGCCC
Source organism: Sciscionella sediminilitoris (assembly GCF_000737195.2). Taxonomy (GTDB): domain Bacteria; phylum Actinomycetota; class Actinomycetes; order Mycobacteriales; family Pseudonocardiaceae; genus Sciscionella; species Sciscionella sediminilitoris. The sequence goes on from NZ_JALM01000051.1 coordinate 275, forward strand.
GCCGGTTCGATGCGCACCGGCATGGCGCGCTCGGTCGGCAGGTACCGGTCCTCGTCCTCCTCGGGCAGCGGCAGCATCCGCGTCGGCCCCTCGACCGGGTTCGGCACATCCCGCGGCTGCGGTTCGGGCCGTGGTGGTTCGGGCCGCGGTGGTTCCGGCGGCCGCGGGGCGTACCTCGGCGGCTCGTTCCCGGGCAGTTCGTGCCTGCGTGGTTCCGGCCTGGATGGTTCGACCGGGCGCACGGCCGCATCGGTCGGCGGGTCCTCGTAACCGGGCTCGTCGTACCCGGGCTCCTCGTGCCCGGGTTCCTCGAGGTTCCGGACCGGTTCGAGCACCGAGGTCACCTCGCCGGGGCGCGGACCGGGCTCCTCGTCCGGTTCCTCCTCCCGGTCCCCCTCCGCGGTGATCGCGGGAAACACCGTTGTGGACTCGCCGACGGTTTCGGCCTGCCCGGCCGGTTCCCGGTCCTCGTCCTGCCTGTCGGGCTCGCCGTCCACGTCCTCGTCGACCTGCGGCCACAACGGCGGCTGCTCGTCTTTGCCCGGTTGCTCGTCGGTCACCCGACCACCTTTACATCCTTGCCCGGTTCGGCGTCTGCCGCGCTCATGGTTCAGACTAGAGCGTCACATCGACAACACAGCGACGTGTTGACCGAACATCAGCGTTGGCGCATCGTTTCGCGCCGGGAGCGAGGACATTCCGTGGAGTTCGACGCCACTATCGAGATCCCCCGAGGGGAGCGCAACAAGTACGAGCTCGACCACGAGACTGGTCGCATCAAGCTCGACCGCACCCTGTTCACCGCGACGCAGTACCCGGCGGACTACGGGTTCATCGACGACACCCTCGGCCAGGACGGCGACCCGCTCGACGTGCTCGTGATCGTGCAGGAACCCACCTTCCCCGGCTGCCTGATCCGCTGCCGCGCGATCGGCATGTTCCGGATGACCGACGAGAAGGGCCCGGACGACAAGGTGCTCGCGGTGCCCACCGATGACCCGCGCCAGGAGCACCTGCGCGACATCCACCACCTCAACGAGTTCCACCGGCTGGAGATCCAGCACTTCTTCGAGGTGTACAAGGACCTGGAGCCGGCCAAGAGCGTCGAGGGCGCGAACTGGGTCGGCCGCGCCGAGGCCGAGGCCGAGATCAAGGCCTCGCTGGACCGCGCGAAGAACGCCGGACACTGAGCGAACCCGTCCGGGGCACCCGCGCCACGCGTGCCCCGGACGGACCGGTTCAGCGCCCCTCGGCCTGCTGGTTCACCTGCTGGACGAACGCCTCGAGCAGTTCGGGCATGCGCTGCTCGTAGTCCGCGGTGAACTGGTCGAACAGCTCGGCGAACCGCTCGCGCTGCGCCTGCGGCCAGTGCGCGACCACGCTCGCGATGCTGCGGTTGCGCCGCTCGCGGTGTTGCTCGAGCAGTTCGATGCCCTGCGCGGTGATCCCGAGCATGCTCACCCGCCCGTCACTGGGATCGGCCCGGCGTTCGACGAGGCCGTTCGTGACGAGACCGGCGACCTGCCTGCTCACCGTGGACTGGTCCACGAACACCAGCTCAGCCAGCGCGCTCGACCGGCAGGGCCCGTTCTTGGCCAGCTCGATCAGCAGCATGAACGCCGATCGCTCCAGTCCGCCGTTCGCGCTCGCCTTGGCCTGCGCGGCAGCCGACATCCGGCCGAGTCTCGCCATCGCCATCCCGATCGAGTCGGCGAGGCGCAGCTCCTCCTCGGTGGGCCCCGGAGCTCCGGAGGACTCGGCGAAGGTCATGCTCACAACCAATCCATGCGGGTCGCAACTACTTGTATGTACCAAGTATTGCTTCCGGAGTTCGGAACAGACAACGTGACCTCGCTCGCAACGGCCGCTACGCTCACCTGATCATGGGCAGCGCAGAGGACGAGGCGACCCGCCGCATCGAACGGGCCCTTGCCTCCAGGGACACCCGCCTGGACCTCTCCGGGCTTGGCCTGTACGAGCTGCCCGCCCGCCTGCGCCAGCTCACCCACCTGCGGGTGCTCAACGTCCGGTTCAACTCGCTGGCCGCGCTTCCCGAGTGGTTCACCGGCCTGCGCGAACTCGAAGTGCTGCACGCCAATGGCAACGAGCTGACCACCCTGCCGGATTCACTCGCCGAACTGCCGATGCTGACCGTGCTCGGGGTGCACGACAACCCGATCCTCAGCCCGCCACCGGAGATCACCGCTGCGGGTTCGGACTCGGTGCTCGAATTCCTGCGAGCCAGGGCCAAGGGCAGCACCGCGCAATGGGTGTCCAAGCTGATGGTGGTCGGCGAGGGCGGGGTCGGCAAGACCTCCCTGGTGCGCGCGCTCGCCGAGCAGCCACACGATCCGCACGAACCGTCCACGCACGGCCTGCGCATCGAACGCCTGGAGGTGGACCACCCGTTCCTCCCGGAGATCCAGATGCGGCTGTCCGCGTGGGATTTCGGCGGCCAGCAGATCTACCACGCCACCCACCAGTTCTTCCTCACCAACCGCTCACTGTTCCTGCTGCTGTGGAATTCCCGGCTCGGCTGGGAACAGGGCAAGCTGCGCTACTGGCTGGACATCATCACCGCGCGCGCACCGGAATCCCCGGTGCTGCTGGTCGCCACGCACACCGAGCACCGCGAGCCCGATCTTCCGCTGGACGAACTGCGCGCCGAATATCCCAATCTGCGCGCGCATTTCGCCGTGGACAACGCCTCCAGGACGGGCATTCCGCAACTGCACGAGCAGATCGCCGAACTGGCCGCGCGGCTGCCGCTGATGGGTTCGGAGTGGCCGACCAACTGGTTGCGCGCGGCCAACGCGGTGCGCGAGGCACCCGAACGCACCGCGGCCTACCGGCACGTGACCCCGACCCGGTTGTGGTCGATCATGACCGAGGCAGGGGTCACCGATCCCGCCCACCAGCACTACATCGCCACCGCGCTACACCAGCTCGGCGAGATCCTCTACTACGACCAGGACCCGGAACTCTCGCAAACCGTTGTGCTGCAGCCGGAATGGGTCAACGAGTACATCAGCAAGGTGCTCGACAGCCCGGAGGTCGCCGCGCGCAAGGGAGTGCTGTCCCGGCGCCATCTCGGGCAGTTGTGGGCCGATCTGGACATCGGCATGCGCGAGCATTTCCTTGGCATGATGGACAAGTACGACCTGTCCTACCGGATCGACGACGCCGAGGATGTGAGCCTCGTCGTCGAACGGCTGCCCTGGTCCGCGCCGGACTACGCGGCGCTGTGGGAGGAACTGGGCGAGCAGACCCAGATCCGGGTGCGCTATCAGCTCAACACCATGCCGCCGGGGATCCCGACCTGGTTCATCGCGCGCTCGCACCGGTTCTCCACCGGCATCCACTGGCGCACCGGCGCGCTGCTGCGGCACACCGACCGCCGCCATCTCGCCCTGCTGCGCGCGCACACCGGGCGCAACACCGTCGAGCTGACCGTGCGCGGGCCCATGCCGCTGGCGTTCTTCTCCATTCTCGACGAGGGCCTCAACCGCACCCTCGAACGGTTCCCCGGGCTGCACATCTCCCGGCGCATCCCGTGCCCCTGCCAGGACGGCACCGGGCGCGCCTGCGATGAGCTCTACGAGTACGAGGATCTCGTGCACCGGCTCACCCGCGATCCACCGCGCGAGGAGATCGAGTGCCACAAGACCGGGGAGTTCGTGAACGTGCGCGAACTGCTGCTCGGCCTCGCCCCTTCCGAGCACGAGCGGGAGAGCACCCGGCTGGACCGCATCGAGGCCAAACTCGACCAGCTGCGCGAGAACGGGGAATACAACCAGCTGGAATTCCTGCGGCTGCGCCGGATCATGCAGCACCAACAGGAAACCCGCTGCCCGAGCGTGTTCGCGATCGTGCCCGCCAAGCGGCGCAAGCTGTTCGCCACCGCCTACGAGCTGCACCTGTACTGCGAGCAGCCGGGCGCCTGGCACCGGCTGCCCGAACCCGAGGGCTGTTATCCGGTCTCCGAACCCGCGGAGTGGCTACGGAGATTCGGCCCCTATCTGAGCACCCTGTTGCGCGTGCTCAAACACGTCGCCCCGCTCGCGGGCCCGATCCTCGGCATGACCGTGGACCAGCTGGACGAGAGCCTCAAGGCGGACTGCGAGTTCATGAAGGAACTCATGCAGCAGGTGCCGGTCGAGCTCCCCGAATCCGGCCCGGCCGCCGCGTACCCGGAAACCGAGCCCGCCGCGCACGCCGCGACCGACGCGGATTTCCGCGCCCTGCTCGCCATGCTCACCGAGCTCGATCCCGCGCAGCGCTGGGGCGGGCTGAGCAGGCACACCACCCCGGAGGGGCTCACCCTGTACCTGTGCCCGCACCACCTCACCGCCTACGAACCCGCGACCAGCTCCGCGGGTGAGTAACCCAGGATTTCCATGCCCTGCAAGGGACTCCAGTAGTCCCGCCAGTGCGCGATCCGCCCGTCCCGGACGGTCAGCACGTTCACATACCGCAGCACATAAGGCTTTCCGGTCGCGGTGACCACCCCGTGCGCCGCGTACTCCGCGATCGCCACATCCGGATCGGTGGTCTCGTGCACCACGAGATCCGCGAACTCCCGGTGCTCCAGCGGCGCCTCGCGCACCGCGGTGACATAGGCCCGGATCTCCTCGCGGCCGGTGATCACCCGCGGCACCCCGGGCGGGGCGAAGGGCAGTTCATGCACCCCGTCCTCGGCGAACAGGTCCACGAACCCGTCCATGTCCTTGGCGAGGAACAGCGGGAAAAGCTTCTCGAACATCTCGACTGGTTTCATGAAACCAACGTACAACGAAACTGATGATTCAGGCAACGCTCGTACAATGAACTCATGGGACAGCACTCCCCGGACACCACACGGGCCGCACAGCGCAGGGAGACCGAACAGCGCATCCTCGACGTGGCAAGGGAAGCATTCGCCGAACTCGGCTACGACCGGGCAACGGTGCGGGCGATCGCCGAGGCCTCCGGCGTGAACCCGGGACTTGTCATGCACTACTACGGCAGCAAACAGCGGCTGTTCCGGACCGCCACCGCCGAACCACCGGACCCGGCACCGGGCGAACCGCCGGAGGACCCCGGCGAACGCTGGCTCGCCGCGCTGCGCGAGAAGCTGGCAAGCGAACCCACGGCCACCCTCGCCATGCTGCGCTCGATGCTCACCCATCCCGATGCCCAGGACGAGGTGCGCGAGTCGATGCGCGCCCAGCAGCGTGAACTGGCCGCGGAACTGGACGCCGCGGACGCGCTGCTGCGCACCGGACTGCTCGGGGCGCTCACCCTCGGCGTGCTCGTCTCCCGCTATCTGCTGCGCCTGGACGGGATGCCGGAGGCCGATCCGGACACGCTGCTCGACCTGCTCCGGCCCTGCGTGGATTCCCTCAACGGCAAGACACCCGGCGAGAAATCATAGGCGCGAGCCGCCCGAAATCCGGAGAATCGCCGCCATGACGATCCTGGTGACCGGCGCGACCGGCAATATCGGACGAATCCTGGTGGACAAACTCATCGAACAGGGCGCGGAGAACATCCGGGCGCTGACCAAGAACCCGCGCAAGGCCGCGCTCCCCGACGGTGTCGAGGTGGCCGAGGGGTACCTGCGCGAACCGGAGACCCTGCCGAAGGCGTTCGCGGGCGTGGAGCGGATGTATCTCGCCCCGACCCCGGACACGGTCACCGAGGTCCTGGCGCTCGCCCGCGCCGCCGGGATCGGGCACATCGTGGACCTCTCCGGGGAGAAGGACGGCTGGTGGGGCACGGTCACCCTGGCCGTCGAGGAGTCCGGGATCCCGTGGACCCACCTGTCGCCCGGCGACTTCATGGAGAACACGACCATCTGGGCCGAACAGATCAACCGCCTCGGCGAGGTGCGCGAGCCGTATCCGGACGGTTCCAGTGCCCCCATCGCGATGGCGGACATCGCCGAGGTCGCCGCGACGGCGCTGCTCGGCGAAGGACACCTCGGCGAGTCCTACCCGCTGACCGGGCCGGAGACCCTGCGCCGCACCGAACTGCTCGAGCACATCGGCGCGGCGCTCGGCAGGCGGATCCCGTTCGTGACCGCGAGCTCCGCGGAGACCGCCGAGGCACTGCGCCCGGTCATGGGCGAGCAGTCCGAGTGGTACGTGCAGAACATCCTGGACGACTTCGTGGCCGGGGCCGTCGGCGTGCACAACGACACCTTCACCCGGGTGACCGGGAAACCAGGGACCCGGTTCGGGGACTGGGCCCTGGCCAACGCCGAGAAGTTCCGCGGATGAACGCGAGCCCGATTTCCGGTACGGTCCACACCACCTACCCACCAGTATCAGGAGATCGCGATGGGGACCTACGGGACCGTACTCGTCGGAACGGACGGCTCCGATTCGTCGTACCGCGCCGTGGACAGGGCAGCCGAGATTGCCAGGGACACCTCGGCGAAGCTGGTCGTCGTGTGCGCCTACTACCCGGCGAGCAAGCGCGAGGTGGACGCGGCGGCCGATGAACTCGGCGACATCGCCTACCAGGTCGTCGGCTCCACCCCGGCGGAGGAGACCCTGCGCACCGCGAGCGAGCGGGCCACCGCGCAGGGGGCCGCCGACATCGTGACCGACGCGGTCGTCGGGGAACCGGTGAAGACACTGATCGAGGCGGTCGAGCGGCACAAGGCGAACCTGCTCGTGACCGGGAACCGGGGCCTGAACACCCTCGCCGGGCGCATCCTCGGTTCGGTGCCCGCCAACGTCACCCGGCAGGCGCCCGCCGACGTGCTGATCGTGCACACCACGGGCCGGTGACCGGGAACGAGGCCGAGCCGGACGACCGGGCGGAACTCGTCGGCGAACTCGAGAACACCCTGCTCGGCGGGCAGCGCCGGTACACCAGGGGCGAGGTCGCCGAGCTGAGCGGGCTCGATCCGGAACGCACCCGCAGGCTCTGGGTGGCGATGGGGTTCCCCGCCGCGGGTGACCAGGACCGGATCTTCACCGACGGGGATGTCACCGCGGCCCGGCTGCTCGGCAAGCTCGTCGAGTTCGGCGCCCTGGACTCCGAGGCGGAGCTGGCCATGGCCCGCACCCTCGGCCAGTCGCTTTCCCGGCTCGCCGAATGGCAGACAAGGGACATCACCGCGCGGATCGGTGAACTCGCCGCGAACGAGCAGGAAGCCCTGGAACTGGCCGTCGGGCTGCTGCCACTGATCGAGGAACTCATGTCCTACGTGTGGCGCAGGCACGTGGCCTCGGCAGCGGGCCGGGTGGTCGGTTCCGCCGAAGGACAGGACCGCCAGGACAAGACGGTCGGGTTCGCCGACATGGTCGGTTACACCAGCACCACCCGCAGGCTGCGCGCCACCGAGCTCTCCGCGCTGCTCGAGCGCTTCGAGGAGGACGCGAGCGAGATCATCGCGACCCGGCGCGGCCAGATCGTCAAGCAAGTGGGGGACGAGATCATGTTCACCGCCGACGATCCGGGCGACGCCGCCGAGATCGCGCTGGCCCTGTGCGCCGAGGACCGCCCGGAGCGGGGACTTCCCGAACTGCGTGTCGGGCTCGCCGCGGGGGACGTGCTGCTGCGCTACGGGGACGTGTTCGGTTCGGTGGTCAACCTGGCCGCGCGGCTCACCACGACGGCGCACCCTTCCTCGGTGCTCGTGGACGCCACGCTGGCCGAACGCCTCTCCGGGGACCCCCGGTTCGCGCTGCGGCAGCTGCGTCCGGTCTCCGTGCGCGGCTACCGGCACCTGCGCCCCTGGGTGCTGCGCGTGAACCGTGGGTGAGCCGCGTGCGCGGGCACCGTGGCGATGCCGATAGTGTGTGCGTTGTCCCCGCGCAGCCGACCAGGAGAGCGGTTACATGGCGTCCGACATTGTGCCGATCGAACTCGGCCTGCCCCAAGGTGATCTCGTCACCCTGTGGGCCCCGCGGTGGCGGGAGGACGGCGAGGAATGGGAGGCCTTCCTCGGCGACGAGGACGACCTCTACGGCTTCGAGAACCCCGCCCAGCTGGCGGCCTTCGTCCGTACCGTTCCCTCGCACGATCTGGCCGACCACCCAGCCTGGCACGTGGTAGCCGGCCTCGCGGCCAGCGAACTCGTGCCCGATGACGACCACTCCTACGACCTCGTCGGAGTGCCCGAGCTCGTGGCGGAGAACCCCGACTCGTGGACCATCTCCGAGCTGGACGAGATCGTCGGGATGGTGCGTTCCATCGCCGAGGTCTGCGAGCTGGAGAAGACCGAGGAAGTGCTCGGCTCGACCCAGGGATTCCGGCTGCTGCATCAGGGCACCCTGCCGTTCACCGGCAAGGACGGGCAGCGCGTCTGGGAGGAGCTCTGCGAGGTCGTCGCCGAGCGCTGGGACGAGGTGCTCGACGAGATCGACGAGATCGTCTCGGTCCCCGGCGTGGACGCCGCGGCCGTCGCCAAGGCGGACGAGGAGCTCGCCGCCTACTCCGCCGAGGTCAACGACGACGAGGACGAAGAGGACGAAGCCGGTCTCGTCGGTGTGGACAGCGACGACATCGACAGCGAAGAGGAAACCGCCACTCCGGCCCTCGGCAGCGAGGACGAGGAGGAGGAACCCGGCTTCTGGGCCGAGATCGGTATCGATCCGATCAAGATCATCGCCGACGGCACCGAGTACTACACCCTGCGCTGCTACCTCGACGACAAGCCGATCTTCCTCGGCTCCGAGGGCCGCATCGACGTGTTCGGCTCGCCGCGCGCCCTGGTCCGCCACATCGCCGGTGGCGAGGCCGCCGAATCCGGCTCGGCCCTCACCGAGGTCGCCACCTGGAGCGAGGTCGCCACCAAGGCCACCGCGGGTGAGCTCGAGGTGGAGGTCGACGAGGAGAACACCTACGTGCTCACCGGGATCGCCGAGGACATCGCCGAGGGCCCGGACGCGATCGACCCCAACCAGCTCGACCTCGCCGTCGAACTGTTCGGGGACGCGGCGCAGTGGGCCGGGGACGACTCGGTGGACGAGGCGCTGGCGCCCGCGGAGAGCCTCGGCTGGTTCATCTCCTTCGTGCTGCGCCCCGACCCGACCAGGCTGGCCCCCAGCGAGCCCTACACCGACGAGGAAGCTGCCTGGCGCGAGCTCGCCCAGAACTTCGAAGAGCGCCTCCGCACCCACTGAATTCCTGTTGCCGGCGGGCCTGAGTGGTGGGTCCGGTAGCGGAACCTCCGGCGCCACCTCGCTCCGGGATCGGCCTCCTCGTGTATCCCCCATACACCACGTCGGCGCTGTCCTCGGGAGGCGAAGCCGGAGAACCCGCCGCGGTGCCGGTTGCTTGGTGGCGAAGGCGCTACGCCGTCAAACCCGACGGTCCGAACCCCCTGATCGGTCGTCTCTCGCGCGCTGCTTTGCCGTTTCGGCACCGTTCGAGGAAAATATGCGCCATCATTCCTCTTGAACGGAACCGTGGCCGGAGCCGCCGCGTCCGAGGATTGGCCGACGAACGGGGAGCACGGTGGAGAACATCAGGGCGGATCTGAACGAACTCGGGAGCTATTCCTCGAAGGCTTCCGGGCTCTCCGAGCACATCGGCTCGATCGCGGGCAAGCACCTCGCCGATCAGCACATCGGCGCGGACATGCTCGGTGACCTCGGCGAGGAGTCCGGGCTGCACGGCAGGATCTCCGCGCACATCGGCTCGTTGCACGGCGCGACGAACACGGCCTCGAGTTACGTGCAGAGCCTGGGGCACGCGGTCTCCGGGGCGCACGGCGACTACCAGTCCGACGCCGAGGCGCACAAGGCCACCTTCGACAAGATCCGCAACGAGCAGCTGGGACAGTAGACCGAGGGGGAAGGCCAGGCGATGGGCGACATCAACGTCGAGTCCTACATGGGGCCGCTCAACACGGCCGTGCAGAAGCTGACCATCAACGAGGGCGCGGCAGGCAAGGTGCAGGGCAGCCTGAGCAGCGCCTCCTCCGCGCTGGACGACAGTGCCGCACAGGCCAAGGGGGACGCGGGCAAGCTGCGTTCGGAGTGGTCCGGCGGCAAGGGCACCACCTTCGAGGGCAAGGCGGGACCCGCGCCCAAGGAGCTGGAGCAGGCGAGCGCGGACGCGAAGAAGATCGCCGACATGGTCGGCAACGCCACCGCGAAGCTCAAGGCCGCCCAGCAGGAGGTGCAGCAGCTGCGCGACGAGTTCCGGCAGAAGGCGCAGGCCATCGCGGACGTGGCCAACGCCGCCAAGGACAATCCCAGCCTGCAACAGCAGGCCACCGGGATGCTCGAGCAGATGAAGGCCCAGTACGCGCAGGCCGCCGCCAAGATCGTGGCCGCGGCCAAGGGCGCGCTGTCCGAGGGCGGGGGCAACGCGGGCGGGACCACCACCGCGAGCGCCGGGCCCAGCAACGCGGGCAGCATCGGCTCCAGCGGTGGTGGAAGCGGGGGCACCGGCGGGGGCGGTGGCGGCGGTGGAGCAGGAGGAACCACCCCCTCCTCCGGGAAGGCCGAGTTCGTCGAACCGCCCAAGAACAACTACAACGACGGCACCAAGAAGGTGCAGCTGCCCGGCGGCAAGGAGGTCGAGGCGCCGAACGAGCGTGCGGCCGCCGCGGTGCGCGCCGCGCTCAGCCGCAAGGGACTGCCGTACGTGTGGGGCGGCACCAACCCGACCAAGGGCATGGACTGCTCCGGGCTGACCCAGTGGTCCTACGGCCAGGCCGGGATCAAGATCCCGCGCACCGCGGCCAGCCAGACCGTCGGGCAGAAGGTCGACCCGAAGGACATGCAGCCCGGCGATCTGCTCATCTGGACCGGGCACGTGGCGATGTACATCGGTGACGGGCAGATCATCGAGGAACCGCAGCCCGGGGAGAACTGCCACATCCGGCCGGTGCGCATGACGAACGCGGGCGAGAAGATGCTCGGCGTGTTCCGGCCCGCGGCGTAAGGTCGGCGCATGAACTTCGCGGAGTTCTCCCGCGCCGCGCAACACCAGCGCGAGCAGCGTGTGTACGAGCACAGCGAACGGGTCAAGGAATCGGTCGCCGGCTCCGGCCCGCTGACCGGTTCGGCGAGCAGCGCGGACGGAACGGTCACCGTCGAGGTCGCCGCGGGCGGGCTGCTGCGCGGGGTGCGGATCTCCCCGCAGGCACTCACCAGGGGCGCACCCGCGCTGCGGGCGAGCATCCTCACCGCGGCGAAGAAGGCGACCGCGCGGGCCAACCACCGCGCCCAGCAGGCGTTCGCCAAGGCGATGGGCGAGCCGGGCGCGGACACCGCCCGCCGGCTCGGGCTCGGCTACGATCCCGCGCTGCTCGAGGACGAGGAACCACCGAGGAGCTGGCGGTGACCGGACCGAACGAACCGAACGGGCCGCGTCCCGGAATGCGCCCGGACGCGATGGGGTATCTGCCGAACGGGCGCCCCACCACCGAACGGCTGGTGCAGGACGCAGAGGAACGCCTGGAGCGGGCCGAGAAGCTGCCCGAGGCGCTCACCTCCATCCGGGGCTGGGCGGTCAACGAGCCGGAGACGATCACGGTCACCGTGAACAACCTCGGCGAACTGGTGGACATCGACATCGCCGAGATCGTGCTCACCGCCGACCCCACGGCGATCGGCGAGCAGATCGTGCGGCTCGCCGCCGAGGCACACCGCGCTGCGCAGGCCGAAGGGCTCGGCGTGCTCGCCCCGGTCGTCGGCGATGCGCAGGTCCTCGAACTGGCGCGGGAAGCGGGACTGGCCGAGCGCATCGAGCCGGACGCCCCCGTGGTCGCACACGAGGACGGCATCCTCACCCCGGGTTCCGCGCTGGAGCCGGAACCGGTTCACAGCGATACATCCGCTCCGGGACGAGACTGGCAGGAAGACGAGGACGACATCAGCCAGTTCGACTTCTCCAGATTCCGCTCCGATCGCTGAACGCGACCTCGACCGCCGAAACCTGGCACAATCACCGCCACCACGCGCAACGGATGGATGTGGGCAACGATGACCGAACCCAGCACGCCGGAGACCCCGCGGCCGCCCGCCGAGTTCACCGACGACACCCCGACTCCCCCGAGCGGGCTGTCCATCGAGGCACGGCAGTGGCAGCAGGACGACCAGGAAGACGTGCGCGAGCTCGACTTCAACCAGTTCCGGACCGACCGCTGACCGGTTCCGGATCGGCCGTCATCCGCTCCCCGGAGACCGGGGTGACCACGATCGCGAGCAGCGGGAACGCGGTGGCGATCACGAACGCCATGCCATAGCCCGTCGCGCCGATCAGCGCGCCGAGCAGCGGCGGGGTCAGCGCGGCGGAGACGTTCTGCGCCGCGTTCTGCGTGCCGAGCGCCCGGCCCGCCCAGTCCGGGCCCGCCAGCTCGGCGACCGAGGCGAACGCCAGCCCGTTGTCCGCGACGGTGAGCACCGCGCCCAATCCGAGCGCGAGGATCGCCAGCCACGGGGTCCAGGCGTCCCCGAGCGCGAACAGCAGCAGCACCCCCGCGCTGGCCACGGCGAGCAGCCGCATCGGGCGCAGCCGGGACCCGGCCCGATCCGACCACCAGCCCGCACCGATCCGGCCGAACGCGCCCGCCAGCTGGAAGCCGGCCACCACCACCCCGGCGAACTGCGGGGCCCAGCCGTCCGCACGCACCAGGTACTCCAGCGCGAAGGCCGAGATCGCGAACTGCGGCACCACGAGCAGGGTGCTCGCCGCGTGCAGCCGGGCGAGCACCGGCGAACCGCGATAGGGCGAGCGGGACCGCCGGACCCGCCGCGTGCCCGCCGGACGGGCCGGGTCCCGCGCGAACACCGCGACGAGCGCCGCACCCAGCACCGAGAACAGCGCGGGGAACACCAGCGCGAGGCGGAACCCCCAGGCCGCGCCCAGCATCGGGAGCCCGAGCGAGGCGAGCGCGGCACCCACCGGCTGCGCGGTCTGGCGCAGCGCCATCGCCCTGCCCCGCTCGTCCGCGGCGAACCAGCCGAGCACCAGCTTGCCGCTGGCCGCGTTCACCGAGGCCGCCGCGGCACCCGCGACTCCGAGCAGCACGGTGAGCGCGGTCAGCCCGTGCACCGCGGCGGCCACGTACAGCACCAGCAGCCCGGAAACACCGAGCCCCAGGGCGAGCGGGTACCGCTCACCGAACCGATCCACGACCGCTCCCCAGGGGATCAGCCCGATGGTCAGCCCGGCGAGCGGGGCCGCGGCCACCACACCGGCCCCGGAAAGCGCGAGCCCCTCCTGCGAACGCAGCGCGGGGATCAGCGAGGGCATCCCGTAGAGGAACGAACAGCTCCCGACCTGGGCGAACCACCCGAGGCCGAGCATCAGCCAGCGATTACGCATCACGTCTCATATCTCAGGAACGGACTCCTGCCATATGGACGTTAGTGAGCAGGGCTCAGTAACCGCAACCTCCGTCCCAGCGAGTGGTCAGCCCTCGTGCCAGGTCAGTGCCGCGTAGCCGGGTTTGATCTGGTTATTGATGATCTCGAGCCGGTCGTCGAATCCGATGAAGGCCGATTTCATCGCATTCACCGTGAACCACTGAAGATCACTGAGCGTATAACCGAACGTGTCGGCGAGCTTGCGCATTTCGGAGGTCATCGTGCAGTGGCTCATCAAACGATTGTCCGTATTCACGGTGACCCGGAAACGAAGCGCGGAAAGCAGTTTGATCGGGTGCTCCTCGATCGAATTCGCCGCCCCGGTCTGCACATTCGAGGAGGGGCACATCTCCAGCGGGATTCGCCGGTCCCGCACGTAGGAGGCGAGCCTGCCCAGCTGGGCCGATCCGTCCCCGGCGGCCTTGATGTCGTCCATGATCCGCACCCCGTGCCCGAGCCGTTCGGCACCGCAGTGCTGGATGGCCTCCCAGATCGAGGGCAGCCCGAAGCCCTCACCCGCGTGGATGGTGAAGTGCGCGTTCTGCTGGCGCAGGTACTCGAAGGCGTCCAGGTTGCGGGTGGGCGGGAACCCGGCCTCCGGGCCCGCGATGTCGAACCCGACCACCCCGGAGTCCCGGTAGCGCACCGCGAGCTCGGCGATCTCCAGCGAGCGCGCGTTCTGCCGCATCGCGCACAGCAGGGTGCCGATCCGGATCCGGTGGCCGCCCTCGGCCGCCTCGCGCACCCCCTCGGCGAACCCGGCCTGCACCGCCTCCACGATCTGCTCGAGCCGCATACCCTGCTCGGTGAACAGTTCCGGCGCGTACCGGATCTCGGCGTAGACGATGCCGTCCGCCGCGTAGTCCAGCACGCACTCCTTGGCCACCCGGCGCACCGCCTCCTCGTGCTGCATGACGCCGACGGTGTGCACGAAGGTCTCGAGATACCGTTCGAGGGAACCCGAGTCGGCGGACTCGCGGAACCACGCGCCGAGCGCGTCCGCCTCCTGCGCAGGCAGTCCGGGGTAGCCGAACTGGTCGGCGAGTTCGATGATGGTGCCCGGCCGGGGTCCTCCGTCAAGGTGATCGTGCAGGAGAACTTTGGGGGCCGCGAGGATCTGCTCGTCGCTCGGACGATTCACTGGGTCGATCATGGGCCAACCTTACGCAATGCGACGGTAGCGGTACCATGACATCGGGTGGTCTTCACCAGCAAAAAAGCGCGCACGGCGAGTAGTTTCCGGCGATCGCGCACACCCTGCGTGTGCATGTATTGGGTACTAATCGAATGCTCATCCCGCGAACTGATGATATCGATTCCACTTGCCTGACAGACAATAGCGAACCCGGTGAAAAGCGCTCGCGGAATGGTGGCTAGGCTCGCGGCATCAATCAGCACGCACTCCCCAAGCCCGACCCTAGGTGGTTGCCGTGAACGAGATCACCCAGTCGACGATGTCTTTCGACAGGATGCGCACGATGTTGGTGCGCGCTGCCGAAATTCGGGAAAGCGAGCAGCAGCAGATCTTCGACACGCTCGACGAGATCCACGGCAAGCTCTCCTCTCTCGACTCGATCGGCGCCATCCGCAAGCGCATCTCCGAGCTGCCCGACCGCACCGAGATGAGCGTGCTCGCCGAGCGGCTCGACGAGACCGTGGCCAAGCTGGAGGCGAACGACACCGCCGTCGCCTCGCTGTCCCGCTCGGTCGAAGCGATCGTGGACAAGCTGGCCAAGCCCTTCGCCCAGCTGGACGGGCGCCTCGACGGCGTCGCCGGACGGTTCGAGGGCGTCGCGGGGCGGATGGACGGCCTCGAGGACAAGCTCTCCAACATTCACCGCAGGCTCGACGAGCTCGAACTGCACCTGGACAAGCAGGACAACAAAACCGACGGTCTGCCGCGCGAGATCAACGGCAACATCAAGGACCGGTTCGAGAACTTCGAGTCCAATCTCCAGGGCAAGTTCACCGATCTGGACTCCTCGGTGCGGGACACCGTCACCACGATGTCGAACAGCATCTCGGAAAGCCGCGAGGAACTGAACTCCATGCGCAGCGACCTGAGCGGGAAGATCAGCTCGGGTACCGAGGAACTGCAGGGCGCCATCGCCGAGACCACCGATGTACTGCACGGCAAGCTCGCCGAGAACCACGCCGCGGCGACCGACACCACGCAGATGGAACTGCTCGGTGAGCGGATCGAGGCACTCGCCGGTGCCATCGAGTCGATCACCTCGCGGCTGGACACCGTGGAGTCCGACCTCGGCTCCCGGGTCACCGGGCTCTCCAGCGAACTGCGCACCGAGATCGCCGGGGTCAAGGACACCGTGGAGACCCGTCCGGACGCGGAATCCCTGGATGCCCTGGTGCGCAAGGCCAACAACGAGTCCGAGCAGCGGAACGCGGGCCAGTTGGACGAGGCCATGGCCACCTTCGCCGAGCTGATCCTCGGCGGCGGAGCGGCGAACCTGCCCGCGGCCACTCCCTCGCTGCCCAAGCAGGCCGCCCGCAGGCGCACCTCGAAGGCGCGTACCAACGGGAACGGCAACACCAACGGGAACGGCAACGGCAACAAGGAGCCGGAAGACGAGTCGGTCTGAATTCCCCTTGCAGGAACCTGAAACGGGCCCCCGCTCACTGAGCGGGGGCCCGTTTTTCCGTTGCCCGGCTTTCGGTTGATCAGCCGCGCAGCACGTCGATGATCAACGGACGCGGTTCGGGCTCGGTCGCGGTGACGGTGACCGCGCCCTCGAGCTCGGCAAGCGCCGGTTCGATGGCCTCTTCGGTGTCGGTGTGCAGCCAGGCGAGCGGTTCACCGGCACGCACCCACGCACCGCGCTTGGCGTTCAGCACGATCCCGGCCGCGTGCTGCACCGGATCCTCCTTGCGGGTCCGGCCCGCGCCGAGCCGCCAGGCCGCGACCCCGAAGGAGTACGCGTCCAGTTCGGCGAGGTAGCCGTCCGCCGGTGCGGTCAGCTCGCGCACGTGGGCCGCGGCGGGCAGCGGCGCGTCGGGATCCCCGTCCTGGGCGCGCAGCATCGCCCGCCAGGTCTGGTACGCCGCCCCGGAGGCGAGCACCCCGGCCGGGTCGGCGGAGAGCCCGGCCAGCCGCAGCATCTCCTCGGCGAGCACCGTGGTCAGCTCCACCACGTCGGCGGGCCCGCCGCCGCGCAGCACCTCGACCGACTCGGCGACCTCCACGGCGTTCCCGATCGCGTAACCGATCGGGGCGGACATATCGCTGAGCACCGCGGTGGTGCGCACCCCGGAGGCGGCGCCGATGGAGACCAGGGTCTCGGCCAGCTCGCGCGCCCGCGGCAGGTCCTTCATGAACGCGCCCGAACCGACCTTCACATCCAGCACGAGCGCCGAGGTGCCTTCGGCGATCTTCTTGCTCATGATCGAGCTGGCGATCAGCGGAATGGATTCCACGGTCGCGGTGACATCGCGCAGCGCGTAGAGCTTGCGGTCCGCGGGAGCCAGGGTCGGGGTGGCCGCGGCGACCACCGCGCCGATCTCGGCGAGCTGACTCGCGATCTCGGCCGCGGAAAGGCCCGCCCGCCAGCCGGGCACCGACTCCAGCTTGTCCAGGGTGCCGCCGGTGTGCCCGAGTCCCCTCCCGGACAGCTGTGGAACCGCCGCACCGCAGTGCGCGAGCAGCGGGCCGAGCGGGAGCGTGATCTTGTCCCCCACTCCCCCGGTGGAATGCTTGTCCACCAAAGGTTTCACCAGTTTGGGCAAGCTCAGCCGTTCCCCGCTGTCCACCATCGCCGCGGTCCAGCGCGCGGTCTCGGCCGCGGTCATCCCGTTCAGGTAGATCGCCATCGCCAGCGCGGACATCTGCTCCTCGGCGACCACTCCCCTGGTGTAGGCATCGACGATCCAGTCGATCCGGTCCGGGGAGAGCTCGCCGCCGTCTCGTTTCTCGCGAATGATCTCGACGGCGGTGAACGGTTCCATCTACTCACTCCGGTAGGTGTTCGGGGCCAAAGGCGTACGGCAGGATCCGGGCCACGGTGACGATCCCGTCCGGGGCATCCACCAGGCAGTCGGGTCCGCCGTGTTCGTAGAGCAGCTGGCGGCACCGGCCGCAGGGCATCAGCAGCTGCCCGTCCCCGCCCCGGCAGGCGAACGCGGTGAGCCGCCCGCCGCCGGTCATCCGCAGCTGCCCCACGAGCGTGCACTCCGCGCACAGCGCGAGGCCGTAGGAGGCGTTCTCCACATTGCAGCCGGTGATGATCCGGCCATCGCCGACCACCGCGGCCGCTCCCACGGCGAGCCCGGAATAGGGCGCGTAGGACCGCGCGGTGGCCTCGATCGCCTTGGCGCGCAACAGCTCCCAGTCGATCCCGGCCACCCTCAGCCACCTCTGCCGCGTTGATAGATGAACCCGTCCGCGGCGGGCATCCGCAATCGCTGCGCGGAGACCGCGAGCACCGCGAGGGTCACGAAGTGCGGCGTGTAGGGCAGCAGCTCGCTCGGGATCTCGTCCACCGCCCAGTAGAACCAGTAGAGCAGCCCCGCGCAGGCACCGGCGATCACACAGGCCAGCCACTTGCGCTGGAGCAGCTTCCACACCGCGATCGCGCCGATGAGCAGCACCACCCCGTACACCAGCGCCATCACGATCTTGGGCCCGGTGGTCAGCTGCAGCCCGTCGGTGTAGCCGAACAGCGCCGAACCGGCGAGCAGCCCGCCCGGTTTCCAGTTCCCGAAGATCATCGCGGCGAGGCCGATGTATCCGCGGCCGTCGGTCTGCCCTTCCAGATAACCCGAACCACCCCGGTTGAGCACCAGGGTCGCCCCGCCGATCCCGGCGAGCGCCCCGGAGGCGATCACCGCGACGTACTTGTGCAGATAGACCCGCACCCCGAGGGATTCGGCGGCGACCGGGTTCTCCCCGCAGGAGCGCAACCGCAGGCCGAACCTACTGCGCCAGAGCACCAGATAGGTGATCGGCACCAGCGCGAGACAGAGCATGGTCAGCGGGGAGACCCCGGTGATCAGCCCGTGCACGATCCCGGCGAGATCCGAGATACCGAACCAGTTCTTGTTCTCCAGCCCCTCCAGCCAGGGGCCGATCCCCACCGAGGAATAGGTGTCGAACTTGGGCACCAGCGGGGATTCCCGCGGGTTGTTCGAGATCGGCTGGAAGATCAGCGTGGACAGGTACTTCGTCACGCCCTGGCCGAGCAGGTTGAGCGCGACACCGGAGACGATGTGGTTCACCCCGAAGGTCACCGTGGCCACCGCGTGCAGCAGGCCACCGAGCGCGCCGAACACCGCGGCGGCGAGCAGGCCGATCCACGGCCCGGCGAAATAACCGCCCCAGGCCGCGCCCCAGGTCCCGAAGATCATCATGCCCTCGAGGCCGATGTTGATCACCCCGGAGCGTTCCGCCCACACCCCGCCGAGCCCGGCGAGCAGGATCGGCAGCGCCCGCAGCAGCCCGTTCTGCACGGTGTTGGTCGAGGTGAGATCGACCGCGTTGGTCAGGTACTCGGCGAGGAACACCGCGAGCAGCGAGACCACGACCCAGATCAGCGAGGTGGTGCCGCGCGGCATCCGGCGGTTCGGCTGCTCGAGCGGAGCCGTGGCGGGAGCGGGCGGACTGAGCAGGCTCATGCCTCGCCTCCTCGCCCGGTCCGCTCCTCGCTCGCGAGGGCTCGCTGCGATGCTCCCGCGCTCGTCGTCTTCGGGCTCATGCCACACCTCCGGCCGTCTTACCGGAGAGGAACTCCGTACCGACCTGTTGCTGCTGGGTCTTGAGCTCCCTGCGCCGGAAGATCTCGTACGCGACGACCACGGAGAGCACGATCACCCCCTGCATGATGGTGACGATCTCCCGGGAAACCCCGATGTTGTCCAGGGAGACCGCCGACTTGTCCAAAAAGGACCACAGCAGCGCGCCGATCGCGATCCCGGTCGGCGAGTTGCGCCCGATCAGCGCGACCGCGATCCCGGTGAACCCGTATCCCTGAGGCGCGTTGATGCCGTAGGAGAAATCCCGGCCGAGCAGTTCGGGCATCGCGATCAGCCCGGCGACCGCCCCGGAGAGCAGCATCGCGATCAGCACCATCCGGCGGGCGTTCACCCCACCGGCCGCGGCCGCGGTCGCCGATTCCCCCGAGGCCTGCAGTTCGAAACCGAACCTGGTGCGCCCCAGCATGAACCAGTATCCGACACCGAGCAGTACCGCGAGGAAGACCAGCCCGAACAGGGTGCCCGCCGAGCCGAGCGGGATACCGGGCACCCGCCCCGATGGCGGGATCGCCGCGGTGGCCAGGTTGTTCCCGCTCTGCACCCCGAACATGTCCGGTTTCACCAGCACTCCGGTGATCCCGGCGACGATCGAGTTGAGCATGATCGTGGAGATCACCTCGCTGACCCCGCGATAAGCCTTGAGCAGCGCGGGAATCAGCGCGTAGAGCGCACCGGCCACCGCCGCGACGAGCAGGATGGTCAGCGTGTGGATACCCGGCGGCAGGTGCACCGAACCGCCGTAGATCGCCGCGACGATCACCGCGAACCGGTACTGGCCCTCGATGCCGATGTTGAACAGGTTCATCTTGAACCCGATCGCGACCGCCAGCCCCGCGATGAAGTACACCGCGCCGGTGTTGATCACGTTCACCGCGGTCTGGCCCTCGCCGACCTGGGTGATCATCGTGGCGAAGGCTGCCACCGGATCGTCCCCGGAGATCAGCAGCGCCACCGAGCACAGCAGCACGGCGAAGATGACCGCGAGGATCGCGGGAAGGATCCGGTTCACGAGGCGGCACCCCCTTCGCGGGCGCCGGTCATCGCGGCGCCGAGTTCCTGTGGGGTCACCGTCGCCGGATCGGCCTCGGCGACCAGTCGTCCGCGCAGCATCACCTGAATGGCGTCGGAGAGCCCGATCAGTTCGTCCAGATCGGCCGAGACGAGCAGCACCGCGAGCCCGGCCGAGCGCGCCGCGCGGATCCGTTCCCAGATCAGTGCCTGGGCACCGACATCCACCCCGCGGGTCGGATGCGCGGCGAGCAGCAGCACCGGATCCTGCGAGAGTTCCCTGCCCACGATCAGCTTCTGCTGATTGCCCCCGGAAAGCGCGGCCGCCTCCACGTTCACCGAAGGCGTGCGCACGTCGTACTCGGCGACGATGCGCTCGGTGTCCCGGCGCGCCCCCGCCGGATCGAGCAGCGCGCCCTTCGCGATCGGCGCGCGCGTCTGATAGCCCAGGATCCGGTTGACCCACAGCGACTGGTGCTCGAGCAGCCCGTGCCGGTTACGGTCCTCGGGAATGTAACCGATGCCGAGTTCCCTGCGGTGCAAGGTGTCCAGCTCGGTCAGCTCGTGCTCGCCGCCGTCCGAACCGCGCATGGTGATGGTGCCCGCGCTCGCCTTGCGCAGGCCCATGATCGTCTCCACGAGCTCGGTCTGACCGTTGCCCTCCACCCCGGCGATACCCAGGATCTCCCCCGCGTGCACCCGGAGGCTCACCCCGTCGAGCAGCTTGCGGGTGCCGTCCTCGCCGAGCAGGTCCAGCCCGGCGCATTCCAGGGTGACGGTCTCGGTCACCGTGCCGTCCTCGGTGCACGGGGAGGGCAGGCTCGCCCCGACCATCATCT
Source organism: Sciscionella sediminilitoris (assembly GCF_000737195.2). GTDB lineage: Bacteria > Actinomycetota > Actinomycetes > Mycobacteriales > Pseudonocardiaceae > Sciscionella > Sciscionella sediminilitoris. The sequence continues at coordinate 21,204 of NZ_JALM01000051.1, forward strand.
CGGCCAGTTCCCTGCTGGAGACGGTGCGCGGATCCGCGGTGCCCACCGACTCGCCCCTGCGGATCACGGTGACCGAATCGGCGATCGAGCGGACCTCGTCCAGCTTGTGCGAGATGAACACGAAGGTGTAGCCGTCCGCGCGCATCCCGCGCACCGTCGCGAACAGTTCCTCCACCTCCTGCGGCACGAGCACCGCGGTCGGCTCGTCCAGGATCACGATCCGCGCGCCCCGGTAGAGCACCTTGAGGATCTCGATGCGCTGCCGGTCGGCCACCCCGAGCCGTTCGACGAGGGTGCCCGGATCGGCGCGCAGCCCGGTCTGTTCGGCGAGCTCGGCGATCCGCGCGCGGGCGCGCCTGCCGATCCCGTGCAGCGCTTCGGCGCCGAGGATCACGTTCTCCGCGACGGTCAGATTGTCCGCGAGCATGAAGTGCTGGTGCACCATGCCGATCCCGGCCGCGATCGCATCGGTGGGGCTGCGGAACCGCACGGGTTTCCCGCTCACCCGGATCGTGCCCTCGTCCGGAGCCTGCATCCCGTAGAGGATCTTCATCAGCGTGGACTTGCCCGCGCCGTTCTCCCCGCAGATCGCGTGCACCTCGCCGCGGCGCACCCGCAGCGACACGTCCGAGTTGGCCACCACACCGGGGAACCGTTTGGTGATCCCCTCGAGTTCGACGGCCGGTTCGGCCTCCTCGCTCCCCTTCTCGGTCACGGCTTGTCCTTGACCTGGATCTTGCCGTCGATGATCTGCTGTTTGTACGCGTCCAGCGGCCCGGTGATGTCGTTGATCTTGCCGCCCGAGCGGGTGTAACCGACCGCCCCGGTGGACAGGTCGAACCGCTTCGGATAACCGCCGAGCTTGTTCGAGGCGAAGGCCGCGAGATAACCGAACACGGCCTGGTCCACCTTCTTGACCATCGAGGTCATGATGATGTCCTTGTCATTGGCCACGGTCGGCTGAAAGTACTGGTCGGAGTCCACCCCGATACCGAGCGCGCCGCCACCGGCCTGCTTGACCGCGTCGAACACGCCCTTCCCGGAGGCGCCCGCCGCGTGGTAGATGACGTCGGCGCCCTTCTGCAGCTGCCCGCTGGCCTTCAGGCTCGCCGTGGAGGGATCGTTGAAGCCGGAGTTGTCCCCGGCCGGTTTGAGGTAGTCGTCCTCGATCCTGATGCCCGGCGCGGCGGCCTTCGCCCCCTGCAGGTAGCCCGCCTCGAAGGCCTGGATCAGCGGGGTGCGCACCCCGCCGACGAAGCCGATGTGGCAGTTCTTGGACTTGTACGCCGCGGCCACCCCGATCAGGAAGGACCCTTGCTCGGAGGCGAACACCAGCGGGTGCACGTTCGGCAGCTTGATCGTGTCGTCGTCCACGATCGCGAACTGGGTGTTCGGGCGCTGCTTCGCGACCGCCTTCAGCGACTCGGCGTAGGAGTAGCCGACGGTGATGATCGGGTTGAAGCCGTCGTCGGCGAGCTGGCGCAGCCGGGACTGGCGCTGGTCCTCGGTCTCGTTCGGCTGCGCGCTGACCTCGCGGCTGTCCTTGACCCCCAGCTTGGCACGCGCCTCCTCGAGGCCACGATAGGCGGCGTCGTTGAACGAGGCGTCCCCGCGCCCGCCGATGTCGTAGGCCAGCCCGACCCGCATCTTCGAGCCGTCCACCCCCGCACCCTGCTCCTGCGAGCTGGTGGCCGCCGCGGGCGCGGCGGGCGGCTGCGGCGCCAGCTTGCAGCCCTGCCCGGTGCTCGAACCACCGCCGGAGGAGGCGCCGGAACCCGGGCCGTTCACGTCCTTGGCACACCCGGCGAGCATCAGCGTGCCCGCGAGCGCGGCGACGCCAAGCGCCCCTAGGCGCCTCCTGTGCTTCATTGCTCGGCTCCCTCGTCACCTGCACTTGACGCGCGAACGGTACCCGGACGAGTGGTGAATTGGGTAACAGCCCGCCGATTCCGTTGCCAATAATTTTCGGATGGAGTACTCATCGTCCACACACGTGCGCACGTCGTGAACGGAGCGCTGCCCGTGTCTCCTCGATCACACGAGCGAGATGCCGTGTTCTCGGTGTTAAGACCCGGGACTAGCATCCGGAAACGTGCTGCTCGCGGTCGATTTGACCGCGCGGCGAACATACGTCCCGACTGTGAAGCGCGAGACGACGATCGAGTCCGGACCCCGCTGCCGGCGGGACCGGGCGAGTGAGGAGTCAAGCAATGGTTTGGAGGGCCCGACACCATGGCCACCAGTGAGGTAACGACCGCGGGCTCGGGAGGCCGCGCGCGGAAGAAGGCGGGCACGCTCTACCGCGGCGACATCGGCATGTGGTCCTGGGTCGCACACCGGATCACCGGGGTCGCGACCTTCCTGTTCCTGTTCGTGCACGTGCTGGACACCGCGCTCGTCCGGGTCTCGCCGAACACCTACGACTCGGTGATCGACACCTACAAGACCCCCCTGGTCAACCTGATGGAGCTCGGGCTGGTCGCCGCGGTGCTCTACCACGCGCTCAACGGCATCCGCGTGATGCTCGTGGACTTCTGGAGCAAGGGCGCGAAGTACCAGCGGCCGATGCTGTGGGCGATCATCGTCATCTGGGTCGTCGTGCTCATCCCCAGCGCGTACTTCATGCTGCGTCACAACGTCGAGAAGATCTTCGGGGCCTGATCACCATGACCACTACACCGAGCGAACTCGCCGCACCACGCACCCAGCGCCGCCCCGCCGCGCGCCGGTCCAACTTCGAGCTCTACAGCTGGCTGTTCATGCGGCTGTCCGGGCTCGTGCTGATCATCCTGGTGCTCGGCCACCTGCTGATCATGAACATCCTCGACGGCGGCGTGCACCGGATCAACTTCGCGTTCGTCGCGGGCCGCTGGTCCTCCCCGTTCTGGCAGTTCTGGGACCTGGCCATGCTCTGGCTCGCCGAGCTGCACGGGACGAACGGCCTGCGCACCGTGATCAACGACTACGCGCGCAAGGAGACCACCCGGTTCTGGCTGAAGATGCTGCTCTACGCCTCCGCGGTGCTGATCATCGCACTCGGCAGCTTCGTGATCTTCACCTTCGACCCGAACATCTCGAACTGATCCCTCGCGGACTACAGGAGCTCCCACCATGCAGGTTCACAAGTACGACGTGGTCATCGTCGGCGCGGGTGGCGCCGGGATGCGGGCCGCCATCGAGGCCGGTCCACGGGCCCGCACCGCGGTGCTCACCAAGCTGTACCCGACGCGTTCGCACACCGGCGCCGCCCAGGGCGGAATGTGCGCGGCACTGGCGAACGTCGAAGAGGACAACTGGGAGTGGCACACCTTCGACACGATCAAGGGCGGCGACTACCTGGTCGATCAGGACGCCGCGGAGATCATGGCCAAGGAAGCCATCGACGCGGTGCTCGATCTGGAGAAGATGGGGCTGCCGTTCAACCGGACCCCGGAAGGCAAGATCGACCAGCGCCGGTTCGGCGGGCACACCCGCGAGCACGGCAAGGCCGCGGTGCGCAGGGCCTGCTATGCGGCCGACCGCACCGGGCACATGATCCTGCAGACGCTCTACCAGAACTGCGTCAAGCACGGCATCCAGTTCTACAACGAGTTCTACGTGCTCGATGTGCTGCTCACCCCGGACGCCGAGGGCAACCCGGTGGCCTCCGGAGTGGTCGCCTACGAGCTGGCCAGCGGCGAGATCCACGTCTTCCACGCGAAGTCGATCGTGTTCGCCTCCGGCGGGGCGGGCAAGATCTTCAAGACCACCTCGAACGCGCACACCCTCACCGGTGACGGGCTCGGCATCATCTTCCGCAACGGCCTCCCGCTCGAGGACATGGAGTTCTTCCAGTTCCACCCGACCGGGCTGGCCGGGCTGGGCATCCTGATCTCCGAGGCGGTCCGCGGCGAGGGCGGCATCCTGCGCAACGCGGACGGCGAACGGTTCATGGAGCGCTACGCCCCGACCATCAAGGACCTCGCCCCGCGCGACATCGTGGCCCGCTCGATGGTCCAGGAAGTGCTCGCCGGGCGCGGCTGCGGACCGGACAAGGACTACGTGGTCCTGGACGTGACCCACCTCGGCGAGGAAGTCCTGGAGTCCAAGCTCCCGGACATCACCGAGTTCTCCCGCACCTACCTCGGCGTGGACCCGGTCAAGGAGCCCGTCCCGGTGTACCCGACCTGCCACTACGTGATGGGCGGTATCCCCACCAACGTCGAGGGCGAGGTCCTGCGGGACAACGAGAACGTGATCCCCGGCCTGTACGCCGCCGGTGAATGCGCCTGCGTCTCGGTGCACGGCTCGAACCGGCTGGGCACCAACTCGCTGCTGGACATCAACGTGTTCGGCCGCCGCGCCGGGATCGCCGCCGCGGAGTACGCGGTCAGCCACGACTTCGTGGAACTGCCCGAGGAAGCCACCAAGACCGTCGACGACCAGCTCGCCCTGCTGCTCTCCGAGCACGGCCACGAGCGGGTCGCCGACATCCGCACCGAGCTGCAGGCCACCATGGACGCCAACGCCTCGGTGTACCGCACCGAGGAGACGCTCAAGCAGGCGCTCAACGATGTGCAGGCGCTCAAGCAGCGCTACGAGCACATCCAGGTGCACGACAAGGGCAAGCGGTTCAACACCGACCTGCTCGAGGCCGTCGAGCTCGGCTTCCTCCTCGAGATCGCCGAGGTACTCGTCGTCGGCGCACTGGCCCGCAAGGAATCCCGCGGCGGGCACGCGCGCGAGGACTACACCAACCGCGACGACACCAACTACATGCGCCACACCATGGCCTACAAGCAGGGCAGCACCCTCGCCGCGGACATTCGCCTGGACTACAAACCGGTGACCCAGACCCGCTACGAACCGATGGAGCGCAAGTACTGATGACCACTACCGAGGCCGCACCGAAACCGGCACCCGTTCCAGAGGGGTCGCGCACCGTCACGCTGAGGATCCAGCGGTTCAACCCCGAGGTGGACGATGCACCGCACTTCGAGACCTACGATGTGCCCGCGCTGCCCACCGACCGGGTGCTCAACCTGCTCTTCTATGTGAAGAACTACCTGGACGGTTCGTTCGCGTTCCGCCGCTCCTGCGCGCACGGGGTGTGTGGTTCGGACGCGATGCGGATCAACGGGGTCAACCGGCTCGCGTGCAAGGTCCTGATGAAGGACATGTTCGCGGCGAACGGGAAGCAGACCACGCTGACCATCGAGCCGATCAAGGGTCTGCCGCTGGAGAAGGACCTCTACGTGGACATGGAGCCCTTCTTCGAGGCCTACCGCGCGATCAAGCCGTACCTGATGACCTACCGCAACGAGCCGACCCGCGAGCGGATCCAGTCGGCCGCGGACCGCGCGCGGTTCGACGACACCACCAAGTGCATCCTGTGCGCCTGCTGCACCACGTCCTGCCCGGTGTACTGGAACGAAGGCTCCTACTTCGGCCCGGCCGCGATCGTCAACGCGCACCGGTTCATCTTCGACTCCCGGGACGAGGGCGCCGAGGAGCGGCTGGACATCCTCAACGACGTCGAGGGTGTCTGGCGCTGCCGGACCACCTTCAACTGCACCGACGCGTGCCCGCGCGGCATCCAGGTCACCAAGGCCATCCAGGAGGTCAAGCGCGCGCTGCTGTTCAAGCGCACCTAGCGGGGAGAGCGATCCGAAACGGGCGTCGTACCGGCCGGTACGGCGCCCGTTTTCCATTTGCCCAGGTAGGACGAATGGAGGACGGGCGATCACTCGGTCAGCCGCTACCGGCCCAGACGACACCGGCGGCACGATGAAGTGACCGGGTGTGACGAGTCGGTCGGAGGTGGTCGCGATGAGCCTGAAACCTCCCGGCAAGCCAAGGCTGCTGGCGTTCGTGGACGAGTCCGGACACAGCTCAAGGTCGGAGACCGCGAGCACGCACTTCGTGCTGACCGCGGTGGCCTTCTCCGAGACCGACGAACCGAAGGCCGCCGAGCTGATCGCCGACCTCAAACGGGACACCGGCCAGCGGGACAAACTGCATTGGCAGAAAGCATCGCATCACTTCAAACGGCTACGGATGGCGCAGCTGCTCGGCTCCGCCGAATGGTTGACGATCGCCAGCGTCGTCACCTGCAAGACCCGGCTGCGTCCCTCGGGTCTCGACGCTCCAGGTGCCTACAACTACGCGGCGAAGTTCTTGCTCGAGAGGCTGACCTGGCTGGCGAAAAGCCGCGACCACGAGCTCGACTGCACACTTTCCCACGTACGCGGCGGCCACCTCGAAGAACGCCTCGGCGACTACCTCCGCACCCTGAGGAAGCAACGCGAAGAAGGCATCGAGTGGGACTGGGTGCACGCCATCGATGTCCGTGGCCAGGAAGACGACGAGCGCCTGGACCTTGCCGATATCGCCGCCTCCGGGATCGCGAGCGCCTTCGAGGTCGACGAGTTCGGCAGCTACGAGACCCGTTACCTGCGGCGGATGCGCGAGCGCTTCTACCGGAAGGGGCAGAACCTGTTCTCCTACGGGCTCAAGGTCTTCCCCCATCCCGACGACGCCGATACCCATCCCTGGCTGCCGAAGCTCGCCCGCGCCATGGGCGTAGACGCACCGAGCTGACACCGCGACCAGCGCCTTCTTTCTGTCCGGATGTCGGAGTTCACCTCCCCCTCGGCGGGAGAACCACCCTCGGTAATCCCCCGCGCGGGCCCGCAGCGCTTTCCTGCAAGCTAGCCTGTCGCGGTGCTAGTGACACGCGCAAGCAAGGCCCTGGTCGCGTTGTTGATCGCGGGGCTGCTCGGCGGCCTCTCGGCGCCGCTCGCCGCCGCCGCGCCGCACCGGCACTCGGTGCCGCTCACCGACACACGGCCGAACACGACGCACTGCCCGCAGAAGCAGGCGCCGCCGAAGGCCGTGGACACCTCGGAGAAACCGAAGCCGGGTGCCACCGCACCGCAGCCGCTCCCGGTCCCCGCGACCCCGGCGGGCGGCCCGCGCATGGCCGAGTGCGGCTTTGTGCTCCCGGAGGGGGCCGGTCCGCTGCCGAAACACCTGGACTTCGGCTCCTGGGTGCTGTTCGACCTGGACAGCGGGAACGTGCTCGCCGCGAAGGACCCGCACGGACGGCAGCGCCCCGCCTCGATCCTCAAGAGCCTGTTCGCCCTGGTCGTGCTGCGCGATCTGAAGATGAACAAGGTCGTCACCGGCACCCAGGCGGACGCGAACGCCGAAGGCACCCGGGTCGGCATCGTGCCCAAGGGCCGGTACACGGTCGAACAGCTGCTCACCGCGCTGCTGCTGAAATCGGGCAACGACCTCGCGCACGCGCTGGCCATGCAGCTCGGCGGGATGGACAAGGCCGTCGAGAAGATGAACAAGCTCGCCGCGCAGCTCGGCTGCAAGGACACCAGGGCGGCCACGCCGTCCGGCCTGGACGGGCCGGGCATGTCCACCTCCGCCTACGACATGGCCAACATCTTCCGCACCGCCATGGGGAACCCGACCTTCGCCAAGATCGTGCGCACCCAGAAGATGAGCTTCCCGGACGGGCACGGCAAGTCCTACGAGGTCGCGAACGACAACAAGCTGCTCGGCAAGTACCCGGGCGACCTCGGCGGGAAGACCGGGTTCACCGACGACGCCCAGCACACCTTCCTGAACGCGGCCGAGCGCGACGGGCACCGGGTCGGGCTGGTGATGATGCGCGGAATGAACCACCTCGAGGGCATGTACCAGAACGCGACCGGGCTGATGGACTACGGATTCGCGCTCTCCGGGGCGAACGTGGCCCCGGTCGGGCATCTCGATCAGCCGGCCCCCGCCGCGCAGGAGCAGCACAACCAGGGTTCCCCCGCGATGGCGAACTCGGCGAACGACAGCTCGAACCCGACCTGGTTGATCGTGGTCGCAGTCCTCGCGGTCATCGTGCTGGCCCTGCTGGTGGTGCTGTGGCTGTACCGTCGCGGCCGCCGCAAACCCGCCGCGGACACCGACTGAGGCGACAACCAGGGCGACAACCAGGGCGACAACCAGGGCGAGACCCGGCCCGGCGCACGGCCATCGGGGCGATCAGGCGGGCCGGTCGAGGCCCGAGCACGTCTGCGGCGCGGGCAGTCCCGTGAGGCGGATACCGGCGTGGGTCTTGTACCGGCGGTTGACTCCGACCAGCAGTGCGGTGATCCGTTCGCTGACGCCGCTGATGTCCAGCGGGCCGCAGTCGATGGCGCGCAGTCCCCGGATGCGCTCGATGAGGGTGGCGGCCACGGCTTTGTCGGCGGCCGTGTCGCCGCAGATCAGCACGTCCTCGTCGAGAGTCTGCTCGAGGTCCCGCAGGGTTGCGGCGCTGACGGTCTGCATCGCGGAGACGATGGACACGCCGGCCGGGAGCAGGTCCTGGGCTTGTTCGGCGGCCGAACCGGACCACGGGGTGATGGGGCGAAGCCCGCGGCGGGCGGGCACCATCGGGGCGGTCGTGTCGATCAGCAGCTGACCCGGCTGGATGACTTTGGCGATCGAGCGCACCGTTTCGACGTGCGCGCTGAACGGCACCGCGACGACCACGACCGGCGCGCCGTCGATCACCGCGGCGTTCTCACCGCCGGAGGCCCCCGGGAGTGCAGCGGCGGCGGTTTGGGCGGCCTCCGGACGGCGCGAACCGATGCGGACGTTGATCCCGGCGTGCGCCCACCGTGTCGCGAGTCCGAACCCGAGGGCACCGGTACCGCCGACGATGGCGACGGTGTCGGTGCGCTGGGGCGACTCGCCAGGCTGTGGGGATGTCATGGGAGCTCCTTAGTGCTCGGCTTGGTGGTCTATTCGCTGAGCGGGTGGTCCTGGCCGTTCTGCGCGGGCCCGGTCCAGACGCTCTTGACGTTGGTGAACTGCCGGGCTCCGAACACTCCCAGCTCGCGCCCGTAGCCACTGCGCTTGACTCCGCCGAAGGGCAGCCGCGGGTCGGAGGCGACGATCCCGTTGACGAACACGGCACCCGCGTCGATGGAGGGCACGAGGTGGCTCGCGCGATCGAGGTCCGAGGTCCACAGGGCGGCACCAAGGCCGAACTCGGTGCCGTTGGCGATGTCGACGGCTTCAGCCGGACCCTTCGCCTGGATGACCGCGGCCACCGGACCGAAGGTCTCCTCGGCCGCGACGGCCATCTCCGGGGTGACGTTGTCGAGCACGGCGGGCCGGAAGTAGAAACCCGGACCGTCCGGCGCCGTGCCGCCGGTGACGACCCTGGCGCCCGCCGAGATGCTGCGGCGCACCTGGTCGAGCAGGTCCGTGCGGATGCTCGCCCTGGCCAAGGGGCCGACCCGCACATCGCGGTCGAACGGGTCGCCGACGGTGAGCGCGGCGACTCCCGCGGCGAACGCCTCGGTGAACTCTTCGGCGACCGCGTCCTCCACGATGAAGCGCTTGCCCGAGATGCAGCTCTGCCCGCCGTTGAGGGTCCGCGCGGTGACGGCGGCGGCCGCGGCGGCGGGGATGTCGGCGTCGGCGAGCACGATGAACGGATCGGAGCCGCCGAGCTCGAGCACCTGCGGCTTGAGGTGTGCGGCGGCCATGGCCGCGACCTGGGCTCCGACCTCGGTGGAGCCGGTGAGGGTCAGGGCGCGGATGCGATCGTCGGCGATGAGGCCCGGCACGGCGTCCGGACCGGCCAGCAGTGTGCTGAACAGCCCGGCCGGGCAGCCCGCCTGCTCCCAGATCTCGGCGATCGCGAGGGCGCAGCGCGGCACGTTCGACGCGTGCTTGAGCACGGCACCGTTGCCCGCCAGCAGCGCGGGTGGGGCGAACCGGAACACCTGCCAGAGCGGGAAGTTCCACGGCATCACGGCGAGTACGAGACCCAGCGGCTCGTAGGTGATGTGACTGCGGGTCGCGGTGGTCTCGACCGGCTCGTCGGCGAGCATCGCCGGGCCGTGCTCGGCGTAGTACTCGCAGCACCAGGCGGACTTCTCGACCTCGGCCTCGGCCTCGGCGATGGGTTTGCCCATCTCCTCGGTGATCAGCGCGGCGAGCCGGTCCCGGTCGGCGCGCAGGATGGCCGCGGCGCGCTGCAGGTGCTGGGCGCGGACCTCGATCGGAACCGAGCGCCACTGGGCGGCGGCGGTCGCGGCCTTGGCGAGGGCGGCCTCGATCCGGTCCGGGGTGTGCGGGTCGAAGCGGCCGAGGACTTCTTCGGTCGCGGGATTGACAGAGGTGATCTGGCGAACGGACATCATGGTGTCTTTCTCGAGTGGGTACGCGGGGCTGATCAGGCGACGGCCTGGCGGCGGACGAGTTCGGGGTCGGGCCCGCTCCAGAGCACGTCGTCGTTCGCGACGCGGTCGTGCGCCGCCCGCGATTCGAGTGCGGCGAGCACTTCGCGGGCCACGCGCAGGTACCAGTCCGCGACCTCGGCGGGGTAGTCGGCGTAGCTGCCGTTCTCCCGCAGCACCGGTCCCTCGACGGTGGGAATGTCGGTGCGGCCGTCGAACTCGACCGTGTAGGGCTTACCGAGCTTGGTCGCGGTGGGCGCGTCGATCGTGGCGTCGAGCTTGACCCACCGGCCGTCGATGAAGGCCTCGCCGAGCGAATGCCAGGGCAGCGGGCGGCCGACGGGCCCGCCCCAGAGCACGCGCACCTCCGGGGACAGGAACTCCATCTCCGGCGCGTCCAGCGCCTGGAAGGCGACGCGCGCCGGGATGCCCGCGGCCCGGGACAGAGCGACGAAGGAACTGGCCTTGCCCATGCAGAACGCCACACCGTTCGCCAGGACGTCGCTGGCCGCCGTCTGCCCCTTCGCGAGATAGCGGAGCGAGGCCAGGATGTCGTAGGGCAGGTCGCGGACGTAGTGGTAGATGCGGCCCAGCCGGTCGACCTCGGTCGTGGCGCCCTCGGTGATCCGGCGGGCGGCCTCGACGATCCTCGGGTGGTCGGAGTCGATGTAGGCGGTCGGGCGGAGGTATTCCGCCCCGGCGGTCGCGGTTTTCCGGTCAGTGATGTCGGAGGTCATCGTGAAACTCGCTTTCAAACGGGTGCGCGCGAAGGTCAGGCGGCGTCGAGGTGCGGCAGGATCTGTTCGCCGACCACATCGAGGTGGTCGGAGTCCGCTACATCCGGGATCGTGAACAGGAAATGGTCGATCCCGGCGGCCTGGTACTCGCGGATCTGTTCGAGGCAGGCCTGGGCGGAACCGGTGATCAGGCCGCTGTCCGGGATCGAGCTGAACCGCGCACGCAACCGTTCCGCGGCCTCGGGCGACTCGGTGGGCGCGAGCAGCAGCGTCACCGACATCCCGAAGCTCGACGGATCACGGTCGATCGCCTCGCACTCCCGGTCGAGCAGCGCCCGGCGCTCGGCGCATTTTCCGGCCGACCACCACCGGACATTGACCCCGTTCGCGTGCCGCACGGCGATGCGGCTGACCCGCGGCCCTTCGCCACCGATCCACAGCGGCGGATGCGGCTGCTGAACCGGCGGCGGATCGCAGATCGCGCCGTCGATCGTGTAGAACTCGCCGTGAAACTGCGGGTTCGCCTCCGTCCAGACGCTGCGCAGCACCTGCAGCGACTCGGCGAGCGCCGAAACCCGGTCACCGGTCGAGGGAAACGGGATCCCGTAGGCCTCGAACTCCTGCTGGAACCAGCCCGCCCCCAGCCCCAGATCCACGCGCCCCTCTGAGATCACATCCAGGGTCGCGGCCATCTTGGCCAGCACGGCGGGATAGCGGTACGAGTTGCACAGCACGCTCGTCCCCAGGCGCAGCGAGGTCGTGTCCCGGGAAAGCGCGGACAGCGCCGTCCAGCACTCGAGCAGCGGAATCGAGGAGGGCCCCTGGGACTCGGGTGCCTCGCCGCTCGCCTCGGCGGTGATCCCGGCATCCCGGACGTAGTCGTCGGGGCTCAGGGTCAGGAAATGATCACACAGCCACGCGGAGTCGAACCCGTGGGACTCCGCCGTCCGCGCGACCCGGGCCATGTCCGGGTAGTTGCCCACGGACAGGCCCCGGATGGTCAGGGCGAGGATCAACCCGACGTGCGGGCCACCCCCGCGAGGGGGTGCCGGTGTGCCGGGATCCGTGTCAGTCATTGGCGTTACCTCTCTGTTCTCTCTGTCATGCCGACCGGGCCGCCGGAGATGATGCGGGGAAGCGTCACCGAGAAGCCGTAGCGATCCGGCCGGTAGTGGAAGACAACGACCTCGAGCGGCCGGTTGTCGTGGTCGTAGCTGACGCGATCGAGCACCAGGACCGGTGCCCCCTCGTCGACGCCGAGCGCCGTCGCGACCTCCGTGGAAGCGCCCGCGGCATGGATCTCGTGCCGGGCCTCCGCGATGCGCGTGCCCAGCCGCTGCTCCCACATCGTGTACGTGGTCTCGGTGGCCGGTTCCGCCGACCGCAACGGCTCGGCGGCGTCCCGCACCCGGCTCGGAAGGTGGATCGTCACCAGCGCCAGGGGCTGCTCGCCGTCGCTGTAGCGGCGGCGGATGGTGAGCACCTCGGGCTCGCCGAGCGTCCGCTCGACGTACGCCGGCGAACGCTCGACCCCGAAGCTCATGACCTCGATCTGCGGGGTCACCCCTCGATCGAGCAGGACCTCGGTGATCGTGCGGACCCCCGAGGACAACTCCTGGTCAAGCGGTTCGGACACGAACGTGCCCAGGCCCTGCTTACGCACCACCCACCCTTCGGACTCCAGGGCACCCACCGCCGCGCGGACGGTGATGCGGCTCAGCCCGGACTCCTCGATCAGTTCCTTCTCGGTGGGCAACCGCGCCCCCGGGGGCAGCTGCTGCTTGACGATCAGGGTCTTGATCCGTTCGGCCAGCTGAACCGTTGCCGATGTACTGCCGCGCTGAATCCGCAGATCGGCCTCGGACAGGTCCAGGTGGGCCGCGGAATTCTCAGGTGATGTCATAAGTCGTATTGAACCAGGCGCCGGACAGCCCGCCCGCTCCTCAACCTTGACACCGTCCATAAGACGTTTTATAACGTATTATCGACAGCGGCGCAAGAGTCGCCCCACCCCAACCGACTGGAGACACCGTGCCCGACGAGAACCCCGTGACCGTGATCGCCCGCTTCACCCCGGCCCCCGAGCACGCCGAGCAGCTGCGGAAACTGCTCGAGGGGATGGTGGCGCCCACCAGGGCCGAAGCGGGCTGCCACTCCTACAACCTGTTCACCACCCAGACCGAGGACACGCAGTTCGTGCTCGTTGAGCGCTACCGGGACTCCTCCGCGCTCGAGGCACACCGCGCGTCCGCGCACTACAAGAACTACCGGGCCCAGCTCCCCGACCTGCTCGCGACACCGCTCGACGTCACCGTCCTGGCCCCGGTCGACGTGCGCGACTGATCACTCGGGCGGCACCGGCGAACCGAGCACCCAGCTCGGTTCGCCGCCCGGTTCACCGAACCACACGGTCTGCCGCTCGGGGGTGACCGTGAGGCCGAAGGCGTCCCACCCCGGCTTACCGAGCGCCACCCAGTGCTCGTGCGCCGCCTCGACGATCCGCCACAGCTGCCGAGGTCCGTACTCGCGCACCTGGTGGACACCCGAACGCGGGCGCACCGAGACCGAGGCGAGCGAGCCGTCCGCGGTCGCGAGCCGGAACTGCCGCCGTTCGTAGCCGAAGAACCCGGAGACGGTTCCCGGTCCGAGCTCGAGGCAGGCGAGAAACCACACCACCAGTCCGTGGTCGAACAGCGGCCCGGGCGCGAGCTCGCTCTCTCTGCGCTGTCCCTCGCCCCGTGGCGGCGGCCAGCCCGATTCGGCGACCAGGCCCGCGGTTTGGCGCAGGTCCATGAAGGTCGCGTAGCCGCGCTCGAACCGCCCCTGCGCCCGCTGTCTGCCGACCCGCACCAGCCGCACCAGGTTGCCCGCCGAGCGCACCGGTTTCAGATCGCCGAGCAGCACCCCGCCGATCCGGCACTGCTCGACCCAGGCGAACGGGATCGCGGGCACCGCGCAGGTCGCCAGCACCCGGTCGAACGGGGCGTGTTCGGGCAATCCGGCGGAACCGTCCCCGACCGCGAGGTTCGGGTGATAACCGAGCCCGGCGAGCCGGTCCCTGGTGGTGGCGACCAGTTCCGGTTCCACGTCGATCGAGTACACCCGCCCGGCGCCGAGCCGATGACAGAGCAGGGCCGCGTTGTAGCCGGATCCGGTGCCGATCTCGAGCACCCGCATCCCGTCCCGGAGCGCGAGCGATTCCAGCATCCTGGCCATCACCCCCGGCTGCGAGGACGTGGAGAGCACCTCGCCGTCCCCGCCGACCGCGGTGACCAGAACCGTGTCCGAGTAGACGGTGGCCAGTTCGCGCGCGGATTCCCGGCGCCGCCAGCCGTGTTCGGTGCGCTCCAGGTAGACCGGGACGAGCACGTGCCTCGGCACCTCGCGGAAGGCCGCGCCGAGCCGCGGATCGGTGAGCAGGCCGGCAGCGGCCAGTGCCCCGGTCAGTCGCCGGGAGCGGCGCCGCCAGCCGCCGTTCACCGTCTGCGCCAGAGCAGGATGCCCAGCAGCGCGCCCGCGCCGAACAGGCCCGCGGCCTGTCCCCCGCTCGGCCCGGTGTGCACCCCGAGCACCGGACGGACCACCGCTCCCGGTGCGGGCACCTCGACGTGCTGGTTCTCCTTCGCGGTCGCGGTCCACGCGGTGAGGAACAGCAGCAGCTGGGAGACGAAATTGGCGAACACCATCAGCCCGAGGATCGGCCCGAACAGCGTGAACGCCGGGTTGCTCTGCAGCGAGCGCAGGTAGATCGTCATCACCTGCTTCAGTATCTCGAATCCGACCGCCATCACCAGGGCGCCGCGGACCGCGGTACGCATCGAGACCCTGGCCCGTGGCAGGCGGGCGATCACCCACAGGAAGATCAGCCAGTTCGCCGCGATGGAGAGCAGCAGCGAGACGACCACGAGCACGTACCTGGCCGGGCCGTGCGGGTCGAAGCCGGCGAACGTGACGATCTGGCGGGTGAACCCGCTGCCGAGCGCGGTGAGCCCGAACGACACCATCAGCGCGACGCCCAGACCGAGCATCGCGAGCAGATCCTTGACCAGGGTGGACAGGAACGGCAGCGCGGGCTTCTTCAGTCCCCACTGCGCAGTGAGCGCATTGCGCAGGTTGCCCATCCAGCCGACCCCGGAGTACAGGGCGATCACCAGGCCGACGATTCCGGTCCCGCCGCGCTGTTTGATCGCCGTGTCCATCACGTCGCCGATCAGCTCGCGCAGTGCGCCGGGCGGGAGCGCGGCCTTGATGCCGTCCCGGATCTGGTTCTGCAGCGCCATGTCCCCGGCGAGCACGAAGCCGAGCACGGAAAAAGCCAGCAGCACCATCGGGAACAGGGACAGCACGCTGAAATAGGTCAGCGCGGCCGCGTAGTGCACCCCGTAGCGCTCGGTGTAGGCGTCATAGGCGCGCAGGACGTGATCGATGCCCGGCCTTCTGCGGCGCAACCGCGTGATGAACCCAGGTCGTTCCTCGGCAGGTTTCGCACCCGTGTCTACTCGTGTACCGCGCGCCACGGATGGACCGTATCCACCGGGACGGACTACCGCAAAACCGACGCACCGAACGCACGCGGAGCTACCGCGCCGGGGCGAACCCGACCTTCTCGTAAGCCTCGGCGAGGGTGACCGCGGCGGTTTCCCGGGCCCGCGCGGCGCCCTTCGCGAGCACCCTGCCGAGCTCGGCCCGGTCGTCGAGGTACTCGTGCACCCGGTCCCGGATCGGGGTGACGAACTCGACCAGTACCTCGGCGAGCGCCTTCTTCAGGTCCCCGTATCCCTTGTCGGCGAAGGTGTTCTCGAGTTCGGCGATCTTCTCCCCGGTCAGCGCGGAGTAGATGGACAGCAGGTTGGAAACCCCGGGCTTGGCCTGCTCGTCGTAGCGGATCTCGCGGTCGTTGTCGGTGACCGCGGACCGGACCTTCTTCGCCGAGCGCTTCGGGTCCTCGAGCAGTTCGATGATCCCGTTCGGCGAGGAGGCCGACTTCGACATCTTCGCCGTCGGGTCCTGCAGATCGAAGACCTTGGCCGTCTCCTTGAGGATGTAGGCCTCGGGAACGGTGAACGTGGCACCGTACCGGCTGTTGAACCGCTGCGCGAGGGTGCGGGAGAGCTCCAGGTGCTGGCGCTGGTCCTCGCCGACCGGCACCTGATTGGCGTTGTACAGCAGGATGTCCGCGGCCTGCAGCACCGGATAGGTGAACAGCCCGACGCTGACGTGATCGCTTTCCTGCTTGGCGGACTTGTCCTTGAACTGAGTCATCCGCGAGGCCTCCCCGAATCCGGCGAGGCATTCGAGCACCCAGCTCAGCTGTGCGTGCTCGGGAACGTGCGACTGCACGAACAGGGTGCTCACATCCGGGTCGATCCCCGCGGCGAGCAGCTGGGCGGCCGAGACGAAGGTGCGCTCGCGCAGTTGCGCCGGATCCTGCTCCATGGTGATCGCGTGCAGGTCGACGACGCAGTAGGTGGTCTCGTGAGTCTCCTGCAGAGCGACCCATTGCCGGACCGCGCCGAGGTAGTTGCCGAGGTGGAAGGAATCGGCCGTCGGCTGGATACCGGAGAACACCCGGGGCCGCTCGGGAAGCGAGGATTCGTTACTGGCAGGCACACTCACGAAGGGAATCTTGCCAGGCGTACTACGAGCACCTCTGGCAGCCCCATGTCCTGCTACGGCGAACGAGGGCTCCCAGACGCACTCCTCAGCCGCGGTGTGCGCGCATCCGGACCTCGGTCTCACCGCGCGGGTGCGGGATCCGCTCGGCCCGTTCCCTGCGGGCGGCCTCGGCGACCTGGCGGCGTTTCCGCACCAGCCCGAAAACCAGGCCGATCGCGCCGAGTCCGATCGCGCCGATGGCGACCGGACCGGTCAGCGGCATCGAGGCATCAGAGCTTTCATCGACGGCGAGCGTTGCCGCGTTGCCGACGCCGCCGGGGAGCGTCAGCGCGCACGCGAGGACAGCCAGAGCGAGCACTCGGACCTGCCAGCGCAGGCGGGAGGGCATCAGTCATTCCTCCTGGTTTGACTTTCTCAGAACACGTCTCGCCCGCCACCCCGACATGGCTTCGGTGAGCACGTAGCGCCGCACCCTATCGAGAGCCGTCACCCGAACAGCGGCACCCCCTCGAACCGGCGTGTCACCCGGCGGTGATCCGGAGCCGCCGTGACCGGATGGTTATCTGCTTGCCGCGCGACTACCAGGTAAGACATAAAACAAATGTGTCATAGCACACAGGAAATCCCTAGTGCATCACGAAACGGCGTCGGGCATGCTTGCGATGTACGGGATGAAGACACCAACCAGGGTTCTTACGGCAGTCTCGCCGCCTGGGTAAGGCCTTCCCGCTACACCCAACCCCATACCTTCAAAGACCTTAGATCTTTCTGCCCAAAAAAGGAGTCCATCATGGCTAGCATCATCATTGCCATCGGCGCGGAGGCCCTGGCGCTGTTCGGTGTCGCAGGCATCATCACCAAGGCGACGCGCAGCCACATGCGCAAGAGCTCGGTCGAGACCGTCGAGGCCACCCCCGCTCCGGCCCTCGCGATGGCCGAGTAAGCCGCCAGGTACAGACGACGAAGGGGCGTGGCGCCCGGAAGCGCCACGCCCCTTCTTCTGTCTCTGTCGTTGCTATCGCCTGACTCAGGCCTTCTCCGCGGCCCGCTGGCTCGCCTCGACGAGCTCGCGCGCCTCCTCCTCGGTGGCCACCGCGGGCGGAGTGCCCTGCATCGGCCGGTTCGCGGACTCCTTCATGAAGAACAGCGCCACGAGGCCGAGCACCCCGACGAAGATCAGGTAGTAACCGGGCCAGTTGTGGTCCCCGGTCGCCGCGATCAGCGAGGTGATGATCACCGTAGCGGTCCCGCAGAACGCCGAGATCGAGATGTTGAACGCGACCGAGAGACCGCCGTAGCGCACTTCGGTCGGGAACAGGCTCGGCAGCGTGGACGGTGAGGTGCTGTTGAAGCACAGCAGCATCAGCGTCATCATCACCATGCCGCCGGCCACCATCGGGACCGAGGTGGACTGGGTCAGCAGCGTGGACGGAATGGCGAGCACGATGATCAGCCCGACACCGGTGAACATGACCGGCTTGCGGCCGATCTTGTCGGAGAGCTTCCCGATGAACGGGATGATGAACAGCATGATCGCCAGTGAACCGATCTGCAGGTACTCGCTGACGTGGTTCTCGGTGATCGGCTTGTTGTAGGAGTTGAAGTAGGCGGGCATGGTCGTGGTCAGCACGTAGTTGACGCCGTTCCAACAGACCACGAGGCCACCGCAGATCAAGATCGGCTTCCAGAACTTGATCGCGATCTCCTTGAGCTCCTTCAGCGACTGGCTGCCCTCGCGGGCCTCGGATTCCTTGGCCACCGCCTGGAAAGCCGGGGTCTCCTCCAGCTTCATCCGCAGGTACAGACCGATCAGACCGATCGGCCCGGCGACCAGGAACGGGATCCGCCAGCCCCAGGACATCACGAAGTCGTGCGGCATCAGGCTGACACCGAGCGACATGATCGCGCCCATCAGGTAACCGATCGCGGTGCCGTACTCCAGGAAGCT
The DNA here is from genome assembly GCF_000737195.2 of Sciscionella sediminilitoris. GTDB lineage: Bacteria > Actinomycetota > Actinomycetes > Mycobacteriales > Pseudonocardiaceae > Sciscionella > Sciscionella sediminilitoris. Next base: position 39,725 of record NZ_JALM01000051.1, read on the forward strand.
GCCGAAGAAACCGCGGCGCTTGTCCGGGGCGTACTCGGCGATGAACGTCATCGCGCCCGCGTACTCGCCACCGGTGGAGAAGCCCTGCACCAGTCGCAGGAACACCATCAGTAACGGTGCCGCCATTCCGATCGTGTTGTAGTCCGGAATGAACGCGATCAGGAAGGTGGCCGACGCCATCAGGATGACGGTGATCGCCAGTACCTTCGTCCGGCCGATCCGGTCCCCGAGCGGACCGAAGAACAGCCCGCCGAACGGCCGGACGGTGAACGCGATGGCGAACAGGATCGCGGTCCCGATCGTCTTCATGGTGTCACCGGCCGGTGAGAGGAAGACGTCTCCGAGCGTCGCCTCGAGGTTGGCGAAGACACCGAAGTCGTACCACTCGGTGATGTTACCGACCATCGCTGCGCCGACCGCGCGCTTGACGACTCCAGGATCGGTGACGGTCACATCCTTCATCGTCAGCGGCTTACCGCCCCCAGCTGCTGCTGCGCTCGTCAACGGCTCAACTCCCGTCTTGCGTTCGTGCTCATGCTTCGTGGACGCGAACCCCGATCGGTGGCCATGTGGGCCACTACGCGCCGTCCGCTGCAGACGCACCTTAGTTGCCAAGACACCGAGAATGTCCATGCACCCGCAAAATACGCACGAATCTACGGGATCTTTCCCAATAAATCGGACAAATCGGACACATGTTGATCGCCCGATGAACCGGGACTATCACCCGGCGCGATAACCGTGGGGAGATCCGGACCGATTCGTCAGCTCGCGTTGACGGTGTTCTGTGCCGCCTCGAGGCCCTTCGCGAGGACGGCCGCCACGGCATCCGCCCCGGCGTCGACGGCGAACGGGAGTTCCTTGCGCTCGACGCTGGAGAAATCGCGGAGCACGAAGTCTGCGGGGTCCATCCGGCCGGGAGGACGTCCGATACCGAAGCGGACCCGGGCGAAGTCGTTCGTGGCCAGGGATTTGGCGATCGAGCGCAGGCCGTTGTGGCCGCCGAGACCGCCGCCGAACTTGAGCCGGATGGTGCCGAAGGCGAGATCGAGCTCGTCGTGCACGACGAGGATCCGCTCGTTCGGGATCTTGTAGAACTTGGCGGCCGAGGACACGTGGCCGCCGGAGAGATTCATGTACGAACGCGGTTTGGCGAGCACGACCCGGTGCCCGTCGAGCTGCCCTTCGAGCACCTCGGCACCGGATTTGTGCGCCTTGAACTTCCCGCCGAGGCGGGTTGCGAGCTCGTCGAGCACCAGGAAACCGGCATTGTGCCGGTTTCCTGCGTGCCCGGGGCCCGGGTTACCGAGCCCGACTACGAGGTGTTGCTCCAACTCAGCTCTCGTCCGAGGACGCGGACTCTTCACCGGCCTCGGCGGGCTCCTCGGCGCTCTCGTCGCCCTCGGTGTCGGCGTCCTGGATCGCCGCGATGTGCGCGACCAGGTACTCGCCGTCGGTGACCAGTTCGACGTTCGGCGGCAGCTGGATCTCGGAGGCGTGGATCTGGGTGCCTGCCTCGGCGCCCTCGATGGAGACCTCGAACTGCTCGGGAATGTGCAGCGCCTCGGCCTCGACCGAGACGGTGTCCATGTCCTGGTAGTACTCGGCGCCGGCGCCCGGCTCACCGGTGACCACCACCGGCACGTCCACGGTGACCTTCTCACCGCGCTTGACCACGAGCAGGTCGACGTGCTCGATGTAGTTCTTCAGCGGGTGCACGGCGACCGTCTTGGTCAGCGCGAGCTCGTTGCGCCCCTCGATGCTGAGCGTGAGCACGGCGTTCTGGCCGTTCTCCCGCAGCACCCTGGCGAACTCGATGGTCGGGAGCGCGAGGTGACGCGGGTCCTCGCCGTGGCCGTACAGCACGGCCGGGACCTTGCCCGCGCGCCGGGCACGGCGGGCCGCGCCCTTCCCGAACTCGGTGCGTTGTTCGACGTCGAGACGAACCTCGGACACGGAAAACTCCTTGCGATGCTTGGGACAACTGGGCAGCGGTAGTGGTCGCTGGCGAAGGCTGAGCGGGCGCGCGAATCACGCGCGCACTGCGCGAGAACGCCACGTCGATCACGGTCACGCGATCGACACGCGGACCCTCGCCGAGACAACCCGGAAAGTATACGTGCCCGCCTGGCAGGTAACCGAATCGGGGTCCGCGTGAACACCGCGGACCCCGATTCGGAACAGCTGGAAAACGGTCAGGCGTCGCCGTCGAACAGGCTGGTCACCGAACCGTCGTCGAAGACCTCCTGAATCGTGCGCGCCAGCAGCGGAGCGATCGAGAGCACCGTGAGGTTGGCGAACCGCTTCTCCTCGGGGATGGGCAGCGTGTTGGTGAAGATGACCTCACGCGCGCCGCAGTTGGCCAGCCGCTCGGGCGCCGGACCGGAAAGGATGCCGTGCGTCGCGGCGATGACCACACCGGACGCGCCCTCGTCGAGCAGCTGCTGCACCGCCTTGGCGATGGTGCCCCCGGTGTCGACCATGTCGTCCACGACCACGCACAGCCGGCCCTTGACCTCGCCGACCACCCGGTTTGCGACGACCTCGTTCGGCCGCAGCGGGTCCCGGGTCTTGTGCACGAAGGCGATCGGGCAGCCGCCGAGCCGGTCGGCCCACTTCTCCGCGAGCTTGGTGCGCCCGGAATCCGGGGAGACCACGGTGATGTCCTCACCGCCGTAGGTCTCGGAGACGTGCTCGGTGAGCACCTTCTGCGCCCGCATGTGATCGACCGGCCCGTCGAAGAAACCGGTGATCTGGTCGGTGTGCAGGTCCACGGTGATCAGCCGGTCCGCGCCCGCGGTCTTGAACAGGTCGGCGATCAGCCGCGCGGACACGGGCTCGCGGCCCTTGTGCTTCTTGTCCTGGCGCCCGTACGGGTAGAAGGGCATGACCACGGTGATGCGCTTGGCGGAACCGCGCTTGAGCGCGTCCACCATGATCAGCTGCTCCATGATCCACTTGTTGATCGGATCGGTGTGCGACTGGAGCACGAAGGCATCGGTCCCGCGCACCGACTCCTGGAAACGCACGAAGATCTCGCCGTTGGCGAAATCATAGGCGTCCTGCGCGGTCACGGAGATGTCGAGCTCCTTGGCGACCTCGTCGGCCAGCTCCGGGTGCGCGCGCCCGGAGAAGAGCAGCAGATTCTTTTTCGGTGTGCCGGACTTGGAACTCATGACCGCTTCTACTCCTGATCGTTCGAATCAGCGGACGCCTGTGCTGCCTCGGCGGCCTTCGCCGCCGCTGTTCCCGGACGCTTCTTCGCGACCCAGCCCTCAATATTGCGCTGCGGTCCCCCGGACACCGCGAGCGCCCCCGGTGGCACATCCTCACGGATCACCGCACCGGCCCCCGAGTACGCCCCGTCCCCCACCGTCACCGGGGCCACGTACATGTTGTCCGAACCCATCCGCACGTGCGAGCCGATCACCGTGCGGTGCTTGTTCGTGCCGTCGTAGTTCACCACGACGCTCGCCGCCCCGATATTGGAGTGCTCGCCGACGGTCGCGTCCCCGAGGTAGGACAGGTGCGGAACCTTCGAACCCGCCCCGATCGAGGACCCCTTGACCTCCACGAAGGTACCGATCTTGCCCTGTTCGCCTAGCTCGGTGCCCGGCCGCAGGTAGGCGAACGGCCCGACCGAGGCCCCGTCCCCGATCACCGCGTCGGTGCCGTGGGTGCGCACCACCGCGGCACCGGCCCCGATGCGCACCGAGTTCAGCGTGGTGTCCGGGCCGACGGTGGCCCCCTCGCCGACCACGGTCCGCCCGCGCAGCTGCACGTTCGGCTCCACGAGTACATCCCTGCCGAGTTCCACCTCGGCGTCCAGCCACACCGTCGAGGGGTCGGTCATGGTCACTCCGCCGAGCAGCGCGGTGCGCACCAGCCTGCGGTTGTACTCCGCGCCGAGGGTGGCCAGCTGGGCCCGGTCGTTCACGCCCTCCACCTGCCACGGATCCGCACACACCAGCGCGCCGACCGAACGCCCCTGCGCGCGGGCGATGGCGAGCACATCCGGAAGGTAGAGCTCGCCCTGCACGTTCTCCGTGGACAACTGGCCGAGCGCCCAGCGCAGCAGGGGCAGGTCGAAGGCGTAGACGCCCGCGTTGATCTCCTGGATCCCGCGCTGCTCGGCGTTCGCGTCCTTGTGCTCGACGATCCCGGTGACCGCACCGGATTCGCGCACGATGCGCCCGTATCCGTTCGGGTCCGGCACGACCGCGGAAAGCGCGGTGACGGCATTGCCGCGTTCGGTGTGCTCGGTGAGCAATTCCTCGATGGTCGCGGTGTCCAGCAACGGCACGTCACCGTAGGTCACCACGACGGTCCCGGTCAGGTCCTCCGGAAGGGCGGCGAGCCCGCAGGCGACCGCGTGCCCGGTACCGAGCTGCCGCTCCTGCACGGCCAGTGCGATAGGGGCGTCGATCCGCTCGCCGAGCTCGGTCAGATGTGCGCCGACCTCTTCACGCCCGTGCCCGGTCACCGCGACCAGGTGACCGGGGGAAAGCGCGGCGACCGCGCGCACCGCGTGCTCCACCAGGGTCCGCCCGGCGATCCGGTGCAACATCTTCGGGGTGCGCGAGCGCATGCGCGTGCCCTCGCCCGCGGCGAGCACGATCGTGCTCAGTTCTCGTCCAGCCAGCGTCACACCCGGAATCCTACGGGCCTGCCGTCACGCCCTCGTCGCCCGTGCCGTCCAGCACCACGACGGTGTTGCCCCCGCGCCGCTTCGCCTCGTACATGGCGGCGTCCGCGCGGGCGAGCACCCCGGCCTCGGTCTCGGTGCGGGTCATCGAGACCACGCCGACCGAGAGCGTCACCCCGCGGGTGACCTCCTCGGGGAGCCGGTCCACCGCGGCGACCGCCCTGCCGAGTGCCGCGTGCGCGGCGTGCAGCGGGGCACCGCCGAGCACCGCGACGAACTCGTCCCCGCCGTAGCGCGCGACCAGATCGTCCCCGCGCAGCACCTCACGGAGAGTGTTCGCGATCGCCCGCAGCACCTCGTCCCCGCGCCCGTGCGAGTACCGGTCGTTGACGAGTTTGAACCCGTCCAGATCGATGAGCGCGATCGCGAGCGGGAAGCAGCGCGCGTCATCGCTCATCGCCAGCAGTCGTTCGGTCAGGGCGCGCCGGTTGGGCAGTTCGGTGAGCGGATCCTGCATGGCCTGCGCGGAGACGGCACCGTGTTCCCGGGCGAGGCGCTCGTGTTCCCTGCGGGTGTTCAGGGTGACCATCCTGGTCTCGCGCAACTGCCACAGTTCCAGCTCCAGCTGGTGGATGTAGTCCTGCACCGCGCCCGTGCGCTGGGCGTTCTCGGCGAGCTCGGTCATCCTGGCCAGTTCGCGGTACAGCGAGACACGCAGCAGGGGGAACAGCATCCGCACTCCCGCGGTGCTCGCCACCACCGAGGACAGCAGCTCGGTCGCCCGCGCGTACTCCCCCTCCCGCTCCATGCATCTGGCCAGTGGAAGCGCGACGTCGATCTTGTCGTGCGGGGCGGTCGCGCGCTCCAGCCGGTCACCGAGCCGGGCGTAGTGGTGCCTGCCCGGATTGGCGTAGGCGTGCGCGACCGCGAGCGCCTGGTGCTGGTCGGCGACCGGGCGGTCCGGATCGACCGGGAACCGCGAGCTCAGGAACACCTGTTCGGTCTGTTTGGCCAGCATCGAGGCCTTGACGAAGTTCTGCCGCGCGGTGTCCGGGAAGTTGAGCCGCTCCAGCCGCCTGCCCCATTCCAGGAGCAGGAAGATGCGGTTGCTGTTGAGCACGACCTCGAGGTGGGTGTCGTTGGTCGCCTCGGCCACCTTCTGCGCGCGGCGCATGATCTGGTCGGCGATCTCGAACACGCCGAGCGCCATGAGCACCACGGAGATGTCCACGAGCACGGTGCCGAGCACCGCGTGCGGGGAACGGACCTCCTCGGCGGCGTCCACGTCGTCGAGCACCGCGAGCGCGCGGGCGATCTCGCTGATCGCGGTGTCCTCGTGCCCGGAGCCGAGCGCCACCTTGGCACGCAGCGCACCGGCATCGGAGAGCAGCACGAGCAGTCCGTTACGCCGGCAGTACGCTTCGAATTCGGCGAGTGGTTCCCGGGTGGCCTGTTCCCCGCCGTCGACCGCGAGCCGCACCACGACGGCGTAGCGGAGCAGCTGCCCGACGACCGAGACCTCGCCCATCCGCTTGGCCACGTCCACCAGCTGGTCGACCTCGGCGATGTGTTGATTGGAGCGGGAATCGCTCTGCGCCGCGGCGAACACCACGCGTGCGCGCTCGAGCAGGATCTCCGAGCCGGACGGATCCTCCGGGGAGTTCCCGGGCAGCCTGCCCGTGTCCTCCTCCGGCTCGTCATCCAGCGTGCCCTGTTGTCGTAGCACGTAGCGTGGGTCGCCCATGTCCCGCATCGACCAACCCAATACCCATCTGCCAACGACCGATAAGCTCACTTACCGCTCCGCCGCCAGGACTCGAACCTGGACTATTGGAACCAAAATCCAAGGTGCTGCCATTACACTACGGCGGATCAGCACGATCAACGGCTCCGGTCCGTACGGACCCTGTCTCCGTATGGACGCTGTGCAGTCGCGACCAAGCCCATCTTTGCATGCGTACGATATCGCCCACGCAAGGGTTCCGCCTGATCGAAAAAGGCGCGAAAATCACAGTGTCCGCCATTCGGACTCGAGCGCGAGTAACCTACGGTGAAGTAAGTTACGGTGTCGTAAGCAAAGATCCCCTAATTTTGGGTACGGTGAACCCATGACAAGCGCCCTCGCCCCCGAAACTCCCCCGGAAGCGAACGGCCCAAAACCGATCATAACGGGCAAGCGGCCGTTCAGCGCCCAGCTCGGCGTGATCGTGTTCCTCCTGCTGCCGATGGTCGCCCTGCTCGCCGCTATCCCGTTCGCCTGGGGCTGGGGCCTGAGCTGGCTCGACATCATCCTCGGCTTCGCCTTCTACTGGGTCTCGCTGCTGGGTGTGACCGCTGGATTCCATCGCTACTTCACGCATGGCTCGTACAAGGCAAATCGTGGCCTGCGTACCGCGCTCGCCATCGCGGGCATGACCGCCCTGCAGGGCCCGGTGATCTTCTGGGTCGCCGACCACCGCCGCCACCACGCCTTCTCCGACCGGGAGGGCGATCCGCACTCCCCGTGGCTGTTCGGCAACAGCCCGGCCGCGATCGCGCGCGGTTTCTGGCACGCGCACATGGGCTGGGTCTTCGACCGGGACAAGACCAACAAGGAGCGGTTCGCCCCCGATCTGCTCAATGACCCGCTGATCACCAAGCTGTCCAAGCTGTTCTGGCTCTGGACCCTGCTGTCCCTGCTCACCCCGGCCCTGCTCGGCGGGCTGATCTCGTGGTCCTGGTGGGGCGCGCTGACCGCGTTCTTCTGGGCTGGCCTGGTGCGCGTGGCGATCCTGCACCACGTGACCTGGTCGACCAACTCGATCTGCCACATGCTCGGTGAGCGGCCGTTCCGCAGCAGGGACAAGTCGGCGAACTTCTGGCCGCTCGCGGTCCTCTCCGGCGGCGAGGCATGGCACAACCTGCACCACGCAGACCCGACCTGTGCCCGGCACGGCGTGCAGCGCGGGCAGATCGACATCTCCGCCCGGCTGATCTGGTTCTTCGAGAAGTTCGGCTGGGCCAAGAACGTTCGCTGGCCCACCTCGAACCGCCTGGCGCGGCTCGCCGTGGCGAACGAGTGAGCCTGGCATCCGGATCCCCGGCGGACTGCGCGTCCGCCGGGGATTTTCGCGCTTCGCGGGGTGTTCGGGGGCGTGCTCAGAGTGCGCATGGGGACTCTCGTCCGTCGCGAGCGGGAGTCAGCGTGGCGGGCTCCCTGCGGGATACCCGCACCCAGGATCAGCAAGGCGGAGGATCGAGCCATAGCGGAGCTATGGTGATTGCGCGCCTGCGCAGCGAGGCTCCGCGCTGGCACGCGAAGGTACTTCGCCAGCGTCGCAACGCAGCAGGACATGGAGTCCCCATGCGTGCTCTAGGGTTGGCCCGTGGCGAGTAAGCGAAGGGAACGCAGGGCGGCCGAGGCCGCGGGCTCCGGGCCGGACGCGGAGCAGAACCCGGTGCCCAGGGTGCGGATGACCGGGGTGCAGCGCCGGACCCAGCTGCTCGACGTGGCCCGCTCGCTGTTCGCCGAGAAGGGGTTCGAGGCGACCTCGATCGAGGAGATCGCCGCGCGGGCCGGGGTGAGCAAGCCCGTCGTCTACGAGCACTTCGGCGGCAAAGAGGGCGTGTACGCGGTGGTCGTGGACCGCGAGATGCAGGTGCTGATGAACCGCATGGTCGCCGCGGTCTCCGCCGACGAAGATCCGAAACTGCTGCTCGAACGCGCCGCGCTGGCCCTGCTCAACTATGTGGACTCGAACGCGGACGGATTCCTGATCCTCGCCCGCGATTCCCCGGTCGCCTCCACGAGCGGCACGTTCTCCAGCCTGCTCAACGACATCGCCACCCAGGCCGAGGAGGTCATCGGGGTCTACTTCGACCGCCAGGGCCACGACCGGAAACTGGCCGCGCTCTACGCGCAGGCCCTGGTCGGCATGGTCGCCTTCACCGGCCAGTGGTGGCTGGTCACCGGGAAGCCCCGCATGGAGGAAGTGGCCGCGCACCTGGTGAACATCGCCTGGCACGGACTGGAGAACCTGGAGAGCAGGCCCCGCCTCGAAGTGCTCGAGCGGGCCCGGCAGGGAAAGGAACGCGAACGTGAGTGACGAACTGCGGCTGGAGATCGGGGCCGGAGTGGCCACGCTGACCATCGACCGCCCGGCGAAGCGCAATGCGATCTCCTTCGAGATGTGGTCCCGGCTGCCCGAGATCACCGCCGAGGTCGAGCGCTCCGGCGCCGAGGTGCTCGTGGTGCGCGGCGGCGAGCACTTCTCCGCGGGCGCGGACATCTCCGAGTTCACCACCCTGCGCGCGGGTGCCGAGGGCGCCGAGCGCTACGCGGCCGCGGTGCACCTCGGGGAACGCGCACTCGCCGGGCTCAGTGTGCCGACGATCGCGGCGATCAACGGCTTCTGCATCGGCGGCGGCTGCGAGATCGCGCTCGCCTGTGATATCCGCCTCGCCGCCGAGGACGCCACCTTCGGGATCACCCCGGCCAAGCTCGGCCTCGTCTACCACTTCACCTCGACCCGCGCGCTGGTGCACGCGGTCGGGCCGGCGTGGGCGAAGCAGATCCTGTTCTCCGGCGAGTTCATCGACGCGAGCACCGCGCTGCGCATCGGGCTGGTCAACGAGATTCATCCCGGTGAGGCGCTCGGCAAGCGGGTGGACGAGCTCGCGGCCACGATCGGCTCGCGCGCCCAGGTCAGCCTGCGCGGCGCGAAGACGATCATCGGCCGCATCCAGGACGGCCTGGACAGCGAGGACCGGGCGGTCACCGAGCTGTACGCGAATGCGCACACGAGCGCGGAGTACGCCGAGGGAGTGGCCGCCTTCCTGGAGAAGCGCAAGCCGTCCTTCCGCGACGTCCGTTAGTCGCGCGGTTCCAGGCGCATGGCATCGGTGGCCGGGTCCACCGAGCCGCGCGCCATCCCCGCCGAGGTGAAGAACCCCCGGGTACCGCGGGCCCGGCGCAGCCAGCCGAGCAGGGCGACCCCGATCAGCAGGCACACGATCGCGATCGCGGCCACCCCGCCGAAGCCGAACACCGAGGTGTCCCCGTAGCCCGGATCGCTGTACTCGACGAAGGCCAGCACCAGGACCGTGAAGAAGAACAGCGCGCCGAGACCGGGCACCAGCCCGCGCAGCACCAGGTTCCGCACACTGCGGGACAGGGTTTTGCGGAATACCCACACACAGCTCAGCCCGACCATGCCGTACTCGATCGCCACGGTGATCCCGGTGGCCTCGACCGAGTCGGAGAGCACGCTCTCGCTCCACAGCGACAGTCCGATGTAGACGATCGCGGAGACGAGGCCGAAGGCCCAGGTCCCCAGCACCGGGGTCTGATACCTGGGGTGCACCCGCGCGAAGGCCTTCGGCAGTGCCCCGTAACTGGCCATGGCGAGCGTGCTGCGCGCGACGGGCATGATCGTGGCCTGGCTGGTCGCCGCGCTCGAGGTGAGCACCGAGATCACCATCAGCACACCGAACAGCGCGCCGAGACCACCGGTGCCGAACACGGCGCCGCTGAGCCCGGCGAGCACATCCTCGGCGTTGTCCGGGTTGCCCAGCCCGATGCCGTGCGTGCCGACCCCGGCGAACGCGACCGCGGCGACCGTGACGAGCAGGTAGTTCACCACGAGCAGCGCGGTGGAGACCACGGCCGCTTTACCGGGCCCGTGGCGGGGATTCCGCGACTCCTCGTTCACCGAGAGGCAGCTCTCGAAGCCCCAGTAGATGAACACGGCGAGCAGGGTCGCCGAGATGAACGCGCCCGCGCCCACCCCGCCCGGCCAGAACCAGTCCCAGTCCGGGGTCAGCGACTGCGGTCCCGCGGTGCCCGAACCGACCCTGGTCAGCGCCACGATCGCGAACGCGATCAACACGACGAGCTCGGCGAACAGCAGCACCCACTGCACCCGCGCGGACACCTCGATGCCGCGATAGGACAGGTAACACAGCGCGGCGAGCCAGCAGAGCCCGACAACGGCCGAGACGAACCGGTTGCCCGCGAGCGAGTCCAGTCCGAAAAGCAGCAGGGTGTACTTGCCGGTCAGCGCTGACTGGCTGGTCATCACGAGGATCTGGGCGATGATCACCACCCAGCCGGTGAACCAGCCGACGTGCGGGCCGAATGCCCGGGAGGCCCAGGTGAAGTTGATCCCGCAGTCCGGCTCGGCGCGGTTGAGTTCGCGGAACCCGATCGCGATGAACAGGATCGGGATGAAGGCCAGCACCAGGAAAGCGGGGGCCTTCACTCCGACACCGGCGATGACGAGGAAACCGAGCGTCGCGGCGATCGAATAGGCCGGTGCGGTCGCGGCGACCCCGATCACGATCTGCGAGACCAGGCCGAGCGCCCCCGCGCGCAGTCCCTTGGCCGTCCCGGGTTCCTGCTCGCTCACCGAATCCGTCATACGGAGATGATGGCAGCCGCAGTTTCCGTATGTGATCGCACATAAAACTACGAATTCGGTTGCAAAATGGCGCGGGATATGCGATACATGAAGTACGAAGGAACGTAACGTTTGGAGTACGTGGAACATGACCGCGATAGCCGACAATGCGAACACCGCACTCGAACACCGGCGCGCAGCCGCGAAGGCGCACCTGTGGCCGCACTTCACCCCGCTGACGGCCCACGACTCCCCCGGCGTTCCGACCATCGTGCGCGGCGAGGGCGCCTACGTCTACGACGACACCGGCCGCCGCTTCTTCGACGGGCTCTCCGGGCTGTTCGTGGTGCAGGCCGGGCACGGGCGCGCGGAGCTCGCGGACGCGGCCGCCAAGCAGGCGCGCGAGCTCGGCTACTTCCCGCTGTGGTCCTTCGACCACCCGAGCGCGATCGATCTCGCCGAGCGCATCGCGAACGAGGCACCGGGCGATCTGAACCGGGTGTTCTTCACCAGCGGCGGAAGCGAGGCCGTCGAGACCGCGTGGAAGCTGATCAAGCAGTACTTCAAGCTCACCGGGAAACCGATGAAGCACAAGGTGATCAGCCGCACCATCGCCTATCACGGCACTACGCACGGCGCGCTGTCCATCAACGGCATCCCCGCGCACCGGCAGAACTTCGAGCCGCTCGTACCCGGCACCCACAAGGCCGCGAACACCAACATCTACCGCTCCCCGATCTTCGGCGACGACCCGAAGGCGTTCGGTGAGTGGGTCGCCGACGAGATCGAGCGCGCGATCCTGATGGAGGGCGCGGACTCGGTCGCCGCCGTTTTCCTCGAACCGGTGCAGAACGCCGGCGGCTGCTTCCCGCCGCCGCCTGGCTACTTCCAGCGGGTCCGGGAGATCTGCGACCGGCACGACGTGCTGCTCGTCTCGGACGAGGTCATCTGCGCGTGGGGCAGGCTCGGGCACGCGTTCGGCGCGAGCCGCTACGGCTACCAGCCGGACATCATCACCTGTGCCAAGGGACTCACCTCCGGGTACGCCCCGCTCGGCGCCACGATCATCTCCGACCGGATCGCCGAGCCGTTCCTCGCCGACGGCGTGACCTTCCCGCACGGCATCACCTTCGGCGGGCACCCGGTCGCCTGTGCGATCGCGCTGGCCAACCTGGACCTGTTCGAGCGCGAGGACCTCTACGGCAACGTCCAGCGCAACGAGGGCGCATTCCGCTCCACCCTGGAGAAGCTCCACGATCTGCCGATCGTCGGCGATGTGCGCGGTGACGGGTACTTCTACGGCGTCGAACTGGTCAAGGACAAGGCGACCAAGGAATCGTTCACCGCCGAGGAAGCGAACCGGATCCTCTACGGCTACCTCTCACCCGCGCTGCTCGAGCACGGCCTCTACTGCCGCGCCGACGACCGCGGTGACCCGGTCATCCAGCTCGCCCCGCCGCTGATCTGCGGCCAGGAGCACTTCGACGAGATCGAGGGGATCCTGCGCGAGGTGCTGACCACCGCCTATTCGAAGCTGTAACCACCGGCGCGAACGGGCCGCTGCCCATGATCCGGACTCCGCCGTCTGGATCATGACAAGGCAGCGGCCCTTCTGCCATCGTGTGCCGAATGCGCGACCCACTGCGATTCGGTCACCGGGTGCTCGCCATCGCCGTCTCGGCAGCCGCCCTCCTGCTACTCGGTACCCCCGCTCCGGCCGCCGGGCCACCGGCGAATCCGTGGCTCGGTCCCGCCGGATCCGCGACCATGCACGGGGACGCGGAGTCCTCGGACACGACCACCGCCGCGGGGCCGGGCACCGGGCCCGTGCGGGTGCGGACGGCCAAGCTGGGCGCCGCCTGCCCGACAGTGCTCGCCGGACGGGACGGATATCCGGTAGCGCTGTGCACCACGCAGCTCGGGCGCACCCCGACGGTCTTCCTGCTCGATCCGGAGACCACGCGGCCGCTCGCCCGGTTGGCGCTGCCGAAGGGCTCACTGCTCGGCGGGGTCTACGCCTACCTCGACAACCGCGACCGGCTCGTCTTCGTGGACGGCGACAACGAACTGGTGCGGGTGGCCCACCGGCACACGAGCTCCGGGTGGCGGCTGACCATCACCGAGCGAACCCCGCTGGGCTCGGCGATCCCCGAGGGCGACGGCGTTTCGAGCCTCATGCCGGACTGGCGTGGCCGGATCTGGTTCGGCACGAACCGGGGCACCGTGGGTGTGCTGGACGGCTCGGTGGCCCGCACCGTCCGGCTCGGTGAGCAGATCGCGAACAGCATCTCCACCGCGCCCGGAGGGACCGCCGTCGCCACCACGCACGCCCTGTACCGGCTCTCGGCGGGCCCGGACGGAGTACCGCACGTGGACTGGCGGGTGGCCTACGAGCGCGGACCGGGCCGGAAACCGGGGCAGCTGAGCTGGGGAACCGGCGCTTCACCGACTTTCTTCGGACCGCGCACCGGCACCGAATACCTCGCGATCACCGACAACGCGGCGCCCGGGGAGAACCTGGTCGTGGTGGACGCGCGCACCGGGGCGCCGGTGTGCACCACGCCGAGCGGCATCGCCGGGACCGAGCTCTCCCCGGTGGCCTCCGGGGATTCGGTGTACCTGGCGAGCACCTACGGGTATCCGTATCCCGCCCTTCCCGAGGGCGCGGGGCCGAGCACCCCGTTGCTCGCCCCGTTCACCGGCGGTATGACCAGGATCGATGTACACGCGGGCGGCTGTTCCACGGTATGGCGGAACCACGAGCGTTCGGCCGCCGTGCCGCGACTGTCCACGGCGGACGGGAAGCTGTACACGATCACCAGGGAGAAACCCTTGGGCGGTGCCCGGGGCAGCACCCTGTTCGATCACTACGAGGCAGCCGTGATCGACGCGAAGACCGGTCACACCTCCACCGCGGGGCGGATCGGTTCCGGTTTCTTCTCCGACACCCTGCAGATGGTCGGCAGCATCGTGCCCGGCCGGGTGCAGTACCAGGGCACCGTCGACGGCGTGGTCGCGATCCGGCCGGCGGACGCCGCTCAGCCCGCGATCGCGAGATAGACCACATCGGGTTCGCCGCGGGGCACCGGCACCTCGTGCACGGCGACCTCGGCGAACTCCGCGCGCAGGGCCCGCTCGAAACCCGGATCCGCCGCGGCGCTCCACACGCCGAGCACACCGCCGGCGGAAAGGCAGCGGCGCAACCGGGCCAGACCGGCTCCGGTGTACAACGCGGCGTTCTCCTCGTTGACCGTCCACTGTGGACCATTGTCGATATCGAGACAGATCGCCTCGAAGACCGGCTCCCCCGCCAGGTAGTCGAGCAGATCCTCGTTCCGGACCGTCACCGCGGGCTCGGCGAGCGCATCCCCGTGCCAGGGCGCGAGCGGACCACCGCTGGCGTTCCAGTCCACGACGGCACGCTCGCGTTCCACGACCACCACCTGGCCGACGTTCGGCTGGTCGAGCGCGGCGCGTAACGAGAAGCCGACCCCGAGGCCGCCGATGAGCATCCGCCCGCCCGCGCGCATCCGCTCGGCCGCCGCGGTCACCAGCAACCGCTCCGAGGCACCGCCCCTGGTGTCCATCAGGAAGGTGCCGTTCGCGATGACCTCACAGTGCCCGCCGACCTGCCGGAGCACCAGTTCACCGCACACCCCGGCCACGCGCTCGAGCATCGTCACACGAGTCATTGTGCACATCCCGGGTCGGACCGGATGAGCACGGAGATAGCATCGCGGCATACCAACCCCTCAGAAACCCCGCGACCAGGAGTATCGAATGGCACAGACGCCAGTGAACGTCACCGTGACCGGTGCGGCGGGCCAGATCGGCTACGCGCTGCTGTTCCGTATCGCCTCGGGGCAGCTGCTCGGCCCGGACACCCCGGTGCGCCTGCGGCTGCTCGAGATCCCGCAGGCGGTCAAGGCCGCCGAAGGCACCGCCATGGAGCTCGACGACTGCGCGTTCCCGCTGCTTTCCGGGATCGACATCACCGATGACGCGCGCACCGCGTTCGACGGCGTCAACGTCGCGCTGCTCGTCGGCGCACGTCCGCGCACGAAGGGCATGGAGCGCGGCGACCTGCTCGAGGCGAACGGCGGGATCTTCAAGCCGCAGGGCGAGGCCATCAACGCCGGTGCCGCCGAGGACGTCAAGGTGCTCGTGGTCGGCAACCCGGCGAACACGAACGCGCTGATCGCCAAGGCACACGCCCCGGATGTGCCCGGTGACCGGTTCACCGCCATGACCCGGCTCGACCAGAACCGCGCGGTCACCCAGCTGGCGAAGAAGACCGGTGTGGCCGTCGCCGACGTGAAGAAGCTGACCATCTGGGGCAACCACTCGGCGACCCAGTACCCGGACATCTTCCACGCCGAGGTCGCGGGCAAGAACGCCGCCGAGACCGTCAACGACGAGACCTGGCTCGCCGAGGACTTCATCCCGACCGTGGCCAAGCGCGGTGCGGCGATCATCGAGGCGCGCGGCGCGTCCTCGGCGGCCTCCGCGGCGAACGCGGCCATCGACCACGTGCACGACTGGGTACTCGGCACCGCCCCCGGCGACTGGGTCTCCATGGGTATCCCCTCGGACGGCTCCTACGGCGTGCCCGAGGGGATCATCTCCTCGTTCCCGGTCACCACCTCGAACGGCAAATACGAGATCGTGCAGGGCCTCGAGCACGGCGAGTTCTCCCGTTCGCGCATCGACGCCTCGGTGAACGAGCTCGTCGAGGAGCGTGACGCGGTCCGCGCCCTGGGGCTCGTCTAGTCCGGCCCGGTTTCCGTTCAGCACCGCCCCGCGGGGAGTTTCCCTGCGGGGCGGTCTGCTGTCCGGCCCAGTCCTGTGTGATTCAGTTCTGTGTGATTCAGTTCTGTGCGGCCCAGTCCCGTCCAGCTCAGCCGAGTGGCCCGCCGGTGATGGTCAGGGCCACCACGATCATGATCGCGCCGAACCCGCCGTAGAGCAGCACGTCGACCGGTTTGCTGCGCAGCGCGAGCAGGCCCATCTGTTCCCGGCCGAGGATGCCCCGCAGCAGCGCGGCGATCAGCAGACCGCCGCCGATCAGCGTCGATCCCCACCGCCAGTGGTAGAGGCCGATGAGCACGAATCCGGCCAGCACGACGAGCAGCACCGTGGCGAACGGGAGCGCGGTGCGCAGGCTGGCCCGGTCCACGTGCGTCACGCGCGCTGCTCGGCCGCGGAGACGACGTTCGCGAGCAGGTGGGTGATGGTCATCGGCCCGACACCGCCCGGGATCGGCGCCAGATAACCCGCGACCTCGGCGACCTCGGGGGCGACATCGCCGACCGGACCGTTCTCGGTGCGGGTGCTGCCCACATCCACGACGGCGGCACCCGGCTTGACCATGTCCGCGGTGATGATCCCCGCGGAACCGGCCGCGGCGACCACGATGTCCGCGCGGGACACCTCGGCGGCCAGATCCCGGGTCCCGGTGTGGCACAGCGTGACGGTGGCGTTCTCGCTGCGCCGGGTCAGCAGCAGCCCGATCGGGCGGCCGACGGTGGTCCCCCTGCCGACGACGGTGACCCGCGCGCCTTCGATCGGCACCCCGTAGCGGCGCAGCAGGGTGATGATCCCGTTCGGCGTGCACGGCAGCGGGGCCGGCTCACCGAGCACGAGTTTGCCCAGGTTGACCGGGTGCAGACCGTCGACATCCTTGGCGGGGTCGACGCGCTCCAGGATCCGGTACTCGTCGAGATGCTTGGGCAGCGGCAGCTGCACGAGGTAGCCGGTGCACGCCGGGTCGGCGTTGAGCTCGTCGATCACGGCCTCGAGCTCGGCCTGGCCGATGTCGGCGGGCAGGTCCCGGCGGATCGAGTTGATCCCGACCTTCTCGCAGGCGCGGTGCTTCATCCGCACGTACGTGTGCGAACCGGGATCGTCGCCGACGAGAACCGTCCCCAGTCCCGGGACGATGTCGCGCTCGGCCAGCTTGGCGACCCGCTCGCGCAGTTCTTCGTGCATGGTGGTGCGGAGGGCTTTGCCGTCCAGGATCGTGGCTGTCACGGTTCCGGATTCTGTCACGAACCGGGTGGCCTACAGAACGGTCCGGGCACGTGAATGGAACCATTCACGTGCCCGGTGTATTCGATCTTCCGGATGAACAACGCACGGCAAGCCGGATTGGGTTACGGTTTCTACTGAACACCCAGATGCGGACACACCGGGCGGCGGTCGGCGTCCGGGCGGTTCATCAGGTCAAGGGAAGGTGACAGGAATACGCCGTGTCGCAGCCAACTACCGCTGACTCCAACGCGCTGATCAAGCAGATCGGCATCACGCTGATCAACGCAGCACCGCAGGACTGGCAGCAGATCCGGACCGAGTTCCGCGCAACAGGACGGTACTACGAGCTGTCCGCGGAGATCGTGAACAACACGGGCGCGACGAACGCGTGGACGGCCTCGCACGCGATCGCCCTGATGTTCGCCCGGTTACGTGCGGCTATGCACCCGATCGAGGGCGGCACCTGGTTCAACGCGCGGTACCACATCGAGCGGCCGTCCAAGTACAACGTCGAGTTCGACCGCGACGAGCCACAGTGGCGAACCCAGCCGCCACCGCAGGCGTTCCGCGACGAACTGCGCTACTTCCCGCGTGAGGAGGCCGACGTCCCCGACTGGCTGATGATGCGCATGTCCGGCATCTCGGACAATTCGGCGCCGCCCGCGGGTGAAGCCCAGTTCCGGGTCGCCCGGATCTTCGACGGCAAGGGCCCGAACGGGCGGCCGACGGTGAACCGGCCCCCGGTGCCCGAGCAGGAGCGCGATCAGCTGCGCCAGTACCTCGACCGGGCCAGACTGATCCTCCCGGTACGCGGCAACGACGTGGACCACCTCTCCTCCGACGGGCAGCAGAGCGTGCCCATCGCGTTCCACTCCGACGGTGTGTGGATCTGGCCGGCCGCGGTCAACTACTACTTCGCGCGCTACGGCCTGCCCCCGGAGCCGGGACTCGTCGAGCACGCGCGCGCGAGTCAGTTCGCCGCTCCCGATCTCGAGGACTCCACCGCCGAGGCCGCGGCGCGGATGATCACGGGCGGACGGCCCCCCGGTCCACCGGTACGCCAGGGCGCCACCCCGCCACCGGAGCCCCCGGAACCGGCCAGGACCTCCGGCGGCGAGATCGGCGCACAGCTGCGCGCGAAGCTCGAGGCCGCCGGGGTACCCGCCGAGTCGTACCGCATCGGCGAGTTCGTCCCGGGAACCTGGCACCTGCTGCGCACCCCGGACGGCTGGCTCGTAGCCCGCCCTGATCCGGCCAATCCGGCCCCGATGCGCTTCGCCGAGGAACACGACGCGGCCGCGTTCATGCTGGGCAAGCTGCTCCTGGATCGCCCGGCCGAGGCGTCCCGCCCGGAGACGGCCCCGGATGCCGGAGCGGCCCCGGCCGCCGCGGCGCTGCCGGTCACCGAGCAGGCGGATCCGGAGCCCGTCCACGCGGCGGCCCCCGTACCGCAACCGGAACCCACCCCCGTTGCCGCCGCACTCGAGGCCGAGCCGATCGCCGCTCAGGTCGAGTCGGAGCTCGCCCCTGCCGAGCCGGCCGAGCCCGAGGCCGCCGACTCCGAACCCGCTTCGGACGCCCCCGGCCCCGCGGCGAGCGCAGCCACGGAACCCGAAACAGCGGAACCCGAAACGGCCGAACCGGGGACGACCGAGCCGGAAACGGCGGAACCCGAAGCAACCGGGCACGAAGAGGCCGAACCCGGCGAACCGGAACAGACCGGATCCGCCGAGGAGTCGTCCGAGGTGGCCGTCCCGGCCGGTTCCGCCGAGGGCCAGCACGAAGCCGCGGACCAGGAACCGCCCGCGCAGCAGGCCGAGTCCGAGGCACCCCGGCACGCCGCCGCCGCGGAACCGGAAGAGCCCGAGGCACCCGGGGAACCCGAGGAATCCGAGGCCGCTCTTTCCCCCAGTGACCTGTGGAAACGCTGGCGCCTCTCGGATGATCCGCCCGGCGAGCTGTTCCGCAACAAGGCGCGCGACCGGCTCACCCCCGGTACCACCGTGGACCGCTACGGCGAACCGGACGGCGGACTCGTACACCTCGCGGGCACCCCCTTCGAGGAGCGCTCGCTGCCCGGCGAATGGGCCGAGCGCGAGGTGCGCACCTACCGGGTGAGCAGTGAGATCGAGGTGCTCTCCGGTACCGCGATCCCGTGGTTCGATCAGCCGGGCGGCGGCACCGGGTACCTGCTGCCCAAGCCGATCACCGAGCTGCTCGCGGACGGGGCGCTCGAGCAGGCCTGAACCTGCCAAGCACAGGGGCGCCTGCTACGGCGTTCACGGTTAGCAGTACGCTTGTACCGTAAGCGGGCTGCGAGAACAGAGGAGACCTACCGCATGGCTAAGATCAAGGTGGAGGGGACGGTCGCCGAACTCGACGGCGACGAGATGACCCGGATCATCTGGCAGTTCATCAAGGACAAGCTGATCCACCCGTACCTCGATGTCAACCTGGACTACTTCGACCTCGGGATGGAACACCGGGACGCGACCGACGACCAGGTCACCGTGGACGCCGCGAACGCGATCGCCAAGCACGGCGTCGGCGTGAAGTGCGCGACCATCACCCCGGACGAGGCGCGGGTCGAGGAGTTCGGCCTCAAGAAGATGTGGCGCAGCCCGAACGGCACGATCCGCAACATCCTCGGCGGTGTCATCTTCCGCGAGCCGATCGTGATCTCGAACATCCCCCGCTACGTCCCGCACTGGACCAAGCCGATCATCATCGGCCGCCACGCGCACGCCGACCAGTACAAGGCCTCGGACTTCAAGGTCCCCGGCGCGGGCACCGTCACCATCACCTACACCCCCGAGGACGGCTCCGAGCCGCTCGAGCTCGAGGTCGCCAAGTTCGGCGAAGACGGTGGCGTGGCGATGGGCATGTACAACTTCCGCAAGTCCATCGAGGACTTCGCGCACGCCTCGCTGCGGTACGGGCTCGACCGTGGTTACCCGGTCTACATGTCCACCAAGAACACCATCCTCAAGGCCTACGACGGGATGTTCAAGGACACCTTCGCCGAGATCTACGAGCGCGACTACAAGGCGCAGTTCGAGGCCGCGGGGATCACCTACGAACACCGGCTCATCGACGACATGGTCGCCTCCGCGCTGAAGTGGGAGGGCGGCTACATCTGGGCGTGCAAGAACTACGACGGTGACGTGCAGTCCGACACGGTCGCCCAGGGCTTCGGCTCGCTCGGCCTGATGACCTCGGTGCTCATGACCCCGGACGGCAAGGTCGAGGCCGAGGCCGCACACGGCACGGTCACCCGGCACTACCGCCAGCACCAGCAGGGCAAGGCGACCTCGACCAACCCGATCGCCTCGATCTTCGCCTGGACCCGCGGCCTCGACGCCCGCGGCAAGAAGGACAACACCCCCGCGGTGGTCGAGTTCGCGAACACCCTCGAGCAGGTCGTCATCGAGACCGTGGAGAGCGGCAAGATGACCAAGGACCTCGCGCTGCTCGTCGGCAACGATCAGCCGTACCAGACCACCGAGGAATTCCTCGCGACGCTGGACGAGAACCTGCAGCGGAAGATGGCTTCCGCCTGATCGCCCGGATTCCGAATGAATCGGGCCGCACCATTCCGGTGCGGCCCGATTTTTTGTCGTGAGGCAGGTCCGGATTTTATTACCATTCAGTTGTGGACAACTACCCGTTCAGGTCCCTCCGTGGAGTGAGATCAAGGGCTTTTGTTGGCACCGGAGCGCATATCGGTGTATTCCTAATCATGGTCGTCAGAGGGTATCTCCGATGGCTTGCCGAGAGAAACGACGGAGCGGAGGAAGCGATGTGCGAATCGGTAATTCGCTCCGGAAAAAGCCCGGTAATCGCCGTCGATGTTTTCCGGAGGACCGGCCGGTGGGCAGCCGATAAAGTCCACTCACCCGGCCTGCCGTGCCCGGCTGACCGCTGAGCACGGAGAAACCCGAGGGGAAGGTTGAGAACCGGGCCGGAGCCGACGGGCTCCGGCCCGGTCCGCTTTGTCGGTGCCGGTCGGTACGCTCGCGCACGTGCTGACCGTTTCCACCGTGAATGTCAATGGACTGCGTGCCGCCGCGAAGAAGGGCTACCGCGAATGGCTCGCCGGGACCAAGGCGGATGTCGTGTGCCTGCAGGAAGTGCGCGCCACCGCCGACCAGCTGCCCGCCGAGGTGCGTGAACCCGAGGGCTGGCGCACCGTGCTGCACGCTCCCGCCGCGGCCAAGGGCCGGGCCGGAGTGATGATCCTGGCGCGGCGTAAGGCACTCGAGACCAGGATCGGCTTCGACGCCGAGGAGTTCGCCGACGCCGGGCGCTACGTCGAGATCACCCTGCCCACCACGATCATCGGTTCGCTCTACCTGCCGAGCGGAGACGTCGGCACCCCGCGCCAGGACGAGAAGGAACGGTTCATGGAGGCGTTCCAGCCGTATCTCGCCGACCTGCGCAAGCGAGCCGAGTCCGAGGGGCGCGAGGCACTCGTCTGCGGCGACTGGAACATCGCCCACCGCAAGGAGGACCTGAAGAACTGGCGCGGCAACCAGGGCGCGGCCGGGTTCCTTCCCGAGGAGCGCGCCTGGCTCGACTCCATCTACGACGAGCTCGGCTACACCGACATCGGCCGGGCCGCGCAGCCCGAAGGTGAGGGACCGTACTCCTGGTGGTCCTACCGCGGGAGGGCCTTCGACAACGACTCCGGCTGGCGCATCGACCTGCACGTGGCCACCCCCGGACTCGCCGCGGCCGCGCGCTCCGCCGTCGTCGAACGGGCCCCGAGCCACGAGGAACGCTGGTCCGACCATGCCCCGGTGACGGTGCGCTACGACTTCCCCAAGCAGTAGCGGCGAGATCTTCTCGCACCGTGGACAAGGTACTGATAGCGCTGATCTCCGGCGGGGTCACGCTCCTGACCAGCCTGGCCACCATGCTCATCAGCAACCGGCGAGCCGACCGGCGGCTGGTGCGCCAGCTCGCGCACGAACGCGATCGCGACCGGGACAACCATCACCACGAAGGAACACTGGAACGCGAGAAGTACTTCCTCGACAAACGCTGGTCCTTCTACGGCGAACTGCTGGAGGCCGTCAACGAGTACCGCAGGGGCTACCGGAAGCTGGTCGAAACCGTCGAGCAGCGCACGCGAACGGGCGGTAAACTCCCGGACACCGCTGTGTTGATCAGCCGCTCGGAGGGCGTGTTCATCCGGGTACTTCCGCTGCAGGACACGGCAGCCATCCTGGGCTGCACCGACATAGCCGGGAAAGTGAAGGCCTATGCCGACGCCGTGGCCGTGTCCACCACCCGCCTGATCGAGTTCATCGAAAGCCGGTCACCCGAGATGGATCGCGAATGGCTGTTCTACATCGAACTCGAGGTCAACCATTCGCGCGCGAACATCATCGAGGCCGTGCGCGCCGATATCGAGAACCTGCGCGCCTCCGCCCGATAGCGCGCCGCGCACCCGGCACCGGAGGGCCCTTCCGCGGTCAGGCGCTGAGCAGGTCCGCGGCCGCCGCGCGGCGTAGTTTCCCGGACGGGGTCTTCGGCAGGGTGCCGACGCCGAGGACGAGCACCTCCATGGGGCGGACACCGACGGCGTCCATGATGCGCGCGGTGACCTCGCGGCCGATGCGTTCCTGTTCCTCGCTGTCCCCGGCGAGTTTGGATTCGACAGCGACGGCGAAGCGTTCCCGTTTGGTCCCGGCGTCGAGGCGGATGGCGACGGCGTTCCCGGCGCGCACCCCGGAAACGCTGGTTGCGGCGCGCTCGACATCGGTCGGGTAGATGTTGCGCCCGCCCATGATGATGACGTCCTTGATCCGCCCGCACACGACGACCTGTCCGTCGATGGTGTAGCCGAGGTCTCCGGTCGGCAGCCAGCCGTCCTCGGTATGGGTGCGCAGCGGCCCGCGGACGGTGAGGTAGCCGGGCGTCACGGAGCTCCCGCGCAGCCGCAGTTCGCCCACTTCGCGGTCACCGAGCACGCGCCCCTCGGAATCCACCACGGACACCTCGACCCCGGGCAGTGGGTGCCCGAGTTTGGGGAACCCGCGCCCGCCTTCGGTGGCGACGGCGCGGTCGTCCCGTTCGAGCTGGTCCGGGTCGACGTGGTCGACGTGGAATCCGGTGCCCGCCGGGTCGAAGCTGATCGCGAGCGTGCATTCGGCCATGCCGTAGGCGGGGAAGACGCATTCGGCGGGCATACCGAACCGGGCACCACCGGCCACGAACGCGGCGACGGCGCTCTCGTCGATGGGTTCGGCGCCGTTGAGCGCGATCTTGAGGTGCGAGAGGTCGAATTCCTCCTCGGCGCTGGCCATTCGCTTGCCGACGATCGCGTAGGCGAAGTTCGGCGCCGCGGTCACGTTCGCGCGGTACTTGCTCATCAGCCGGGGCCACACGAGCGGCCCGGAGAGGAAATCGGGCGGGGTGATCTTGACCAGTTCGATCCCGAAGGTCATCGGGACGGTGAGGAATCCGACCATGCCCATGTCGTGGAACAGCGGCAGCCAGGACATCATCACGTCCGTGGCCACGTCGATCCCGGACCGTTCGATCATGCCGGTCAGGTTCGCGTACAGGTTCCCGTGGGTGATCCGCACGGCCTTCGGTTCCGCGGTCGAACCGGAGGTCAGCTGCAGCAGCGCGGTGTCGTCCTCCTCGCGCGGGATGGGCTCGGCGAGCGGTTCCGCGTCGAGTTCGGTGAGCAGCACATACCGGATGCCGTGCTGGTCGAGCACGTCGGCGATCGCCTCGAAGGGCGCGCCGAGCAGCACGAGTTTCGAGCCGATCATGTTCAGCACGGTCACCGTGTCGTTCGCCCACTCCGCGAGATCGGTGCGCTGGGTGGGCTGATGCAGCATCGTCACGCTGCCGCCGGCGAGCCACACCCCCTGCACGGTGGGCGCGATGGAGACCGGTTCGGCGGCGAGCACCGCGACGGCGTCCCCGGCCTGCAGCCCGCCCGAGCGCAGCGCACCGGCCGTCCGTTTGGCCTGTTCGTGTACCTCACCCCAGGTGCTGCGGGTGGGGGTGGACGGTTCACCGGTGACCATTCCCTTGGCCGAGGTGTGCGCCGAACGCACAAGCGTCTCCACGAACCTGCTCATGCCCGAAAAGCCTACTGTGCGGTAGCCGCTGTGTACCCTGCGCGCGAGGACAACACTGGGGTCAGAAATTGTGTGGAATCCACAATTCCTCACTCCATGGTGGGTTCCCGGCTATT
Organism: Sciscionella sediminilitoris; assembly: GCF_000737195.2. GTDB lineage: Bacteria > Actinomycetota > Actinomycetes > Mycobacteriales > Pseudonocardiaceae > Sciscionella > Sciscionella sediminilitoris. Next base: position 63,993 of record NZ_JALM01000051.1, read on the forward strand.
CCGCGCGCTCGGCCGCCTCCAGCCACTGTTCCTCGACCTCGTCCCGTTCGGCGCGCACCGCCTTGAGTTCGGCGTCGATCGTGGTCAGCTTGTCGACATCCGCTCCGGCCTCGGCCGCCGATTTGTCGAGCTCGGCCGCTTTGGCGCTGAGCGTGTCCAGGCGCCGTTCCAGTTTCGCGAGCTCCTTGCGCGCGGCGCGCTGCCGGGCGGCATCGCTTTCGGGTTTGCGGGCTTTGCCGTTCACCGGTGCCGCTTCGGCGAGTGACTTCCTGCGGTTGAGGTACTCCTCGATGCCGCCGGGCAGGTCGGTGATCCGCCCGTCCCCGAACAGCGCGACGGTGCGGTCGCACACCCGCTCGATGAGGTACCGGTCGTGCGAGACCACGACGAGGGTGCCCGGCCAGGAGTCGAGCAGGTCCTCCAGCTGCTGCAGGGTATCGATGTCCAGGTCGTTGGTCGGCTCGTCGAGCAGCAGCACGTTCGGCTCCCCCATCAGCAACCGGGCCAGCTGCAGCCTGCGCCGTTCCCCGCCGGAGAGGTCCCCGACCGGGGTCCACTGCCTGCTCTTGCCGAACCCGAACCGTTCGGCGAGCTGGGAGGCGGACAGTTCCTGTTTGCCGAGCACGACCCGGCTCGCCACCAGTTCGATGGCCTCGAGCACGCGCAGCTGCGGATCCAGCTCGGCGAGTTCCTGGGACAGGTGCGCAAGCCGGACGGTCTTCCCGCACACCAGGCGCCCGCTCTCGGGCTCGAGCTCACCGGTGAGCAGGCGCAGCATCGTGGTCTTGCCCGAACCGTTCACCCCGACCAGACCGAACCGGTCCCCCGGGCCGATCCGCCAGGTCTCGTTGTCCAGCATCGTGCGCTCGCCGATCCGGTACGTGGCGTCCTCGAGTTCGAGCACCGTCTTCCCGAGCCGCCTGCGCGCGAAACTGGTCAGTGCCACGGTGTCCCTCGGCTCGGGCACATCGGCGATCAGCGCCTCGGCCGCTTCGACCCGGTAGCGCGGCTTCGAGGACCGTGCCTGCGGACCGCGGCGCAGCCAGGCGAGCTCCTTGCGGGCCAGATTGCGCCGCTTCTCCTCGGCGCTGTCGGCCAGCCGGGCCCGTTCGGCGCGCGCGAAGGTCCAGTCCGAGTACCCGCCCTCGTAGGACTCGACCCGCCCGTCGACCACCTCCCAGGTGCGGGTGCAGACCGTGTCCAGGAACCACCGGTCGTGGGTGACCACGAGCAGGGCGCAGTTGCGCGCGAGCAGATGCTCGGCCAGCCAGCGCACCCCTTCCACGTCGAGGTGGTTGGTCGGCTCGTCCAGCACGAGCAGGTCCAGTTCCCTGGTCAGCGCGGCCGCGAGCTCGACGCGCCTGCGTTCCCCGCCGGAGAGCTCGCCGATCCGGCGTTCCAGTCCGAGCGCGGCCACCCCGAGCTCCTCGAGCACCCCGCGGATGTGCGGATCGGCCGCCCATTCGTGCTCCGCGCCGAAACCGCGCGGATCGAGCACCACCTGGCGCACGGTCGCGGCCGGATCGAGCGTGGTGCGCTGGGTGACCACGGCCATGCGCAGGTCACGCCCGTGGCTGACCCGGCCCTCGTCCGGCTCGGCGAGGCGCGCGACGACCTCGAGCAGCGTGGTCTTCCCCCCGCCGTTGAGGCCGACGACGCCGATCCGGTCGGAGTCCCCGATCCCGAGCGAGACACCGTCGAGCAACGGCCGCACGCCGTAGCTTTTGTGCACTGCCTCGAGATTGACAAGGTTGACCATCTACCCGCGCTTTCCATCACTGGTTCGTTCGATACCGGAAGAAATTGTCCCATCCGTGCCGCCGCCCGGTTCGCACGGCGATCCCCCGCGCGGAGCAGTACGCAGCGCGGCGCCCGGAGTACCGTGTGCGGCGTCACGATCCGGACTGGGGGATATCTTGACCGAAGTGGACACCGAGCCTGCGAGATACCGGGATGTACTCGGCAACCGGGAGTACCGGTCGCTGTGGCTCGCCGACCTGTTCTCCATCATCGGCTCGCAGTCCGGCCGGGTCGCGCTCGGCTATCTGGTGCTGCTGGAGACGAATTCCGCCGCGCTGACCGGGCTTGCCTTCGGCATGACCTACGGCGGGGCGCTGCTCGGCGGGATCCTGCTCTCCAGCCTCGCGGACCGGTTCCCGCGCCGCGCCGTGCTGATCCTCGCCGATCTCGTGCGGGCCGCGCTGATGGTCGTGGTCGCGATTCCCGGGGTGCCGATCTCCGCGTTGTGCGTGCTCGTCGGGCTGGTGTCGTTCGTGGAGGCACCGTTCAAGGCCGGACAGATGGCACTGATCGCGGATGTGCTCCCCGGTCGCGCCTACCTCACCGGACTCGCGGTGCGGTCGATGACCAATCAGACGGGACAGATCGCGCTGTTCCCGCTCGTCGGGCTCGCCCTCACCGTGGTCGAGCCACGGCTGGTCCTGCTGTTCAACGCGGTCACCTTCGTCCTTTCCGGGCTGGTGACCTGGATCGGGGTGCGCCCACGGCCCGCCCCGGACAGTGCGGAGCGCAGCCATGGGGAAGGCTTCGTCCGTTCCGCGGTCTCCGGGGCGCACACCCTGTTCGCCAACGGCGCGCGGCGGGCCCTGCTCGCGTTCGGTGTGCTCAGCGGCCTGTTCATCGTGTACGAGGGGCTCGCCGTGCCGTACGCGCGCGAGCTCAGCACGAACACGATCGCGCTCGGCATCCTGCTCGCCGCGGACCCGATCGGCGCGGTGCTCGGCTCGATCCTGTGGACCAAGCTGATCCGGCCGCACTGGCACGAACGGCTGCTCAGCCTGGTCGTGCTCGGCGCCGGGGCACCGCTGCTGGTCAGCTTCGCCCATCCCGGGCTCGCGGTGGCCGCGGTCAGCTTCCTCATCGCGGGGGTGTGCGGCGCGGTGACCCTGCTGCAGGCCACGAACTCGCTGGTCGACCGGGTTTCCGCGGGCACGAGGGCGCAGTCGCTCGGGCTGCTCAACGCGGGCATGAACACCGTGCAGGGCATCGGCCCGCTACTCGGCGGAGTCATCGCCGACCGGCTGAGTACCGCCACGGCGGTCGGGATCATGGGTGCCGTGGGCATCCTGCTGGCAATACCGCCCATCCTCGCCTGGCAGCTTGCCCAGGTGAGTGAGCGGAAATGAATAGAACCGTCGGTTACGTGCGGTTACGCATCGTGCTGCGCCTCCTCCGACGTCTGCCCAGGTACTCACGTCGATCGCATGTCCCGGCTATGGTAGGCAGACCCTGTTGGCCATGCCAATGCCCAAGGTTGCGAGTATGACCACTCCCACCTCGCAGGCCGAGCCCGAAGAACCCGGATCCACCGGGATCAGTTTCGATCCCCGCCGGTGGACCTGCTGGCAGTGGCCGCTCGCCTGGCGGTGGTACACGGCAGCCGCGATAGCCGGGGTCCTCGTCGTGACCGTGCTCAGCGCGCTGCGAGCCGGTCAGGGCAGTACGAACTGGGCGGTCTTCGGGATCATCCTGGTACTCGGCATCGCACAGGGCGAACTGTCCCGCGGGGTCGAGCGCTCCCGGCGCAGCCTCAGCGGACAGACGCACATCGACTTCCTCGCGATCTGGGTCGTGCCCGCCACCCTGCTGCTGCCGGTCTACCTGATCACGGTGATCTTCGGGGTCCTCTATCTGCACCTGTGGTTTCGCAGCTGGCGGCCCTCGAAGACCGCGCCGCTGGCCCGCATCGTCTCCGGTGCCTGTCTCGGACTGCTCGCCTGCTCGGCGGCGCACCTGGTCAGCGAGTCACTGCTCGCCGGGCAACCGATCGGCGAGGTCTCCGCCGAACGGCTGGGCACCGCGATCCTGGTCGCCGCGGCGGTGTTCGAACTGATCGACGCGGTCGCGATGGCGATCTCGATCAAGCTGCGGGACCGCGAGGCACACGGGTTCACCGCGCTGTTCGGTTCCGCGGACGACAACCTGCTCGAGGCGACCACCCTGTGCCTGAGCGTGCTCGCCGCCTTCGTGCTCGCACTGTTCCCGTTCGCCGCGGTGATCGTGCTGGTGCCGACCGCCACGCTGCACCGCACGGTGCTGACCAAGCAGCTGGAGAAGGCGGCCTCCACCGACGGGAAGACCGGGCTGGCGAACGCAGCCGCGTGGAACATGGCCGCGGAACGGACCTTCGCCCTCGCCAGGCGCAATCAGCTGCAGGTCGGCCTGCTGATGATCGACCTGGACTTCTTCAAACGGGTCAACGACGACTACGGGCACTACGCGGGCGACGATGTGCTCGGCGCGGTCGGCACGATGTTGCGCACCGAGGTCCGGACCTTCGACCTGGCCGGGCGGTTCGGCGGGGAGGAGTTCGCGGTGCTGCTGCCCGCGGCCGATCTGCGGGAGGCGATGGCGATGGCCGAACGCATCCGGGTCCGGGTCACCGAACTGGCGGTGGCCAGCGAGAACACCGCGGGGGAACCGGTCACGATCGACTCGCTGACCGCCTCGGTCGGCGTCGCGATGTACCCGTTGCACGGGCAGAAGGTCCGCGACTGCCTGCGCGTCGCCGACCAGCACGTGTACGCGGCGAAATGCCAGGGACGCAATCGCGTTGTCGGCTTCGGGCACGGCGAGGGCAGTATCTCGGCGCTCTGAGTTCCCCGCGCCCCGGAAGACTCCACCCGCTCCGGACTCAGGCGTGCACCTCGGGCGGAGTCGGCCGCGGTGTCTCGTCCCCGCCGACCAGCCGCGCACCCGGAACCGGGCCGGAGGCCACCCGGACACCCGCGCAGGTCCCGGTCGCGGCCAGCTCGGTGGCGACCTGACCGGCCGCCTGCTCGCCCGAGCAGAGGAACGCGCAGGACGGGCCGGATCCGGAGACGATCCCGGCCAGCGCGCCCGCGTCCACCCCGGCGCGCAGGGTCCGGCGCAGCCCGGGCCGCAACGAGACCGCCGCCGCCTGCAGGTCGTTGCCCAGCAGCAGGGCGAGCTGTCGCGGGTCCCCGCTGGCGAGCGCTTCGAGCATGGGCTCCACATCGCCGAGCCGGTTGAGTTTTCCCGCCGCGCGCAGGCGGTCGAGCTCGCCGTACACCCGCGGGGTACCGAGTCCCTCGGCGTCCACCGCGATCACCCAGTGGAAGGTGTGCCTGGAAAGCACCGGAACCAGCTGGTCCCCGCGCCCGGTACCGAGCGCGGTCCCGCCGTGCAGCATGAACGGCACATCCGCGCCCAGCCCGGCGGCGATCCCGGCCAGCTCGTCGCGCCCGATCTCGAGGCGCCACATGGCCGCGAGCCCGAGCAGCGTGGCCGCGGCGTCCGCGCTCCCCCCGGCCATCCCGCCGGCGACCGGGATGCCCTTGTCGATGAGCACCCGGATCCGCTCGGTGTCCCTGCCCGCGTACTCGGCGAGCGCGCACACCGCCCGCCAGGCGAGATTGGACCCGTCCGCGGGAACCTCGGCCGCGGCCTTGCCGCGCACCTCGACTCCGGCCTCGTCCCCGATCGCGACGGTGACCTCATCGGTCAGCGAGAGCGCCTGGAACACGGTGCACAGGTCGTGGTAACCATCCGAACCAGGGTCGGCGACCGCGAGATGCAGGTTCACCTTCGCGGGAACGCGCACGGTCACCGGCGGTGGGACAACGGAAAGCACGTATCCCACCCTACCGGTCGTCCTGCGGCTAAGCGGCGAGCGCGGCCGGACCACCCGCGATGTCCCCGCGCACCACACCACCGTGGTCGGCGATCCAGTTCAGCGCGTGCCCGGCGTTCTCCCCGTCGACCCCGAGCAGGAACCGTGCCACCGGGGTGTCGCCGAACCGGGTCAGTCCACCGCCGACCGTGGCCAGGGTGACGCCGAACCTGCTGGCCGCCTCCGGAAGCAGCGCGCCGACCGTGGCGAACCCGACGAGCACGACCTCGGCGAGCACATCGTGACGGCGGGCGATCCCGCGCGGTTTGGTGATCTCGGGCAGTACGGCCTCGGCGAGCTCGCCGGTCGGATCGGCGGCCACCCCGAGCAGGCTGCCCTGCGCGACGAGCCGGCCGGAGCGCAGCACGGCGAGGTCGTCGGCGACCCGGCGCACCGGTCCCGGGTTGTCGGTGAGCAGCAGCACGGAGGTGCCGTATTCGGCGCGGGCCCGGTCGAGCACGGTCAGCACGCCCGCCGTGCCCTGGGCGTCGGTGTCCGCGGTCGGCTCGTCCGCGATGAGCACGCCCGGCGAGGTGGCGAGGGCCCGCGCGATCGCCACCCGGTTGCGCTGCCCGTCGGTGAGCTGGTCTACGCCGTGCGCGGCGCGCTCGGAGAGGCCGATCAGGTCGAGCAGCTCGCCGACCTTGCGCTTGCGGTTCGGGCCGTCCACGCCAGCCTGCTCGAGCGGGAGGGCGATGTTGCCCGCGACGGTGCGCTGGCGCAGCAGGGAGTCCTTGCCGGGCACCACGCCGACCTGGCGGCGGGCGTTGCGCAGCTCCCGCCCGCCGAGGGTGCGCAGATCGGTGCCGTCGATGCGCACCGCCCCGCGGTCCGGGCGTTCGGCACCGGCGACGACCTTGGCCAGGGTGGACTTGCCGGAGCCGGAGGTCCCGAGCACGCCGTAGACCGAGCCCGGCTGCACATCCAGGTTCACGTCATCGAGGGCGAGCACACGGTTACCGTTGGTACTGAAAGATTTGGTCAAGTGTTCTACTGTGATCACGGGTGAGCTCCACGTCATGGCGCGCAGAAGCGCCGAGAGGGGAAAGTTTCAGGCTGGGAAACTCACGCGTGACGACAGCCGGTGGCCGTCCGGCGGCACTGATCGACTACCCGGCGCTCGGTGAACCGCCAGTCCGGGGCCTGTTCTCGAAGGTGCATCATGTCCCTCCATCGGTCCTGGCGGAAGCACCTGCCGGTGACCGGTGGTTGCTGCGGCGTCGACGAGCCAGGTCTCTCGGCCGCTCGGGATGGAATAACCGTCTAAAAGTGAACACCGAAACGGCGGCCGAGCACAAGTCCCCGACCGTTCCGAGTCCGACACATCACAGTTGGGAATAACCGGCGCCGGCCCGCTGTTGCAAGATCAATTCAGCGAATTGCGCGACGGTGAGCGCTTCCCCACGGGTCGAGGGCTCGATTCCCGCGGCGCGCAGCAGCCGTTCGGCCTCGGCAGCGGAACCCGCCCAGCCGGCGAGCGCGGCACGCAGGGTCTTGCGCCGCTGCGCGAACGCGGCGTCCACGGCCGCGAACACCGGCTCCCGCGGCAGCTCCGCGGGCGGATCGGTACGGCGCAACCGCACCAGTTTGGAGTCCACGTTCGGCACCGGCCAGAACACCGATCGCGGCACCGATCCGGCCGGACAGGCCCGCGCGTGCCAGGCGATCTTCACGCTGGGCACCCCGTACTCGCGCGATCCGGGCCCGGCCACCATCCGGTCGGCGACTTCGGCCTGCACCATCACCAGCGCGGTGCGCACGCTCGGCAGTTCGGCCAGCAGGTGCAGCACCACCGGGACCGCGATGTTGTAGGGCAGGTTCGCCACCACCGCGGTCGGCACGGCGGGCAGCTCGGCCGCGGTCAGCCGCAGCGCGTCGCGGTGCAGCACATGCGCGCGCCCGGCGTGTTCGGGCACGTGCTCCGCGATCGTGGCGGGCAGCCGGTTCGCCAGCGTCTCGTCCACTTCGACCGCGATCACTTCGGCCGCGGCGGGCAACAGCGCCAGGGTCAGCGAGCCGAGGCCGGGGCCGACCTCGAGCACCACATCCTCGGGTCCGAGCTCCGCGCTCGCCACGATGCGGCGCACGGTGTTCGGGTCGTGCACGAAGTTCTGTCCGAGGCGTTTGGTCGGCCGCACCCCGAGTTCCTCGGCGAGCGCGCGGATCTCGGCTGGACCTAACAGTTCGGGCACCCGGCAATGGTACGGCGTGCTCAGCTGCCTCTTCCCTCAGCCGCCCCAGCCTCAGCCGCCGCTGTCTCAGCCACCCGGCCGCTCCGGAGCGGAGTGCGCGCGCAGTGGCGGCGGCTCGCCGTCGTAGGAGCTGACCTCGACCATCGCGTGCTGACCGGTGCACGCCTGGGCGAGGGTGGAGGTCGGCCGGTCCGCGGTGAGCACATTGGGGTTGCCGTGCCCGCAGAAGGCGGGGTCCTCGGGATCGGGGTCGTACCAGGCGCCGGTGGACAACTGCACCACCCCCGGAGCGACCTCTTCGCTGAGCACCAGCCCGGCGAGGCAGCGCCCGCGCGCATTGTGCAGCAGCACCGGCTCGCCCTCGCGCAGTCCCCGCGCCTCGGCGTCGGCGGGATGCATGCGGACCGGTTCGCGATCGGCGACCTTGGCCGAGCGGCTGTGCTCGCCGACATCGAGCTGGCTGTGCAGGCGGGTGCGCGGCTGGTTGGCGATCAGGTGCAGCGGATAGCCGCTGTGCCACTCCTCGGGTTCGAACCACATCGGATGGCCCTGGCAGTCCGGGTACCCGAATCCCGCGATGGTCTCCGAGTAGATCTCGATCCGCCCGCTCGGCGTGCGCAGGGGGTTCCGCTGTGGATCGGCCCGGAAATCGGCGAGCAGCACCCGTTCCGGTTCGTAGAGCGGCACCTCGATCGGCTCCCCGGACCAGAACTCGTCGAAACCGGGGAGCTCGTGTCCCAGCGTGGCCAGCCGATCCCGCCAGTCCTGGTAGAGATGCCGTAGCCACTCGCCCGCGGTGCGGCCCTCGGTGAACCGCCCGGCCACCCCGAGCCTTCCGGCGAGCTCGGCGAACACCGTGTAGTCGTCCCTGGCCTGTCCCGCCGGTTCGGTGAGCGCGGGCATCGGGAACAGCGTCGGATCGTTGCCCCCTGATCCGTAGTCGTCCCGCTCGATCGCCATGGTGGTCGGCAGCACGATGTCGGCATGCCGGGCGCTCGCGGTCCAGAACGGATCGTGCACCACGACCGTGTCCGGCCGGCCGAAGGCCCGCCGCAGCCGCGCCAGGTCCTGGTGGTGGTGGAACGGGTTGCCACCCGCCCAGTAGACGAGCCGGATGTCCGGGTACTCGCGGTGTTGCCCGTCGAACTCGTAACGCTGCCCGGGATGCAGCAGCATGTCCGCGATGCGCGCGACCGGGATCGAATCCTCGACCGGGTTCGTTCCCTGGCTCAGTCGCGGCGCCGAGGCCACCGTGGGCGGTTTGCCGACATCCCCGGTGGATCCGTACCCGTGCCCGAACCCGCCACCGGGCAGGCCGAACTGACCCAGCATCGCGGCGAGCACGATGCCCATCCACACCGGCTGCTCCCCGTACTGCTGGCGCTGCAGCGACCAGCTCACGCTGATCAGGGTGCGCGAAGCGGCCATCTCCCTGGCCAGTGACCGGATCCGGCCGGCCGGTATCCCGGTGACGCGTTCCGCCCATTCCGGGGTCTTGTCCGCCAGGTAGGGGGCGAACCGTTCGTAGCCGACCGTGCAGCGCGCCAGGAATTCCCGGTCGCACAGGTCCTCGGTCTCGAGCACGTGCGCGATGGCGAGCATCAGAGCGGTGTCGCTACCCGGAATCGGTGCCAGCCATTCCGCGCCGAGGGCGCCGAACGTGTCGTCGCGCAGCGGGCTGAGGGACACGAAGCGGCAGCCGCGATCATGCGCGGCCGAGAGCCAGGAACCGAGATCGTGCCGCCCGATCCCGCCCGGGGCGACGGCCGAGTTCTTCGGCGAGAGCCCGCCGAACGCCACGAACAGTTCGGTGTGCCTGGCGAGCACCGAGGACGAGGTGCCGGAGAGCAGATTGCCCATGCTGCCGAGCACCCGCGGCACGAGCACCCCGGACGCCCCGTAGCTGTAGTTCTGTTCGGAGCGGACGTAGCCGCCGAGCGTGTTCAGGAACCGGTGCACCTGGGACTGGGCGTGGTGGAACCGGCCCGCGCTGCTCCAGCCGTACGAACCGCCGTACACCGCGCGTGGGCCGTGCTCGGCGTAGACGCGGCGCAGTTCCCCGGCGAGCAGATCCAGCGCGGTATGCCAGGAGACGGGGACGAACTCCTCGCCACCGCGCTCGGCGGGGCCTGGGCCGCCGTCGAGCCAGCCCTTGCGGATGTGCGGCCGGTCGATGCGCGCCGGATGGTGCTGCGCCGAGGCGATGTTGCCGAGGATCGGGCTCGGTGCGGGATCGGCGCGCCACGGCCGCACCTCGGTAAGCCGTTTGCCGTCGCTCTCGGCTTCGAACGCACCCCAGTGCGCCAGCTGTACGGTCACCGTCACCTCCGCGAACGCCGTACCATCCCGCCATGTTGACGGTACAGGTCACCGAGACGATCGGCTGCGCTCCAGAGGAACTGCTCACGTTCGTGATGGACATCGAGCGCTACGCGGAGATCGACCGGAAGATCCGGCCGGTGCACTGGGTGCGCCGCGCGGGCGACTACACCGAGTTCGGCTGCCGTGGCCATCTCGCCGGGATCCCCACACCGAAGGTGGTTCAGTGGATGCGGGTGACTCCCGGGCAACGGGTGGACATCGGCCTCGCCGGGCCGCCACGCAACCGGCTGACCCGGATGCTCGCCGAGTTCACCGCGAGCTTCGAGGTCACCGCGACCGGAGACGGGCGCACCCGGGCGGTGCGCACCCTGAACTTCACCTTCCGTCCGCCACTGCGCCGCATAGCCGAACCGCTGCTCCGCGAGCGTCTCACCGCCGAGGTACGCGAGGAGATGACGCTGGCGAAGCAGCGGCTGGAGGGCTGCTCGTGAGTGCCGGGCTCAGTCCATGCCGAGCTTGCCCGCGCACTCCCAGGGCTGCAGGCCACGGGCGGCCTTGACCTTGTTGGCGATGTCGATCTGCTGTGCCTTGCTGGCCTGGTCCGCGCGCGGGGCGTACTTGCCGCCACCGTTGGACTGCCAGGTCGGAGTGTTGAACTGCAGACCGCCGTAGTAACCGTTGCCGGTGTTCGCCGACCAGTTGCCGCTGGACTCGCACTGCGCGATCCGGTCCCACAGCGCGCCGTTGCTGATCGAGGGCTCGGGCTTCTTCTTGGTGCCGACGTGGATGACCTTCGGCTTGGGGTCGCTGACCTTCTTGACGCCGAGCTGTTCCCGCTTGGTCTCCTTGCCGTTCACATCGGTGATCCGGTAGGTGACGATCTGCTTTCCGGGGGTCCCGGGATCGGTGACCTTCTGCTCGCCCTCGTACATCGAGTCGTCGTCGACCTTCTGCACCGGCGGGTCGATGTCCTCGTTCTGGTTGATGACCTTGACACCCGAGCGGGAGATCATCACCTGCGAACCGTTGGTCAGCTTGACGTCGGCGCCGGGGCTGACGGTGTCCTTCGGGCCAAGCGGCAGGTTCAGCGACTTCAGCAGCTCGCCGACGGTCACCGCGTGCGTGTCCACCATCCGCGGCTTGTTGGCGCCGTCCAGGATCTGGATCGCCTTGAGGGTCTTGACCTCGATGTTCTGCCCACCGAGCGGGATCTGGCTGTCCGGACGGGTGGAGATCCACGCGTTGTTGGTGTTGATCTGCAGATCCTGCAGCGCTTGGCCGACGCTCTCCGCGTGCACCCAGTGCTGCTGCTGCACACCGTCCACGGTGACGCTGAGCTGGCGGCCGCGGTCGAGGGTGACCGTGCCACCGTCGGAGACCGAAGCGTTCGGCGAGGGGGACAGCGTGTCGTGCGGGCCCGCCTTGAGCCCTTCGCTCTCCAGCACACCCTCCACGTTGTCCGCGAAGGTGTGCACGGTCTTGGTCTTGCCGTCCACGTTCAGGTTGACGGTCTTGTTCATCGTGGCCGCCGCGGCACCACCACCGGCCGCGGAGAGCAGCACGGCGCCGATCGTGGCGCGCAGGAATCGCTTGCGCCACGGGGAAAGGGCCGTGCGCGGTTCGGCCTTGCGCTCGCCTTCCTCGGCCTCGGGGTCCGCAGTGGACACTCCGGCGAGGGCTGCCTCGATCTCGGCCTCGGTCTGCTCGTCGATGCGCGGCAGCAGCATCGTCTCGGCGTTGAGCAGGCCGACGAGCTCGTCCATGTCCAGATCGGACGCCGCGAGGAGATCGTTGGCGTCCTCTCCGAGGACGTCCATGACGTCCTCGGTGGTCACCGAGAACGGGGAACCGGAACCGGCCGGGGTGGCCTGCAGGTCACCGCGCCAGACGGTGGTCCATTCACCGGAGATCTCTGTTTCACGGGGAGCGGGAAGCTTCGGGTTGCTGTCGAGCAGGAGCGTGCTGCGCCTGCGGCTCGCGGTCACCGGATCCTTACCTCCGAAAGGCTTTCGCGCGGCATCGCCGACAGACATGAGGTATGGCAACAGTGCTGCCTACCCATGCGCTGCATGCGACCTACGCGAATACTCGTTCGTCTGTGGTCCCGAGCCAGCGTCGTCCCCAACACCCAAATGAACCAGCGGTGTGAGCATTCCCCGACGCACGCCGACGTGACTGCGGGTGAGACATCAATCAGCAGCAAGATTCGGGGTACTGCCGGTCTCTGCCTCGGTCACGGGACCGTAACGGGTCCACGGCGGCAATGCAAACACCCGGTTGGCATAACGTGTCGCCCGTCACAACGGCGGAAGTCCGTAGGCGCGTTCGGCATTGCCACGCACCGTGATCGCGAGTTCCGCTTCCCCGACGTCTCGCAGCGCCGCGAGCCCGCGCAGCGTGTAGGCCGCGCAGTACGGCTCGTTCGGCCTTCCACGGTAAGGATGCGGGGTCAGGAACGGTGCGTCGGTCTCGACGAGCAGCAGATGCTCCGGCGCGATCCGGGCCGCCTCGTGCGATGCGGTCGCATTACGGAAGGTCACTGTTCCCGAGAAAGAAAGGAAATATCCGGCATCCGTGGCGCGCCGTGCGATTTCCGCGTCCCCGGAAAAGCAATGCAGAATCACCGTATCGGGGGGCGTCCGATTCGCCAGGATTTCCAATACATCCTCGTGCGCGTCCCGGTCGTGGATCATCAGTGGTTTACCGGTCCGCTTCGCCAGGTCTATATGCCATTCGAAGGCTTCGCGCTGCGCGTCCGCATCGGCCACCGGATGGTCCAGCCCGCCGACCGAGGGCCAGTAGTAGTCCAGCCCCGTCTCCCCGATCGCCACCACCCGCGGATGCCCGGCGAGCTCCTCCAGCTCCGCCCGCTCCCGGTCACCGAACACCGAGGTACGGGTCGGATGCAGGGCCACCGCCGCGTAGACCCGCTCATCGGCCTCCGCCGCCTCGGTCACCCAGCGCGCCGAATCCAGATCGTCGGCGACCGTCACCACGCGCGAGATCCCCGCGGCGTTCGCCCGGTCCAGTACCTCGGTCATGTCCGCGGCGCAGGCGTCCAGATGGGTGTGCGCATCGATGATCGGCTCGGCGAGCGGTTCCGGAACCGGTGGTGCTTCGCGGCTTTTCTCCTTACTCACGGAGTCAGTATCCTGCGCGACCGCAGAACCCCGGCGCCGCCCCCGAACAGGACGGTGGCGCAGGCGAACACGGCCGCGAGCCAGACCGGGAGCACCGGCAGCAGCAGGAGCAGGCAGACCAGAAAGGCCAGTGTCCACGGGATGCCGCCGAGCAGTCCGTGCACGAGCTCGACCGGTCCGCGTACCCCGTCGGCGCGGTGGGTGAACACGAGCAGCACGGAGGCCAGCGCCGGGAAGGCGGCGAGCACCCCGGCGACCTGAGCACCGAGCAGACTGGCGGCCAGGCCCAGCCCGAGCACCACGGCGGTACTGAGCACCGCACGGGCGGGCAGTTCCCAGGCGGGCATGCTCGGCACGACCGACGGTACCCGCCGCGTCCGCACGAACAGGAGCACGCCGAGGAACACGAGCATCGCGAGCAGCAGCGCGAGCAGTGGACCGGGAGCGAACAGGGTGAGCACGGCGGCAGCGGCCGCGCAGGCGAGGGTGGCCGCGCCCAGGGAGACCGGCCAGCGGAACCGGGTGGCGCACCGGAGGTAGACGGGATAGAAGACGAGCGCCGCGGGCATCCCGAGCAGTACCCCGCGGGCCGCCGAGCAGGCCTGTCCGGGGCCCTGGGTCGCGGCGAGGATGAGCAGGAACGGTCCGGTGGTCAGCGGCAGCGCGGCCAGACGGCCACCGAGCAGGTGACCCCAGCGACGCTGGACGAACGAGACGAGCAGCACGAGTGCCGGGGTGAGCAGGGCTTTGAGCACGATGTCCACGTGCCTCGATGTTGCCGGGAAACCGGCCGAGTTTGGCTAGCGATCACCGGCCGGTATCGCGGTTCGGCCGAGATATCATCGCCATGTCGGAAAGTTCACCGAATTATTCGCGAGGCCGCAATGGACGCAACCGACCGCAAGCTGATCGCCCTGCTACTCGAGGACGCCCGGCTGACCTATCAGGAGCTGGCCAAATCGGTGCGGATGTCGGCGAACACCGTCGCCGACCGGGTGCGCAGGCTGCGCGCCGCCGGGATCATCTCCGGATATCACGCGAAGCTCGACCACACCCGGCTCGGCAGGCCACTGGTACTCGTCAGCGATCTGCGGCTGCGCGAGGGCTACGACAACGAGCGCTTCCACGAATCGGTCACGAGCATCCCGCAGATCTTCGAGGCCTTCCGCACCACCGGCGAGTACGACTACCAGATCCGGGTCGCGTGCACGGGCACCGCGGATTTCGAGCAGGTGATCGCCACACTCAAACGCGATCACGGGGTCCGCGAGGTGCGGTCCCGGCTGCTGCTCCGCGAGATCCCCATGCCCGCGGCACGGCTTCTGGAGTCCTGACCGGCTCAGCCCGGGATGGGCGCGAAATCCGGGCCGGTCTCGCCCAGTTTCGGGTCCAGCTTCGGGAACAGCGGCTTCGGTTTGCTCAGCGGGGTTCCCGGCTCGGGCGGGCTGGACGCCCAGTGCGCCTTCTCGTTCGCGTAGTCCCCGTGCAGGATCGGGTTGATCTGACCGGCGACATCCAGATCCTCCACTTCGGACAGTTGCGGCTGCGCGGCCCAGGTTCCGGTCCCGCCGAGCAGTTCGTGCACTTTCTGCGCGGCGTGCGGCAGGAACGGGGTGAGCATGGTGTTGGCGTCGGAGACCACGTGCAGCGCGGTGTTCAGCACGGTGTCCCGCCGATCCGGGTCGTCGCCCAGTTTCCACGGCTCCATGTCGGAGATGTAGCGGTTGCACGCGGTCACCACGCGCATGGCCTCGGTGGAGGCCGCGCGGAACCGGGAGTGCCGCAGGTGCTCGCCCACGGTGTCGAATGCCTTGCGGGACAAGGCTTTCAGTTCCTCGTCGGCCTGCTGCGGGGCACGCGCGGCCGGTACCGAGCCCACGTTCTTGTAGGACAGCGAGACCGCGCGGTTGACCAGGTTTCCCCATTCGTTGGCGAGCTCGAAATTGCTGCGCCGGACGAATTCCTCCCAGGTGAAGTCCGCGTCCTGGTTCTCCGGCCCGGCCGCGGCGATGTAGTAGCGCAGCAGATCCGGCCCGAATTCGCGCAGGAAGTCGTTCACGTAGATCACGGTTCCCCGTGAGGTGGAGAATTTGGAACCGCTCATGGTGAGGAATTCCGAGGAGACGATCTCGTCCGGCAGCCGCAGTTTCCCGTACGGCCCGGTGACCCCGCCACGATCGCCCTCGCCGTTGTGCCCGAGCAGCAACGCGGGCCAGATCTGGGCGTGGAAGGTGATGTTGTCCTTGCCCATGAAGTAGTAGCCGCGCGCGTCCTCGTTCAGCCAGAACCGCTGCCACGCGTCCGGGTCCCCGTTGCGGCGCGCCCATTCCACGCTCGCCGAGAAGTAGCCGATCACCGCGTCGAACCACACGTAGAGCCGCTTCATCGGCTGATCGCGCCAGCCGTCGAGCGGAATGGGCACCCCCCAGTCGAGATCGCGGGTCATCGCGCGGGGACGCATGTCGTCGACCAGATTGCGCACGAACTTGAGCACGTTCGGCCGCCATTCGGTTTTCCCGGCGAGCCATTTCCCGAGCGTCTCGGTGAACGCGGGAAGGTCGAGGAACAGGTGCTCGGTCTCGACGAACTCCGGCTTCTCCCCGTTGACCCGGGAGCGCGGGTTGATCAGGTCGGTGGGGTCGAGCTGGTTCCCGCAGTTGTCGCACTGGTCCCCGCGCGCCCCGTCGTAGCCGCAGATCGGGCAGGTGCCCTCGATGTAGCGGTCCGGGAGGGTGCGGCCGGTGGACGGGCTGACCGCGCCGGTGGTCGTCTTGGGCACGATGTACCCGTTGCGGTAGAGCGCGAGGAAGATGTCCTGGGTGACCTTGTAGTGGTTCCCGGTGGTGGTCCTGGTGAACAGGTCGTAGGACAGGCCGAGACCGCGCAGGTCCTCGTGGATCTTCCAGGCGTACTTGTCCGCGGTCGCGCGCGGGCTCAGCCCCTCGGCCTCCGCCTGCACCTGCATCGGTGTCCCGTGCTCATCGGTGCCGGAGACCATCAGCACCGGGTGACCGGCCATGCGCATGTACCGGGAGAACACGTCGGAGGGGACGCCGAAACCGGAAACATGGCCGATGTGCCGGGGCCCGTTGGCGTACGGCCAGGCCACGGCGGTCAACACGGGATTCTGCATAGTCACAGCCTACGAACCCCCGCCGAGCGCGCGCGAACCGGTTTCGGTCTCCCCGTTACCCGATCGGCCTGCGGCAGACGTAGCTCAGCGCGGGCGGCCAGTTGCGCCAGATCACCCGGGTGGTGATCACCTCTTCGAAGGTCTCGCCGAGCAGCCTCCGGAACCGCCGCGCGCTCGGCTGGGCGAGGGTGTTGTAGCAGGCCATGGTGGTGAACACGCCGTCTTCGGCGAGGCTGCCCGCGATCACCTCGAGCAGGCTGCGCTGCGTCGGCTCGGCGAAGTTCGACCAGGGCAGGGTGCTGACCACGGCATCCGCGCTGTCCAGCCCGCGTTCAGCGAGCAGGGTGGGCAGCTGGGCGGCGTCCGCGTGCGCCACATCCAGATCGGGAAGCACCGACTGCAGGTAGCGCACCATCCGCTCGTCCACCTCGACGGCGATGTGCTGCCCGTTTCCGTTCAGCCGCTCCCGCACGGCCCTGCTCACCGGACCGGTGCCCGGCCCGAGCTCCACGACCGCCAGCTCTCCGCCCGAGGGCACCACCGAGGCCAGGCGCCGCGCGAGTCTGCTACCCGTCGGCCCGATCCCGCCGATCACCGACGGGTTGCGCAGTGCGGCAGCCAGAAATGCCTTGCCTGCCGAGCCCGGGCGGGCCTTGGGTTGCTGAAGCAAGTCGAGCATCGTCATGTACCCAGTTTCATCACAAACCCGGCGGCAGTCATTAGTGCGGGGGGCACTAATGCGGTAGAGCCAGCTCACCCTACTAAGCGTAAGAAAGGCCGTACGCTGGTAATTCGACTTGACGACGTGGCGATACTCGCAGCAGCAGTTACTCCTTCCGAGTTAGCTGCCGACTACCGATGGGGACCGAATGATCACCACACGCGGCCTTGCCCGCACTTTCACCAGTCGCAGTCGCTCCGGGCGCACCACCGTCGAAGCGGTGCGCGGAGTGGACATCGAAGTCGCCGAGGGCGAACTGATCGGTTTTCTCGGGCCGAACGGCGCGGGGAAGACCACCACATTGCGCATGCTGACCACCCTGCTCACCCCGACCGCGGGTGAGGCGACCGTCGCCGGATGCGATCTGCGCACCGATCCGCTCGGGGTGCGCAAGCGGATCGGCTACGTCTCCCAGTCCGGGGGCGCCACCGCCGAGGCCAAGGTCGGCGAGGAACTCGTGCTCCAGGGCCAGTTCTACCGGATGCCCGCGGCCAGGGCCCGGGACCGCGCCGCCGAGCTGATCGAGCAGCTCGACCTCCGCGGCCTCGACGACCGGCGCTGCCGCACCCTCTCCGGCGGGCAACGGCGCAGGCTGGACATCGCCATGGGGCTCATCCACGAGCCGAGGCTGGTCTTCCTGGACGAGCCGAGCACCGGGCTCGACCCGCAGAGCAGGGCGAACCTGTGGGACCACATCCGCAAGCTGCGCAATGAGCAGGGCGCCACGGTGTTCCTCACGACCCACTACCTGGACGAGGCGGACGCGCTCTCCGACCGGATCATCGTCATCGACAACGGCGCGATCGTCGCCGAGGGCACCCAGGACGAGCTGAAGTCCCGGGTCGCCGGGGACGCGGTGCGGTTCACCGTGGACACCGAGCACGCCGCCCGCGCGGCCACGATCGCCGAGCGGCTCAACGGGGCCCGCGAGCTGTCCACCGCGGACGGCGAGGTGTTCCTGCGGGTGCCGCGCGGCGACACCGCCATGCCCGAACTGCTGCGCGCGCTCGACGCCGAGCACATCACCATGACCGCGATGAGCGTGCAGCGGCCGACCCTGGACGACGTTTTCCTCACCTTCACCGGGCGCAGCCTGCGCGAGGCCGAGGCGCCGGACACCGAGACCACGAAGGAGCACGCCGATGTTGCGTGACGCCGCGCTGATGTTCAAACGGGACGCCCGACTGGGGCTGCGCAGCCCCGCCTGGATCGGCGTCTCGCTGATGCAGCCACTGCTGTACCTGCTGTTCTTCGGACCGTTGATGGAGAAGATCGTGGCCAGCACTCCGGGATTCCCGCCGGGGAACGCCTGGCAGATCCTGGTTCCCGCACTCGTGGTGCAGCTCGGCCTGTTCGCGAGTTCCTTCGCCGGATTCGGGATCCTCGCCGACATCCGGACCGGCACGCTCGAGCGCTTCCGGGTCACCCCTGCCTCCCGCGCGGGACTGCTGCTCGGCAAGGTCGGGTACAACATCGCCCAGCTGCTCGTGCAGGCCGCCCTGATCATCGTGGTCGCGGTGCTGTTCTTCGGGTTGCGCGCCCCGTTCGGCGGGATCGTGCTCACCCTGGTGCTCGCCGCGTTCCTCGGTGCCACGCTCGCCTCGGCCTCGTACGCGCTGGCCCTTGTCATCCGCAACGAGCAGGCCTTCCCCGCCATGCTGCAGACGGTACTGATGCCGTTGTTCCTGCTTTCCGGGGTGATGATTCCGATTACCACCGGGCTGGCCCCGAACTGGCTCTACATCATCTCGCGGATCAATCCGTTCTCCTATGTCATGGAGGCGGAGCGGGCCGCGTTCCGGGCCGCCACCGACGGACTGTTCACCGGAATCATCGTGCTCGCGGTACTGACCGTGCTCGCGGTCTGGTG
Source organism: Sciscionella sediminilitoris (assembly GCF_000737195.2). Lineage (GTDB taxonomy): Bacteria > Actinomycetota > Actinomycetes > Mycobacteriales > Pseudonocardiaceae > Sciscionella > Sciscionella sediminilitoris. The sequence goes on from NZ_JALM01000051.1 coordinate 83,024, forward strand.
GGGCACCCGCACCTTCCAAAAGGAAAACGCTTAGCTAGCGGTCATGAGCGGACTTGCTTGGCGGATCCGGTGGCGGAACCCCGCCGCGGTGCCGGCGGGCAGCCGGGTAAATGCGGCTTCGCCGCTGAGAAAAGGACTATGCGCGGGCCTTGGTGGGAATGTGAATCCGCCGCGCCGGAAAATACGGACATTCCGCACTAATTCCGCCCTTCCGTGCCGCGGTGAAACCACCGATCGACCCCTTGCGTGATGCCCCTCGGTGTTCAATAGTCATCTCCGTTCATTCTCGGAGAGGACGCAGGGACATGCAGGGAAAAAATTCGCGATGCAGAGTTTCGCGCTCCGTGCGCAACTCGATCGCCGCGGTGACCGCGGCGGCCATGTTCGCGAGCATGGCCGCCGCCGGCCAGGCCGCGGCCGCACCGCAATCGGGGAATGCCGGTGACGGCACCGAATCCGTTATCGTGATGTTACGCGATCAGCTGGCGCAGCAACCGGCGACGCGTTCGGCCGAACGCCGCGGCGCGGCGGCCAAGGCACAGAACACGATCCTCGGCAAACTACTCGGGCCGAAACCGCGCGATATCAAGCATTTCACGCTCGGCAACGCATTCGCCGCCACGGTGACCAAACAACAGGCCGCCGCGCTCTCCGCGAATCCGGCGGTCGCGAGCGTCACCAAGGACGCGAAGATCGCCGCACCGGAATCCGGGCCCGATTCCGCCGCACGGCAATCGGGGAACGCGGCGAAGACTCCCCCGGCCCGTACCCAGCCGGGAAATCAGACCTGCCCCAAGGATCCGGGTAAACCACTCGTCGAACCGGAGGCACTCGGTTCCATCAACGCGGCGACGAAACCGAACAGCGCCGATCAGCTCGCCTCGGGCAACGGCGTCAAGGTCGGATTCCTCGCCGACAACATGAACCCCAACTACGCGGATTTCGTCCGCGCGGACGGCAGCAAGGTATTCGCCGACTACAAGGATTTCTCCGGCAGCGGGCCGAACACCAAGGAAGCGGGCGCCGAGGCGTACGGGGACGCTTCCTCGATCGCCGCACAGGGCCGGGTGGTGCACGACCTCTCCACCGTGGTGAACCAGAAACACCCGCTGCCCAAGGGATGCAACGTGGTGGTGCGCGGGGTGTCCCCGGGCGCGAGCCTCGTCGGGCTGAACGTGTTCGGCAACGGATCCACGGATTCGGCGATCCTGCAGGCGATCGATTACGCGGTGACCGTCGATCACGTCGACGTGCTCAACGAATCGCTCGGTTCCAACCCGTATCCGGACGCGGGCACCCGCAACATGGTCAAGGTGTTCAACGACAACGCGGTGCGCGCCGGCGTGACCGTGACCGCGTCGAGCGGGGACGCGGGGATCACCGGGACGATCGGTTCCCCCGCCGCGGACGACCCCAATGTCATCGCGGTCGGCGCCACGACCGACAACCGGCTCTACGCGCAGACCGGGTACGCGGCCTTCGGCTTCTCCAACGGGAAATGGGTCAACGACAACATTTCCGCGCTGTCCTCCTCCGGATTCACCACGAACGGGCGCACCATCGACCTCGTCGCGCCCGGCGAGGGGAACTGGGCCGACTGCGAACCCTCCTACGCGGAATGCCAGAACTTCCAGTCCCCACCGAAGGGCGCGGATCTGCAATCCTTCGGCGGGACAAGCGAATCCGCACCGCTGACCGCCGGGGTGGCCGCGCTGGTCATCCAGTCCTATCGGGACACACACGGCGGGGCGAGCCCGAATCCGGCGCAGGTGAAGCGATTCATCACCTCCAGCACCAAGGATCTCGGGCTGCCTTCGGACGAACAGGGAACCGGACTGCTGGACGCGCGCGCCGCCGTGGAGGCCGCGCGCGGTGACTCGTCGAGCCTGGCGGTGCACACCGACCAGCTCGATCTGCAGGGCAAGCCGGGAAGCACCGAGCAGGGCACGGTGACGGTCACCAACAACGGCTCGAAGCCGCAGACCGTCGCGCTCGGTACCCGGGATTTCGCCGAACAGTCCGGAAACACCATCCAGGACACCTTCGACGCCAAGCACGGTGAGCCGTTCGCCAACTTCGACGGTTCGGCGTGGACGGCGAAGAAGCTCCGGTTCGACGTGCCACAGGGCGCCGACCGGCTGATGACCCAGCTGGCCTGGCAGGGCGGAGCGCACAAGGTGATCCGGATGTCGCTGCTCGCCCCGGACGGCACCTTCGTGGCGAACTCCCGGCCACAGGGCGGTGAGCAGAGCGCCGACTACGCCAATGTGGACGTGCGCAAACCGGCGGCCGGAAAGTGGACCGCGGTGCTCTACTCCGCGGCGGACGGAGCGGGCAGCTACACCGGCCCGGTCAAACTGCACACCAGCACCCAGCGAGCCGTTCCGCACGGCCAGGTCACCACTCCGTTGCTGCACCTCGCCCCGGGCCAGAGCGCCCCGGTCGGCGTGCGGATGCCGATTCCGGCCGACAGCGGGGACACCAGCGCGGCGGTGACCATCGGCAGCGCGGGCGGGCACCAGACCTCGGTCCCGGTCGTCCTGCGCAGCCTGGTGACCGACGGGTTCTCCGGCACGATCACCGGTGGCAACGCGCGGGCCTCCTCGCCGGGGCAGACGTTCAGCTACGGCTTGGACGTGCCCGCGGGCAAACGCGACCTCGACGTCTCGCTCCAGCTGGCGAAGGACCCGGGCGACCTGGTCGACGGGATCCTCGTGGACCCGAACGGCGAGACCGCGGGCGTCAGCTCGAACAACGTGCCGACCGGCGACGGGAACTACAAGCAGGGCAAGGGAATGCAGCTGTTCCACGCGAACCCGATACCCGGCCGCTGGAAGCTGATCGTCGTCGTGCAGAACCCGGTCAGCGGTAAGGACATCAGCCAGCGGTTCACCGGCACGGTCGGGTACGACAAGCTGACCGCGAAGGCCGACGGGCTGCCGGGCGGCACCGCGGAACTCGCCCCCGGCAAGGCGGCGACGGCGACCGTGCACGTCACCAACCCGGGTGTCGCGCCGATCGCGGTCGGGCTGGACGCACGTGGCAACGACACCATGACCCAGCAGGCGAATCCGGTCGCCGGGCAGGGCGAGGTGGATCTGCCGCAGCCGCCCGAGCAGGGTCCCGGCTATCTGGTTCCGCCGGACACTCGCGCGCTCACGGCGGTGTCCTCGGCGAGCGTGCCCGCACAGCTGCAGGTGCAGAACCCGACCGCGGGCATCGAGCAGTTCGGTGATCTGGACGAGAGCAAGGCCGGTTCCACGGTCTCGTCCACCCGGATCGAGGAATCCACCGGCGGGCTCGGCCTCGGGACCTGGCCGGTCTCGGTGCAGGAGATCGGGCCGTTCGGTGCTTCCGGGGCGCCCAAGGGGCACGCGAGCATCACCGCCTCACTGGAGACGGCGAGCTTCGACCGGACGGTGACCTCCTCCACGGGTGACCCGTTCCTGCCCTCGGTGGATCCGGCGGCCAAGAAGGCCAGCCCGCTGGTGATCCAGCCGGGGCAGACCGCGGACATCGCGGTGACGATCACCCCGGGCAAGGCCGGCTCGCACGTGGCCGGGCACCTGAACCTGGTAACCGAACCCGGGGTCCCGGCCGGTTCCGGGGGCATCCCCGGCGAGAGCACCGGTGAGGTGATCGCGACCCTGCCCTACTCGTACACGGCAGGCTGATCCGTTCAGAGGGGAAACCCCGGCGGCTGACTCAGTCGCCGGGGTTTTTGCTCGCTATCACCGCGTCGTAGAGGGTTTTCTTGGAGACCCCGGTGCGTTCGGCGACGGTCGCGGCCGCGGTCTTGGTGCGCTCCCCCTCCGCGATCAGCGCGAGCACCTCGGGAACCAGATCCGCCGCGGCGGCCGGTTCCGGGGCGGCCGCGCCCTCGAGGACCACGGTGATCTCCCCGCGCACCCCTTCGGCCGTCGTTTCGGCGAGCTCCCCGAGTCCGCCGCGCAGCACCTGTTCGTGGGTCTTGCTGAGTTCCCGGCAGACCGCGGCGCGCCGGTCCGTGCCGAGCACCTCGGCCGCATCGGCGAGAGTGGCCGCGATGCGGTGCGGGGATTCGAAGAACACCACGGCGCGGCGCTCGGTGCGCAGTTCGTCCAGCCAGCTGCGCCGCTGCCCGGATTTGCGCGGGGCGAACCCTTCGAAGCAGAACCGCTCGCAGGGCAGTCCGGAGACCGCGAGCGCCACCGTCACCGCCGAAGGCCCGGGCACACAGCTCACCCGCAGTCCGCGCTCGGCGCAGGCGGCGGCCAGGCGGAACCCCGGGTCGGAGACCGAGGGCATACCCGCATCGGTGACCACGACGACGAGCGAGCCGGACTCGATCGCCTCCACCAGTCCGGGTGTGCGGGCGGCCTCGACCGCGTCGTAATAGGACACGATCCGCCCGCGCGGGGACACCCCGAGCACCGCGCACAGCGCGCGCAGCCTCCTGGTGTCCTCCGCGGCGACCACATCGGCGTTCTCGATGGCCTCGGCCAGCCGCGGCGACGCGTCCCGGGCATCACCGAGCGGAGTCGCCGCGAGCAGCAGGCCGCCACCAGATCCATCACTCACGCCGCTCACTCTACGATGGTGCGCCGTGAGTACCCGCGTCCGCGAACCCAGGCTCGGCGTCGTCGCGGACGGCGCGGTCCCTCCGGTCGCCCCGCCGCCGGGGCTGTACGTGGCGAACCCGTTCGCCCGGCTGAATCAGCCGATGCCCGCCGACCGGCTGCGCGGCTGGCTGGCCACGCTGACCCTCGCGGTGGTCGCGGCGATCGTGCGGCTGCAGGACCTGGGTTCGCCGACCGAGGGCGGCGCACCGGTCTTCGACGAGAAGCACTATGTGCCCCAGGCCTGGCAGATGCTGCGCAACGGCGGGATCGAGGACAATCCCGGCTACGAGCTGACCGTGCACCCGCCGCTGGGCAAAGAGTTCATCGCGATCGGCGAATGGCTGTTCGGCTACAACGGAGTCGGCTGGCGGTTCGCCTCCGCGGTCGCCGGGGTGGCGATGGTCGTGCTGATCGTGCGGATCGCGCGCAGGCTGACCCGCTCCACCCTGCTGGGCTCGATCGCCGGGGTCCTGCTGATCTGCGACGGGCTCTCCCATGTGCAGTCCCGGATGGGCATGCTGGACGTGTTCATGGCGACCCTGCTGCTGGGCGCGTTCGCCACCCTGATGGCCGACCGGGACCAGGTGCGCGACCGGCTGGCCACCGCGGTCGATCAGGGCTGGGCGACCGAGTCCCGGTTCGGTCCCCGCCTGGGGTTCCGCTGGTGGCGGTTCGCGACCGGGATCCTGATCGGGCTCGCCGCCGGGGTGAAGTGGGACGCCTCCTACTGGGCCGCCCTGTTCGGCATCCTGTGCATGCTCTACACGGCCACCGCACGCCGCGCGGCCGGTGTGCAGCGCCCCTGGCTGGGTGCCCTCACCCGGGATCTGGCCCCGGCGCTGTGGGCACTGCTGGTGATCCCGGTCCTGGCCTACCTGGCCACCTGGTGGGGCTGGTTCGCCAGTGAGACGGGAATCGAACGGCATGTCGCGGGCGGTTACTCGTACAACGGTGAGGGCATCGGCGCGCAGTCGAACTGGTGGTTCATCCCGGACGCGCTCCGCTCCCTGTGGTACTACAGCGGCAACGTACTCGACTTCCACGTGCACCTGACCACCAAATCGGCCGGCCAGCACCCCTGGGAGTCCAAACCGTGGAGCTGGCCGATGAGCCTGCGGCCGATGCTCTACTCCTACGACGGCGCGGCCACCGGCTGCGGGGCCCCGAAATGCGTCGCCGGAACCATGATCATCGGAACCCCGGCCATGTGGTGGCTCTCGCTGCCCGTGCTCGGCTGGGCCGTGTGGCGCACCATCGGCCGATTCGACTGGCGCTACGCCACCGTGCTTATCACCTACCTGGCCGGGGTACTGCCATGGATGATCGACGAGTCCCGGCAGATGTTCTTCTTCTACATGACCCCGGTCGTGCCGTTCCTGGTGCTCGGCATCACCCTCGTACTCGGCGAGATCCTCGGCCGCGCCACCGATGGCTACGAACGCCGCCGGACCGGATTGCTCGTCGTCGCCTGTTATGTCGGGCTCGTCGTCGCGAACTTCGTGTGGCTCTGGCCGATTCTCAACGGCGACTCGATCTCGGTCGAACACTGGAACGCCGAGATGTGGCTGCCGTCCTGGAGGTGAACGATCTCAGGGCGGACCCTGAGCCTTCCCCCGATGCGAGCACGCGCGCGTAGTGGCACGGTAGCGGGTGGTTCACAGTGGAAGGAGTCCCATGCGCACGAAGATCGCGCTCACCGTCCTCGCCGCGGCCACGGCCGGAGTGCTCGCCGCCTGCTCCGGCGGCGAGCAGGCGCCCGCCAAGGACAACGGGCACCAGCAGGAACCGGTCTCGCACACCGAATCCAGCGGCCCGGTCGACAAGGACAAAGCAGGCAAGATCGCCACCGGTAAGTACGGCGGCCGGGTGCTCAACGTGGAATCCGATCATGCCAAGGGCAAACCGACCTGGGAGGTCGAGATCGCCGACAGCAGCAAGGGTCGCATCGAGGTCGACGTCGGCAAACAGGACGGCGCCGTCCTCGAAATGGAATCGGACAACGACAACTCCTAACGCCAGCGAAGGCTCTCTCAGCGGCGTAGCCGCTTCCTCCACCCACGCAGCCTGCACCGCGGCGGGTTCTCCGGTGTTTTCTCGCGAGGACAGCGCCGACGTGGTGTATGGGGATACATGAGGAGGCCGATCCCGGAGCGAGAGGGCACCGGAGGTTCCGCCACTGGACCAGCCACGCAGGCCGACCCTGGACTCTCCTAACCCAGAGCCGCGCGCAACCGATCCTCTTCGACGGCCCAGTAGCCGTGTTCCGCGCCGTCGATGAGGATCACCGGGACCCGGTCCCCGTACTCGGCGCGCAGTTCGGGATCGGTGTCCACATCGGTGACCGAATAGGGCACGCCGAGCTCACCGCAGATCCGTTCGATGTCCGACTCGGCCCGGGCACACGCCGGGCAGTTGTCCCGGCCGAGCAGGGTCACTTGCGTCATCCCCGGAGCTTACGACGGAACAGTTTCCCGGTCGGCGAGTGCGGGAGGGTTTCGGCGAACTCGATCACGCTCGGCACCTTGAACCGGGCCAGCCGCGCGGCGCAGTGCGCGCGGATCTCCTCCTCGGTCAGTTCCCCCACCGGGACGAGCACCGCCTTGACCGCCTCACCGGTCCGTTCGTCGGGTACCCCGATGACGGCGGCCTCGCGCACCCCGGGCAGCGCGTCCAGCACTTCCTCGACCTCGTGCGGGAACACGTTGAATCCGTTCACGATGATCAGGTCGCCCTCGCGGTCGATCAGGTGCAGATCTCCCTCGGCGTCCAGGTAGCCCACATCCCCGGTGACGAACCAGCCTTCGGCATCCGGACCGCGTTCCCCGTCCGGCCAGTACCCGGAGAACAGATTGTCCCCGCGTATCGCGATGCGCCCCTCGTCGTTGTCATCGCCGGACTCGTCCGGTTCCGGGAGCTCGCTTCCGTCGTTGTCCACGAGCTTGAGCTCCACCCCGGGGATCGGCCTGCCGACCGAGCCGGGTTTGGCCGTGCCGGACACCAGCGACCAGGTCACCACCGGAGCGGCCTCGGTGAGCCCGTATCCCTCGTGTACCTCGAGTCCGGTCGCCTCCCGGATCCCGCTGAGCACGGCCTCCGGCAGCGGCGCGGCCCCGGAGGTGAGCAGCCGTACCCGCGCGCAGGCCTTGGCCAGCCGTTCGGCGCCCCGGTCCAGCAGGGCCGCGTACATCGGCGGCACCCCGATCAGCGAGGTCACCTGGCGGGCACCGAGCGCGTCGAGCACCTCGTCCGGGTGGAAACCGTCGAGCAGCACCGCGCTCGCCCCGGCCGCGGCCACCTGGAACAGCGCCGCCGAGAGCCCGTAGATGTGGTGCAGCGGAAGGCAGAGCAGCAGCGTGTCCTGCGCGGTGACCGGGGCGGGCTCGATCCGCGCGCACTGTTCGACGTTGGCCAGCAGCGCCCGGTGGGACAACCGCACCCCGTTCGGTCCCGCCGCGGTGCCCGAGGTGAAGCACAGCACCGCGATGTCCTCGCCCCCGGCCTCCGGGAGCGTGTCCACCGGGTCACCCGGGGTGAGCTCCGGAACCCCGGACACACCGATCCCGAACCGCGCTCCGGCGTCCGCGATGACGGTCCCTATCACCCGCGTGGGGGAATCTGGCGCCACCGGAACGAGAATTCCACCGGCACGTAACACCCCGAACACCGCGAGGCAGGTCTCGATCCTGGTGGGCGCGCTGAGCACCACCCGGTCGCCCGGTTCGAGCCCCGCGCCGAGGTAACCACGCGCGAGCCGATCCACCTCGGCATCCAGGCCCGCCCAGGTCAGCATCCGGTCCGTGCGCTGGTCGAGCAGCGCGGTCCCGTCGGGCACCAGGGCGGCCGCCGAGCGAACGAGATCAGCGACATTGCGCGCCATCCACTGCCTCCTCATGCAGTACTGTCCGAAACACCATCCCGCCCCCGCGTAACCGGAGACGGACCCACAGCATGGCATTGTGTGATGCACCTCATCGTGAGTGGATCCACGCAGAACGGCAATAACTTGGCAACCCGATCTGGTCACAGTGCCTACCCAGCAGTAACATTCGGACTGCTTTCGCAACGTGAACCGCAGCGGGCACAGGGAGGTGCTTCCAGGTGACACAAGGCACCGAGTCCACCGCACGGGTGCTGTACGCGGTACCCGACGGCCAGCCGGGCTGCGAGGAGAGCAAGCAGGAGAACAACTGGCGGCTCGTGGAGTGCGCCCAGGACGGCGATCAGCACGCGTTCGGTCTGCTCTACGACCACTACGTCGACGTGGTGTTCCGCTACGTGCTCTTCCGGGTCAAGGACCGCGCGCTCGCCGAGGATGTCACGAGCGAAACCTTCCTGCGGGCGCTGCGGCGCATCGGCACCATCTCCTACCAGGGCCGCGATGTCGGCGCCTGGTTCATCACCATCGCCCGCAACCTGATCTTCGACCACGTCAAGTCCAGCCGCTACCGCCTCGAGCTGGCCTCCGCCGACCCCTCGGACGCCGCGCCGGTCGCCGAGATCACCCGGTCCGGACCGGACGACCAGGTCATCGCGGACGCCACCAACGACGAGCTGATGCGCTGCGTGGCGCGGCTCGGCGAGGACCAGCGGGAAGTGGTCACCCTGCGCTTCCTCCAGGGGCTCTCGGTGGCCGAGACCGCCGAGGTGATGCAGCGCGGAGAGGGCGCGATCAAGGCACTGCAGCACCGTGCGGTGCGCAGGCTCGCCGCGCTGATGCCGCGGGAACTGCGCTAGTCCCCTCCTTCCGCCGTCCGCCGAACGGGTTGGCTTGCGCGCACGCCGTAACCCGGACCGGTTACCCATCGTTGCCCACTTGTCGGAAAGGCACGCGAGAGCGGACGGGTGAACAGGGCGATGCGGCTAGGACCCGCGGCGGCGCACGAACGCTTCGAGCACGCCGTGGAGGGAACCCCGGACCCGGAGTTCACCGAGGACGCCAGGATCGTCGCACGGCTGCGGGAGCGCGCGGAGACAGTCGTGCTGCCCACCGCGACCCGGGCCCGTATCGCGGTCGGCCTGCTCGGCGAGCTCGGCCCCGCCAGCCAGGCGCAGCCCTCCCCCGCCCCGATACCGCGCGCGGGCGAGCACCGGCGTTCCCGGTTCGGCATCGTCCTCGCCGCCGCCTGCTGCCTGCTGCTGGTGTTCGGCGCGATCGGGGTCGTCGCATCCCGGGACGCGCTGCCCGGTCAGCCCTTCTACGGCCTCAAGCGCGGGGTGGAGAACGCCTCGCTCGGGCTCACCATCGATGCGGACGCCCAGGCCCGCAAGCGGCTCGACGTGGCGGCCAACCGTGTAGCGGACCTCGAGGCGCTGCACGCGGACCACTCGGCGAGCCCGGCCAACTACCTCGCCGCGCTGCAGGACTTCGACAGCGAGTCGAGCGCGGCCGCGCGGGCGAGTATCCAGCTGGGCACCAACGGCGGCGGCAGCGCACTGACCCAGCTGCGCGACTGGGCGCGGACCCGCCAGCTTCAGCTGGACCGGCTGCGTCCCGGGATCCCGGCCCCGGCCCGCGCCCGGTTCACCGAGTCCACCGCGATGCTGCGGGCGATCGCCGAGCGCACGAAGGCGCTGCGGGAACGGCTCGGCTGCGAGCGCATCACCTCCGGCCGTCAGGACCGGCTCGGCATGCTCCCCGCGACGGGAAGCTGCTCGGACACCGCGGTGCGCGCGGCGGGCGGTTCGCGGTAACACCGGGCGCGCGATATCAGCCGGTCCGCACTGACACCCCGTTCGGCAACGCGGGCGTGCGATAGTGCGGCGGTCCAC
>NZ_JALM01000052.1 GCF_000737195.2 Sciscionella sediminilitoris
CCCATGTCGAGTACTTCGCCATTGCTACCGAGGACGGTGGGGATGATTCCGGCGTCGCAAGCGATTCGGCGCAGCTGTACGGCGGGGATGGTGCTGCCGTCCATGGTGGTGGCGGTGCCGATGCCGTCACGCAGGGCCTGTTCGGTCATCGTTACCATGATGGTGAACGGTTCCCCGCCGTTTTCGGGCAGGTTTTCCGGGTTCGCCGCGAGTTGGACGATCTCGGCGAAGGCGTCGGCGTCGCGTTCTGCTTGGGTGTGCGCATCGGGTGCGCCGAGCGCGTCGAGCACACTACGGAGTTTCAACCCGGTTTCGTGGTCCAGACGGCCCCGGATTTCCCAGTCGTTGTTGCATTGCCGGAGCCAGACTTCCCGATCCGGGCGGGCAAGTTCGCGGTCAGTGGGTTCCTGCCCGTCCGGGTCGAGACGCGCCCGCAGTTCCCGGATCGGCCGGACGAGCCCGCGCGGCCCCACTTCACCGGCGATCTGGGCGAGCGCCTGCTCCGCGATCGGCCAGGCGTCTCCGATCAATACGTCCGCTGGAAGCTCTGCGGCGAACTGACGGATCCGATCCACATGCTCCACACCGACCTCGCCACGCGAATACGCTTCCGCGGTATTCCGCAGATCCGGGGACAGTGGTTCCCCGCTGATCCCGAGCGCGCCGAACAACACTCGTGCTCGTTCGGCCATTCTGCGTGCTTCGGCGCGACTGATCCGCAACATATCCTGGGCCAAAGTCGCCGCCGAACCACAGTATCCGAACTCGACCGGCGCACCCTCCTTGTCCAACTCCGCGAGCTGATGCAACAACTCCGCCTCAGCACGCCGCACCACAGCAGCCTGCTCGATGAACCGATCCAACCGCTCGCGGGTCGACAGTATCGTTCCGTTTTCCCCAGTGCTCATGCCATCAATGATACCGAAACAACGGGGCACGGTCGGGGAATAGTCGGATAATCGCCTGAGTGAGTTAACGACAAAACCCTATGAACATTTCCGGTCATTCAGTCAGCATATATTCGAGATGCCGCGGAGAACTCTGCACCGGCGACCGAGAAGAACCCTAAATCCCCTTGCCGGCGAGGAGATAAACCTGTCGGCTCTGCTCGGTGAACGCGCCCTCCCGGTCGGGTTCGCGCACCGTTTCCGCCAGCACCCGGAACCCGCAGCCTCGCAACGACTCGGCCACGTCCCGGGCGGTGCGGCGGTGAAAGTCCAGGCTCACCCGGTGTCTTCCGGCCGTTTCGAGATGCACGGTCCCGTCGCCCTCCTGGAAGGCGAGCTGCAGCAGTCCGTCCGGGGCGAGTACCCGGTGGAATTCGGTGAACACGGCGCCGAGGAGGTCGTCGGGAATGTGGATGATGGAGTACCAGGCGAGGATCCCGCCCAGCGCGGAATCGGGCAGGGCGAGCGTGTGCATGGAGCCTTCGGTGAAGCGCAGCTCCGGATGGGACCGGCGGGCGACGCCGAGCATTCTGGGGGAGAGGTCGATCCCGGACACGGACAGGCCCAGATCGTGCAGGAACGCGGTGATCCGGCCGGTTCCGCAGCCGATATCGGCGACCGGGCCGCGGTCGCGCACCAGTTCGGCGAACGCGGTGAGCAGTGCGCGGTCGAGTGGTTTGGCGGCGAGTTCGGGGGCGATCCACTCGGCGTAGTCCTCGGCGGCCCGGTCGTAGGAGTCGCGGGTCCGCGCCAGGAACTCAGTCACCGGCGCGCCTGCGTTCCCGGGCGCGGCGTTTGCCCTCGTGCATGGCCTGTACCCGGGCGACGGGGATGGCGCGGCCCTCCTTGATGAGCGCGTCCTGGAGCGGGGCCGGTTCGGCGAAGGCATCCCGCCACGGTGCCCGCCCGGCGGCCGCGGCCACGGCGGTGTGCACGGTGAACTCGCCGGGGGTGATCCGGTCCAGCTCGGCCCAGTCGAGCGGGAAGGACACCGGGACGCCGGGCCGGGCGCGCGGGCTGTAGGCGGCGGCCACGGTGGCCGATCCGGACCGGGTCGAGTCGAGGAAGACCTTGCTGCCCCGGTCCTCGCGGATGAACGCGGTGGTGACCAGCGCCGGATCGAGCCGTTCGGCGCGGGCGGCGAGTGCGCGGGTGGCCGCGGCGGCCTGTTCGTGATCGGCGTCCCGGATGGGCGCGAACACGTGCACACCCTTGGCCCCGCTCGTCTTCACCGAACCGGTGAGCCCGGCATCGGCGAGTGCTTCCCGGACGAGGAGGGCGGCGGCGACCGCGAGGGGGAACTCCGCGACCCCCGGCGGGTCGATGTCCAGCACCAGGTGCGTGGGCCGCTCCCACGCGTCGTGGCACACCAGGGTGGGGTGGTACTCGACGGCGCGCTGGTTCGCGAACCACAGCAGCGTCGGGCGGTCCTCGCACAGCGCGTAGCGCACCTGGCGCTGCGAGGTCTGGGCCCACATCCCGACCGAGCGCACCCAGGAGGGGGCGTATTTCGGCAGGTTCTTCTGCATGAACGGCTCCTGCCCGCGCAGCACCCGGATGACCGAGAGCGGGCGCCCGGCGAGTTCGGGAACGAACAGCCCGGACATCGCGTCGAGGTAGTCGACGAGGTCGCGCTTGGTGGCGTTCGCCTCAGCGAAAAGCGGCTCGTCCAGGTTGGTCAGCCGCACGCCCTCGCGTTGCTCGCCGGTCATGGCGTTCAGCGTTCACGAACCCGGCGAGCTGGTCAACTCCCATTCGGGGAAGGATTCCCAGGCCAGCAGTCCGCGCGGGGCGGTGAAGGCGTGCTCGGCACCGGTGAGCGGATCGGTGAACCGCAGGGTCTTCGCGAGCAGTTGCAGCGGCCTGCTGAAGTCGTCGAGAGGTTTCTCGGTCAACTCCGGGTAGAACGGATCACCAAGGATGGGCACGCCGAGTTCGTGCATGTGCAGCCGCAGCTGGTGGGTGCGGCCGGTGGCGGGCTCGAGCCGGTAACGCCCCAGTCCCTCGCGGGATTCGAGCAGTTCGATCCGCGATTCGCTGTTCGGCGGGCCCTCCTCGGTGAACGCGGCGATGGTGCCGCGCTCCTTGACGATGCGGCTGCGCACCGTGCGTGCCGCGGTGAGCGCGGGATCGGCCGGGGCGATCGCCTCGTAGACCTTGCGCACCTTACGGTCGCGGAACAGGGTCTGATAAGCCCCACGGTGCGCGCGCTCGATGACGAACAGCACCAGCCCGGCGGTGGCCCGGTCCAGCCGGTGCGCCGGGCTCAGTTCGGGAAGGCCGTGCTCCTCGCGCAGCCGCACGAGCGCGGTCTGGCGCACGTGTCTGCCGCGCGGGATGGTGGCGAGGAAATGCGGTTTGTGCACCACGAGAATGCGCTCGTCCCGGTACACCACCGGAATGTCGAAGGGCACATGCGGTTCCTCGGGCAGATCGCGGTGAAACCACAGGTGCAGGCCGGGGGTGTACGGGGTGTCCGCGCCGACCGGTCCGTCCAGGCCGACGAACTCGCCCGCGCGCAGCTTCTCGTCGATGCGTGCGCCGCTGACCCTGGGCAGCCGCTCGTGCAGGTGCTCGCGGATGGTCCTCCAGTGCCCCTCGGGCAGCTGGATGCGCACCGGGTCGAGCCCGGCGCGCTGAGCGAGCGGCGATCGGAGTTTGCGGCGCATAACCCGTGCAGCATAACCTTGCCGCCATGCGCGTAGCACTGTTCGCGACCTGCCTCGGCGACACGATGTTCCCCGGAGCGGTCGCGGCGACCGCGAAGGTGCTCGCCCGGCTCGGCCACGAGATCGTCTTCCCCGCGACGCAGACCTGCTGCGGGCAGATGCACGTCAACACCGGCTACCAACGCGAGGCACGCGGTCTCGTGGAGCGGTTCGTCGAGGACTTCGCCGATCCTTCCATCGAGGCCGTGGTCGCGCCCTCGGGTTCCTGCGTCGGTTCGGTGCGCCATCAGCACGAGATCGTGGCTCGGCGCTACTGCGACACCGCGACCTGGGAACGGGTGCACGCCACCGCGGCCAAGACCTACGAACTGTGCGAGTTCCTGGTGGACGTGCTCGGGGTCAGCGATGTCGGCGCGTACTTTCCGCACCGGGTGACCTACCATCCGACCTGTCATTCGCTGCGTATGCTCCGGGTCGGCGAGAAACCCTTGCGGCTGCTGCGAAACGTGCGCGAGATCGAGCTCGTGGAACTGCCCGAGGCGGAGTCCTGCTGCGGGTTCGGCGGTACCTTCGCGGTGAAGAACGCGGAGACCTCGACCGCGATGCTGGCCGACAAGATGCGTCATGTGCTGGACACCCGCGCCGAATTCTGCGCCGCGGGTGATTCCTCCTGCCTGATGCACATCGGTGGCGGGCTCTCCCGGCTGAGCACCGGGGTGGGCACCGTGCACATCGCGGAGATCCTCGCGGCGACCGAGTCCCGGGAGGTGACCCGATGACCTTCCTCGGCACCCCGGAGGTTCCCCCGCGCGGAACCGGCAATCTCCGTGGCACCCAGTCGTTCCCGGAGGCTGCGCACGACCGGCTCGCGGACAGCCAGCTGCGCCGCAACCTCGGCAAGGCGACCCGCACCATCCGCGCGAAACGGCTCGCCGTCGCCGGGGAACTCCCGGACTGGGAAGCCCTGCGGGACGCGGGTTCGGCGATCAAGACCGAGGTGCTCGCGAACCTGCCGGACCTGCTGGAGACCTTCGAACAGCGGGTCACCGAGCGGGGCGGCACCGTGCACTGGGCACCGGATGCCGCCGCGGCCAACGAGATCATCACCGAGCTGCTCGGCGGCGCGCGCGAGGTGGTCAAGGTGAAATCCATGGCCACCCAGGAGATCGGGCTCAACGAACACCTCGAATCGGCGGGGATCAGCGCCTTTGAGACCGATCTCGCCGAGCTGATCGTGCAACTCGCCGGGGACACCCCCTCGCACATCCTGGTGCCCGCGATCCACCGCAATCGCGCGGAGATCCGGGAACTGTTCCTGCGCGCGATGCCGGGCGTGGACCCGGATCTGGACGACGATCCGGCCAATCTGGCCGCTGCCGCCCGCCGCTATCTGCGGCAGAAGTTCATGGCCGCCGAGGTCGCGATCTCCGGGGCGAACTTCGGCATCGCCGAGACCGGGACGCTCACCGTCGTGGAGTCCGAGGGCAACGGCCGGATGTGCCTCACCTTGCCGCGCAAGCTGATCACCGTGATGGGCATCGAGAAGTTGTTGCCCCGCTTCGCCGATCTCGAGGTGTTCCTGCAGCTGCTGCCGCGATCCTCCACCGGGGAACGGATGAACCCGTACACCTCGATGTGGACCGGGGTGACCCCGGGCGACGGGCCGGAGGAATTCCACCTGGTGCTGCTGGACAACGGGCGCAGCGCCACCCTCGCCGACGAGATCGGCCGCTCGGCGCTGCACTGCATTCGCTGCTCGGCGTGCCTCAACGTGTGCCCGGTCTACGAGCGCACCGGCGGCCACGCCTACGGTTCCACCTATCCGGGACCGATCGGGGCGGTGCTCTCCCCGCAGCTGGCCGGAATGGCCGGGTCGGATCCCAACGCCTCACTGCCGTACGCCTCCAGTCTGTGCGGTGCCTGCTACGACGCCTGCCCGGTCAAGATCGACATTCCCTCGCTGCTCGTGGAACTGCGCCACCAGCACGTGCGGGAGGCCGCGCCGAGTGGTGAGGCGGCGATCATGAAGGCCGCGGCGGCCGTGATGGGGGATTCGCGGCGCTGGGAACTGGCGCAGCGGGCCGCGGGCCTCGGCAGGCTGCTCGCGCGGGACGGGCGGATCCGGGCGCTACCCCCGCCGTTACGCGGCTGGACCGGGGCGCGCGACCTGCCCGCGCCACCGAAACAGACCTTCCGGCAATGGTGGGCCAGCCCGCAGGCACGCGAGGAGCTGCGCCGCGAAGCGGAACGGGGGCTGGGATGACCGGCAGCACGGGGAGGACCGGCAAGACCGGTAAGGAGACCGTGCTCGGCCGGGTGCGGGATGCGCTCGCCATCGCGCCGCCCGCACCGGTGACCGTGCCACGCGAATACCGCACCGGCACGGAAATGCCATCGCGGCAACGGATCGCGCTGCTCGCCGAGCGACTGCGGGACTACCGGGCGAGCGTGCACGAATGCCGGGCCGCGGACACCGCGGCCACCATCGCGGGAGTGCTCGGCTCCGCGCGCCGGATCGGCTGCCCCGCCGGACTACCACCGGACTGGCTCGCCGAGACCGGGGCGGAGATCCGGGTGGACGGCCCGGAAACCTCGGTCGCGGAGCTGGACGCGCTCGATGCCGTGGTCACCGGTTCGGCGGTCAGCTGCGCCGAGACCGGGACCATCTTCCTGGACGCCGGACCGGACCAGGGACGTCGCGCGCTGACCCTGGTCCCGGATGTGCACGTCTGCGTGGTGGACGCGTCGAGCGTGGTCGCCGGGGTTCCGGAGGCCATCGCCCGCCTTGAACCGGCCCGCCCCATCACCCTGATCAGCGGGCCCTCGGCGACCTCGGACATCGAACTGGAACGGGTGGAAGGCGTGCACGGACCGCGCACCCTGGTCGTGGTGCTGCGTCCCGACCGGTGAGCGTGATCATGGACACCTGGAAATGTGATCCCAGATCCCATAAGTATTGAATGTGCGGAATACGTTTCCGGAAAAGACCTCGACTCATGGGCCGATCGCGCGCGTGGTGCGATTCCTCGGCCTGCCCATCGCGATTCCCCTCGCGCTGCTGCTCGCGGGCATCGCGGGCGGGCTGCTGCTCGGCAATGGTGTCTACATAGGACTGTTCGTGGCCGGGGTGACACTGAGCCCGATCGCCCTCACCCTGCGCGGGATCGGGAAATCGCTGCACATTCTGCCGCCCGCGGTGCAGCGAGACCTGGAGCAGAACGGCAGCCTGGCCCCGGCCAGGATCGAGCGGCTGAGTGCGACCGGTACCACGATCAACGAGGCGCGGGTGGCCGAACTGGAGCTCATCGTCGTTCCCCGGGACCGGGGCGCGTACCGGACGACGACGCGGCAGTTGATCCCGGTACTGCAGGCACCCGCGTTCCAGCCGGGAAACACCGTCGTGGTGCGCCAGAGCCCGGCCTATCCCGGGGTGGTCAAGGTCGAGGAGAACCCGAATGTCGCCCTGCCCGGTGCGCCGCTCGAGGTCGGTGTGGTCGGTGAGACGTATTCCGGGCGGCCGGACGAGAACGCCGATCGCGGGCGCGCGCGGTGGCCGATGATCGCCGGGATGGCGGTGGTGCTGGCCGCCGCGCTGCTCCTGCCCATCCGCGAGGACGTGATCGCCGGGATCACCACACCCGATCTGCTCGCCTCGGACGAGCTCAGCCGCGGGGTCGCGAGGATGAGCGAGGCGGCGGGCAACCAGGCGGAGCTCCTGTCGTTCGACTCGGATGCGCTGCGCGCGCAGACCCCGCGGGGCTGGGTGGGCTATCGGGGCGGGAGTGCCGAGCTCAACACGGATGCCGAGGCGAAGGCGGATCCGGACCGGCTTTTCGACATGCGCCGGCTCAATCTCGCCGCGGTCCCGGGACTGATCCGGACCGCGCGCACCAAGCTGGCGCTGGAGGAGAACACGCCCGTCACGGTCTCGGTGAGCCGTGATCCCGGAAAGCCAGTCGAACTGCGGATCTCCGAAGCGGACAACGCACGATCCGGGACCCTCTACGCAGCGGCGGACGGCACCGCCGGGGTGATCGCCGATGCCACCACCGCCGAAGGCGCCCGCGAGGTGTTCGGGGCGCTCACCGCGCGGATGGGGGCAACGAAAGTGTTCGACGCGCGGATCTCCCGTGATTCGGTGGAGTTGACCGCACCCACCAGGCCGGGCGCGGACACCGCGGACGATTTCTCCTGGCACTCCGGGCGGCTGCCCGAACGGGAACCGGCGAGCATCCAGCCGGACGAGGGGGCACCCACCTTCGACCTCGCCACATTCGATCCCGCGGTACTGCCCGGACTGGTCACCGAACTGGCGAAGCGCTCCGGCGAACCCGAGAAGGCCCGCGAGGCCACGTTCACGCTCGAACTCCAGGACGGCGAACTCGGCCTGCACGCCTCGGTCAACGGCGACTACCGCAGCACGCGGCTCACCGCGAAACCCGACGGTTCCGGGGTCCGGGTGGTCAGCGAGCGGAACTGAACCGGTCCGGGATCCGTCCGACGATCCTGGCGTACATCCTGGCGGGTACCGGATCCCCGTTCACGGCGAGGAATCCGGGCAACGGCGGCAGTTCGCGGGCCAGCGGTTCCAGTGCGGCATAGCAGTCGAGCGCGTCGGCGGGCCGGTCCCCGGGCTCCTTCTCCAGCATCCGGGCCAGCACCTCGTCCAGCCGCGCGGGAATGCCGGGGATCTCCGGCGGACGGGCGTTCACGTGCTGCTCGAAAACGGCGTACGCGGTGGGGCCGGTGAACAGCGGCGCCCCGGTGAGCATCTCGTGCAGCACGCAGCCGAGCGCGTAGAGATCGCTGGCCGGTCCGGCGCTGCCGTTCTGGATCTGCTCCGGTGCCATATAGGCGGGGGTGCCGAGCAGTTGTCCCGCGCGGGTGAACCGGGCGAGATCGGCCTCGCGCAGCACGGCGAGCCCGAAATCCAGCACGGTGACACCACCGTCCGGGCGCAGCATCAGGTTGTTCGGTTTCAGATCGCGGTGGCAGATGGACAGCGCGTGCGCCTCGGCGAGCACCGCGCAGGACTGCGCCGCGATCGCGGCCGCCCAGGGCACCGGGAGCGGACCGTGCTCGGCGAGCACATCGGCCAGGGTGACCCCGTCCACGAACTGCATCACCTGGAACAGCCGGGATTCCACCGTGCCGAGGTCGTAGAGCGTCGGTGCCCCGGTCAGCTCCAGCTTCGCGAGGATGCGCGCCTCGCGGATGAACCGGCCCTCCACCTCGGGATCGCTGTTCCCCGGGACCTCGAGGAACTTCACCGCGACCCGGCGCGCCAGATGCGTGTCGTATCCGCGATGGACCGCGCCCATGCCGCCCTTGCCGATGGGCAGCTCCTCGAGCTCGTACCGGTCCGCGAGTAGCATGATCACCTCGTTCGTCTTCGTGCGCCTGGCCGGTCACTGTAGGGGATCGGGCTCACTCGCCCGGGGTGAGCATCCCGTCGAGCAGACCGACGAAACCGAGACGTGCCAAGGAATCCGCCGATTCGGCCAGCGCGCTCGCGGCCCGGTGCACCGCGTCCAGTTCGGTGAACGCCTCGGCGTAGGCGCGCTGCTGCTCCACCGGCAGCCGCGGCACCGCGACACGGCGGGGATCGATCCGCGAGGAGCCGTGCACCGCGGGGGTGCAGGCGCGCAGCACACCGGCGAGGAACCGGGGATCGAGTGCCTCGCTCGTCCGGTAGGCCGTCAGGTGCTGGCCCAGCAGTGCCTCTTCCTCGACCACTCGGGCCATCCCGGTCGCGCTCGCGGCCACATCGCCCGGATACAGATGCACGGCGGCCTCGGCGAGGGCGTCCTGGGTTCCGCTCGGTGACCGGTCCGCGGCCAGATCCGCGGAGGTGAGCACCGGCAGATCCGGGGTGCCCGGCCGCGGAGTGAGCACGGTCAGCGCGCCCGTCTTCACCAGCTCGGCGAGCGAGGTCGTGGACAGCTTCCTGCGCTCGGCGCTGATCTCCAGTACCCGCGCCAGATTCTCGTCGATCTCGCTGCTCGCCTGCTGCACGTTCGCCCGGGTCTTCGCGAACACCGCGCCGACATCCGCGCGCTCGCGCAACAGCCGCTGGCGTGCCGGGCTCAGGTCCACCTCGTCGTCGAGCAGGTCGATGATCGGCACCGGCTCGGGATCGTCCCCGGGTTCCGGTTCGTACTCCTGCAGCCACACGGTCGTGCGCTGGGCCTCGCCGGGCACCGGTCGTTGCAGGCACCAGATGTCGTGCCCCTCGCGCAGCGAGTACAGCGCGCGCACCGCCCCGGCGCGCAGCAGATTCGCCCGGATGCGCCGCCCGGAGCGCCTGCTCGCCGCCGCCTTCGGCATCAGGAGCACGACCGGTCCACCGGGGCGCACCGCCGCCAGGCAGTGCTGTGCCCAGGCCAGTTCGGACTCCCCGCGCGGTGGCTGACCGTAGACCCAGCGCGGATCCCCGGCCAGTTCGGCGTGCCCCCAGGCGCGCTCGTTGAACGGCGGATCGCACACCACCGCGTCCGCGGGCTCGTCGGTGAATCCGTTGTGCCGCAGGGAATCCGCGGCGATCACCGTGGTCTCGATCCCGGCAAGCCGCAGCCGCGCGGCGGTGATCGCCGCGGCGTTCGGATCGGTGTCCTGCGCGAGCGCGGCGCGTGGCCCCGCATCGAGCAGCAGGGTGCCGATTCCGCAGGCGGGATCGAGCACCGTGCCCGGATCGGCGCCGAGCAACCGCACCATGATCCGCGCGGTCTCGGTGGATGTGGTGGCCAGGGTGCGGGCGTGCGCTTCCCGGTAGCGTTCGCACAACCGCTCGAACGCGGTCGCCGGGCCCTGTTCCTCGGCGAGTTCGGTGAGCAGGGTGCGCAGTGCGCGGTCGGCGAGTTCGGGGCGCACCGAGCCGGGCAGCCGGGGGGCCTGACCGAGCCGGGTCTGCAGCAGATAGGCGCCCGCGCGGGCCACCGTGCCGCCGAGCTCGAGGTCCTCGGTCGTGGCGCGCAGGCGTTGCCAGACCTGTTCGGCAAGCGGAACCCGGGCCGCCTTACCGTTGGTGGTGAGCCAGGACTGGATGGCCTGCAGGGAGA
Source organism: Sciscionella sediminilitoris (assembly GCF_000737195.2). Classification (GTDB taxonomy): domain Bacteria; phylum Actinomycetota; class Actinomycetes; order Mycobacteriales; family Pseudonocardiaceae; genus Sciscionella; species Sciscionella sediminilitoris. The sequence continues at coordinate 10,675 of NZ_JALM01000052.1, forward strand.
ACAACGGACTCGATGCGGTTCCCCCTGCCGGGGCAGGGAAGTCCTCGTAGCGGCGCCGCCAGTTGCTCACCGCGGCCCGCCCGACACCCCCGAGCCGCGCGATATCGGCCGAGCTCACCAAGGCGTCCTCTCCCATAGCGCGCACAGTACGTCATCGCCCGGAGCGGTTCCACAGCTGAACCACTTGTGAACACGATTCACAAGTGGTTCACTGGTCCCGTGCACGAGCAATCACAACCTCCGGCAGCGCATGCCGCTCCGTTCCGGCTCGTCGTCACGAGTGCCACGGATGTCGGGCGGCGTCGTTCGGTCAACGAGGACTCCGCCTATGCGAGCGAGCGGCTGATCGCGGTCGCCGACGGAATGGGCGGGCACGCGCACGGTGAGGTGGCCAGCGAGATCGTCGTGCGCGCGCTCACCGAGGTGGAGCAGCGGGTGCTCGGCGGGAACTCGGCGCTGGCCGAACTCTCCGAGGTGGGTGCCAGGGTGGTGGCGCGGATCGACGAGCGGGTCGCCGCCGACGAGGACCTGCGCGGAACCGGGTCCACGATGACCGCGCTGTGCTTCGACGGCAAGGAATTCGTGCTCGCGCACATCGGGGATTCCCGCGCCTATGTGGTGCGCGAGGGGCAGCTGCGGCCACTGACCAGGGATCACACCTTCGTCCAGACACTCGTGGACGAGGGCAGGATGAGCGAGGAGATGGCCGCCACGCATCCGCGCCGCTCCATGCTCGTGCGCGCGCTGCAATCCGGTGCGGATGCCACGGTCGATCTCGGCGCCTTCGATGTGCGCGCCGGGGACCGCTACCTCGTCTGTTCCGACGGCTTGACCGATGTGGTTCCCGACGAGACCATTCAGCAGGTGCTCGGGATGACCGAACCGGTGGATGCGGTGGCACGGCAACTGATCGAGCTCGCCAACGAGGCGGGCGGACCGGACAACATCACCGTGGTGATCGCGGATGTGTATCCGGGGAACGGAGCTGCTGAGTGAGTTACGACGTGGCCGCGGTCCGGAAGCGGTTTCCCGCGCTCGCCGAAGGAACGGCGTACTTCGACGGTCCCGGTGGGACACAGGTGCCGGACGCGGTGATCGAGGCGATCACGGCGCCGCTGCGGGACGGGGTGTCCAACCGGGCCACGGTCACCGCGGCGGAGCGGCGCGCCGAGGATGTGGTGCACGCGGCCCGTTCGGCGATGGCGGATCTGCTCGGCGCCGAACCGGGCGGGGTGGTGTTCGGCAGGAGCATGACCCAGCTGACCTACGACTTCGCCCGCACGATCGCCAAGCAGTGGTCCCCGGGGGACGAGATCGTGCTCTCCAGCCTCGATCACGACGCCAATTTCCGGCCCTGGGTGCAGGCCGCGGAATCCTCCGGGGTGCGGGTCCGGGTCGCGGAGTTCACCGTGGGCACCGGGGTGCTGCCCACCGAGGCGGTCACCGGACTGCTGGGGCCGCGCACCAGGCTGGTCGCGGTGACCGGGGCGTCGAACCTGCTCGGCAGCCGGCCCGACATCCCCGCGATCACCGCCGCCGCACGGGAATCCGGTGCGCTGTCCTATGTGGACGGTGTGCACCTCACCCCGCATGCGCGCATCGACCTGCGGGCCCTCGGCGCGGATTTCTACGCCTGCTCGCCGTACAAGTTCCTCGGTCCGCATCTCGGGGCGCTCGCCGCGGATCCCGCGCTGCTCGAGACCCTGCGCCCGGACAAGCTGCTCCCGGCAAGCGATGCGGTTCCCGAACGCTTCGAATTCGGCACCCTGCCCTATGAACTGCTCGCCGGAACCACGGCTGCGGTGGATTTCCTCTCCGGGCTCGATTCCACGGCGACGGGGGAGCGGCGGACCCGGCTGCTGGCGAGCATGACCGCGCTCGGCGCGCACGAGGACGCGCTCGCGCGCCGCCTCGAGGACGGGCTCCGCGCGCAGGGGGTGCGCTGTCACGGGGACCCGGACCGGGACCGCACGCCGACCGTGCTGTTCGAAGTGGACGGTGTGCCCGCCGAACGGGTCTACACCGAACTAGCCGGGCGCGGGGTGAACGCGCCATCGGGCAGTTTCTACGCCTACGAACCGGCCCGCAGGCTCGGTCTCGGTGAACAGGGCGCGGTGCGCGCCGGGATCGCGCCCTACACCGACGAGTCCGATGTGGACCGATTGCTGGACGGGATCGCGGCGCTGCGTTCCTGACGGGCACCGCTCGCGGATGGAGGATGCGATGAAAGCCTTGGTACTGCGGGATTTCTGGGACTTCCAGGTCGACGAGCGGGAACGGAAAACGCCCGGACCCGGTGAGGTCACGGTGCGCGTGTTCGCCACCGGTATCTGCGGATCCGACCTGCACGGCTACACCGGGCAGAACGGGCGGCGGGTCGCCGGGCAGGTGATGGGCCACGAGACCGTCGGCCACATCGCGGAACTCGGTGCGGGAGTCGAGGGGCTCGCCGTGGGCGATGTGGTGACCGTGAACCCGGTGCTCGCCTGCGGGAACTGCCCGGCCTGCGCGGCCGGGCAGGAACAGGCCTGCCCGGACAAGACCGTGATCGGGGTGAGCGCGGGCTATTCCTCGGCGTTCGCGGAGTATTTCCTCGCCCCCGCACGGAACCTGGTCCGGCTGCCGGAGACCATGCCGATCGAGTACGGGGCACTGGTGGAACCCCTCGCGGTCGCCTACCACGCGGCGAACCGGGGTGGCTGCGGCGGCGCCGACGCGGTGCTCGTGCTCGGTGGGGGACCCATCGGCCAGTCCGCGATACTCGCCGCCCGGATGCTCGGGGCGACCGCGATCGCGGTCAGCGAACCGGATCCGGCGCGGCGGCGGCTCTGTGCCGAGCTCGGCGCGACCCCGCTCGACCCGGCGGAGGGGGACCTCGCCGCCGGTACGGTGACCGCGCTCGGCCGGAAGGCGGATCTCGTGCTCGACGCGGTCGGCACCTCGGCGACGATCGCGGATGCCTTCTCCTGCAGCGTGTTCGGCGCCCGGGTGGTCCTGGTCGGGATGAACGCCCCGCAGCTCGAACTCCCGGCCTATTCGGTGAGCACCGAGGAACGCAGCCTCATCGGCAGTTTCTGTTATACGGCACGGCATTTCCGGGAGGTCGCGGACTGGGTGGCCACCGCGCCCGCCGAACTGGCCGCGCTCGTCGAGGAGACCGTCCCGGTGCGCGATGCCCCGGAGACCTTCGCGGGCATGGCGCGCGGCAGCAAGGCGGTCGCGGGAAAGGTACTCGTTTCGTTCCAATGAGACCGGAAGGATGCTGACGGCGACCAGCCGGGTTGCCCCTCAGTACGAGGAGTCAGCTTCCTGGAGGTCGGTTCGGTACCTACTGGCACAGTCACTGGAGATTGACGAACAGGCCACCGTCCACGAGCAGTTCCGCGCCGTTCACATAACCGGCCTCCGGGCGGGTGAGCAGCCACACCACGCCCGCGATGTCCTCGGGCTTTCCCAGGCGCCCCAACGGAATCCGGTGCTCCATCGCGGACCGTTTCGCCGGATCGGCCAGATCCTCGGCGTTGATATCGGTCGCGATGGTCCCGGGAAGCACGGCATTGCACCGGATCCCCTTGGGGCCGAGCACGATCGCGAGGCTTTTCATCAGCGAGCTGATCCCCGCCTTGGTGGGGGTGTAGTGCACCTGCTGGGCCCCGCCGACCCAGGCCGAGATCGAGGAGATGCCGATGACCGATCCGGGACGGCCCTCGGCCACCATGCGCCGGGTGACCTCCTGGGTGACGAGGAAACAGCCGCGTTCGTTCACCCGCTGCACCCGGTCCCAGAGTTCCACGTCGATCTCGAAGAAGTCCGCGAACGGGCAGATCCCCGCATTGCTGACCAGGATATCGGTGGGACCGACGGCTTCCTCGGCCTCGGCGACCAGGGTGCGCACCGCATCCGGATCGGCGACATCGGCCTCGATCGGGAAACCCACCCCGCCCGCCTCGGCCACCTGCCGGGCGGTCTCCTCGGCGAATTCCCGTTCCCCCGGCGGGAAGTTGATGGTGATCCGGGCGCCGTCGCGGGCGAACCGGACCGCGGTCGCCCTGCCGATTCCCCGGGCGGCCCCGGTGATGAGCACGTGCGCCGTCTCGTGTTCGACAGGGTTGCTCATGCGACCTTCCCTCCGGCGAACCGATCGAAATTCTTCGGGTCGTAAAGCGGAATCACCACATCCGCGGTTTCCCGCACCCGGCGGTACGCGGCCGTGGATTCGTAGATGTTCTCGCTGATCCCGATCGGATGGTCACGGATGACGTTCTCCAGATAGAAATAGGAATCGGAGATCGCCACCGTTCCCTTGGCGGTGTCCGCCTCGACGACCATCGATGCACGATGGTGCCCGCCGCACCACCAGGTGCGCAGACCGGGCGCTAGTTCGGCTTCGTCCTCGAGCAACCGCACTCGTGGCCAGGCCTCGGTGACCAGGTGCACGAGCACATCGTCCGGGATCGAGGTGCCGCGATCGTCGTGCGGATGTTCGTGCGTGGTGTGGAAATGCACCCAGCCGCGCCGGGCGAGGCAGATCTGCGCGTTCGGGAAGAGCGGGATGTTGCTGACCGAATACAATTGCAGCGGGGTGAGGATCACATGGGTTATCTCCTCGGGTTCGACACCGTTCTCGAACAGCCGATCGGCGATGAACTCCCCGTCCGCGCGCACCATTCTCGCCCGTTCCCCGAGCACCGTCGCCCATTTCTCGTTCATCGGGCCGATATCCCTGGCGGGCCCGGTGTTCACCAGTGCGGTGACCCCGTTTCCGCGCAGCAGTGCCGTTTGGAAGACGAGGGGATACCAGCTGTCGAAGGCGCTCATCCAGAAGACCTCGGGTCCGGGGACCTCCCCGGCCCCGACACGGAGAAGATCGATGGCGTACTCGTCCACGGCCGCACCGCCTTTGGTCGGTTCCCAACACCTGGGCTCAGTATTACAGTCCGGTCCTGGCCAGCCAAGGGATTCCGGAGGTACCGCGATGGCGCGAGCGGCGTTCACCCTGCACATCAAACCGGACAAGGTGACCGAGTACGCCGAGGCGCACCGGCGGGTCTGGCCGGAGATGCGCGAAGCGTTGCGGCAGGCCGGGTTCCGCAACTACTCGATCTTCCTGGACGGCAGCACGGCCTTCGGGTACTTCGAGGCGGAGGATCCGGAGGCGGCACTCGAGGCGATGGGCCGCACCGAGGTCAACGCCCGCTGGCAGGACACCATGGCGGAGCTGCTCGAACAGCGGGTCGAGGACGACGGGCCGGGACTGCTCCGCCAGGTCTTCCTGCTGGAATAACGCCGCTAGCCGAGTACTCGGTTGTCCTCGGTGTGTGTCCAGCCCGCCGCTTCGGCGTGCACCGGGCCGAAAACCCGGGAACCGGTCAGCCAGAACGCGCCCGCCCGGTTCGCGGTGACCGGGCCGAGCACGGTCGAGTCCACCACGACCAGGGAGGCACCGGGCGCGACGTGCACGGGTCCCGCGATCCGCGCGTTCTGCACGCAGGTGACCCCGCGGCGCACGGTGAGGGGTCCGGGATGGGTTCCGCTGATCCGCTGGGTGCATGCCGCGACCGGAACACTGGTGCTCAGCGGTTTCCCGTTCTGCCGCACGGTGTAGTAGTCCCCGGCGGCGTGCCTGCGCTGATAGCTCAGCCGCAGTCCGCCGACCCCGCCGGTGGCCGAGACCCGCGCCCCATCGGATGCGGCCTCGTCCAGGCGCACCGGATCGGGACCGAAGGATTCGGTGCGGACCCGGTTCTGCGGGTTCCCGAGCGGGAACACCGCACCCGGTGCGCTGCGTACCCGCCAGGAAAGCCGCTTTCCGCTGGCCGCGATCGCCTGGTCCGTCCCGATGCGCAGCGGACCGACCCCGGAGGGCAGCGGGGTGTCCCCGGTCCGCGCCTCGATGCTCAGCCGTCCGCCCGGATCCAGCCGCATCCGGTCGGTGTAGAGCGCGCGGTCCGCGGTGTCGCTCGGCCGTGCGTGATGCACGTAGTACTCCTGCCTCCCGTCCGGCGAGCCGATGATGCTGCCGTGCCCGGTGGAATACATGCCGATCGAGGGATTCTGGGACAGGATCGGGTTCGCCGCGCTCTTGCGCCACGGCCCGAGCGGGCTGGGCGCGGTCGCGTACCCGACGCCGTACGAAGGGCTCTCGTAGTTGTTCGCCGAATAGGTCAGGTAGTAGACGGGTTTGCCGTGCACCATCCGTTTGACCGTGGTGGAGCCCTCCTCCCAGCGGCGGTCCTTCTTCTCCCCGTCGGTCTTCGCGTAATCGTCGACGTGCGCGTTCTCCCAGGACTGCTTGTCCGAGCCGTAGTTCAGGATTGGGGTGTAGCCATCGCGGCGCCGCGGCCCGGAGTCACCGCGCTTGTTCGCGTCGACATAGCCCGGATCGATGCGGGGCATGGTCCTGCCGCTCGGATCGTTCCACCACGCCGAGTCCAGGCGCACCGCGTAGATGTTCGATTCTTCGATGTATTTTCCCAGGTCTTCGTCCCATACCCAGTTCCGGTAGGCGTTCCGGGAGAAGTACAGATAGATCCGGCCGTTGTCGAAGAAGACGTTTGGGTCGATCATCGGAATGTAGGTTCCGCGCGGTGCGGTCCGCCCCTCCGCGTGGGTGGCGGGCGGCTTTTTCTGCGTGGCGTCCATGATCCGGTTGACATCGTGATAATCCGGGTCATAGGGGAAATAGTCGAGTGGTGCGGACTGAATGTTGTGGAACGGTCCGGCAGGTGAATCCGCGACCGCGACCCCGAGCTTGCACGGTTCCTCGAAATCGCCGAACGTGAAATTCTCCGCCACGTTCTTGTTCATGCGCGCCGCGTAGAACAGGAAGTATTTCCCCGTTTTCGCGTTGTGGTAGACCTCGGGTGCCCAGAACCAGTCGTGCCCCCACTGCCCCTGCGCGGGGAGCGCACCGCCAGGCAGTCGCTCCCAGGTCGCCAGGTCGGGGGAGCGGTAGATGGCGAAATGATAGCCCGGATCGGCGCCCTCGGTGGAGTACGCGTAGTAGGAACCACTGCGCTCGTCCCACAGCACGAAGGGGTCCGCGGCCGGATTCTTCGCGTCGTTGGAGAAGGTGGCGTTCGAGCGGGACACGACCGCCGAGGCGGGCGCGGCCAGTGGTGCCGCGAGGAGCAGAACGGCGAGAAGCGAGACGAGGCCCGCGCGCATACGGTGCACGGCGAACCACGATTGCCCCGGTCACGGCGTCTGTCAACCGCTGAGCGGTGTCGGAACGCTTGACCTGGAGTGCGCTCAAGCTCCTACGGTTGGTCCGTGACGTACTCAATCGCCCAGGCCGCCGAGGCGTGTGGGCTGTCCATCGACACGCTGCGCTACTACGAACGGATCGGGCTGGTCGTTCCGCCGGCCAGGGACTCCGGGGGACGGCGCACCTACTCCGATGAGGACATCAACTGGCTCGTGTTCCTCACCAAGCTGCGCACCACCGGAATGCCGATCCGGCTGATGCGCGAATACGCCCAGCTCGCGCAGGACGGTGAGGCCACGGCCGCGCTGCGCAAACAGATCCTGGTGCGTCAGCGGGCCAGTGTGCACGCGCACATGGCCGAACTCCAGACCTGCCTCGAGGTGCTCGACTACAAGATCGAGAACTATCAGCGGATCGAGGAGAAATTCCAGGACAAGCAACGGAAGGCCACGGAGGTACCAGCATGATCGCACGCCGGAAACTCGGCACGCTCGAGGTTTCCGCGCTCGGGCTCGGCTGCATGGGGATGAGCCACGCCTACGGCTCGGCGGAGCGGGACGAGCGCGAGTCGATCGCCACCATTCACCGTGCCCTCGAACTGGGCGTCGACCTGCTCGACACCTCGGATTTCTACGGCGACGGGGAGAACGAACGCCTGGTCGGCAAAGCCATCGCCGACCGCAGGGACCGGGTCGTGCTCGCCACGAAGTTCGGCATCACCGGAACCGTGGGTGGTCAGCTGACCGTCCACGGCGCGCCCGAATACGTCCGCTCGGCCTGTGAGGCCTCGCTGCGCAGGCTCGGGGTGGACCACATCGACCTGTACTACCAGCATCGGGTGGACCCGGACGTGCCGATCGAGGACACCATCGGTGCGATGGCCGAACTGGTCACCGAGGGCAAGGTGCGCGCGCTCGGGATGTCGGAAGCGAGCGAGCCGACGATCCGGCGCGCGCACGCGGTGCATCCGATCAGCGCGCTGCAGAGCGAATGGAGCCTGTGGACCAGGGAGCTCGAAGCCCGGATCGCGCCCGCCTGCGCCGAGCTCGGCATCGGGATCGTGCCGTTCTCCCCGCTCGGGCGCGGATTCCTCACCGGTTCGGTCACCGGCTCCGGGTTCGCCGAGGACGACGCGCGCAGCCGTTTCCCGCGGTTCACCGGGGAGAATCTGGACGCGAACCTGCGCATCGTCGCCGCCCTGCGCGAGCTCGCCGAACAGCGCGGGGTCAGCGCCGGGCAGCTGGCGCTGGCCTGGGTGCTGGCCAGGGGAGAGCATGTGGTGCCGATCCCCGGCACGAAGCGGCGGCGCTATCTGGAGGAGAACGTGGCCGCCGCCGGGATCGAGCTCTCCCACGCGGATATCGCCGCGATCGAGGCGGTAGCCCCGGCCGAGGCGTTCTCCGGGGCGCGCCACCCGGCCGCTCAGGAAGCGGTGGTGGACAAGACCTGAGGCTTGGTGTCCGGTAGCCGGGTGGAGATCGCCAGTGCGGCCACCGGGAAGACGAGCAGCACGGCGAGCGCGGTCGACAGCCCCGCGTGGTCGGCGAGCAGGCCGAACACCGGGGTGACGATCCCGCCCACGCTGACCGCCAGCCCGAGGGTGACCCCGCTCGCGGTGCCGATCCGGTTCGGCAGGTAGTCCTGGCCGAGCGTGACCTGCACGCTGAACGGGATGTAGAGGGCGAAGCCGAGCAGTGCCGCGGCGAGGCAGGCCACCACCGCGTTCGGGGCGAACAGGAGCGCGAGCAGCCCGGGAACGATCAGCAGGTAGCCGAGCCGCACCGTGCGCACCCGCCCGTAGCGGTCGGCCAGCCCGCCGCCGAGCAGGGTGCCCGCGGCGCCGGTGGCCAGCAGTACGGTCAGCGCCGCGTTGCCGGTGGATTCGGTGAACCCGAGGTTCTTGGTCAGGAACAGCGCCAGCAGCGAGTTCACCCCGAAGAAGCAGATCGAGCGGCACATCACCAGACCGGTGAGCCAGCGGAAGGAACTCCAGTCGTCCTCCCGGCCGGTCTCGGTGGTCTTCTTCGCCACCGCGTCCCTGCTCCGGCGCTGGAGCAGCGCCACCACCAGACCGGTGGCCACCGCGGGGATCGCGAGTAGCGGGGTCGCGGTCAGGCCTCCGCCGGTGAGCACCGCGGTCACCAGCAGCGGGCCGAGCGCGAACCCGATATTGCCGCCGAGGGCGAACCAGCTCATCCCGCGCGCCGAACCGTGCGAGGCGACCCGGGCCGCCCTGCTCGCCTCCGGATGGAACGCGGCCACCCCGATCCCGGAGAGCGCGATCGCCAGCCAGGTGAACACATAGTGCGGGCCGAGCCCGGAAAGCCCGATCCCGATCCCGGCGATGGCCACCCCGGAAGGAACCAGGAACGCCAGCCTGCGCCGGTCGGTGAGCACCCCGAACAGCGGCTGCAGCACCGAGGAAAGGAAGGTGGCCGCCACGGTGATCCCGGTCGCCGCGGCATAGGTGTACTGCCGTTCGGCGACCAGGAACGGGATCAGGGCGGGCACCGCGCCCTGATACATGTCGTCGACGAGATGGACGAAGGAGAGACCGGCGACCGGGGCGATCCCGCGGAGTACACGCATGATCTCGATCATCGAACGCGGACGGGGGCGGCCGCTTTCGATATTCTGCCGAGTTGTGCCGGAAACTCGCCACCGCCCCGTCGCGCTCACCGTGACCCGTTCGCTCACCGGCGGGTCCGGGGTCAGCGCGCATTACCACGATGAACACCAGATCGTGTATGCCAGCACGGGTGTGCTCGCCGTGGCCACCTCGGCGGGCGCCTGGATCGCGCCCGCCACCAGAGCGGTGCTCATTCCCGCCGGAACCGTGCACGAACACCGCGCCTACGGGCAGACCGTGCTGCACACCGTCGGCCTCCCACAGGACGCCCTGGCCGGTGCCGAACCCGTCGTCGTCGCGGTCCGCCCGCTGCTGCGCGAACTGCTGATCACCTGTTCGGCCCGCCCGCAGGACACCAGCCCCGCGGGACTGCGGCTGCGGGCGGTCCTGACCGATCAGCTCCGCGACTCCCCGGAGCGCCCGCTGCACGTGCCCGCGCCGAGCGATCCCCGGCTGGTCGAACTCGGCGCGCTGCTCGACAAGGATCCGGCCGATCCACGCTCGCTCGCCGGGTTCGCCACCGCGCTCGGCAGCAGCGCGCGCACCCTTTCCCGGCTGTGCCGCGAAGAACTCGGCATGACCTTCCCGCAGTGGCGCACCCAGCTGCGGATGTACCACGCGCTGCGGCTGCTCGCCGAGGACCAGCCGGTCACCGCGGTGGCGCACCGCTGCGGCTGGGCGACCCCGAGCTCGTTCATCGAGGCGTTCCGGCGCGTCATGGGGTACACACCGGGACGCAGGAGCCTCGGCGAGTAGCCGGTCACGGGTCCTCCCGGTCGGCGGCGAGGATCTCGGCCAGCCGGAGGGTGTCCTCGAGGTAACGCTCGTAGGGGAAACCCGCCGCGATGAGCCCGGCTCGGAATTCGTCGTAGAGCGGTTTTCCCGCGCTGTGGAAGGCTTTCCGGCCGGCCTCGGTGAGCCGGACCAGCCGCCGCCGCGCGTGTTCGGGGTCGGTGGTGATCCGCACCAGACCATCCGCCTCGAGTGGCCGAAGTGTCCGGCTGATCGCCGGATCGGACACCGAAAGCGCCTGGGCGAGCCGATGTTGCGTCGCCGGTTCGATGTCCTCGATGGCTCCCAGTAGCCGTATCTGGCTGTAGGTCAGGCCGTCGGTGTCATCGGTGCGCCGCCGGGTCGCTTCCCCGAGCAACATGACCACGCGGTGCAGCAAGTCTGCGAGTCCTTCGTCCACGGGACCACTGTACATGACTCTTGACTGGTTAATATTAACTAGTTAAGAATGGTTTCATGAGCAACTTCTCCTACCTCGCGCAGTCCGCCTTCCCGCTGATCTGGATCGTGGTGCCGGCCATCGGTGCCTTCATCCGGGCCCGGCACGCCCAGTCGCGCCTGCAGGCCCTGGAGATCTGGCAGCGCTGGTGGGCCATCGGCGCGTTCGGCTGCGGCAGCCTGTGGATGACGGTCGCCTTCCTCGGCGTCCCGAACGTCATGGCCACCGCGATCGGCTTCGGCCGGACCCCGTTCATGTTCGAGATCGCCTTCGCCAACCTCGGGCTGGCGGTCATCGGCTTCCGGGCCGCCTCGGCATCCGCGCGCGAGCGCATCACGATCGGGATCGGCGGTGGAATGTTCCTCTGGGGAGCGGTGATCGGGCACCTCTACCAGTGGTTCGCGAACGGTGACCACGCGCCCGGGAACACCGGCGGAGTACTGGTCAACGACATCCTGATCCCGGTGGTCATGATCATCCTGGCCGTGTGGTCCCGGCGGCTGGCGGCCAAGCCGCAGCCGGCCGCGAACATCGCCGCCTGACGCCGAGGGAGCTGCTCCGCATCATGGCGACGCACACCGAAGAAGCACCCGAGGGCGAGACCGGCGAAGCACGGGCCGAGGCGGCCAAGCGGCTGACCATGTTCGTCGACGCGGGAATCGCGATCGCGCTCACCCTGTTGGCGCTGGATCTTCCCGTCCCGACCGGCGGCACCACCGCGGCCATGCTGCGGTCGGTCTCCGACCACGGCACCGAGTACGTGGGCTTCGTGCTCAGCTTCGTGGTGATCGCCGCCCACTGGCGGGCCAATCACGAGATCTTCGGCTATGTCCGTGCGCTGAACAGCCGGTTGACCACCCTCACCCTGCTGTGGCTGTTCATCCAGGTACTGATGCCGTTCGCGACCCGGGTGATCACCGCCGAGGGCGCCTTTCCGCTCCGGTTCAGCATGTACGCGGTCGTGCAGGTGTTCGCCTCCGTCTCGACCGCGCTGATCATCCGGGAGATCCGGCGCCAGCACCTGTACCGCGCGGACGGCCCGCCCCTGGTGTTCGCGCAGCACCTGGTGCGCAGCATCTGCCTGGCGGCGGTGTTCGCGGTCTCCGTTCCGGTCGCGTTCCTGACCGAGAGCACCGGTGCCTACCTGTGCTGGCTCGCCGCGCCGATCGTGCTCACCCTCGCCCGCCGTATCCAGGGGCGCGGCGGGAAATGACTCCGTTACGGGCTCAGCGTCGCGGCCAGGGTCGCGCCGAGTTCCCAGCAGGACTCCAGGTCCTGCTTACCGGGTTCGCCGAGCACCGTCACGTGGTCGGCCGTGCGCTCCCACCCCAGCCCGGTGGTGATCGTCTCGACGCCCTTGACCGCGCCGACCGTGTCGTTGTTGCCGTGCACGAACAGCCCGTAGGGACGTTTCGTCGTCGAATCCAGGCAGGGGTAGTAGATCGTGTCGAAGGCGTGCTTCAGCGCCCCGCTCATGTAGCCCAGATTGGCCGGTGTGCCGAGCAGATACCCATCAGCTTCCAGTACATCGGAGGCCGTCACGGCCAGCGCGGCACGCCGGACCAGTTCGACACCCTCGATCTCCGGAGTGCTCGCCCCGGAGATCACGCTCTCGAGCATGGCCTGCATCGAGGGCGACGGGGTGTGGTGGATCAGGAGCAACCGTGCCATGGGGGAGAGGCTAATCGTCCCCGTCAACTCGCGAGCAGCTCGCCGAGGGCGGTCAGCAGCGCCTCGAGCCGTTCGGCGGCCTCCGCCTCGGCCGCGTCCAGGTCCGCGCGCGGCGGGAGGGCGATCTCGGCGTAGCACTTGAGTTTCGGCTCGGTTCCCGAGGGACGGATGATCACCTTCACCGCTTCTCCGGTAATCCGCAGCCCGTCGGTGCGCGGCAGCAGATCGGTGCACGTGACGGTGGTCCCGGCCAGTTCGCCGGGCGGTCCGGCGCGCAGCCGCCGCATGATGGCCTCGCGCTCGCTCAGGTCGGTGAACCGCGGGGAGTACTGGCCGGTCAGGTGCACACCGTGCACGCGGGCGAGCTCGTCGAGCGCCTCGGGAATGCTGCGGTCCGTGGCTCGCAGCGCGGCGAGATGATCGGCGGCGAACACGGCGGCGGAGATCCCGTCCTTGTCCCGCACCACATCCGGGTCCACGCACAGGCCGAGTGCTTCCTCGTAGGCGTAGACCAGTCCGGTGCCCGCGCCGTCCCCGGAGCGCACGAGCCATTTGAACCCGGTGAGCGTCTCGTCGTAACGAGCCCCGTGCCGTTGCGCGATCCCGGCGAGCAGGCCCGAGGAGACGATGGTGGTGGCCACGAGCGGATCGGGGCTGGTGTTCGTGGCGAGCAGATACTCACCGAGCAGCGCGCCGGTCTCGTCCCCGCGCAGCATCCGCCAGCCCCCGGTGTCGCGCACCCCGATCGCGCAGCGATCGGCGTCCGGATCGAGCGCGATGGCCAGGTCCGCCTCGCGCTCGGCGGCGAGTTCGAGCAGCAGATCAGCGGCCCCGGGTTCCTCGGGATTGGGGAAGGTGACCGTGGGGAAGTCCGGGTCCGGTTCGGCTTGCGCGCCGACCAGGTGCACATCGGTGAATCCGGCGCGTGCCAAGGCATCGACCGCGACCCGGCCGCCGACCCCGTGCATCGGGGTGAGCACGATCCGCGGGCCGGGTTCGGTGTTCCGCCGCACCGCGGCACAGGCGTCGAGGTAGGACTCCAGCAGGTCCGGGCCGACCTCGGTGTAGTTCGCCGCGCGCGGCACCGAGCGGGCCGGCCGCGCGGCACCGATGGCCGCCTCGATGCGCTCATCGGCCGGTGGCACGATCTGCGCTCCGCTGCCGTCATAGAGCTTGTAACCGTTGTCCGCTGGCGGATTGTGCGAGGCGGTGATCTGCACCCCGGCCACGGCGCCGAGCGTGCGGACGGCGTAGGCGAGTACCGGAGTGGGCAGCGGGCCGGGAAGCAGCCGCGTGTCGAACCCGGCAGCGGCGAACACCTCGGCGGTGGCGTGCGCGAAAGCCTCCGAACCGTGCCGCGCGTCCCGCCCGACGACCACGGTGCGCCCGGAAAGTCCCTGTCCGCGCAGCCATTCGGCGATCCCGGCCGTGGTGCGCACCACGACGGCCATGTTCATCCCGCTGACCCCGGCGCGCACCGGGGCACGCAAGCCCGCGGTGCCGAAGGTGAGCGGTTCACCCATCCGCGATTCCAGGTCCTCGGCCGCGCCCGGGACCCCGGCGACCGCGTCCGCGAGCACCCGGGTGAGTTCCTCCCGGGTCTGCTCCTCGGGGTCCTCGGCGATCCAGGTCGTGGTGCGCTTGCGCAGTTCCGGCGAAATCATGGCGGTCCTTCAGGCTCGCTGCACGAGTTCGCGCAGCAGCGTGCCCATGCGTTCCGCGGCGGCCTGTCCCGCGGCGAGCACCTCATGGTGGTCCAGCGGTTCCCCGGTGATGCCCGCGGCGAGGTTGGTGACCAGGGAGAGCCCGAACACCTCGAGCTCGCGGGCGCGCGCGGCGATCGCCTCCAGCACGGTGGACATACCGACCAGGTCCGCGCCGAGCGTGCGTAGCATCCGGATCTCGGCGGGTGTCTCGAAGTGCGGACCGGGAAGGCCCGCGTAGACGCCCTCGGCGAGGCTGGGGTCGATCTGTTTGGCGAGCTCACGCAGGCGCGGTGAGTAGAGATCGGTGAGATCGGTGAACGCGGCCCCGGTGAGTGGGCTGCGCGCGGTCAGGTTCAGGTGATCGGAGATGAGCACCGGCTGGCCGACGCTCATGTCCTGGCGCAGCCCGCCCGCGGCGTTGGTCAGCACGATCGCGCGCACCCCGGCCTCGGCGACCGTGCGCACCCCGTGCACCACCGGATCGATGCCCTTGCCCTCGTAGAGGTGGGTGCGGCCGAGCACGATCAGCACCTTCGTCTCGCCGAGGGTGACCGAGCGCAGCGTGCCCCCGTGCCCGGCGACCGTGGGGGCGAGGAAACCGGGCAGTTCGGCGAGCGGGATCTCGGTGTCCGGGGTGCCGAGCACATCGGCGGCCGGGCGCCACCCGGAGCCGAGGACCACGGCGATGTCGTGTCGTTCGATGCCCGTTCGCTCGGCGATGACCGCCGCGGCTTCTGCTTCGCTAGTCACGCCGGGCAATACTAGGCGACGCTCAGTCCTCGGCGCGGAATGTCGGTGCGATCCGCTGATAGAGCTGCTGGTAGCCCTTGTCCTCCTGCTCGGTCGGCACGTGCACGCTGACCACCCAGAGGATCGATTCGTCCCGCTTGGCCTTGGCATAGACGGTGCGGCCGAGATCGGTGCTCGCGGCCCCCTGCTGCCCGTCGGTCTGGCTGGATTCCACCGTGCGGTACATGAACTCGCTGCTGTCCCCGGATTTCGCGCGCTGCGTGGACAGATCGCCGGCCGGCCAGGCCTCGCGGATGCTGCGGATGTAGTCGGCGATCGTGTGCGCGGGGAAGAACCGGGGATAGCGTTCCACGGTGATCTCCTGCTGGCCGTCCTCGCTGACGAAGTGCACCACCGCGGCCGAGGGCAGCCGGGTGTCGGTGCGCTGTTCGACGAAGGTCGGCCAGCCCTTGGGCACCATGATGGAGAATCCGCCGCCACGGGCCCCGTTCAGCGTCTGTGCCCGTCCCTCCTGGCGGACGAGTTCCCCGATCGGCCGGGTCGGCGCGTCCGCGGCGACCACTCGGGGCTGGGGGAGGATGCTCTGCCCGCCGATGGTGCGCGCGGCGACGAAGGTGCCGGTCCCGGCGAGCAGGAACAGCACGATCGCGGCGACCACGAGCCCCGTGGTCCGGTTCCGCCTCGGCCGCGGTGCCGGGGCGCTCGGGGTGAACGGCAACGGTCCCGGATCACCGGCCAGCGGGGCGGCGGTGGCGGCCTCGGCCCCCGGTTTCGGGCTGGGCGGGGGCGCGGGGGCCGGGATCGGCACCGGTTCCGGATCCGGGCTGGCCAGATCGAACAGCGACTCCCCCGGAGCGGGCAGCAGCGGATGCACCAGCCTGCGTATCTCCAGCAGGGACAGCCGGGCCTGCGGATCCTTGACCATCAGCCCGCGCACCACCTCGCCGAGCGGGCCGTCCACCTCAGGGTCGGGCACCTCCCCGTCCACCACCTGGTGCAGCGTGGCGACGATCCCGCCGTCCGGTTCATAGGGCGGTCGCCCGGTCACCGCGGCGAACAGGGTCGCGCCGAGGCTCCACAGGTCCGCGGCCGGTGCGGCTTTGGCACCCTCGGCGATCTCCGGGGCGATATAGGCCGGTGACCCGAGGATGATCCCGGTGTGGGTCATGGTGGACTCGGCGACGCTGCGCGCGATGCCGAAGTCGGTGAGCCGGACCTGGCCGCCGTCCCCGAGCAGTACGTTGCCGGGCTTCACATCCCGGTGGGTGATCCCGGTGCGGTGCGCGGCGCCGAGTGCCGCGGCGAGCGCGTCCGCGATGAGCGCGGCGGCCTGCTCGTCCAGTGGCCCGCTCGCGCGCAGCAGCCCGGCGAGGCTGCGGCCGGTGACCAGTTCCATCACCACGAACGGCGCCCCGTCGGTCACCGCCACGTCGAAGACGGTGATCACGTTCGCCTGATTGAGTGCGGCGACCGCGCGCGCCTCGCGCAGGGTCCGCTCGCGTACCGCGTCCGCCTCGTCGTCCGGCATGCCCGCGGGCAGCTGCACCTCCTTGACCGCGACATTGCGGTGCAGCAGTTCGTCGTAGGCCGACCACACGATGCCCATCGCGCCGGTACCGAGGCGTTCCCCCAGGCGGTAGCGGCCGCCGATCAGCCGGGTTTCGGAATCGGTCACGAAACCTCCTCGCTGACGCTCGTCGGCCCCGTGACCGGTGGTGCTGTGTCCATTGGTGCCCTCGCAAGCTCGGTCACGGAAGTATTGTGCCCGCGGATCGGGACCAGAGTCACACCCGTGTCCCGATTACCCGCCAGTACCATCACCACGTATGACAACCGCTCCGGAACGGCTCGAGCTCGCCGCCGAGTTCGAGGCGGCGACGCGCGCGCAATGGCGGGAACTGGTCGCGGGTGTGTTCGCCAAACAAGGGCGTACCGCGCCGGACGACCCCGAACTCGCGCTCGCCACCACCACCGACGATGACATCACTATCCGCCCGCTCTACACCGCGGAGGACGGCTCGCCCGGTACGGGTCTTCCCGGCCTCGCCCCCTATGTGCGCGGGGCCGATCCGCAGGGCACCGCGTGGCAGGTGCGCACCAAGGCCGAGGGCAGCGACCCGGCCGCGGTGAACGAGTGCCTGCTGGACGACCTCGAGCACGGGGCGGGCGCGGTCTGGCTCGCCGCGGGGGAGCACGGGGTACCGGCCGATGGGCTGGCGCGCGCCCTGGACGGGGTGCTGCTCGATCTCGCCCCCGTAGTGCTCTCCCCGGGGGAGCGGTTCCGCGCACCGGTCGACGCCCTGCTCGCCTGCTACGCGGCCGCGGGGATCCCGGACAGCGGAGTGCGTGCGGTCCTCGGTATCGACCCGCTCTCGGTGACCGGGCAGATCACCGAGCCCGAGTACCTCGCCGCGCTGGCGAAGCGGTACCCGAACACGCAGGTGATCACCGTGAACGGGGCGCTGTTCCACGAGGCGGGCGGTTCGGACGCCCAGGAGCTGGGCTACTCGATCGCGGCAGGGCTCGCCTATCTGCGCGCGCTGACCGAGGCGGGACTGGACGCCGACACGGCCGCCGCGACCCTCGAGTTCCGCTACGCCGCCAGCGTCGACCAGTTCGGCACCATCGCGAAGCTGCGCGCGGCCCGGCGGCTGTGGTCGCGGGTGTGCGAGGTGAGCGGCATCAAGGGGGTCCCGCAGCGCCAGCACGCGGTCGGTTCCTCGGCGATGATGACCGCGCGGGATCCCTGGGTGAACATGCTGCGCAGCACCATCGCGGCGTTCGCGGCCGGGGTCGCGGGTGCGGACGCGGTGACCGTGCGCCCCTTCGACGAGCGGATCGGCGCCCCGGACGCGTTCGCCAGGCGCATCGCGCGCAACACCCAGTCGATCCTGCTGGAGGAATCGCACCTGGCCGGGGTGATCGATCCGGCGGGTGGTTCCTACGCCGTCGAACGGCGCACCGATGAACTGGCGAACCGGGCCTGGGAGCGGTTCACCGGGGTCGAGGCGCAGGGCGGGATCGTCGCCGCGCTCGGTTCCGGGTCACTGGCCCGCGAGCTCGGGCGGACCTGGAGTGCGCACCGGGAGCGGATCGCGCACCGGACGGACCCGATCACCGGGGTCAGCGAGTTCCCCGACCTCGAGGAGCGCCCGCTTTCCCGCCCGGCAGCGGACTCCGAGCCGCCGGGGATCCTGCCCGGGGTGCACTACGCGGCCGAGTACGAGGCACTGCGGGACCGTGCGGACGCCGCCCCCGAACGGCCCCGGGTCTTCCTGGCCACGCTCGGCTCGCTGGCCGCCTACACCGCGCGCGCCGGGTTCGCCCGCAACACCTACGCGGCGGGGGGCATCGCCAGTGTCGAGGCGGGGCCCAGTGAGACGGTCGCGGAGATCGTGTCCGCGTTCACCGACTCGGGTTGCACCTGCGTCTGCGTGTGCGGTACCGAGGAAGCCTACGGCGAATGGCTTGCCGAACTCGTCCCCGCGCTGCGCTCGGCGGGGGCACGGCTGACCGCGCTGGCCGGGAAGCCACGCGAGGCGGGGTGTGACCAGTACGTCTACGCGGGCTGCGATGCGCTCGCCGCCCTCGGCGAGATTCTGGAGGTGTCCGCATGATCCCCGACTTCTCGCAGGTCGAACTCGGCGAACCGGCCGAGCCGGGCTACACCGACTGGACCTCGGCACTGCGCGCGGCCACCGGCAAGGACGCCGACGCCCTCGAATGGGAGACCCCGGAGGGCATCGGCATCAAACCGGTCTACACCGCGGCCGACACCGAGGGCATCGACTTCCTGCACACCTATCCGGGTATCGCGCCGTTCCTGCGCGGCCCGTACCCGACGATGTACGTCAACCAGCCCTGGACCGTGCGCCAGTACGCCGGGTTCTCCACCGCGGAGGAGTCGAACGCCTTCTACCGGCGCAACCTCGCCGCGGGGCAGAAGGGGCTCTCCGTCGCCTTCGACCTGGCCACCCACCGGGGTTACGACTCCGACCATCCGCGGGTCGGCGGGGACGTCGGCATGGCCGGGGTCGCGATCGACTCCATCTACGACATGCGCACCCTCTTCGACGGCATCCCGCTGGACAAGATGAGCGTCTCGATGACCATGAACGGCGCGGTGCTCCCGGTGCTCGCGCTCTACATCGTGGCCGCCGAGGAACAGGGTGTCGCGCACGAGAAGCTCGCGGGGACCATTCAGAACGACATCCTCAAGGAGTTCATGGTCCGCAACACCTACATCTATCCGCCGCAGCCCTCGATGCGGATCATCTCGGACATCTTCTCGTTCACCTCGACCGAGATGCCGAAGTTCAACTCGATCTCCATCTCCGGCTACCACATGCAGGAGGCGGGAGCCACCGCCGATCTGGAGCTCGCCTACACCCTCGCCGACGGGGTGGAGTACATCCGGGCCGGTCTGGACGCGGGCCTGGACATCGACAAGTTCGCGCCCCGGCTCTCGTTCTTCTGGGCGATCGGGATGAACTTCTTCACCGAGATCGCCAAGATGCGCGCCGCCCGGCTGCTGTGGGCGAAGCTGGTCAAGCAGTTCGAGCCGAAGTCCGCGAAGTCGCTGTCGCTGCGCACCCACTGCCAGACCAGCGGCTGGTCGCTGACCGCCCAGGATGTGTACAACAACGTGGTGCGCACCTGTGTCGAGGCGATGGCCGCGACCCAGGGACACACCCAGTCGCTGCACACCAACGCGCTCGACGAGGCGCTCGCGCTGCCCACCGACTTCTCCGCGCGCATCGCCCGCAACACGCAGCTGGTGCTGCAGCAGGAATCCGGGACCACGCGCACCATCGATCCCTGGGGTGGCAGCTACTTCGTGGAGCGGCTCACCAAGGACCTCGCGGAGAAGGCCTGGGCACACATCACCGAGGTCGAGTCCGCGGGCGGGATGGCGCGCGCGATCGACGCCGGGATCCCGAAGCTGCGCATCGAGGAGGCGGCCGCGCGCACCCAGGCGCGTATCGACTCCGGCCGCCAGTCGCTGATCGGCGTGAACAAGTACCAGCTCACCGCCGAGGAGCAGATCGACGTGCTCAAGGTGGACAACGCCGATGTGCGCGCCCGCCAGCTGGACAAGCTGCGCCGGTTGCGCGAGGAGCGCGACCAGGAACAGGTGGACCACGCGCTGCGGCAGCTCTCCGGTGCCGCCGAATCCGGTGAGGGCAATCTGCTCGAGCTCGCGGTCGCCGCGGGCCGGTCGATGGCCACCGTCGGCGAGATCTCCGACGCGCTCGAACGAGTGTGGGGCAGGCATTCCGGGCAGATCCGTACCATCTCCGGTGTGTACTCGCACGAGGTCGGCAAAGCGTCCAATGTGGACACCGCGCGCTCGATCGTGGACTCCTTCGCCGAGGGCGAGGGGCGCCGCCCGCGCATCCTGGTCGCCAAGATGGGTCAGGACGGGCACGACCGGGGGCAGAAGGTGATCGCGACCGCGTTCGCCGACCTCGGCTTCGACGTGGACGTCGGCCCGCTGTTCTCCACGCCCGCCGAGGTCGCCCGTCAGGCGGTCGAGGCGGATGTGCACGTGATCGGGGTGTCCTCGCTCGCGGCCGGGCACCTGACCCTGGTCCCCGCGCTGCGCGAGGAACTGGCCGCCAACGACCGTTCGGACATCATGGTCGTGGTCGGCGGCGTGATCCCGCCGGGCGACTTCGACGCGCTGCGCGAGGCGGGCGCGGCCGCGATCTTCCCGCCGGGAACCGTGATCGCCGACGCGGCGATCGATCTGCTCCGCCAGCTCTGCGCCCAGCACGGGCACCCGGTGCCGGAGGCGCCGTGACGACTGACGTCGCCGCGATGGCCAAGGATGTGCTGGCGGGCAAGCGCGGGGTGCTCTCCCGGGCGATCACGCTCGTCGAGTCCACCCGGGCCGATCACCGGGCCAAGGCCGCCGAACTGCTCACCGAACTGCTCCCGCATTCGGGCAAGGCGGTACGGGTCGGCATCAGCGGAGTACCCGGGGTGGGCAAGTCGACCTTCATCGACGCGCTCGGCAGCATGCTCACCGCGCGCGGGCACCGGGTCGCCGTACTCGCCGTCGATCCCTCCTCCAGCAAGACCGGAGGGGCGATCCTCGGCGACAAGACCCGGATGGCGCGGCTGGCCGTGGACCCGAACGCCTTCGTGCGTCCCTCGCCGACCTCGGGCACGCTCGGCGGGGTCGCCAGGGCCACCCGGGAGACCATGGTGCTGATGGAGGCCGCTGGCCACGATGTGGTGCTCGTGGAGACCGTCGGCGTCGGACAGTCCGAGACCACCGTGGCCAATATGGTCGACTCCTTCCTGTTCCTCACCCTCGCGCGCACCGGTGACCAGCTCCAGGGCATCAAGAAAGGCGTGCTCGAGCTGGCCGATGTGATCGCGGTGAACAAGGCCGACGGCGATCACGAACGCGAGGCCCGCCGCGCGGCACGCGAACTCGCCGGGGCACTGCGGATGCTGCGCTCCAGCGAGGACGAGTGGCATGCCCCCGTGCTCACCTGCAGCGGGCTCAGCGAGACCGGACTGGACACGGTGTGGACCCAGCTCGGCGCGCATCGGGAGGCGGCGCTCGCGGACGGTTCCTTCGAGGAGAAGCGCCGCCGCCAGCAGGTGGACTGGATGTGGTCGATGGTGCGTGACCAGCTGTTCGACTCGCTGCGGGCGAACCCGGATGTGGCCGCGATCGTGGACGGTGTGCAGCAGGAGGTGCGGGAAGGGCGGCTGGCCGCTTCACTCGCCGCGGCGCGGATCCTGGACGCGTTCACCGGCGAGCGGGCACACTGAGAGTGTGCGTTCACAACACCGCGCCAGCCGGATCGTCCTGCTCGGGCTGTGCGCCATGCTGCTCGGCCTCGGTGGCGGACTGCTCCCGCAGGTAGCCACGGCGCAGCCGGCCACCTCCGCCGCCCTGGTCAGTTCCGCTGCTGCGGTCGGCGGGCACACCGCGACCGCCGGGCCGGAGCCCGGGGTCTCGATCAACAAGCAGCAGGAGCAGGCCGACACCGAGCGTTCGGCCAACAAACTGATCCTCGGCGTGGTCGTGGTGTTGCTGCTCGTGATCGTCTACTTCGGCCGGCGCAAGCGCGGCAGGTACCGCAGGAAGCTCAAGAACCTGCAGAACGCGAAGGCATAGTCCGCCGTCGTTCCGTCATCCGTAGTGCTCTTTCCGGTAAAGAGTCTTAGGACCTCGAGGCCCGCGCAAAACGTTCGGCCGGGCTGAATTCCCGATTGCCGTCCAGCGCACTCGCGCGACCGGCGAGCGGTTGATCAGCCGAAACTACGTTCCGTCGTCGAATATCTGTGCATGATGAGCACGACAGCGCAAGCCTTTCGAGGAGATTCGCCGATGGAGCCGCAGCAGTGACCCTGGTTGACGCACAGCCGGAGCGCGCCGGCGGAATCGAGGAGTTGCTCACCGGAGCGGGCGACGTCGCCGACCTGGCCAAGGGACGGGGACCGGACTGGCTGGAGAGCTGGCTGCACCGCGGTAGCGCGGACCTCGTCGCCTGGCGCAGGCTCATCCACGCCCGCCCCGAGCTCGCCCGCGACGAGTACGCGACCACCGAACTCGTCGGTGACCTGCTGCGCTCGATCGGGCTCAAACCCGACGTTCTCCCGAACGGCACCGGCCTGATCTGCGATATCGGCAGCGGGGACCGGTGCGTGGCGCTGCGCGCGGACATCGACGCCCTGCCCGTGCACGAGGAGACCGGTCTCCCGTTCGCCTCGACCGTCGACGGGGTGGCGCACGCCTGCGGGCACGACGCGCACACCGCCATGCTGCTCGGTGCCGCGCACGCGCTGGTCCAGGCGCCGAGCCTGCCCGGGCGGGTGCGGCTGATCTTCCAGCCCGCGGAGGAGGTCATGCCCGGCGGCGCGCTCGACGTGATCGAGGCGGGCGGGCTCGAGGGGGTCGAGCGCATCTTCGGCCTGCACTGCGAACCGAAACTGGACGTCGGCACGGTCGGCACCCGGGTCGGCCCGATCACCTCCGCGACCGACTTCATCGAGCTGGGGCTCACCTCTCCCGGCGGGCACACCTCGCGCCCCCATCTGACCGCCGACCTGGTCAACGCGCTCGGCTCGGTGATCACCGGCCTGCCGGCGCTGCTGTCCAGGCGGGTCGACCCGCGCTCGGGGACAGTGCTCGTCTGGGGCGCGGTGCACGCGGGCAACGCACCCAACGCGGTGCCCAAGGAGGGGCAGCTGCGCGGCACGCTGCGCACCGCCGACCGGGACACCTGGGCCGCGCTCGAACCGCTGGTGCGCGAGTTCGTCGCCGCGCTCGTCGCCCCGACCGGGGTCGGGTTCGAGCTCGACTACCGCAGGGGAGTGCCACCGGTGGTCAACGAGGAACGCAGCACCGAACTGCTCTCCGAGGCCGTGACCTCGGCGATCGGTACCGATGCCGTCGCCACCGCCCAGCAGTCCTCGGGCGGCGAGGACTTCGCCTGGTACCTCGAGCAGGTGCCGGGCACCTTCGCCCGGCTCGGCGTGCACGGGGGCGGTGAACACCGCGCGGACATCCACCGGCCCGCCTTCGACATCGATGAGCGGGCGCTTCCGATCGGTGTCCGGGTCCATGTGACAGCCGCGCTGCACGCGCTCACCGCGCAGCGCTGACCACCGGCCGTCTGTCTGCGCGGTTGTCCACAGCGGCAACCGCCATCCACAGATTTGCGCGGGCCCGTTGCCCTCCGGGCGAACCACGGCATGCTCATGGTCATGACTGTTCTGGCCCGATCGGACCTTTCCTTGCGCTGCGACCCCGGCTCGACTCCTCGCTCGCTCCGGGCCTCGCTCGCTGAGGCTCGCTCGTGTCCTCACTCGATCGGCGTCGTCGCGGCCTCGCTCGCCGGGGCTCGCTGCGATGCTCGGAAAGGCCCGCTCTCATGACCGAGCTGGCCTGCATGACCAACGGCGCCTGTACCGAGCGCGCGGCGCGTGCCGAGATCGGTGCCTACCCGCTGCGCCTCGCGCTGAGCACCGGGCAGCTGCGGGAACGGTTCCCCGGGGTGCTGGTGCGCGGGGCGCGGGCGGCCGACCCGCTCACCATCGCCTCCGCCGCTCTCCTGTGGTGCGGCCCGGACAGTGCGCTGTGCCGAACGAGTGCCGCCTGGTTGCACGGTTGCTCCAGTGCCCGCAGCCAGCAGGTGCACGTGCTCCGGCCGTACGGCCGCAATCGCAGCGCGCCACCCGGAATCCGGATCCATCACGGCGACCCGGCCCGCCATGCCACGGCCACCGTGTGCGGGCTACCGACGGTAGGTCTCGACCACGCGCTCGCCGAACTGCTGTGCGCGCCGGAACGGGAGTTCGGGTTCGCCGTGGCCGAAGAGGCCCTGGCCCAGCAACCGGCGACCCGGCGAAGATCCTTGCGCGCCGGAATCCGGGCGCGGATCGCCGAACGGCGCGATCCGCGCTACCGCGAACGGGGTGACCGGCTCAGCTGCCTGGTCAGCGGCAAGACGAGGGGAGCGGCCGCCGGTGCGGTGCTGCTG
>NZ_JALM01000053.1 GCF_000737195.2 Sciscionella sediminilitoris
CAACGTCCTGGCCTCCTACATCTAGCGAGCGCGCAGCAGCCGCTCGAACTCCTTGGGACCGTGTGCGGGTTCGGCGAGCCGCCCGGCCGCGATGTCGTCGAACAGCGTGTCCACGGTCTCGGCCGCGCAGGCACGGTTGGCCCCGATTCCGCCGTGTGCCCCGCGTTTGGCCCAGCCGACCACGTAGGTCCCCGGTGCGGGCACCCGGCCGCGCTCGTTCGGGATGACCCCGCTCGCCGCGTCGAAGGGAACCCCGGGTACGGCGACCCCGCGGCATCCGATGGAGCGGACGAACAGGCCCGCCGGAACATCCTCCCCGTCCACCCGGACCGCGCGGACCCCGTGTTCGCCGAGCACCGCGCCCGGGGTGGAACCGAAGCGCAGCACCAGCCGCTTGCCTTCCGGGGGCGGGAAACCCAGATCGACCGGGCCGCTCGGCAGCCCGTGCAGCAGTGCGGCCTTCGAGTCCGGATCCGCCGCCGTGGGTTCGCCGCGCACGTCCACGTGCACCGTGACTCCGCGAAGTTCGCGCATGGCAAGGAATTCCGGGCGGGTGTAGGCGGCGTGCTCCGGTCCGCGCCGCCCGAGCAGCACGACCTCGCGGACCTTGCTCGCCCGCAGCGCGGCCAGCGCGTGCCCGGCGATCGGGGTGTCCGCGAGTCCATCGGGATCGCTGAGCAGGATCCGCGCGATGTCCAGTGCCACATTGCCGTTGCCCACGATCACCGCGCGCTCGCCCGCCAGGTCCACCGCGTCCACCGGGACCTCGGGGGAACCATTGTACCAGCGCACCACCGTGGTCGCGGGCAGGCTGCCGGGAAGCGACTCGCCGGGAATGCCGAGGTCCCTGCTCGCCTCGGCGCCCACCGCGTAGATCACCGCGTGATGGTGCGCGGCCAGTTCGGCGTGGCTGAGGTTGCCGCCGATCTCGACACCGAGCCGTACCCGGACCCGGGGATGCCGGAACGCGCCGGCGAAGGTGTCCCCGATCTGTTTGGTGGCCGGATGATCCGGGGCCACCCCGAACCGGACGAGCCCGCCCGCGAGCGGGGCGCGGTCCAGCACGGTGATCTCGGCGTCGGTGGAGCGCAGCAGCGACTGCACGGTGTATCCGGCCGCGGGTCCGGTGCCCACCACAGCGACCCGTGGAGCCGAGGCCGCCGAGGGCAGCGAACGCGGGAACCGGGGCGCTCCCCACACCGTTCCCGGTGAACCGCCCCCGAAGTGCGCGCGGTTGAGCTCGGAGTACACCTGCTCGGGACCGGAGAGCAGATCGGCGGGGCGCACCGCGTCCACCGGGCAGGCGTCCGCGCAGGCGCCACAGTCGATGCAGGTCTCCGGGTCGATGTAGAGCATCTCGGTGGTGCCGAAATCCGGCTCGTCCGGGGTGGGGTGGATGCAGTTGACCGGGCACACCGCGACGCAGGAGGCGTCGTTGCAGCAGGTCTGCGTGATCGCGTAGGCCATGACCGGGTCAGATCATGTGCACGCGGCGATAGATGGCCACCGCGGGACGGGTGAGCAGCCCCGCCTCGTCCAGGAACTCCATCAGCCCCGCGCAGGCGGTGCGCATCATCGAGCGGCGGTGCGGGTTGTTCGCCGCGGCCTCGACCGCGCGCCGGGTGTCCAGGCCCGCGGCACGGTACACGCCGTAATTGACGAGACTGCGCACGATCACCGAGGCACCGAGCGCGATCAGGGCCGCGCTGGCCCGGCGGCGCAGCGGGCTGATTCCCTCCATGTGCTCGCGGATCTCCTGGCGGGCGAACTTCATGTGCCGGGATTCCTCGACCACGTGGATCTTCGAGCTGGTGCGCACGATGTCCAGCACGTTCTCCCCGCGCATCCAGTCCCGCTGCATCACGTCCAGTACTTCCTCGGCGACCAGGGTGCCGCCGTAGGCGACCTCCCCGCCCGCGACGGATTTGAAGATGCGGGCGGCCTCCACGACGTCCTTGCGCGGGAAGTAGGCGGGGACATCGAGCTTCGCGCAGGTGCGGGCGAACATGATCGAGTGCCGGCACTCGTCGGCGATCTCGGTCAGCGCGAACTGGAACTCCGCGTTCGCCGGATTGTGCACGTACTGATCGCGCAGGATCATCTGCTGCAGGATCATCTCGAACCAGATGCCGGTGCTCATGATCGAGCACACCTCATGCCTGGTGAGCGTGACCCGCTGTGCCTCGGTCATCTCGTCCCAGAGCGGGGTTCCGTACAGCGTGCTCCACTCCGGATTGAGCCCGTAGCCGTCCTCGGGAAGCGGGGCCTCCCAGTCGATCTCGGTCATCGGGTCGTAGGACAGCGTCGCCGAGGATTCGAGCAGCCGGCGCGAGACGTCGTCGTCCGCCGCGCTGTGTTCCGTGGTCCGTGTCGCACCGGTCATTGTCCGAACCTCCATTTACCCCGGACTTTCGGTAACAGGGACAGACTGTACCCCATAACTGCCTGCGAAGAACAGCCGTACACTCCCAGGGGTGACCGTTTCTTCCGAGCGTGCCCGTGACCAGGTCGACGGCCGCGCCGCGCGCTGGGCCGGTCAGCGGGAACGGCGCCGCGCCGAGTTCGTGGACGCCGCGGTGCGGGCGATCGCCGAACACGGTCCGGATGTCTCGGTGGAGCGGATCGCGGAGGAGGCCGGGGTCGGGCGCACCCGGCTGTACAAGTACTTCGCGGATGCCGCGGACCTCGCCGCCGCGGTGGCCCGGCGCGCGATCGAGATGCTGAACACCGAGCTCGCGCCCGCGCTGAGCCCGCGCAGCAGTCCGGCCGAGATGATCCGCTCCGCGATCGAGGCGCACATCGGCTGGCTGGTGGAGCACGAGCCGCTGTACCGCTACCTGAGCATGCACTCGCTGTCCGCGCGACCGGACGGCACCGATGCGATCACCGATGCCAAGACCGCGATCGCCGGGCAGCTGGCTGCCCTGTTCGAGTACTACCTGCCCCGGTTCGGGGCCGATACCAAGGTGGCGGAGCCGGTGGCCTTCGGCGTGGTCGGGCTCGTCGAATCGAGCACCGCGCGCTGGCTGACCAACCCGGGTGAACTGACCCGAGAGGAACTGGCGGGCCTGCTCAACGGGCTGGTGTGGCGGATGATCGACGACACGCTGCGCACGGTCGGTGTGCGGCTGGATCCGGACCGGCCGCTGGCCGAGGCCGGTCCGGAGAGTGGCCCTGCCTAAGCGGTGGTCCGCGCCGCGGCGGTCCTTCTCCCGGGGAGCCGGATCAGCAGGAGCAGACTGGCGACCGCGGCGAGCCCTGCGAAGCACTCCACCGCGCCGAGCAGGCCGAGTGCCGTGCTGAGCAGGCCGACGCCGACCGTGGGCAGGCCGACGCCGAGGTATACCACCACGTAGAACGCGGAGAACACCTCGGCCCGGTGCGGCAGCGGGGTTTCCGCGGTGATGGCGCGCAGCGCACCGAGGAAGATCAGCCCGTGCCCGATCCCGGCGACCACGGCGGCGAGGCACAGCAGGGTGAGCCAGCCACCGTTCCCGGCGAGGAGCAGTGCCCCGAGCCCGGCCGCGAGCAGTGGCAGCCCGGCCCGTTCCGGGCGGACGGCGCGCAGCCGGGTTCCGGACAACTGTGCCAACGCCGAACCGGCGGGCAGCAGGGCGACCGTGGCTCCGGTGAGCAGCAGGTCGGTGCTGCCGGAAAGCGAGCCGAGGTAGGCGGGCACGAGGCTGAGGAACAGTCCGAGCACCGCGAAGGCGAGAAAAACCGCGGCGGCATGGGAGAAGAACACCGCGCGCACCGGCCCGGGCAAGCGGGGAAGCGCGGGGCGCAGTCGTGCGCCGGTACCGGTCGAGGGCAGGGTGTGTGCCACGAAGGCCGCGGGGATCAGCAGGACGAGCTCGGCGAGGAACGGCAGCAGGTGCGGTAGCGGAGTGTATTGCGCGAGCGCTCCGGACAGCAGCGGGCCGAGGCCGAGCCCGCCGACCGAGGCCGCCGTCGCGACCAGGGAGGCCGTTCGCTGGTTGCCGCGTGGTTCGGACTCGCCGATGGCCGCGGTCAGTGCCCCGGAGGCGGCACCGATCGCGAGACCCTGCAGGATCCGGGCGGCGAACAACCAGCCGGTGTTCTCCGCGAAGGCGAAGGCCAGCGTGCCGAGCGCGGCCAGTCCGATCGCGGGGAGCACGACGCGGCGCGGGCCGAGTGCGTCGGCGAGTGACCCGGCGAGCAGCAGCGTAGGGATCAGCGCCGTGACGTAGACGGCGAAGATCAGCGTGGTGGTCAGCGGCGGGTAGCCGAATGCCGACTGGTAGCCGCGGTAGAGCGGGGTCGCGAGATTGGTCCCGGTCAACAGGATGAGCAGCGTATAGGCATTGCCGAGGAAGCGTGCCCTCGAACCCGTTCTCATGTTCACGATTTCCGAACATAGCACATGTTCGGAAATCATGAACATGTTTTGCTAGACTGCGGGTATGGCCAGTCGTACCGCGACCGAACTCGTGCACCCGGAGCGAGCGGAGATCCGCTTCACCGAAGTCATGGCGGCGCTCAGCGATCCGGTGCGGCTGACGATCGTCGCCCGGCTGGCGGAGGCCGGTCCGGAGGGGGAACTGGCCTGCAGTACTTTCGCGCTTCCGGTGAGCAAATCGACGCAGAGCGGGCACTTCCGGACCCTGCGCGAGGCGGGGGTCATCGAGCAACGCGACGAGGGGACCCGGCGGCTGAACCGGCTGCGGCGGGCCGATCTGGAGCAGCGCTTCCCCGGACTGCTCGATCTCGCCGTCGGGCAGGCAGGCGGTTAACCGGCCGGGCTCAGCCGCATGGCCAGTTTGAGCGCGGTGTCCCGCGGCGCGGTGTGCCTGCGCACCTCGGCCATCCTGGCCACCAGTCCGGCCGCGCGGGCGAGGCGCTGGGTCGGTCCCCGCCGCCGCGCGTCATAGGCGGCGAGCGCATCGGCGATCCGGGCGCGCCCGAGCAGTTCCCCGGCGAGCGTCACGCCGTCGATCAGGGCCTCGCAGCCGCCCCGGCCCAGCGTCGGGCTCATCGCGTGCGCGGCGTCCCCGAGCAGCACGGCGTTCCCGCGCACGTAGCTCGGCAGCGGGGGAGCGAGGGTGTAGAGCCCGTGCCGGAGTACGGAGCCCTCGTCGAGCTCGTCCAGTACCGCACGGATTCCGTCGTGCCAGCCGCCGAACCGGGCGCGCAGGGCCGCGGGTTCCCCGTCCGGGCAGCGATCGGTCTCCAGGGCCGGTGCGCTCGCGTACCAGTTGGTGCGCCCGCCGTCCTGGGGAGTGGTGCCGAACAAGCAGCCCTCGCTCCAGGTCTCGGTCATGGCCGTGGTCGCCCGGTCCGCGCTGCCGCGCCAGACGGTGGAACCCGTGTAGCGGGCCCGGAATCGCGCGCCGAACAGCGTGGACCGCACGGTGCTGCGCAACCCGTCCGCCCCGATGAGCACCTCGGCCGCGGGCAGGTCCCGCGCGGACACCGCCGAGCCGAGGTGCAGCACATCGGATGGCAGCGCCTCGGTGAGCAGGCCGAGCAGTGCGGGGCGGGACACGAACCGCAGTGGTTCACCGGTCTTGCGCTCGATGGCCGCGAGGTCGACCGGGGCGATCCGGCTGCCGTCCGCGCGCAGGTATTCGCCCCGGACCGCGGTTACCCCGAGTGCCCGCGCGCGCTCGCCGAGCCCGAGGGTGTCCAGTGCCGCCATCGCGGCGGGCCAGAGGGTCAGTGCGGTGCCGTTGACCGAAAGATTCGGCTCCCGCTCGTGCACCGCCACCCGCCAGCCGTGCGCCCGCAGGTGGATCGCGGCGGTAAGGCCGGCGACGCCCGCGCCGATGATCGTCGCGTGCCTGCTCATGACGCGACACTACTATGTTTGTAGTATCCCCGCTATCCGGTCAGGCGCACCGGGAGCGCGGCGAGTCGCCAGGTGCCGCCATCGCAGTTGCGTTTCGGCTCGGCGGCGAACCTGAGGTCCGGGTACCGCTTCAGGAGGGTGCCGAGCGCGATCTCGGTCTGCGCCCTGGCGATCGAGGCGCCGAGACAGAAGTGCGGGCCGTGCCCGAAACCGAGGTGCCCGGTCGTGCTCCTGGTGATGTCCAGCCGGTCCGGTTCGGCGAACACCCGTGGATCCCGGTTGGCCGAACCGAGCGCGGCGATGACCGGTTCCCCCTTGCGGACGGTGTGGCCGTGCAGTTCGACGTCCGCACCGGCATAGCGGGGGACCGCGAGCAGATTCGGCCCGCACCAGCGCAGGAACTCCTCGACCGCAGAGGGGATCAGGCCGTGGTCGGCCCGCAGTGCGGCGAGCTGGTCCGGATGGCGCAGCAGCGCCTCGACCGCGTTGGCGATGAGGTTCACCGGGGTCTGGCCGGCCAGCAGCAGGTGCCAGATCAGCGTGACGACCTCGGTATCGGTGAGCCGGTCGCCGTCCTCGGTCGCGGCGCGCACGAGATCGGAGACCAGGTCGGTTCCCGGTTCCCTCCTGCGCCCGGCCACCTCCTGTTTGGCGGCCTCCACGAACTCCGGGACCGCTGCCCCGAACGCCGAGCCCACGCCGGACACGATCGTCGCGCCGAACTCGTGCCAGCGCGGCCGCTCGGGTTCCCGGATCCCGACGATCGCGCAGATCACCTCCATCGGCAGCGGTTTGGTGAACCGCTCGAGCAGATCGACCGGCTCGTCCTCGGGCAGCGCGTCGAGCAGGCTGTCCACGATCCCGGCGATCTCGGCACGGAATCCGGCGATCCGGCGCGGCGCGAAGGCCGGGGTGAGCAGCCTGCGCAGCCGGAGGTGTTCCGGTCCGTCCATCTCCGACATGGTGTGCAGATAGCCGAGGTATTCCTCGGGGACGCCCTGCGGGGTCTGGAAGCTGCCCGGGGTGATCGCGAACCGCGGGTCGCCGAGCATCGCCCGCGCGTCGGCGTGCCTGGTCAGGGTCCAGATGGTGCCGAGCCCGGGGAGGGCGAGGCGGATCAGCGGGGCCTGTTCGCGTGCCTCGGCGTAGAAGGCGAACGGGTCCTCGAGCGCCGCCGGGGTCGTCGGGTCGAGCTCCGGTGCGGTGGTCATGAAAGCGCCCTCCAGTTCAGATGATGAATTCAGATGATCATATCATCTACAGCGGTGGGTTATCGTGACGCGATGGCCGCGTTGACACGGGTGGAGCTACAGGAACGCAATCGGGCGAAGGTGCTCGCCGCGGCCCGGGAAATCCTGGTGGAGCGGGGTTTCCGGGAGGCCAAGATCGACCACATCGCCGAGCGCGCCGGGCTGACCAGGGGCGCGGTCTACTCCAACTTCCCCGGTAAGCGGGCGCTGTATTTCGGGGTGCTCGCCGAGGAGGCCGAGCGCGGTGCGGGCCAGGATCTCGGTGGACCGGGGGAGGGCGCGCGGGACTCGATCGGGCTGCTCGCCAGGGCCTGGGTCAGCAAGCTGCTGCTGGCCAACGTGGAACAGGGCGAGGCCCGCCTGGATGTGGAACTGCTCTCCGAGGTGCTGGTGGACGAGCAGACGAGGCGCCCGTTCGCGCAGCTGATGAAGCTGAACGCGATCCTGCTCGGGCTCGCGCTCGAACGCGGCGGCGCGGCCGGGCGGATGGTGCGTCAGGCGGAGAACATCCTGACGATGCTGCACGGGGCGAGTCAGCTGGCCGCCGCGGCGCCCGGATTCCTCGAGCCGTTCAACACCGTGCGCGCCTGCGAGGAGCTCGCTGGACTCGACCTCGGGGACACCTGGAACCCCGCGCCGATCATGCCGCAGGCGCAGCCGGTGGACGAGCCGTGGCCGGTCACCGAGATCGCCGATGCGGTGCGGGCCGAGACCGTGCGGCTGGGCGGGAACGGGGTGCTCGCGGTGCTCGGCCTGCACCGCCTCAACGGCATCGAGGACGCGGTGCGCGCCGCTCCGGAGGGCGCCGAGGTCACCGCGGTGCTCGTGACCGGGGAACCCAAGGAGCTCGGCCCGCTCGCCCGGCTGGTGCTCGCCCAGCTGTGCGGCTACCTGCGGATCGCCTTCCCGGACCACGCCCTGCCCGCGGTCCGGGTGGTGCACGATGAACGGGGCACGCTCGCGGCCGCCGTCGGGGTGCCCGCGGTCAGCGACGGAACCGAGGTCGCGGTGCGGATCAGCGGCGGGCGGATCGTGGCGCGCGCCGATGGGCTCGGCGCCTGCCGCTCCGCCGCCATCGCCGAGGAACCGTAACGGCCGGAGTGGCGGTGCCGGTAGCGGAACCTCAGGCGCCCCCTCGCTCCGGAACCCCCTCCTCATGTATGCCGATACACCACGTCGGCGCTGTCCTCGCGAGGGAACGCCGGAGAACCCGCCGCAGGGCCAGTTGCGTGGGCGGGAGAGCGGCTCCGCCGCCAAGAGCAAAGCAGGAACCGTGACGGCCGGAACGGCGGTGCCGGTAGCGGAACCTCAGAACGCCGCGCGCGGGGCGCCCATGCCGGGGTCGATCCGGGCCGGGCCGTCCTTGCCGGGCGTGACCGGGAAATCGAAGATCGCGGTCGGCAGGTACACCGTCGAGCAGGCGTTAGGGATGTCCACGACCCCGGAGTGGCGGCCCTCGATCGGCGCGGCGCCGAGCAGCAGGTAGGCCTGTTCCGGGGTGTAGCCGAAGGTGGTCAGGTAGTCGATCGCGTGCAGGCAGGCCCGCTGGTAGGCCAGGTGCGAGTCGAGGTAGCGCTGTTCGCCGTCGAGAGTGACCGAGGTGCCGGAGAAGGCGAGCCATTCGGAGTACTGCGGTTCGACGTTGCCCGGCATGAAGATCGCGTTCTCGCTGACCCCGTAGGTCTGCATGCCGCCGGGAATGATGTCCACGTGCAGATCGATGAAGCCGCCCATCTCGATCGCCCCGCAGAAGGTGATCTCCCCATCGCCCTGGGAGAAGTGCAGATCGCCGACGGAGAGGTTCGCCCCGTCCACGAAGACCGGGTAGAACACCCGCGAACCACGGGTGAGGTTCTTGATGTCCTGGTTCCCGCCGTTCTCCCGTGGCGGTGCGGTGCGCGCGGCCTCGTTCGCGATCCGGTCGAACTCGGCACCGGCGACCCCGCCGAGCACCGCCTCCGAGGGCTCGGGCGGCAGGGCGAGCGGCGGGACCCGGTCCGGATCGGTCGCGATGAGCGCGGCCTCCCTGGTGTTCCACGCGCTCAGCAGTTCCCTGCTCGGCGCGGTGCCCATCAGGCCGGGGTGGGTGATCCCGGTGAACGAGACGTGCGGGACGTGCCGTGAGGTCGCCGTGTGCCCGGCGAAGTCCCAGACCGCCTTGTACGCGTCCGGGAACTGCTCGGTCAGGAAGCTGCCGCCGTTGCGCGCGGCGAAGATCCCGGTGTAACCCCAGCCCTGCCCGGCGAGCGGGCCGGAGTCCTCCTGCGGGATCGGGCCCAGGTCGAGGATGTCCACGATGAGCAGGTCGCCGGGTTTGGCTCCCTCGACGCCGATCGGGCCGGAGAGGGTGTGCACCGAGTTCAGCGGGGCGTCCCGGATGTCCTCGGCCGAGTCGTCGTTGTGGATGGCGCCGTCGAACCACTCGCGGCAGTGCACCCGGAAGGTGTCGCCCGGCTTGACCCGGACCGCGGCGGGAATGTCCGGATGCCAGCGGTTGTGGCCGAGGATCTCCTGCTCGGTGAACGCCTTGGTGGAGTCGAGGGGAAAGATCACGTCGGGCATCGCGCACCTACTTTCCGGGACGGGGCAACTTGGCGTGCAGGGGATTCCGGCTCACCGGGCGATTCGGTGCCGCGGGCGGCGGGGAGCGGACCACGGCGGGCTCGCTCGCGGTGCTCCCGGTCTGGTCGAGCAGCCGCATCGCGGTCGAGGAGCCCTTGCCGAGCCGGGCGGCGGTGACGAGTTTGCGGGCCGGGAGACCGCACGCGCAGTCGAGGGCCGGGGGTGCCTCGCGCATCGGATAGCTGTGCTCGGAGATCCCGCAGGAGGGGCACCGGTAGTCGTAGATCGGCACGGATTCCTCCTCACCCGCCGATGGGTCGCCCCTATCTAAGCACGGCGGGCCTGCTCGGCGATGGTGCGCCAGGACATCGCGTCCTCTAGTTCGTAGCCGATCTCCAGCAGGCTGCGTTCATCGCCGTCGGCCGCGCTGAACTGCACCCCGATCGGAACCCCTTCCTCGGCGAGGCCCGCGGGCAGCGAAAGCGCGGGTGCGCCGGTCACGTTCGCGAGCGGGGTGAACGCGACATAGCGTTTCAGCCGTTCGATGAGTTCCGCGACCGGCACATCGGGGCGCAGGTGGCCGAGTTCCGGGGTGACATGGCCGAGCACGGGGGAGAGCACGAGGTGGTGGGTGCGGAACATGGCCGCATAGGCGGATTTCGCCCGCGCCAGCCGGTAGAGGGTGCCCGGGGTGCGGTGCGCGCCGCGCTGGTAGATCCGGCGCAGTCCGGTGGTGAGCGGGGTGAGCCGCGCCGGGTCGAACTCCTTGCCGAAACTGTGCTTGCCGAGAGCACTGAGCAGGAAGGCGAGCATGCCCCAGTAGGTGAGGAAGTCGGTGACGAACGGGTCCCCGAACGGCAGCCGGATCGGTTCCACGGTGTGGCCGAGTTTCTCCAGCCGCGCGGCCGTCGCCTCCACCGCGGCCCTGGTCTGTGGGCAGATCTCGGTGTCCACGACCGGATCGAGCACCAGCCCGATGCGGAGTTTGCGTCCCCTCGATTCGCGGATGTGGCCGAGTGGTGGCAGCTTCGGGGACCGCCGGTACCCCTCGGCCGCGGCCAGGAAAGCCGCCGAGTCCCGCACCGTCCTGGTCAGCACGCCGTCCACGACCAGGTTGATCGGCATCTTGGCCAGCTCGCTCGCGACCGTGCGGCCCCGGCTCGGTTTCAGTCCGACGAGCCCGCAGCAGGCCGCCGGGATGCGGATGGAGCCGCCACCGTCGTTGCCGTGCGCGATCGGCACCACCCCGGAGGCGACAAGGGCGGCGGCCCCTCCGGAGGAACCTCCCGCGGAGTAGCCGGTGTTCCACGGATTGCGGGTGGGTTCCTCGTCCACGAACTCCGTGGTCGCGTTCAGGCCGAACTCGGGCAGCCGCGTCTTGCCGAGCACGGTCATGCCGGTGCTGATGAACTGCTTGGCGAAGGCGCCGTAGCCGGGGGAGACCGTGCCGGGGACCGCGGCCGAACCGTGCCTGGTCGGCAGCCCGGGCACGGGCGTGTTGTCCTTGATGAAACTCGGCACTCCGCGCAGTGGTCCCGGTTTCGGCTCGGCGACGTTGGCGTAGTCGGCCTCGGCGATCGCGTGCAGCATGGGGTCCACCCGCCCGGCCCGCTCGGCGGCCTGGTGCGCCGCGTCCTCCGGGGTGAGTTCGCCTGCCCTGATCAGCTCGGCGATCGCGGTCCCGTCCAGCTCGCCGAGCGCGTCTTCACCGAATGCGTGCACGAGTCGTTCGCCCATGCACCGAACCTACTTCCTGCTGCCGACCTTTTTCCAGATGATCACCATGGCGATCAGTACCAGGACGGCGAGCCCGACCACGATCCCCGCCTTGATCAGGTAATCCTGGAACAGGTGCGCCATGATGTTTCCGCCGTCCTCGGCGAGTACCGGGCCCGCGATCATCGCTTGTCGTTCTTGTCGAGGTAGTTGACGACCGCGCGGGCTGCGGTGCCCTTCCAGGCGCCGCGCCCGGTCCGCGCGCTGCGGTCACCGGCCCGGTCGATCACGGTGCGGGCCATCGGTTCCACGTACCGGCGCGCCTGGCCGAGCTTTCCCCTGCGCTTGAGGTAGAGGGCGACGGCGAAGCCGATGATGACCAGTACGGCGACCCCGGCGGCGAGGATGCCGAACCGGATGAGCATGAAGTTCAGGTAGGTTTCCATGCCCGGAAAGCTACGTCCGGGGCCGGGTGGATTCGGACCTCCCGAGGGTGGAGATCAGGGTGGAACTTCGGGGGTGGACTCAGGGCGGTCACCGAGGTGCGGAAGCTCGCGGCCGGGCATCGTGAAGACATGACGACTTATCCGAATTATCCGAACCCCACCTACCGGACCTCGAGGCTGGCCCGCTCGCGCACCGACCGGGTGCTCGGCGGTGTCTGCGGCGGGCTCGCCGAGCGCTACGGCTGGAAATCGGGAACGGTCCGCCTGGTGTTCCTGCTGTCCTGCCTGCTTCCCGGCCCGCAGTTCCTGCTCTACCTCGGGCTCTGGCTGGTCATCCCGCAGCGCCGGTAGCGGTCGCGCGCCGGTAGTCCGCGGTGATCGCGGCCAGTCGTTCGCCACGGTCCGCGCGACCGGCACTGGCCTTCTCCGCGGCGTGCATCTCCCGGTTGGCGAGCACCACCGCGGTGGTCCGCGCCAGCCGCAGCCGCTCGTACTCGCGCAGCCCGGTCACCAGCCCGGAGCCGTCGAGCGCCTCGGCGAGCGCGCGGGCGTCCAGGATGGCCTGGCTCGCTCCGTTCGCCCCGACCGGATACATCAGGTGCGCGGCGTCCCCGAGCAGGCTCACCCGGCCCGCGCCCCAGCCCGGCAGCGGGTCCCGGTCGACCATCGGATACTCCAGGATCGGCCCGCCGCCGATGAACAGCTCGCGCAGGCCGAGCGGGTCCAGCTCCCATCCCTCGAGGTGAGCGAGCAGATCCGGCAGCCGCCCGGCCCGGTTCCAGCTCCGTTCGAGCGGGGTGCCCGGCTCCGCGACGGCCGCCTCGACCACCCAGTTCACCAGTACCCGCCCGGATTCGGCGGCCTTCGCCGAGATCGGGTACGCGACCACGCGGGTCCCGCGCGCATCGCTGATGTGGTGGAAAGAGCGGCCCGTCCCGAAGGAGTCCACTTCGGTGATCCCGCGCCAGAAGTGCGCGCCGTTCCAGCGCAGCGGTGCCGAGCCGGGGTACAGCAGCTCGCGCACCACCGAATGCGCCCCGTCCGCGCCGATGAGCACCCGGCCGGTGTGCCGCACGTGTTCACCGCGCGCCCGGTCGAACACGGTCGCGCGCACCGATTCGCCGTCCTGGCTCACATCCACCAGCTGTGCTCCGGTGCGCACCGCCCGTGGGCCGATCCGCTCGCGCACCTGTTCGAGCAGCAGCGACTGCAGTTCCCCGCGATGTACCGAGTACTGCGGCCATTCGTGGCCCGCGGCCAGTCCGCGCGGTTCGGTGAACAACCGCTCGCCGAGATGATCGAAGTAGACGTGCTCGGCGGTCGGGATCCCGCTGGCCGCAAGGGATTCCCCGAGCCCGAGCTTGTCGAGCGCCGCCACGGCGGCCGGCTGGATGTTCAGCCCGACGCCGAGCGGGCGGACCTCCCGCGCGCTCTCCAGCACCTCGACGCCGAATCCCTTGTCGTGCAAGGCGAGTGCCGCGGCCAGCCCGCCGATTCCCGCGCCCGCGATGAGAATGTTCCGTGTCATACCGCCATGCTCGGCGCGGGAACAGGTAAAAGTCCACCAGCTGGATCGTCTGCGATCTAGAATTACCAGTTATGGAACTGCGCCACCTGCACTATTTCCTCGCGGTCCTCGAGGAGGGCTCGTTCACCAGGGCCGCCGAGCGGGTGCACATCGCACAGCCCGGGGTGAGCGCCCAGATCCGCCAGCTCGAACGGGAACTCGGCGGTCCGCTGTTCGATCGCTCGGCCCGTACGGTGCGGCTGACCGCGCTCGGTTCGGCGTTCCTCCCGCACGCGCGGGCCGCGCTCGCCTCGGTGGACCAGGGCCGGGTCGCGGTCGAGGAACTCACCGGGCTGGTGCGGGGCAGCGTGACCCTCGGCATGGTCAGTACCGCGGCGCACGGATTTCCCGCCGTGCTCGCGGATTTCCACCAGGCGCATCCGGATGTGGACATCACCCTGTCCGAGGCGAGCTCGGCGGAGCTGATCGGCGCGCTGCGTTCCGGAACGCTGGACGGTGCGGTGTTCGGGCTCGGGGCCACCGATCCGGAGGGAATCGGTGTACACCCGCTCGCGGACGAACCGGTGGTGGCCGTCCTCGGACCGGGGGATCCGTTCGCGAACCGCAAGAGCCTGACGCTGCGCGGAATCGCGGACCGGGAGGTGATCAGTCTGGTCCGCGGTTCCGGGGTGCGCGCGGTGTTCGACGAGGGCTGCGCCGCGGCCGGGGTATGGCCGAGGATCGCGTTCGAGTGCAGCGATCCGTGGTTCGCCGTGGAACTCGCCGAACGCGGGCTCGGGATCGCGATCCTGCCGAGGCGGTTCGCCACCACCTACGGTGAGCGGGCGCGCGCCGTCCCGCTCGGCAGACCGGCGATGCGTGCCAGGCTGGTGTTCGCCTGGCGCGCGAACGGTCCGCTGAGCCCGGCGGCGAAGGCGCTGGTCCACCGGGTGCGCACCACGCTGCCCGGTTCAGCGGCTCGGTAGCTCAACGGATGGGGAGCGCCGGGCACACCCTGGCCACCGCGATCCCGCGGTCCGCGCGGCCGAGCCGGAACCGCACCTTGCCGTGCAGGATGGTGCCCGAGACCGCCTTGCCCGCCACCCGGTCCTCCCCGGGCAACAGGCTGAACGTCCAGTCACCACCGATCTCGCAGTCCGGAAGCGAAGCCCCGCTCTGCAGCACCCGCGCGCCCCAGAGCTGGCGCACCATCAGCGTGCGGGTATCGGTTCCGCGCACCGTGAACAGCGCAGGATCGGCCGCGCGGACCGTCTCGTCGCTGCCGAAGTGCGGACCGGCGGGGCCGAGCACGGTGGCGAACAGCGACCAGTCCCGGCCGGGTTCGGTGACCAGCCTGCCCGCGGGCAGTCGCGCGTCCACGAAGTCCGGCCCGGTGATCCCGGTCTGCCCGGCCCGCAGTTCCGGTTCCACCGCGGTCCGGGTGTCCAGCCGTGCCGGATCGGGCACCAGCAGCGCCCCGAACCGGACCTGTTCGGCACCGTGCTTGCTGGAAGAACCGTGCGCCCGGGCGAAATGCGCGCCCAGTTCCGCGATCGCGGCCGCCAGCTCCGAGCGGTCCCGTGCCGTGAAGGCCCGGTCCAGATAGGCCGCGTCGGGAACGGGAAGCCCGCGCCGTTCGAGCCCGGCCCGCAGTGCCGTGCTGGTGCACCACGCGGTCTCCGTGAGCCGGTCCAGCGCGGTGCTCATCCGCCGTACCGCGCGCGATACAGATCCCGCAGCAACGAGACCTCGGCGCCGTGGTGGATGACCTCCCGGTGGATGTGCAGCACCAGGGCGATCATCGGGAAGTCCGCGTGCCCCTCCTCGCCGCAGGGCTGCCACAGCGACGCCTCGTCGAGCCCGCGCACGCCCGCGATCCAGCCCGCGTACGTGGCGTCGAGCTGGCCGAGCGCTTCGGCGGCCGTGCCCGGATAGGCGTGGCTCGCGTAGTCCATCGGCGGTCCGCCGAAGTGACTGGCCACCCGCATACCGAACACGCCGACGATGAGGTGCGCCAGCCGCCAGGCGATGGTGGTGAACGGCGGCGGTTCGGGTTGCGGGAAGGTGAAGTCGACGCTGAATTCGCCGCTGCCGTTGGGTTGTTCGGCCTCGGCGCGCGGGCGGATGTTCCAGGAGCCGGGCACCGGCTCCCACAGGTATTCCGCATCGCTGAGGCCGTCCAGGCGCGGTCGCAGCTGGTTGTCCCAGTGCCAGGAGAGTTGCTCGGTGAGTGGTGTGCCCAGGTTCGGTTCCGTCATGTGCCGATGGTAGGAGCACCCACCGACAGATCCGGGCCGAGCGAAAATCGGTTCGCCCGCACCGAGCACCCGGTTAGCATGCGCGGCGATGGGATACGTGGATGTGCAGCAGATCGGTTACACCCTGCCCGATGGGCGGACCCTGCTCGACGGGGTGGGTTTCCGGGTGGGCGAGGGCGCCAAGGTGGCGCTGATCGGGGCGAACGGCGCGGGCAAGACCACGCTGCTGCGCATCGTCACCGGTGAGCTGAAACCGCATTCCGGTGCGGTGCAACGGGTCGGCGGGCTCGGCGTGATGCGGCAGTTCGTCGGCCGGATCCGGGACGAGACCACGGTGCGCGAGTTGCTGCTCAGTCTGGCCCCGCCCGCTCTGCGCGCGGCGGCCGCGGACCTGGAATCCGCGGAGCTGGCCATGATGCAGGATGAGGACGAGGCCACCCAGCTGCGCTATGCCCAGGCGATCGCGGACTACACCGACGCGGGCGGTTACCAGGCGGAGGTGGACTGGGACAGGGTGTGCGAGGCGGCGCTGTCGATCGGCTTCGAACGGGCCCGGTTCCGCCCGGTGCGCACGCTGTCCGGCGGGGAGCAGAAGCGGCTCGTGCTCGAGGCGCTGCTCGCCGGCCCGGACGAGGTGCTGCTGCTCGACGAGCCGGACAACTACCTGGACGTGCCCGCGAAGCGGTGGCTCGAACAGCGGCTGCTCGAGTCTCCGAAGACGGTGCTGTTCGTCTCGCACGACCGGGAACTGCTGGCGCGCGTGGCCTCCCGGGTCGTGACCCTGGAACTCGGCACCGGCGGGAACACGGCCTGGGTGCACGGTGGCGGATTCGCCGATTACGAACAGGCCCGCGCGGACCGCTTCGAACGGTTCGAGGAACTGCGCAGGCGCTGGGACGAGGAGCACGCGAAGCTCAAGGAACTGGTCACCATGCTCAAGAACAAGGCGACCTACAACGACACGATGGCCGGGCGCTATCAGGCCGCGCAGACCCGGCTGCGGAAGTTCGAGGAGGCGGGACCGCCGCAGGCGGTGCCGCGGGAGCAGCGGGTGCACATGCGGCTGCGCGGCGGACGGACCGGGAAACGCGCCGTGGTCTGCGCCGGGCTCGAACTCACCGGCCTGATGCGGCCCTTCGACGCGGAAGTGTTCTACGGGGAACGGGTCGCGGTGCTCGGTTCGAACGGTTCCGGTAAATCGCATTTCCTGCGCCTGCTCGCGCGCGGCGGCACCGATCCGGAACCCGAGCACCGCCCGGTCAGCGGGGTGGAGATCGCCGAGGTCGCGCACACCGGGCTGGCCAGGCTCGGTGCCAGGGTGCGGCCCGGCTGGTTCGCCCAGACCCACGAACACGGCGAGTTCCTCGGCCGGACCCTGCTGCACATCCTCGGCCACGGGGACGAGCATCGGGACGGGGTCCCGCGCGAGGAGGCGAGCAGGGCGCTGGCCCGCTACGAGCTCGCCGCGGCGGCGGGCAACGAGTTCGACACGCTCTCCGGTGGCCAGCAGGCGCGGTTCCAGATCCTGCTCCTGGAACTGGCCGGGGCGAACCTGTTACTGCTCGACGAACCGACCGACAACCTCGATCTCGTTTCCGCGCAGGCACTCCAGGACGGCCTGGAGCGGTTCGAGGGCACCGTGCTCGCGGTCACCCACGATCGCTGGTTCGCCCGCTCCTTCGACCGTTTCCTGGTGTTCGGCGCGGACGGCACGGTCACCGAATCGGACGGGCCGGTGTGGGAGCAGGAACGGGCGCGCCGGTAGCGGGCAGCCACGGGGTGCGCTCGCCCCAGCCCCAGGACGGCATCGGTTCGGCCATGTCCGGTTCCGCGCCCGGCCGGGAGAACAGCACGGCCATCCGGGTTCCCCACTCCAGATAGCCGAGGAACGCGGCGCGGAACTCGGGATCCGCGGGCAGACCGGTCTCGTCCGCCGCGTCCACGAGCAGATCGACCCAGCGCCGCCGCTGCTCCTCGGTGATCGCTTTCCCGAGGTGTTTGCCGAGCATGCCCGGGTGGCCGCCGCGCTCGGTGGAATACCGGTCCGGCCCGCCGAACACCTCGGCCAGCCAGAGAGCCACGAACCGCGGATGCTCGGCGGGCATGTCCGCGAAGACCGGGGCGAGCAGCTCGTCCGCGCCGACCCGGGCGTAGAACACCTCGCACAGCCTGGTCAGCGCATCCGTTCCGCCGACCCAGTCGAACAGGGTGGGGATCGCGCTGCCCCGGCCGGAAATGCCTGTCGGCACGTAGTGCCGCATTTCCTCGATCGCGTCCACGTAATCCCGGATCTCGGCGAAGAACGAACGGAATGCCGCGCTTCGCCGGAACGAATCGAGGTGATCCTCTTTCGAGGTCCAGGTGATGCGCAGAATGTAGCAGCACGCCTCCTCCGCGCAACGGGAAAGTTCGTAGTCCACACATTCCGGGGCGCCCGACAACGGTACCGAGGCGCGCCGGTAGGCCGCTTCGAACGCGGCCCCGGACCCGGACGCGATGCGATAACGAATGTATTCGGTGACCATGGAAAGCAGCCAAACACCTTGGCGGAAACCGAACAAGTACGTACCTTTTGGTGCGTGGGTAGAGAACGCACGCGCTACCACTGCCCGGTGGAGGTCGCGGTGGACGCCATCGGCGGCAAATGGGCGGTCGTGATCCTCGCCAGGCTCAAACAGGGCACCTGCCGCTACGGCGAACTGCGCAGGCAGGTCCCGGGGATCACGGAGAAGATGCTCACCGAACGGCTGCGCGAGCTCGAACGCAACGGGCTGGTCGTCCGCACCGCCGGGCGTGCGGGTGCGGTGACCACGATGAGCTACCGGCTCACCGAGGAGGCCGAGGAGCTCGGTCCCGCGCTGCAGGCGCTCTACGACTGGGGAACGCGCAGGGCGCAGCGGCGGCAGCTGGTGATCGAACCGGCCTGACCGGGGTGCGGCTGTCCGGGCCGGAGCTATTCGGGTGGGGCTATTCGGGCTGGGGCGTGTAGAACGCGGCGGTGCGCTCCGCGCGCGCCCGGGCGGTCTCCGGCTCGGTTCCCTCGGCGATGTCCGTCTCCGCCCAGGCATTGGCGCTCTCGTTGACGAACCGGATGCCGTCCGCCGAGCCCATCCATGCCTCGACGGCCTTGGGGTCCACGGCTTCCCCGGTGGACAGGTGCAGCACCAGCCCGATCAGGGCGGAGTCCCAGCCGACCCCGGTCGCGCCGGGACCGAACTGCTCCCAGAACTCGTTCGGGCCGTCCTCGATGTGCGCGATGTGGTCCAGCTCGAGCCTGGTGTGCTCCGCGGACTCGGCGTGCAGCCTCACCTCGATCCAGGTGACCTGCCCGCCGAACTCCCAGGTCGCGCCGAAGCTCTTGGGCGGATCGCAGCTTTCGATGGTGCCGCCCGCGTTTCCCTCGAGCTGGTACTTCCCGCCGAGCCGCAGTTCCCCGGACACCGGGAGGAACCAGCGGGGCAGCCGCTCGGGGTTGGTGCACGCGTCCCACACGTCCTCGAGCGTGGCGGGGTAGGACTGGCTGATGGTCTGCACGCGCGCCTGGCCCGCTTCCAGCACCCGGGTGCCGAGTTGCCGTCGTACGGTGCTGATCTGGTGGTCGACGTCGATCATGGGTTCTCCTGCTGTTTTCGTCGTTCTCGTTTTCCGCGCGCCAGTTCGGTGCCGAGCGCGTCCAACCGGGGCGCCCAGAACCGGCGGAACGGCCGCAGCCATTCGTCGATCTCCCGCAGCGGCTCGGTACCGACCGAGTAGAGCCGCCGCGTCCCCTCCGGGCGCACCGTCGCGAATCCGTTCTCGCGCAACACCTTGAGGTGCTGGGACACGGCGGGCTGGGAGATCCCGAACTCGGCGGTGACGACCTCGGTCACCATGCCCGAGGTCGCCTCGCCGTCCGCGAGCAGTTCCAGGATCCGCCGGCGCACCGGGTCGCCGAGCACATCGAAGGCGTGCACGAGGAGAACCTACCGTCTACGGCTTATATAAGTCAAGGCTTAGGCTTGATCCGCCTTGACCATGTCCGAGCACTTCTCACCGATGGCCATCGTGGTGATGCACGGGTTCACCGCGACCAGGAACGGCATCGCCGAGCCGTCCGCCACGCGCAGTCCGTCCACCCCGCGCACCCGCAGCCGCTCGTCCAGCGGGGCGTTCGGGTCCGAGGCCGGTCCCATGGGAACCGTGCAGGAGGGGTGGTAGACGGTGTTGTGCGTCTTGCGGATGTAGTCGGCGATCTCG
Source organism: Sciscionella sediminilitoris (assembly GCF_000737195.2). Classification (GTDB taxonomy): domain Bacteria; phylum Actinomycetota; class Actinomycetes; order Mycobacteriales; family Pseudonocardiaceae; genus Sciscionella; species Sciscionella sediminilitoris. Next base: position 19,785 of record NZ_JALM01000053.1, read on the forward strand.
TCGTCGGACTGGGTGTCCACGCCGGGGGCGAGTTCGGCCTTCGCCCATTCGGCCATCGGGGACTGGCTGACGATCTTGCGCGCGAGCCGTACGCCGTAGGTCATCACCCGCATGTCGTGCTCATCGGTGAAGTAGCGCGGATCCACCATGGGCTTGTCCCGGAAGTCCTTGGTGCGCAGGCGAACCGTGCCGATCGAACGGCTGCGCGTCACGTTCGGGGTGAGGCAGAAGCCGTTCTCGGTGCTCGGGTAACCGTGCCGGAGGGTGTTCATGTCGAAGGGCACCGAACCGTAGTGGAACATCAGGTCCGGGCGGTCCAGGCCCTCCTCGGTGGTGGTGAAGATGCCGATCTCCCACCACTGCTCGGACTCGGTGATCATCGGCTTGGTCGCCTCCCACTGCACCAGCCCCTCCGGGTGGTCCTGCAGGTTGGAACCGACACCGGGGGAGTCGGCGAGCACCTCGATGCCGTGCTCACGCAGGTGCGCGGCCGGTCCGATACCGGAGAGCATCAGCAGTTTGGGGGTGTCGATCGCCCCGGATGACACGATCACCTCGCGGCGCGCGGTGATCGTCTCGGTGTGCAGCTGGTCCGGGGCGAGCACATCCACCCCGGTGCACCGCTTGCCCTCGAAGCGCAGTTTCCTGGCCCGCCGCCCGGCGCGCAGTTCCAGATTCGGACGCTTACCCAGGATCGGGTGCAGATAGGAGACCGAGGCCGAGGCGCGGGTGCCGTCCTCGAAACAGTTGATCTGGAACCAGTTCGCCCCGTTGGTCACCGTGTTCCCGCTGTTGAACTCGGTGATCGGGATACCGGCCTGCTCGCAGGCCTGCAGCAGGGCGACCCCGGCCGGGTCCTTCGGCGGCACCGAACGCAGCCGCACCGGCCCGTCGTGGCCGTGGTGCTCGGCGGAGGAGTCGTTGTTCTCCAGGCGCTGATAGAGCGGGAACATCTCGCGCGAGCCCCAGCCGGGAAGGCCCAGGGACTCCCACTCGTCGAAATCCTCTTTGGGTGCCCAGAACGCGATCGCGGAGTTGTGCGAGGAGCAGCCGCCGAGCACCTTGGCGCGGGCGTGCCGCATGAAGGAGTTCCCGTTCTCCTGCGGTTCGATCGGGTAATCCCAGTCGAATCCGGATTCCAGCAGCGCCATCCAGTCGGTCAGGCGCAGCACCGCCGGAGTGTCCTCATCGGACGGTCCGGCCTCGATGAGGCATACCGAGACGTTCGGGTCCTCGGAAAGGCGGGCGGCGACGACGGATCCGGCGGTGCCACCGCCGACCACGACGTAATCGAACTCGGCCATGTTACTTTCCTTCCTTTTCAAGGTTTTCGTCCTCGACGGCGTCCGTGCCCGCCGCGTGTGCGGCGAGAATTCCGGTTTTGTGGCGCTGCACGAACCAGTAGTACGCGAAGCCGATGCCCGCGGCGCCGACCACGAAGATCACGGCCATCCACTGCAGATACCAGTGATACGGCGGGGAGGCGTTGTAGATCTCGTTGCGCGGCCAGGCGAGGTTGATCACCATGGCGATGCCCCACACCACGCCGAGCAGGTTCACGATGAACCCGAACTTGCCGAGCGAGAACCGGCCCGGTTCCCGTTTGCTCGACCAGCGACCGCGAATCCGCGCGATCAGCATCGGCACGGTCACCAGCAGATAGGAGATGTAGATCAGGATCACCGCGAGACTGGTGACCGCGGAGAAGATCTGCGGCTGCCCGACGTTGAGCACCAGGAGGGCGACCGCGAGCACGCCGATCACGACCGCGGGAACGATCGGGGTACCGAACTTATTGCTCACCGTGGCGAGTTTCGAGCCCGCGGGAAGCGCGTTGTCCCGCGCCATCGCGAAGGCCATCCGGATCGCCGCGGTGTGCACGGCGAGCACGCAGACGGTGATCGCGATGAACGAGGCCGCGAGGAACACTCGCCCGATCCACGGGCCGAGCGCGTCGGTGAGCACGTACTGCAGGCCGACCGAGCCCAGTTCCGGGGCGTTGATGTTGCGCACCGCCATGAGCGCGAACAGGATGATCAGCCCGCCGAGCACGAACGAGGCGATCAGCGAACGCAGGATCGCCTTCGGCGCGTTCTTGCGCGGATTCAGGGATTCCTCACCGAGCGAGGCCGCGGTGTCGAATCCGTACATCACGTAACTCGAGGCGATGATCGCGACCAGGAACGCGCCGAGATAACCGGAGGAGTACCCCGCTCCGGTGTTGTGCGTCTCGGTGACCACGCTCGGCCCGCGCACCGCCTGGAACAGCAGCAGCACGATCAGCAGCACCGCGGCGACCAGCTCGATGAACACGCCGGTGGAATTGATGCGTGCCATGAGTTTCACGCCGAACGCGTTCACCACGGTGGTGAACACGATCAGGATCGTGGCGAGCAGCACGCCGTTCGCCGAATCCTGGGTCGGGCTCGGATGCGTTCCGCCGATGATCTGGAATCCTTCCCAGATCTGCGGGAGCGTTTTCTGGTAGGCGAGTGCGGTCGCGGCGATCGAGACGATCGAGGCGAGCAGCATCATCCAACCGGCGAGCCAGCCGATGTGCGGATTCGCGAGTTTCTTCGTCCAGTTGTAGACCGAACCGGCAACGGCGTATTTCCCGGACAGTTCCGCGAAGCTCAGCGCGACCATCAACTGGCCGATGAACACGAGCGGCCAGCCCCACCAGTAGGCGGGCCCGCCCTGGGAAATGCCGAGATAGGACATCTGGAACGTCCCGGTGAGCACCGAGATGTAGGAGATGCCCGCGGCGAATGTGTGAAAACTTCCCAGCGTCCGCTTCAGCGAACTCGAATACCCGAATTCCCGCAGATCGCTGTCGTTCGTGGTGGTTTTCTCGACGGTCACGCCGGGCCTCCGGAGAACCAGTGACCGGGACCTGGTCGCAGATTGTGGTAGACGTGCTTGGTCTCGACGTATTCACCGAGCCCGCTCGGACCGAGTTCCCTGCCGATTCCGGACTGCTTGTAGCCACCCCATTCGGCCTGCGGGAGATACGGGTGGAAATCGTTGATCCAGATCGTGCCGTGCCGCAGCCGCCCGGCCACTCGCTGTGCCTTGTCGATGTCCGTGCTGAACACCCCGCCGGCCAGCCCGTAGATGGTGTCGTTCGCGATCCGCACCGCGTCGTCCTCATCGGTGAAGGTCTCCACGGTGAGCACCGGACCGAAGGATTCCTCGGTGACCGCATGCGATCCCTGCGCCACGTCATCGAGAATCGTCGGCAGGTAGTAGAAACCGTCGGCCAGCGCGGGATTCTCCGGGCGCGCGCCACCGGTGCGCAGTTTCGCGCCCTCGGCGATCGCGGCGGCCACGTAGTTCTCCACCTTTTCCCGGTGTGCCGCGGAAATCAGTGGGCCGGTCTCGGCCTGTTCGTCGAACGGGCCGCCGAGCCGGATCTGTTCGGCGCGCCGCACGAGTTCCTCGACGAACCGATCGTGCAGCGACTCCTGCACGATCAGCCGGGCACCGGCGGAGCACACCTGGCCGGAATGCAGGAACACCGCGGTGAGCGCGAAATCGATGGCGGTGTCGAAATCGGCGTCGGCGAACACGATGTTCGGGTTCTTGCCCCCGAGTTCGAGGGCGACCTTTTTCACCGTCGCCGCCGCGGAGGCCGCGATCACCCGCCCGGTGTGCAGCCCGCCGGTGAACGAGACCAGGTCCACATCCGGGTGGGAGGAAAGCGGCGCGCCCGCCTTGGCCCCGGAACCGAGCACCAGGTTGGCCACCCCGGCAGGCAGTCCCGCCTCGGTGAGCGTGCGCAGCAGCAGGATCGCGGTGTGCGGGGTGAGTTCGGAAGGCTTGAGCACGAAGGTGTTCCCGGCCGCGATCGCGGGCGCGACCTTCCAGGCGACCTGCAGCAGCGGGTAGTTCCACGGCGTGATCAGCCCGCACACGCCGACCGGTTCGTGCACGATCCGCGAGGCCACATCCGCGGAACCGGCGTCCACCACCCGGCCCGCGTCGTGTGCGGCGAGCGTGCCGAAGTACCGGAAACAGGCGACGATATCGGCCATGTCGTAGCGCGATTCCACGATGCGCTTCCCGGTGTCCAGGGACTCGGCGCGCGCGTATTCCTCGGTGTCCCGCTCGATCCCGTCGGCCACGCGCAGCAGCAGCGCACCGCGCTCCGCGGCCGGGGTGGCCGGCCATTCACCGGCGTCGAAAGTGCGCCGTGCCGCGGCGATGGCGGCCTCGGTGTCCCGCTCGTCTCCCTCATCGACCGTGGCGACGAGCGATCCGTCCGCGGGACAGCGGATCTCGCGTGTGGCGCCGCCGATTGCCGCGCGCCAGCTGCCATCGATGTGAAGTTCGGGCATGGAGTATTCCTTTCTCGTGCACAGACTCCGGGCGGAGTGCCGTTCTCGAGGCTGATTCTCAGCCGTTTCGCATCGTTGTTTTCGCGGTTTGAACTGCGGTTTCGTGGATTTGTTTCAACTGCCGTGTCTCGCGCGTACGGGCGCGGAAAATGGCGGTGACGAAGGCCGCGGCCCTGCGGCGGCCTCGGACGAAAGACGACGCGCGTATAGGCAGCTTTCAGTCGTCAAGGCGATAACTTCTTCCTGTTTCAGCGTGTCTGTTCGGACGGCGATCAGGTTGCGTACATTTGTACACTGCTTACGTACATATGTCCACAACGGCATTGGATATAGTCGGGAATTGTGCGGAATTATTGCGGTCGGTGATGAGGAGTTACCTGTAGTGACTGCTGAACGGGTGCAGGGTGGTGGGCGCCGTCGTGCCTACGATCCGGCACGGCGGGAGCGCATCGCCCGTGCGGCGATCGCGGTGATCGCCAAACACGGGGTCGCGGATCTGACCCACCGCAAGGTCGCGGCGGAGGCCGGAGTGCCGCTCGGGTCGACCACCTACCACTTCGCGACCCTGGACGATCTGCTCGAGCTCGCGCTGCTGCGGGCCACCCAGGACAACGTCGCCCAGGTCGAGCGCTGGGCGGCCGGGCTCGGCGGGTACCCCGACATCCCCAGCGCGCTCGCGGACCTGGTCCTCGAATCGGTGACCACCCAGCGCGACGAGACCATCGTGGGCTACGCGCTGTACACCGCGGCCCTGCACCGGCCGTCCCTGCGTTCGGCGAGCGAGGCCTGGGACGCGGAACTGACCCGGATCTTCGTCGGATGCACCGATGAGACCACCGGGCAACTGATCGCGGTGGCCGTGTGCGGCCTGCTGGTGCAGCTGAGCCTCAGCGAATCGGTGCCCTCGCGGGAATGGCTGCGTTCACTGTTCGCCAAGGCGCTGGCGTCCTGAACGCCGGCCGGTCCGGTTGCCGCATCGATAGCGTGCTCACATCCGGCGCGCCTGGTTGGTATCCCGGCTGGCGTCAGGGATTACGCTTGATCGCGACGTGAATTCCATTCGCCGGACGGGACGAGGTGAGCTGGCGGTGACCCTGCTGGAAACCGTGCACGGACCTGCTGACTTGAAGCGCATGACGCATGCCGAGCTGACGGTGCTCGCCCGCGAGATCCGGGAATTCCTCGTGGCGAAGGTGCCCGAGACCGGCGGGCACTTCGGGCCGAACCTCGGGGTCGTCGAGCTGACCATGGCGCTGCACCGGGTCTTCGATTCCCCGCACGACGCGATCCTCTACGACGTCGGGCACCAGTCGTACGTGCATAAGATCGTCACCGGCCGCTGGCAGGAGTTCGACTCGCTGCGCCAGCAGGGCGGCCTCTCCGGGTACCCCTCGCGGGCGGAGAGCGAACACGACTTCGTGGAGAACTCGCACGCGTCCACCGCGCTGTCCTACGCCGACGGGCTGGCCAGGTCGTTCCAGCTGCGCGGCAGCCGCAGGTACGCGGTGGCCGTCGTGGGGGACGGTGCCCTGACCGGCGGGATGTGCTGGGAGGCGCTGAACAACATCGCCGCGGACCCGAACCGTCCCGTGGTGATCGTGGTCAACGACAACGGCCGCTCCTACGCGCCGACCATCGGCGGGGTCGCCGATCACCTCGCCTCGCTGCGCCTGCAGCCCGGCTACGAACGGGCGCTCGAATCCGGGCGGCGCACCCTGCTGTCCACCCCGGTGTTCGGCAAGCCGGTCTATCAGGCGCTGCACGCGGCGAAGGCGGGCATCAAGGACGCGCTCGCCCCGCAGGCCATGTTCACCGATCTCGGCCTGAAGTACGTCGGCCCGGTCGACGGGCACGATCTGCACGCGGTCGAGGCCGGGCTCGCGCGGGCCAAGGCCTTCGGCGGGCCGGTGATCGTGCACGTGGTCACCCGCAAGGGCAATGGGTACGCCCCGGCCGAGGACGACGAGGCCGACCAGATGCACCAGGTCGGTCCCGCGGGCGGGGGCAAGAGCACCGGCCGCAGCTGGACCTCGCTGTTCGCCGATGCGCTGCACGAGGCGGGGCACCGGCGCCCGGACCTGGTGGCGATCACCGCGGCGATGATGGGCTCCACCGGCCTCTCCAAGTTCGCCGAGTCCTTCCCGCAGCGCTGCATCGACGTGGGCATCGCCGAACAGCACGCGATGACCTCGGCCGCGGGGCTCGCGATGGGTGGTATGCATCCGGTCGTCGCCCTCTACTCGACCTTCCTCAACCGCGCCTTCGATCAGCTGCTCATGGATGTCGCCCTGCACAAGCAGCCGGTGACCCTGATCCTCGACCGCGCGGGCATCACCGGTCCGGACGGAGCCTCGCACCACGGGATGTGGGACCTCTCGCTGCTCGGCATGATCCCCGGGATGCGGGTCGCCGCACCCCGTGACGCGGTCACCCTGGCCGAGGAGTTCGCCGAGGCGATCGAGATCTCGGACGGACCGGGTGCGCTGCGCCTGGTGCGCGGGACCGCGCCGGAATCGGTGCCCGCGGTGCGCCGCGTCGGCGGGGTGGACGTGCTGCGCGAGTCGGAGACGGCCGATGTGCTGCTCGTCGCGATCGGCGGATTCGGTGAGCTCGCCGTGCTCGCCGGGGAGCTGCTGGCCGCGCAGGGCATCGGGGTCACCGTGGTCGATCCGCGCTGGGTGCTCCCGGTTCCCGAGGCGCTCACCGAGCTCGCCGCCCGGCACACCTGCGTGGCCAGCGTCGAGGACAGCGGGCGGCACGGGGGCTTCGGTACGGCACTGGCCGCGGCACTGCGGGACGCGCGCGTCGAGGTGCCGCTGCTCGACCTCGCGATCCCGCAGCGGTTCCACGATCACGGTTCGCGTTCGGAGGTGCTCGCCGGGCTGGGCCTGACCGCCCAGGATGTGGCGCGCCAGATCACCGAGTGGTCCGCGGACCGCCTGGATTCCTGCCGAACAGCTGAATCGTCAGTAGAGCGCACCTAGAAGCTCCATGTCCTGCTACGCGGGGCCAGCGCGGCGCCTCGCTGCGAAGGCGCGCAATCACCATAGCTGCCGCTATGGCTCAATCCTCCGCCTTGCGATGCATCCACGCTGGGCACCCGCTCGCGACGGACGGGAGTTCCTAGGCACACTCTGAGAAAACCCTGATGACCTGCCCAGAAGGCGGCAATACACAGGGTGACTGTGGCACGGTGGAAACGTGCGGATTCTGGTAGTCGAGGATGAAGAAGCGCTCGCCGAGGCCATCGCCCGCGGGCTGCGCAGGGAAGGCATGGCCGTGGACGTCGCTACCGACGGTACGACCGGCAGCGAGAAGGCCAGTGTCACCCGCTACGACGTCGTGCTGCTCGATCGGGACCTGCCCGGCGTCTCCGGGGACGACATCTGCCGGGACATCGTCAACTCCGGCGCGCTGACCAGGGTGCTCATGCTCACCGCGAGCGGCTCGGTCACCGATCGGGTGGACGGGCTCTCCCTCGGCGCGGACGACTACCTGGCCAAGCCCTTCGCCTTCCCCGAGCTCGTCGCGCGGGTGCGCGCGCTCGGCAGGCGGGCGACCCCGGCGACTCCGCCCCTGCTCGCGGCCGGTGACCTGCGGCTGGATCCGGCCAAGCGGGCCGTCACGCGCAAGGGGGAACCGATCGAGCTGACCCGCAAGGAGTTCGGGGTGCTCGAGGTGCTGCTCTGCGCGGGCGGTTCGGTGGTGTCCAGCGAGGAGCTGCTGGAGCGGGTCTGGGACGAGAATGCCGACCCGTTCACCACCACTGTCCGGGTGACCGTGATGACGCTGCGCAAGAAGCTCGGCGAGCCGGGCATGATCGACACGGTGGTCGGCTCCGGATACCGGGTCGCCGAACCGGTACGGCAGGTTGAGTGAGCCGGTTGAGCCAATCTCCCCGGCTCGGTGGATTCGGGCTCCGGGCACGCCTGACCGTGCTCGCGACCGGCCTGGTGGCACTGGTCAGCCTGGTGCTGCTGTGGCTCGGCTGGATGCTCGCCGGGAACGTCATGCAGGCGGTGCCGCGGCTGCCGGACGGTGAGGTCGTCCAGGTCGACGGCTACGACGTCACCTCGGATCAGCTCGCGGCCGCGCTCGCCAGCCACGCACGCACCGAGGTGCTGCGGGACGGGGGAGTGGCGGTCGGCCTGGTCGTCATCGCGGCCGCGCTGCTGGCCTGGACCCTGACCGGCAGGCTGCTGCGCCCGCTGCACGAGGTGACCGCCACCGCGCGCACGCTCTCGGCGAGCTCGCTCGGGGAACGCATCCGGCTGGACGGCCCGCGCGACGAGGTGGCCGAGCTCGCGGACACCTTCGACGCGATGCTCGACCGCTTGCAGGCCACCTTCGACTCGCAGCAGCGCTTCGTCGCGAACGCCAGCCACGAACTGCGCACCCCGCTCTCGGTGATCCGCACCGAACTGGATGTCACACTCTCCGATCCGCAGGCGAACGCCGCCGAGCTGCGCCGGATGGCCGAGGTGGTGCGCGGCGCCTCGGACCGCTCCGAGCAGCTCGTCGAGGCGCTGCTGCTGCTCGCCCGCACCGACGGCACCGGGATCGCGGTGCGCGAACCGGTCGACATGGCCGTGCTCGTGGCGAGTGCCTGGCGCGCCGTGCAGGACATGGCCGCCGAACGGGAACTCGAGGTCGCGTTCGACACCCCGCCCGCCTCCACGGTCGGCGATCCCTCGCTGCTGGAACGCGTGGCGGGCAATCTGCTGGAGAACGCCATCCGGCACAACGTGGACCAGGGCTGGATCCGGGTGCGACTGGTGTCCGACGAGCACTGGACCGAGCTGCGGGTCGCCTCCTCCGGTCCGCCCATCGCCGCCGAAGAGGTCACCGCGCTGTTCGAGCCGTTCCGCAGGGCGGGGGTCGCCCGCACCGCACGCGGCGGTGCCGGTCTCGGGCTCTCGATCGTCCGCGCGATCGTGCAGGCGCACGGCGGGGAGGTCTCCGGGCGCCCGGTCGAGGGTGGTGGACTGGAAGTATTCGCTCGCCTGCCCGCGGCTCCCTAGCTAAAGTGCGCCCATGACTCGAACCGCCGTTGTGGTCGGTGCCGCGGGCGGGATCGGCTCGGCCTGTGTGCGCAGGCTGGCCGCCGACGGGTACCGCGTCGTCGCCGTAGACGCCGACGAACGGGTGCGCGAGCTTCCGGACTGCCGCCCGGTGCACGGGGACTGCACCGCGGCCGAGGTACTCGACGAGGCCTTCGCCGATCCGGTGGATGTGCTCGTGCACGGCGTCTATCACTGGGTGCGCGCCCCGCTGGAGGAGCTGCGCCGCGAGGACTGGCTGCGGGTACTCGACGTGGGCCTGCTCTCCGCCTGGGAGGCCGCGGTCCGGCTCGCCAAGGGCGGGCGCGCCGCCTCGATCGTGCTCATCGGCTCGGTCCAGGCCAATCGCGCGGTTGCCGGGGCGGCGCCCTACGCGGCTTCGAAGGCGGGTCTGGCCAGCCTGGCGCGGGCGGCAGCGGTGGAGTGGGGCCCGCGGGGGATCCGGTGCAATGTGGTCGAGCCGGGGGCCGTGGAGATCCCGGTGAGCGCCGAACACCTCGCCAAACCCGAGATCCGGGGACCCATGCTGGACGCGCAGCCGCTGCGCCGGTTGTGTGTGCCCGACGAGATCGCCGGGGTGGTCGCGTTCCTCGCCGGGAGCGATTCCGCCTTCGTCAACGGCGAGACGATCGCGGTCAACGGCGGCACCACGGCACTGCTCCCCGGCGAGCTCCCGAGGTACTCATGACCGAGTCGGTCCTGGTCGACTTCGTCTACTGCCATCCGGTCGGGCACGCCATCGAAGCGCTGCAGTACTGCCTCGGCTACAAGCGCGCCGATCCCCGGCGGCGGGTCGGTGTGGTGCTGAACGCCGACACCCCGGCCGAGCTCGCGCACTGGTGTGCGGACGTGGACGAGGTGTACACGGTGGACATCGACGTGTTCGAACCACCGGAGGCGGACGTGCTCGCGCACATCCCCCGGGACTGGGACTGGGTGTTCGACGATGCGCGCGGCCACCAGGAATGGCAGCGCGAGTTCTTTCCCGGGCTCGGGCGCTACTACGAGCTGGCGGGGGAGCATTTCCGCGCCCGCAGGCGGCACGGAGTGGTCGGCGACGGTTCGGCCGAATACCGGCCGGGGGAACGGTTGCGGATCGAACCGCCCGCGGCGGTCCCGGAATCCGGGGGAGTGCCGCAGATCGCCGTACTCCCCGCGGGCAGTGCGGAACGCTCGCTGTATCCCACGCTCGACTCCTGGGTGCGGATCCTGCGGGCGGTGCGCGCCCGGTTCGGCGAGGTGCGGCTGCGGGTACTCGGCAAGCTGACCGCCGACGGGCGCACCAGCACCGGCTTCGCCGCCGAGGAGTTCACCGCGCTGGCCGAACGGGTGGACGGGGTGCGGCTCGATCTCGATCTGCCGCTCGCCGAACAGCTCGCCCTGCTGCGCGGCTGCTCGATGCTGCTCTCCCCGCACACCGGTTTCGGGTTCACCGCGCTCGCGGTCGGCACCCCGTGGCTCGTGCTCGCCGGGAACCACTGGCCGGAGTACTACTTCAATCCCGGTGTCCCGTTCTATTCGGTGCTGCCCGATATCCGGCGGTTTCCCTGCTACCGGCCCATTCTCGGCGACGGCTCGCTGGAAAACCCGGAACCGGTCGAGGACGAGGGCCCGCGGTCACCGAGCATGTGCGCGGACCGGATTGAGAGCGATCTCGAGGAACTGCTCGACGCGGCCGGTCTGCTGCTCGCCGGGGAGCTCGACTTCGAGGCGGCGATGACCGGGCATTTCCGGCGGCTCTCCGCGCTCTACGTGGGCCGTCACGAGCGGATGTACTCCGTGGACGGCATCCACCTGAACTACTTGCCCGGCTGAACCGGAGCCGTTTCCCGCAGCGCAGCGGTGAGCACCCCGCCGGTGAGCTCGACCTGCCAGGGACGGGCCCCGCCCGCGCGCAGTGCCTCGGCGACGGTTTCGGTTTCCACCGGCCCGGGCGGCTGCCAGGACAGCCTGCGCACCAGATCGGGGAGCAGCAGATTCTCCACCGGGAGGGTGTGGCGTTCGGCGATCGAGTTCAGCGCCTCGCGCGCCGCGCTCAGCCGGGCCGCCGCGTCCGGATCGCGTTCGGCCCAGCGGTTGGTCGGCGGCGGGCCCTCGTGCTGCGGGGAGGAGTTCGGCAGCGAGGCGCCGTCGAGTTCCCGCGCCCGCTGCAGCGCCCCGCTCCACAGACTGGCATTGCGCCGCTGTGCCCGGCCACGGAACACCGGGAGCTTGATCAGTTCGCCCGCGTCCCGGGGATCCTCGGTCGCGGCCTGCACGATGGCGGAATCGGGCAGCACGCGGCCCGGCGCGATATCGCGCCGGGCGGCGAGCTGTTCGCGGGCGAGCCAGAGCTCACGGACCGCGGCGAGTTTGCGCGGCGAGCGGACCCGGTGGATACCGGAGGTCCGCCGCCACGGTTCCTGGCGCTGGGGGCGTGGTGGCGCCGTGCGAACCGCGTCGAACTCCTGGAGTGCCCACTCCAGTTTGCCCGCCGCGCGCAGCTGCTCCTCGAGTCGATCGCGCAGTTCGATGAGCAACTCCACGTCGAGTGCCGCGTAGACCAGCCAGTCCTTCGGCAGCGGCCGTCGTGACCAGTCCGCCGCCGAATGGCCCTTCTCCAGCTCGTAGCCGAGCAGGATGCGGACCATCGTGCCGAGGGCGACCCGTTCGTAGCCGGCCAGCCGTGCGGCCAGCTCCGTGTCGAACAGCCGGGCAGGCCGCATCCCGAGCTCGTCGAGGCACGGCAGGTCCTGGGATGCCGCGTGCAGCACCCATTCCGGACCGTCCAGTGCCTCGACGAGACCGTCGAGCTCACCGTCGAGTGCGACCGGATCGATGAGCAGGGTCGGTGTGCCCGTCCTGCGCAGCTGGATCAGGTACGCACGCTGTGAGTACCGGTACCCGGACGCCCGTTCGGTGTCCACCGCGATCGGACCCTCGCCTGCCTCGAGAGTGCGTACTCCGTCGGCGAGTGCGTCCGGATCGGCGATCACCTCGGGAACGCCGTGTTCCGGCTCAGTGAGCGGGGTCACCGCCTGCTGGTCGTGTTCTTCGGAAACTGCTCCCACGGTGTGCGACACTACGTCGCCGCGGTCGAGTGATGTGCTCGGACGCTCATTTCCCGGCGATACCCCCCATATTGGGGAACCGCCGGACGCCCTTACCTGATCACTCCGGCCCGCATGGCGAGCGCCACCATCTGCGCCCGGTCCCCGGTGCCGAGTTTCCTGCCGACCCGGGACAGATGCGACTTGACGGTGAGCGAGGAAAGGCTCAGCGTCTCGCCGATCTCCTTGTTCGACTGGCCGTCCGCGACGAGCTGGAGCACCTCCACCTCTCGGGTGGACAGTTCCCGTGTCGAGTGGTCCGCGCCGGCCACCCGAGACCCCGTGGCCAGCAGCGGAGCCACGGACGGATCCGCGTAGACCCCGCCGTCCAGCACCCGCCGCACCCCGTCCACGACGACGACCGCGGACGCCGACTTGAGCAGGTATGCCTGCGCACCGGCCTGGAAGGCCGAGCGGACGGCGTAGGGATCATCCGAGGAGGCCAGCACCACGATCCGTGGCCACGCCTGCGTACGCAGTTCGGTGACCAGTTCGATCCCGCTGCCGTCCGGCAGCCCGAGATCGAGGATCGCGAGGTCACACGGCCCGGTGGCCACGGCTCTCGCTCTTGCCTCGGCGACCGTGGCCGCCTCGTGCACCTCGCCGGCGCCCATAGTGGCGAGTCGTGCCGCGATGGCTTCCCGCAGCAGCGGGTGGTCATCGACAACGAGCACCGAGAATTGCTCTTCCCGCGGGTGCGGGACCAAATTGCTTGCCGGCAATGTGTTGCCGGCCGTCGTCGTGTTTCGGACGGCGTCGGGTAATCCGACGGCAGCCACGTCATACCTCCCTGGAGTCGGTCGTGCCCCCGACCGCACCGGGTCTTTCGGCCAACCAGCCGCGCCACTGATCGACCGAAAGTGGTGCCGATAGCGGAGAAGAGTAGCCCCCCAAGCGGCCTAATGACATGCGCCCGGGCCAATCTGTACGAAATAGTTTGAGTGAAGATGCCGGTAGATTCACACATTTGAGCGACAAATGTGTTTACCTGTAACGCGAGGAGCTTGGCTGACGACATGCCTCAATCAGCGATCGACAATTCGGTTCAGGCGGGGGAGAACGGCACCGGAAGTGAGGTGCTTCGCGTCACACCTCTGGTAGACGGACACAACGATCTGCCGTGGGCGCTGCGCGAAATGTTCGGTCCGGACGCGGCCACCCGGCTCGGCGAGCTCGACCTGGACACCGATCTGCGGCAGGCCCACCCCGAACTGCACACCGACCTGGTGCGCGCCGCCGAGGGCGGGCTCGGTGCCCAGTTCTGGTCGGTCTACGTGCCCTGCTCCTACACCGGCTCCAGCGCGGTGACCGCGGTGCTCCAGCAGATCGAGCTGGCGCACGCGATGGTCCGCCGGTACCCGGACCGGCTCGGCCTGGCCACCACGGCCGCCGAGGCGCGTGAGGTCTTCGCCTCCGGCAGGCTCGCCTCGCTGCTCGGTGCCGAGGGCGGGCACTGCATCGACGACTCGCTGACCGTGCTGCGCGCGCTCTACCGGCTCGGTGTGCGGTACATGACACTGACCCACAACGAGAACACCAACTGGGCCGATTCGGCCACCGACGAACCCGCGCACGGCGGGCTCACCGAGTTCGGCCGCCGGGTGGTCGCGGAGATGAACGCGCTCGGCATGCTCGTGGATCTCTCGCACGTCGCCGAGTCGACGATGCGGGCCGCACTCGAGGTGAGCTCCGCCCCGGTGATCTTCAGCCACTCCTGCGCCAAGGCGGTGACCGACTCGCCGCGCAACGTCCCGGACGACGTGCTGACCACCATGGCCGGGAACGGCGGGGTGTGCATGGTCAGCTTCGTGCCCGGGTTCGTCTCGAAGAAGATCGCCGCCTGGGACGAGCAGGTGCGCGCGGCGATGGACGCGGCCGGTGACCGCTACGTCGACCTCGGACGGCGCAGCGCGTTCATCGAGACCTGGGACGGCCCGCCGCGGCCCCAGGCCACGCTGGAGGACGTGCTCGAACACCTGGACCACGTGCGCGAGGTCGCCGGGATCGAGCACATCGGCCTCGGCGGAGACTACGACGGGGTCGCGGCCCAGCCGCGCGGGCTCGAGGACGTCACCGGCTACCGGTTGCTGTTCGACACGCTCGCCGAACGCGGCTGGTCGCGCACCGATCTCGGCAAGCTCGCCGGGGAGAACGCGCTGCGGGTGCTCGCCGACGCCGAGTCCACGGCGAGCCGCTGATGAGCGGGGACGCGCGCTGGATCCTCGACCCGGCAACCCGCGGCCCGGTGCCCGAACCCGATCTGGTGCTCGGCTACGGGCCGGGGCCGGAACGGGTGGCCGAGGTGCGCCTGCCAGAGGGGAGCGGACCGGCCCCGCTCGTGCTGGTGCTGCACGGCGGCTACTGGCGGGCCAAGCACGACCGCGGCTACCTGGGGTCGCTGTGCGCCGAACTGACCGCCCGCGGATACCTCACCGCGAACGTGGAGTACCACCGCAGCGGTCAGCCCGGCGGTGGCTGGCCGGGGACCGCCGAGGACGTGCGCGCGGCCGTGCACGCCCTGCCCGCCCGGATCGCGGAGGCGGCACCGGGGCGGAGCGGTGACACGGTGCTGCTCGGGCATTCCGCGGGCGGGCACCTCGCGCTGCTCACCGCGCACGAGGGGATCACCGGGATCCTCGCCCTTGCCGCGGTCAGCGATCTCGCCGAGACCGCGCGGCAGCGGCTGGACGAGGGCGCGGCACAGGAGTTCATGGGCGGTGAGCCCGCGGAGCTGCCCGAGGCGTACGCGGCGGCCGATCCGCTGCGTCAAGGTCCGCCCGCGGCCCGCACCGTGCTGGTGCACGGGGATGCCGACGATCGGGTACCGCACGAGTTCAGCGTGCGCTATGCCGAGCGGTTCGGTGCGCGGCTGCACACCGTGCCCGGGGCGGACCATTTCGACCTCGTCGCGCCCGGTTCGCCCGGGTTCGCCGCGGTACTCGAAGCGCTGCCGGAGCTGACGGGCTGAGCGAGGTTCAGCGGCTGCCGTCGCGCTGGGAGAGCATCGAGATCCCGACCGGCGGCAGCCCGACCGCGCTCGCCAGCAGGCCGCAGAACGCCTCGGTGTGCGCGGCCAGATCGGTGCCGAGCGGGGTCCAGGAGGCTCGCACCTCGAGATCGCAGGCGTGCTCCGGGCCCGCGATGTCGCCGAAGCGCGCCGAGGTGGTCTGGGTGACGGTTCCGCCGAGTGCGGTGAACGAGGCACCGCACTGTTCGAGGCCCTCGGTGAGCCAGGACCAGCCGACCTCGGGCAGCAGCGGATCGGCGGCGAGCTCGCTGTCCACGTCCGCGCGCAGGAAACCGACCAGGCGCAGCACCCCGTCCCAGGACTCCTGGCCGTCCGGATCGTGCAGCAGGATCAGCCGCGCGGTCGCCGCGTCCTCCTCGTCCTCACCCGGACCGTCGATCTCGCAGCCGATGCCGAAGGCGTAGGGCGCGAGCCGCTGCGGCGCCTTGATCCGCTTCAGGCTGATCTCGGCGCGCGGCTTGTAGGACACCAGCGAACGGACCGCCTCGAGGAACATCGGCGGCCCCTGCAGTCCTGTGCGATCCGAACCCCCGTCCGGCGCGGTGAACGCCTCGCCGTTGCCGGTCTCGGTACCAGTGGTAGTCGGAGTCACGTCCGGCACTGTAAGCCCGAGCACCGACTCTTACCGGCTAGGCGCGCCGATCGGCGGTGGTGGGAGGATGAGCTCACCGAGACCGAGATTGGGGACGCTGTGCCGAACAACCGCCGTGACCTGGCCGAAGCTCCGTTCCTGCGCGCGGCGCGCGGGGAACGCCCGGAACGGACACCGGTGTGGTTCATGCGCCAGGCTGGGCGATCCCTCCCCGAGTACCACGAGGTGCGCGCCGGCGCCCCCATGCTGCAGTCCTGCCTGACCCCGGATGTGGCGCGCGAGATCACCATGCAGCCGGTGCGCAGGCACGGGGTGGACGCGGCGGTGCTGTACTCGGACATCATGGTCCCGCTGTACGCGGCGGGGATCGAGCTGGAGATCACTCCCGGGGTGGGGCCGGTGATCGCCGAACCGGTGCGCACCCGCGCGGACGTGGAACGGCTGCCCGAGCTCGATCCCGCGGCGCTGGCCCCGATCGCCGAGGCGGTCCGGCTGCTGACCGGCGAACTGGGCGAGGTGCCGCTGATCGGCTTCGCCGGTGCCCCGTTCACCCTGGCCTCCTACCTGGTCGAGGGGGCGCCGAGCAAGACATACGAGCGCACCAAGGCGATGATGCTCGGTGACCCGGAGACCTGGAATCTGCTCGCGGCCAAGCTGGCCCGGATGACGAGCACCTTCCTGCGTGTGCAGGCCGAGGCGGGGGTGGACGCGGTCCAGGTGTTCGACTCCTGGGCGGGCGCCCTTCCCGAGCGGGAGTACCGGGAGTCCGTGCTCCCGCACACCCGGGCGGTGTTCGACAGCATCGGCGAGTTCGGGGTGCCGCGCATCCACTTCGGCGTGGGCACCGGGGAGCTGCTGCCCGCGATGGCCGAGGCCGGGGTGGACGTGGTCGGGGTCGACTGGCGGATCCCGCTGGACGAGGCGGCGGCCCGGTTGCGTGCCGCCGGGATCGAGAACCCGGTCGTGCAGGGCAACCTGGACCCGACGGTGCTGTTCGCCGGGGAACAGGTCGTGGAGCGGGAGACCGCGCGGGTGCTCGCCGAGGGCAAGGCGGCCGCGGGGCACATCTTCAACCTGGGGCACGGGGTGCTGCCGAACACCGATCCCGCGGAACTGACCAGGCTCGTGGACCTGGTGCACCGCTCGTGAGGTTCGCGGTCGTCGGAGCGGGGATCACCGGACTGGTCGCGGCGCACCGGCTGCGTGCGGCGGGCGCCACGGTGACCGTGTACGAGTCGAGCGAGCGGATCGGCGGCAAACTGCGCACGGCCGCGCTCGAGGCTGCGACGCCGGGAAGTTCGACGCCGGGCGACTCGGCACTCGATCTGGGTGCGGAGTCCTTCCTCGCCCGCCGTCCCGAAGCGGTCCGGCTCGCCGGGGAACTCGGCCTCGAGGTGGTGCACCCGGGCCCGGCGCGCGCGGTGATCCGGGCGGGCGGAGCGGAGCATCCGATCCCGGCGGGCACCGTGATGGGGGTGCCGGCCACCAGGGAAGCGGTGCGCGAGATCGTCGAGCTCACCGAGGAACCGGCGGAACCGGCCGCGATCGGCCCGCAGACCACGGTCGGCGGGCTGCTGCGCGCGCGGCTCGGGGATCAGGTCGTGGACCGGCTGGTGGATCCGCTGCTGGCCGGGGTGTACGCGGGACGGGCGGACGCGCTGGGGCTGCGCGCCACCATGCCCGGGCTCGCGGAGGCGATCGAGCAGCACGGCTCGGTGCTGGCCGCCGCGGCCGCGCTGCTCCCGGCGAACCCGTCCTCGGCCCCGGTGTTCGGCGCCGTGCGCGGCGGCTACCGGGCGCTGACCGAGGCGCTGGACCGGGATGTGCGCACCGGTACGACCGTGCATGCCCTGTCCCGCAACAGAAGCGGCTGGCGGCTCGGGATAGGGGGGCATGGCTCGGCCGAGTACGCCGAGGCGGACGGGGTGGTGCTCGCGGTGCCCGCGCCCGCGGCGGCGAAACTGCTCGCCGAGGTCGCTCCGGAGGCGGCGCGCGGCTATGCCGGGATCGAGCTCGCCTCCATGGCCGTACTGGGTTTCGCCTATCCGGAGACGGTCCCGCTGCCCGAACGGTCCGGGATCCTGCTCGCTTCCGGTGAACGGCGCGCCGACGGGACCCCGTTCACCGCCAAGGCCGTCACCTTCTCCTCGCGCAAATGGCCGCACCTGCCACCCGGACTGCTGCGTGCCTCGGTCGGCCGGTTCGGCGAGGAGGAGCTCCTGCGCGGAACCGACGGCACGCTGATCGAGGCGGTGCGCGCCGATCTGGCCGAGCTGACCGGGATCACCGCGGAACCGGCCGCGGTGCGGGTGCAGCGCTGGGGCGGGGGACTGCCCCAGTACGGGCCCGGCCACCTGGAACGCGTGCAGCGCATCGAGGCCGCCGTGGCCGCGGTACCCGGTCTCGCGGTGGCCGGGGCCACATTGCACGGCGTTGGCGTACCTGCGTGCATCGCCACAGCCGACGCGGCTGCGCAACGCCTGCTCGCGGTGGGATGATCGAGCCATGGCGAGGCTGAACTACGAAGAGCTCAACAACATGACCCGGTACAGCATGCATTCGGTGTTCCGGGTCGACGGCACCCTGCCCACCGAGCGGGGCCCCGCGGGCGAGGAGGTGGCGCAGTACCTGGAATCCCTCGAGCAGAAGGACATCGTGGTGCGCGGCACCTACGACGTCTCCGGGCTGCGCGCGGACGCGGACTTCATGGTGTGGTGGCACGCCGAGCGCATCGAGGACCTGCAGGCGGCGTACGCGGGACTGCGCCGCACCGCGCTCGGCAGGGCGAGCACCCCGGTGTGGAGCCAGACCTCGCTGCACCGGCCCGCCGAGTTCAACAAGAGCCACCTTCCCGCGTTCGTCATGGGGGAGGAACCGCGCAAGTTCGTGTGCGTTTACCCGTTCGTGCGCTCCTACGACTGGTACCTGCTTCCCGATGAGGAGCGGCGCAAGATCCTCGCCGAGCACGGCATGAAGGCCCGCGAGTACCCGGATGTGCGTGCCAACACGGTGCCC
Source organism: Sciscionella sediminilitoris (assembly GCF_000737195.2). GTDB lineage: Bacteria > Actinomycetota > Actinomycetes > Mycobacteriales > Pseudonocardiaceae > Sciscionella > Sciscionella sediminilitoris. The sequence goes on from NZ_JALM01000053.1 coordinate 38,906, forward strand.
GCCTTCGGTCTCGGCGACTACGAGTGGATCCTCGCCTTCGAGGCGGACGAACTGCACCGGATCGTCGAGCTGATGTGGCTGATGCGCTACACCGAGGCGCGCAGGCACGTGCGCGAGGAAACCCCCTTCTACACCGGAACCCGCACCCCGATCGCCGAGCTGGTCGCGAACCTGCCGTGACCCCCGAGGAGCTCGCCGGACTGGTGACCGGTGAGCCATCGCTGCCGGTCACCGTGCACGGCGCCGAACCCGCGCTCGCCGGGCCGTTCCTGGTCGGCACCGCGGCCGCCGCCTGTGTCGGAGCCACCACCGCGGCCATGGCGGGCTATCACGCGGAACGGGGCGGGGAACCGGGCACGGTCTCCGTGGACCTCGCGCACGCCGCGGAGTCCTTTCGCAGCGAACGCCATCTGCGGATCCTGGGCGCCGAACCGGAACCGCTGTGGAGCGGGGTCTCCGGGCTCTACCGGTGCGCGGACGGCTGGGTGCGGGTGCACGGCAACTATCCGCACCATTCGGCGGCGGCGCTGCGCGCGCTCGGTGCCGGGGACGCCGGTCGGATGACCGCGGTGATCGCCGGGATGCGCGCGGTGGCCGTGGAGGAAGCGGTGCTCGCCGCGGGCGGCGCGGCCGCGGCGCTGCGTTCCCGTGCGGACTGGCTGGCCCACGAACAGGGCAGGGCACTTGCCGGGGAACCGCTCGTCGGATTCGAGCGCCTCGGCCCGGCGCCCGCCCGCGGCGAACCGGCGGGAGCGCGCCCGCTTTCCGGGATCCGGGTACTCGATCTGACCCACGTGATCGCGGGACCGGTGTGCGGCCGGGTGCTCGCCGCGCACGGTGCCGAGGTACTGCGCATCGACGCCGAGCACTTGCCCGCGGTGCACACGCTGGTGGTGGACACCGGATTCGGCAAACGCAGCGCGAATCTGGATCTGCGCACCGATGCGGGCCGGGCGCGGCTGCGGGAGCTGGTGGGCGATGCCGATGTGCTCGTGCAGTCGTATCGGCCGGGATCCCTTGCCGCGAAAGGGTTCGGCGCGCGGGAGCTGGCGGATCTGCGGCCGGGCCTGGTCACCGTGGAACTCGATGCGTACGGCTGGCGCGGGCCCTGGGCGCGGCGGCGTGGATTCGACAGCCTCGTGCAGCTGGCCTCCGGGATCGCGCACGAGGGCGCGGTCGCCGCGGGGGAGGAGGAGCCACGTCCGCTTCCCGCGCAGGCACTCGATCACGCCACCGGCTGGCTTGCCGCGCTCGGCGCGGTCACCGCGCTGCGCAGGCGCGCCCGCGGCGGGGGATCCTGGCGGGTGCGGCTGTCCCTGGCGCGTACCGGACGGTGGCTGGACAGCTTGGGGCGCAAGGGAATCGAGGCAGCTGACGGGGAAGTCGCGCGCTATCTGACCGAGACCGGTTCGCCGTTCGGCAGGCTGGCGCATCTCCGGATTCCCGGGGGCATCGAGGGCTGTCCGCCGTACTGGGCACACGGTCCGCGGCCGCGCGGAGCCGATCCCGCCGAGTGGAGCTGAGCCGGAACGAGGTTTTCCGGGTAATCGTTCTCTTGGGCCGCCGGCGTCGTACCCCCAGCGACGACGCCGACGGCCCTGTTACCGCTGTTCGCGGATTAGTACCGCCGTCCCGGCACAGTCATTCATATTCGTGAAAACCACGCGGCGTGACAAGACCGTTTCACCTAGATTTAAGGTTCGCTAGCCACGAAGTGGGAGGTTGCGTGCACAGCCGCTACGAATCGCTACCGTCAGTAGGCGAAAGTCGTAGCGCGATGGAGTTGATGCAATACCGTTGGTCAGTGGGGGTCTGATAGCCCTCGCCCTCGAAGACGTGGCCGAGGTGGCTGTGGCAATGGGCGCACAGCACTTCGACGCGCCGCATCCCGAGCGAATTGTCCTCGCGCAGCAGTACCGCCTCGCTCTCCGCGGGGTCGTAGAAGGACGGCCAGCCGCAGTGCGAATGGAATTTCGTGGTGCTGCGGAACAGTTCCGCCCCGCAGGCGCGGCATTCGTAGACGCCCTCGGTCTCGGTGTCGGTGTACTCGCCGGTATAGGGGCGCTCGGTGGCCGCCTCGCGCAGCACGGCGTACTCGGCGGGGCTGAGCTCGCTGCGCCATTCCTGTTCGGTCTTGACGATCCGCGGACCGGGCTCGGCTTCTTGTCGCATACCGCCAACGGTACGCGCGAGCCGGTCAGCCGAACACGGCGAGCATCTCCGCGATCGCGCGTATCACGGTGAAAACCACGCCGAACAGGATCAGCCCGACCAGCAGTACCGCGGTCATCCGGCGATGCCCGGTCGCCCGGTTGGCGGAGTCGGCGAACCGGGCGACCCCGCCCAGCTGCCCCTCCACGGTGTAGGTCGGCCGTGCCTCGCGCATCCGGTGCAGGTGCTCGGCGAACGCCACCGCTTCGGGGTCCTCCGGGTCGAGGCCGAGCAGCTCGTCGTCGAAGAGCTCGCGCGGTCCCTGCGGCATGGGACCTACGGTAAGCCGGTCAGGAGTGCTTGACCAGTCCCCGGTCGATGACCACGTCCCCGTCCTCGTTCACCGTCTGGAAGGCGGTGCCGTCCCCGGTGGACCAGGTGCGCACGGTCAGATCCTGACCGGGGAACACGGGTTTGGTGAACCGGCCCTCGATGTGCCGCAACCGGCTCGCGTCGCCCCCGCACACCTCGCCGACCAGCAGCCGGGTGGTGATCCCGTAGGTGGCCAGCCCGTGCAGGATCGGCCGGTCGAAGCCCGCGGCCTTGGCGAAGGTGGGATCGGAGTGCAGCGGGTTGCGGTCGCCGGTGAGCCGGTAGATCAACGCCTGGTTCACCGCGGTCCGGAAGGAGACCTCGGCATCGGGTGCGCGCTCGGGAACGGGGGAGTCCGGATTGGCGCCCCGGTCACCGCCCCAGCCGCCCTCGCCCCGGATGAACACACTGGTGCGCGTGGTGAACAGGTCGTCGCCCCGCTCGTCGCTCGCGGTGAACGAGGTCTCCAGCAGCGCGCCCTTGGTCTTGTCGTAGAGCCCGGTCACCTCGGAACGCAGGCTGATCCTCCCCTCGGCGGGCAGCGGCCGGTGCAGGGTGAGCGCCTGTTCGGCGTGCAGCAGCTTGGTGAAGTCCACGCCCTCCAGTGCGGTGTTCGGCGGGCCGTCGAACTGGGCGAGCACGATCGCCAGCGAGGGGATCGCCTGCTGCGCGATCTCGGCGCTGTTCTCCGTGGTGAACGGCAGCTCGCGGAGCGGATCGTCCTGTCCCGCGCCGACCGCGACCGCGTAGAGCAGGCTGTCGGTGCTGCTCCAGGTTCGGTCCCACGGGCCGGTGACGGTACCGACGACATCGTGGCGCAACGCCATTGTTCTCGCTCCTTCGCTCGTTCCCGAAAAACCGAACATCGTTAGGTTTACTGTACCCTCGGCGGTCAAGGGCCGGCCCATCGGCAGGAGGGAGCGAGCGTGCCGCGACCGTCCACGCCGCTGCTCTCCGGGGCGGTGATCAAGGCGAAGGCACTCGAGATCCTGGACAGCGAGGGACTCGAGGGGCTCACCATGCGACGGATCGCCACCGCGCTCGGGGTGCGGGCGGCTTCGTTGTACGGGCACGTGGCCACCAAGGACGAACTGCTCGACTCGCTGGTCGACGATCTCGCCGCGCGGGTGGACATCGCCGATGCGCTGCGGCAGCGGGACTGGGTCGGCGGACTGCGCGCCTGGGCACGTTCCTACCGGGCACTGCTGGCCGAACATCCCAATCTGGTCCCGTTCCTCGCGCGCGGGCCGCGCAGCCGGCCCGCCTCGCTGCGCCAGGCCGATGCCATCCACGGCGCCCTGCTCGCCGCGGGCTGGCCACCCCGCTACGCCACGATGGTGGGCGCCTCGGTGAGCTATCTGGTGATCGGTGCGGCGATGACCCAGTACTCCGGCGGATTCTCCGAGGGGTTCTCCGATGACGTTCGGGTCTACCTCGACCGGTACCCGAACCTCTACGACGCGCACCGCCTGCACGCGCACGCCGCCGAGATCGACGGTGAGTCGTTCGAGGTGGCATTGGAAGCGGCCCTGGACGGGTTCCGGGCGCTGTTCGAACGGCTGAAATCCGGCTGACCACTCGGGTTCCGGGTTGCGGTGCTCACTTCGCGCGCAGCGTGCCCACCGCCGCGTTCGCGGCCTGTTTCGCGCGCTGGCACAGGAAATCCTCGCCCCTGGATTCCTCGGCGGCGTCCTCGCGGTAGAGCACGTCGAGTGCCTGGCCGCTGCGCACGCCGACGGTGACCGTGCAGAAATCCGATCCGGGCGGGGCATCGGTGGGCCGGTTCTGGAAGGCGGGCAGGCCCGCGACGGTGGTCTTGCGCACCGAGCCCGCGACCTTGCCGGGGCCGAAGAACTCGAGTCCCTTGCTGCTCACCGCGGTCAGCAGCAGGCCGAGGTGGCTCTGTTCGCTGGTGTAACCGCACATGGGGGCGTTGTCCAGCACCTCGTTGCGTGCCGGGCTGCCCTTGGCCGGCATCCCGATCGCGCTCGCCTTGGCCGCGCTGAGCAGGCCGCACGGATCGGCGCCCGCGAGGTCGATCCCGTTGCCCGCCTTGGACTGCGGTGCGGAACTGGGCGCGCTGGACAGGGCCGGGCTGCTCGGTGCCGGGGACTGCTCGGCCGGCGTGGAGTGCGGTGTTCCCGAGCAGGCCGTCGCGAGGACGGCGGCGCAGGCGAGGACGCAGGCGGACAGGGTTCGGCTGTGCACGGGCCAAGGCTAGCCGGGCGGCGAGGCACGGACCGGAATCCGCGCGCCGGGCGTGTCCGGTGCGCTCTCAGGCCGGGCAGGCGGTACTCGAACTCGGCAGCTTCGCGTGCACCAGGTAGTTGCTCGCCTTCCCGGTCGCGCACTCGGAATTCCCGAGCGCGCCGTGTCCCGCGCCCTGCCAGCCGACCCGCACCACGGCGGGGATCTGCTGGGCGACCCGCTGGGTTCCCTCCTGCGGGGTGACCGGATCGTGCGCGGTGGACAGCATCAGGCTCGGCGGGAGCTTGTCGCTGGGTTTCCCGACCGCCTTGGACGAGGGCGGCCAGGGCAGGCACAGCAGCAACCGGTGCCCGAAGGTGGCGCCGAACAGCGGATCCTTGGCGCGCCATTCCTTGACCGAAGCGCTGACCTGTTGCGGTGGCAGCCGGGCCTCGTCATCGTTGCACCCGGTCACCATGCGGGCGTCCAGCCGCGATCCGGTGTCCTCGTTGCCCTGCATCAGCGGGCGCACGAAGGCGGCGAGGCCGTCTCCGTTCCCGCCGCGGGCGCTCGCGATGGCCTTGGCGAGCTCGGGCCAGCGCTGCTTGTCCGCGAGCCCGGTCAGCACCGCGTTCACCGCCATCCCCGGCCCGATGCTGATCCCCGCGCTGCTGAGCGGTTTCGCGCGCAGCGAGCCCAGCAGGGCGGTCAGCGCGGCCCGGGGATCCGCGCCGAGCGGGCAGCCGTCCTCGCGGCAGGAGTCCGTGAAGGCGTCGAAGGTCTGCTCGGCGGTGTCCGCCCTGGTGCGATACCGGTCCTGGATCTCGGCGTTGGGATCGGGGAACCCGTCGAACACCATCCGGCCCGCGTGCCCTGGATAGCGCGTGGCGTACTGCGCGAGCAGCCGCGCACCCTCACCGCGGCCGATGCCGCTCAGGTGGGCGACCCCGAGCTTGTCCCGGAGCACCTCGATATCGCGCACCGTGTTGTAGGTGTCGAAGCTCTGCAGCGTGTTCTCCATGTCGACCTGGCACTGCTGCACGGCATCGCGCTCGGCGGTGATCAGGTCGTCCAGCTTGTCCTCGGCCGGGTCGTAGCCGAGGATCGCGGCCCGGTCGGGCTGCGGGATGCAGCCGAGCCCGTCCGAGTCGCCGGTACCGCGCCGGTCCATCCCGATCAGGGTGAAGGTGCGCAGCATCTCCGGGGGAAGAGTCGCGGCGAGCTTCGCCGCGTACACCGTGCCCGGTTCCCCGTCCACGTCGTCGAGCACGAGCAGCGGGACCGCGCCGGTGCCCGCCTTGAGCAGGCTGATCTTGGCGTTCATCATGCTCGGCACGGTGTCCTCGCCGAGCCGGGGCGCGATCGTCGAGCACTGGGCGTTGCCCAGCGGGGCATTGGACTCGGCGAGATTCCGGCGCACATCGGCGGGGCAGGGTTGCCAGGCGAGCTGATCCTGGTTGCTGCGGTCCAGCGGGGGAACGGGACGCTTGGCCGGGTCACCGGAACCGGCCGGTGCCGGAGCGGGGCCCGGGGCGCCGATGATCGCGGGCCGTGCCGAGGGGCCCGCCGTGCATCCGGCGAGCACCGCGGCGAGGAGCACGATCGCGGCGCAGACGGGCGCGTACCGCACGGTTGGGTCCCTCCCACTGAAATGTCATTGATCCACCGTCAGCTTGACATGTACACAGTGAGACGCTGGTGAGTGGGCGGTGGAAGGAGAAGGGCGAGTGGTCACGGTTACCTCCTCGGAACGGGCACAGCGGTTCTGGTCGTTCGCCGGGGAGATCCGCGAATCGGCGGGGGCGGCATGGGGCCGGGTGCCACCGCCGGCGATGATCCTGGTCGGGATCGTCTCGGTGCAGTTCGGGGCGAGCGTGGCCAAACAGCTGTTCGCGGTGACCGGACCGATCGGCGCGGTGGCACTGCGGATCGTGTTCTCGGCCGGAATCATGCTCGCGGTGCTGCGGCCCTCGCTGCGGGTCGGCAGGCAGGCCTGGCCCGCGATCATCTGCTACGGGGTCGTCCTCGCCGGTATGAACATGCTGCTCTACCAGGCGATTTCCCGGATCCCGCTCGGGGTCGCGGTGACCATCGAGTTCCTCGGCCCGCTGACCATCGCGCTGATCGGGGCGCGCAGGCTGGTGCACGCCGGGTGGGCACTGCTCGCCGCGCTCGGGGTGTTCCTGCTCGCCGAGGGCGGGCGGATCGACTGGCTCGGCGTGGTGTTCGCGCTCGGAGCCGGTGTCTGCTGGGGCGGCTACATCCTCGCGGGCAGCGCCCTCGGCAAGCGCACCAGCGGGCACGACGGGCTGGCGCTGGCGATGGCGGTCTCCGCGGTGCTGGCGCTTCCGGTCGGCATCGTGCAGGGCGGATCCGGAATATTCTCCTGGACCGCGCTGCTGGCCGGGCTCGGCGTCGCCCTGCTGTCCTCGGTGCTGCCCTACACCCTGGAACTCGAGGCACTGCGCCGGATCCCGCCGCGGGTGTTCGGCGTGCTGATGAGCCTAGAACCGGCGGTGGCCGCGCTGGCCGGGCTGATCGTGCTCGGGGAACAGCTCGGCTGGCGGCAGTGGATCGCCGTGGGCTGCGTCGTGGTGGCCTCGATCGGTTCCACTCGGAGTCGTTAGCGCCGGATCAGCGTCCCGGGGTGCGCCAGACCCGGTCGTAGTCCTCGTCCTCATCGGTGTGCTCGGCCTTGTACCGGGCCTTGCGCATCGTGGTGCCGTAACCCGGCGGGTGCCCGTTCTTGGCGAGCCGGTGGTCCACGCTCTCCACCGAATAGGCCAGCACGAACCGGAAACCCACGAGCAGGGCGAGCAGGATGGAACCGAAGGCGAGCAGTAGCGGCCCGCCGAGCACCACGGCGAAGAACACGAACAGCACCGCGAGCACCGGCAGCATCTGCACGAAGCCGCGCAGGAACACCCGCAGCAGCCAGGTCCGGCAGATGCCGTCGTGCAGCACCCAGTCCCGATACCGGGCGGGCAGCCTGCCGGTGAACTGGTAGGCCAGCCAGAGCAGGGGATTGGGGCGGCGCACGGGATCCAGAATAGCCCGCGCCCGCATACCGTCAGTGAGCGTGATGCTTGACACCCTGAGCGGGACTGCCTTAGCGTTGCGGAAATCGATTACCCGAAGTGTCGGGGAGCTCATGGGGAACGAGACGGACGGCGGCGTCCCACTTGTCGCGATGGCCGGGATCAGCAAATCCTACGGTGGCGCGCAGGCCTGCGTGGATGTCGACTTCACCATCCGCGCGGGGCAGGTGCACGCGCTGCTCGGGGAGAACGGGGCCGGGAAATCCACCCTGATGAAGGTGCTCTCCGGGGACATCACCGACTACACCGGGATGATCCAGGTCGGCGGTGAGCCGCGCCGGTTCGCCCGCCCGGCCGACGCGCAGCACGCCGGGATCGCGATGATCCACCAGGAGCTCGACCTCGTCCCCGCGCTGTCCGTTGCGGAGAACGTGTACCTCGGCCGCGAACCGCGGACCCGGCTGGGCACCGCGGACTTCGGCGCCATGGTGGCGGGCACCGCGGCACTGCTGGAGCGCACCGGGATCCCGATCGATCCGCGCCGCGCGGTGGAACAGCTGCGCACCGGGGAACAGCAGCTGGTGATCATCGCGAAGGCGCTCGCCCTCGACGCGCGGGTGCTGATCATGGACGAACCGACCTCCGCGCTGTCCTCGCACGAGGTCGAGCAGTTGTTCGGGGTGGTCGCCGAACTGCGGGCGGCGGGTGTGGGCATCGTCTACATCTCGCACCGGATGGACGAGATCGGGCGGATCGCCGATGTGGCCACGGTGCTGCGCAACGGTTCGGTGGTCAAGGAGTTCGACGTCGGCTCCATGACCTCGGAACAGGCCTCGGAGGCCATGGTCGGGCGCAAGGTCGAGGCGCTGTTCACCCACGAATCCGCGGCGCGCGAAGCCGAACTGCTCGAGGTCAGCGAGCTCCGGCTGTCCCGCAAACGCCCGGTTCCCGGGCGCCGCGATCCGCGCGGGATCAGCCTCCGGGTGCACGCGGGGGAGATCGTCGGCCTCGCCGGGCTGCTCGGCGCGGGGCGCACGGAGCTGCTGCAGACGCTGTACGGAGTGGGCGCCAAGGGACGGCTGCACGGGCGGATCCTGTTGAACGGCAAGGAATACCGCCCCTCCGGGGTACGCAACGCCATGGCGAGCGGGATCGCCTACGTGCCCGAGGACCGCCGGATCGAGGGACTCAGCCTGGACCATTCGGTGACCGCGAACAGCGTGCTGTCGACACTGTCCACGATCGCCTGGAACGGATTCCTGCGCGGCAGCAGCGAACGGGACGCCGCGGCGCGGATGGTCGAACGGCTCGGGGTGAAGACGGCCTCGGTGCGCACCGCGGTCGGGGCACTGTCCGGGGGAAACCAGCAGAAGGTCGTGCTCGGGCGGAATCTGGTCACCGAGCCGCGACTGCTGCTGCTCGACGAGCCGACCAGGGGCGTGGACATCGGGGCGAAGGCCGAGATCTACACCCTGCTCACCGAGGCGGCGAAGCAGGGACTCGGGGTACTGCTCGCCTCCTCCGAACTCGCGGAGCTGATCGGGGTGTGCGACCGGGTGGTCGTGCTGCGCGACGGGGTGAGCGTGCGGGAGATGTCCACCGCACGGCTCGGCGAGGCCGAACTGCTGGCCGTATCGATGGGCACGGCGCCGACGGACGAAACAAGGGGAGAGCACGGATGAACGCAGCGAAGGGGCTCGAGGAGCACCTGCCGGGCACTCGGTCGAACGGTGCCACGGTGATCGCCACGATATTCAAGTTCCAGAGCCTTTTCGGCCTGGTCGCGGTGTTCATCCTCGCCACGATCCTGGACCCGGCGACCTTCCCGCGCCCGGACAACCTGCTCGACGTGGTGCGCGCCTCCGCGGAGAACGGGATCCTCGCGGTCGGCATGACCATGGTGATCCTGATCGGCGGGATCGATCTCTCGGTCGGCTCGGTGCTGGGCATGGCCAGCGTCGGCATCTCGGTACTGCTGGCGCACAGCGGGTTCGGCATGTGGCCCGCGATCATCTGCGTACTCGGGGTCGGCCTGGTTTTCGGGATACTGCAAGGAATCGCGAACGCGCGGTTCAAGATCCAGGCGTTCATCGTCACCCTCGCCGGGATGCAGGTGGCCCGCGGTATCGCCCGGATCTGGTCCGGAGGGCAGGGAGTGTCGATCACCTACCAGTCCCAGGGCGGCCCGGTCTCGGACGCCTTCGCCTTCATCGGCGGCAAGACCTTCGGTGGCACCGTGCCGATTCCCGCGATCATCTTCATCGTGATCGCCGTGCTCGCCGCGCTCTTCCTGCGGTTCACCACGTTCTCCCGGCACGTCTACGCCATCGGCGGCAACGAGAAGGCCGCGCGCCTTTCCGGGGTTCCGGTGCTGCGGACGAAGATCCTGGTGTTCGGCATCTGCGGGCTGCTCGCCGCGCTCGCCGGGATCGTGCACGCCGGGCAGCTCAACAACGGTGACCCCAACGACGGGCAGACCTACGAACTGGACGCGATCGCCGCGGTGGTGATCGGCGGAGCGAGCCTGACCGGTGGACGCGGTGGAGTGCTCGGCACCGTCGCCGGTGCGCTGCTGGTCGGCGTACTGCGCAACATCCTCGCCCTGCGCGGGGTCAACTCCGATCTGCAACTGATCATCATCGGCCTGGTCATCGTGCTCACCGCGGGACTGCAGCTGCTGCGCCCCGCCTCGATGCGCGCCTGAATCCCTTCTACACGGTTGGAGAAACCCATGTCAGTACGCAAGATCGGCACCGTGGCGGCGGCCGCCGCGTGCACCCTCGCGCTCATCGCCGGTTGCGGCACCACCACCAGCGCCGACAAGGGCAGTAGCGGCGCCCCGCAGCAGCAGCCCAAATGCGGCGGCCCGAACGGGAAGTACAAGATCGGGGTCAGCCAGGCCAACGTGGCCGAGCCGTACCGCGAGCGCATGGACGAGGACATCAAGAAATACGCGAAGAAACTGCTGCCCCAGGTCACCGATGTCGACGTGCAGGACGGCCAGCAGAACAACGCCAAACAGCGCGACGACGTGAACAACTTCATCACCAAGAAGGTCGACCTGCTGATCATCAGCCCCAACGAGGCGGCACCGCTGACCCAGGCGGTCAAGGACGCCTACAACAAAGGGATCCCGGTGATCGTGCTCGACCGTAAGATCAACGGGGATCAGTACACGAGCTTCATCGGCGGGGACAACAAGGACATCGGCAAACAGGCGGGCCAGTTCGTCGCCTCGAAGCTGCTGCCGGGCGGCGGGAAGGTCGGCGAGATCCGCGGACTGGACGGCTCCACCCCCGCCAAGGAACGCTCCGACGGGTTCAAGGAAGGCATCCAGGGCAAGAAGATCGACGTCGTGGAGAGCCAGTCCGGAGAATGGGTGCGGGACAAGGCCCAGCAGAAGGCCGAAGCGATGTTCAAGGCACACCCCGACATCCAGGTGATGTTCGCCCAGGGCGACCCGATGGCCGAAGGTGCCTACCTCGCCGCGCAGTCCGCCGGGCTCAAGAACGTCAAATTCGTGGGCATCGACGGGCTGCCGATCCCGTCCGGCGGCATCAAGGCGGTCGAAGCGGGCAGGCTCGCCGCGACCTTCGTGTACCCGACCGGAGGCAAAGAGGCCATCGAGGCCGCGAAGAAGATCCTCGTGGACTGCAAACCGGTGCCCAAGAACCAGACCCTGCCGACGCAGCAGGTGACCAAGGACAATGCCGCCCAGGTCTACACCAAACTCAACCAGGGCTAGGAGCTGGGTGCGGCTTGCTTGGCGGGTCCGGTGGCGGAACCCCGCCGCGGTGCGAGCGGACAGCCGGGTGGAAAGCGAAAAGCCTCAGGCCGTGGGGTTCGAGCTGGCGCGCGGGATGAGGCGCGCGGAGAGGGTGGTTCGCGTGGGTGCGCGGGAGCTGTCGTTGACGCGCGCCAGGAGTAGTTGCGCGGCAACGGTTCCCATCTCGTAGGCGGGCTGGGCGACCACGGTGAGCGGCCGGTCGATCAGCGGTGCCCACGGCGCGTCGTCGAAGGAGACCACCCCGATATCGGTGCCCGGCCGTAAACCCGCCTCCGATATGGCGACGAGTGCCCCGATGGCCATCGCGTTGTTCGCGATCAACAGCGCATCGGGGCGCTCGCCGCCTTCCCCGGCCAGCAATTCGGTCATGGCCGCGCGGGCCCCTGCCGCGCGGAATTCGGCCCGCCGCACCAGACTCGGATCGCGGCGAAGGCGTGCGGAGCGCAGCCCGTCCCGGTATCCGGCGAGGCGTTCGTCGGCGGTCGGGATCCCGGACGGACCGGTGAGGCAGCCGATCCTGGTGTAGCCCTGCTCGGCCAGGTGCACGATGGCCTCCCTGGCCGCCGCGCGGGTGTCGACGAGCACGCTGTCGGTCGCCGCCTGCGGCAGCGGACGGTCGACGGCGACGACGGGAGTGCCGCGCTCGGTGAGGGCGCGGACATCGGTGCCCGTGCTGGTCGGGGAGAGCAGCACCCCGGCGACCCGCTCCTGCACGGCGACATCGATGTAGCGGCGCTCCTTCTCCCCGTTCTCGTCCGCGTTGCACAGCACGACCGAGTAGCCGACCGCCTGCGCCACATCCTCGACCCCGCGGGCGAGCGCGGTGAAGAACGGGTTCTCCACATCCGAGATGATCAGCGCGATCACCGCGGTCTCCTGCCTGCGCAGATTGCGGGCGAGGCCGTTCGGCTGGTACCCGAGCTCGCGCGCGGCCTGCACGACCCGTTCCACGAGCGCCGGATCCACGCTGCTCTTCCCGTTCAGCGCGCGGGACACCGTGGCGGTGGAGACCCCCGCACGGGCTGCCACATCGCTGATCGTCGCCACGGACTGCTCCTCACTGGGTGCCGGACAGGGCTCGTTTCGTGGGCTCTGAAGGGCTATTGACACCCCATCATGCACCAGCATAACGTCGTGAGTAAACGATTACCCGGGCAGGTGTCCGTTGGAGGGATACACGTGGCGCGAATCGGCGTGATCAGTATTTCGGACGGCCGGGGACACGTACACGAGCGGGTGCGGGAGTTCATCCGCGCCAAGGAGGATCGGCTGGCCGGGGCGCTGGAGGCCGCGGGACACGAGGTGGTACGCGCCGGGGAGTCGTTGTCCAGCAACGCGATCGCGACCGCTCGGGCGAGGGAGGTGGCCGCGGCCGGGGTCGATCTGACCGTCTTCTACTACGCGGTCTGGGCCTTCCCGCACTTCTCCATGCTCGCCGCGGACGCGACCGAGAGTCCGCTCGTGCTGGTGGCGAGCACCGATCCGGCCGAGCCGGGGCTGGTCGGGATGCTGGCCGCGGGCGGCTCGCTCGATCAGATCGGCCGGGAGCACACCCGGCTGTGGGGCGCGCCGGAGGAGACGGAGCTCGTGGCCCGGATCGGGGCCGTCGCCGGTGCCGCGGCCGCGGTGCGCGGGCTGCGCGGGCGCACCTTCGGCCGGTTCGGCGGCAGGCCGATGGGCATGAACACCACGGTGGCCAATACCGACCAGTGGATGCGCCGGTTCGGCATCGATGTGGAGGAGATCGACCAGTACGAGCTGGTGCTGCGCGCCGAACGGGCGGACGCGGCCGAGGCGAAGCGGGCACGGGAATGGCTGGAGCGCTACGCTGCGGGCGTGCACTACGACGGGGCGAAGCTCACCCCGGAACTGCTGGAGCGGCAGATCCGTTCCTATCTGGCGATCCGGGACATCATCGAGGAGCGGCACATCGACTTCTCCGGGATCAAGGCCCAGCCGGAGCTCACCGAGAACTTCGCGACCATGGATGTCACCGAGGCCTTCCTCAACGATCCCTACGACTGGAACGGCCCCAAGGCACCGCACATCACCGCGACCGAGGCGGACATGGACGGCGCGCTGACGATGCAGCTGATGCACGAGATCTCCGGGGATCCGGTGCTGTTCGCGGATGTCCGGCACTATCACGCCGATCGCGATATCTGGGACCTGTGCAATTCCGGCCAGCACGCCACCTGGTACGCCGCGCGCAGCGCCGATCCCGCGGAGAACCTGGCCAAGGTGCACCTGTATCCGGAGGTGTTCTTCTTCCCGGCGGGCGGGGCCTCGGTGCAGCACATCGCCGCGCCCGGGCAGATGACACTCGGCAGGCTCACCCGCGCCGACGGGGCCTACCGGCTGCAGCTGATGCTCGGCGAGTTCGAGAACTACGACGAGGCGACGAACACCGAACTGGTCAACCAGTCCACTCCGGAGTGGCCGCACGCCTTCGCTCGCCTGGACGCGCCCGCCGAGGTGTTCCTGTCGAACTTCGGGGCGAACCACATCCACGCGGTTCCCGGTGACCGCAGGGCGGAACTGGTCGCGGCGGCCCGGATGCTCGGTGTCGAGGTGCAGGAGTGGTCGCGGCGGTGAACGGACTTTTTCTCGGTATCGATATCGGCACGGCGAGCTCCAAAGGGGTGCTCGTGGACGCCGCTGGGCGGATCCGGGCCCGGGCGAGCCGCCCGCACGAGACCGCGAGCCCGCATCCCGGCTGGTTCGAACACGATGCGGAAACCGTATGGTGGCAGGATTTCCGCGCGCTGACCACGGAACTGCTCGCCGAGGCGGCCGAACCGGTCGGCGCGGTCGGGGTCAGCGGGATCGGCCCGACACTGCTGCCCGCACGGGCCGATGGCACCCCGCTGCGCCCGGCGATCCTGTACGGAGTGGACACCAGGGCCACCGCCGAGATCGCCGAGCTGACCGAGGAACTGGGGGCCGAGGACATCCTGCGCCGCGCGGGGACTCCGCTGTCCAGCCAGGCGGTCGGGCCGAAGTTCCGCTGGCTGGCCAGGCACGAACCGGAGGTCTACGAGCGCACCGAGCTGTTCCTGATGTGCAGCTCCTTCGTGGTGCACCGGCTGACCGGGGAGTACGTGCTGGACCACCATTCGGCGAGCCAGTGCGATCCGATGTACGACCTGACCGCGCGGGACTGGTCGGCCGAATGGGCCCCGCTGGTCGCGCCGGGGATCACCCTGCCGAGGCTGGCCTGGCCGACCGAGGTGGTGGGCACGGTCACCGCCGAGGCGGCCAGGGAAACCGGTCTGCCGCAAGGGATTCCGGTCACCGCGGGGACGGTGGACGCCTGGTCGGAGGCCACCAGCGTCGGGGTGCGCGAGCCCGGGGACACCATGGTCATGTACGGCACCACGATGTTCCTCGTCGATGTGCTCACCGATCCCTTGCCGCACAAGGGATTGTGGACCACCTGCGGCGCTTTTCCGGACACTTACACGCTCGCCGCGGGAATGGCCACCTCCGGCTCGATCACCGACTGGCTGCGCCAGCTCAGCGGCCGGGACTACACCGAGCTCGCCGAACTGGCCGGGCAGGCGCCCGCGGGAAGCGCCGGTCTGCTGCTGTTGCCGTATTTCGCGGGTGAGCGGACCCCGATCTTCGACCCGGACGCGCGGGGTGTGCTCGCCGGGCTCACGCTCGGTCACGGCATCGGCGAGCTGTATCGTGCCGCGCTCGAGGGGATCGCCTACGGAGTGCGGCACAACCTGGAGACCATGCAGGCCGCCGGTGGGGAGACGAACCGGCTCGTCGCGGTCGGTGGCGGTACCACGGGCGGACTGTGGACCCAGATCGTCAGCGATGTGCTCGGCGCCGAGCAGTCGGTGCCTCAGGAGACCATCGGTGCCTGTTTCGGCAACGCCATGCTCGCCGCGCTCGCCACCGGTGCCGAAGCACAGGGGTGGAACCCGGTCGTGCGGACCGTGCGCCCCGATCCGGCACGGCACGAGGAGTACCAGGATTTCTACCTCCGCTATCGTGAGCTCTACCCGGCGACGGCGGATATCGCGCATTTCCTTGCCGAAAGGCAGCGTGACTGAGCCTTGCCGAAAGGCAGCGTGACTGAGCCTCGCCGAACGGCAGCGTGACTGAACAGCTCGAGCGTACTGGTCTGAAAAGGTGACCGGCGCTGGCATTCGAGGGAATTACGCTGACAAATAGCGCACCGTTCCCGCAGGATGAATGGTGTGCCAGCCTCGATCGGGGACCTACGTGGCCTGCTGATGCTGCAATGCCGACAGGCCGAGTCGGACTCGCTCACCGGGTTGGTGGAACCGGGGAATTCCGGGCTGGTGTGCACTGGGCGGGTGGAACTGGCGTCGGCGGGCGATTTTCCGGTGCTGCACGACCGCGATTATTACACCGGAAAACGGCGGAAATACGCGGGCGAGGGAATCGATGACGACTGGATAACCGCCCAGCAGAACCGGGGACATATCGCGCTGACGGATTCCGGTTACCTCGCCGAACGGGACTGGCGGGGACTGCACGGCATCCTCGAGCAGACCGCCGTGCGCCCGGGGCCGGTGATCGCGCTGCTGCCGCTGGCCAACTGGTGGCTCGCCGAGGAGGAAACGGTCGCCAGGCTCGCCGAGGCGATCGTGACCTTCGAGGTGCCGGTCGCCGTCGCGGTCGAACACCAGCGCGATCCCTTCGCGGTGCGGCGCACGCTGCGCGGGGCGCTGCGGCTCGCCGACAAACTCGAGCACGGCCCGCCGCTGCTGTTCCTGCGCGGGGACAGCTCGGTGCTCGGCCTGCTCGCGCACGGCGGCTACGCGGCGGCGGTGGGCACCCGCGCGACGCTGCGGCACATCTATCCGCCGGGCGATGGCGGCGCACCGGGAACGGGTTTCTCGGTGTACGTGCCGAGCCTGCTGACCTATCTGCGTGCGGACAAGGTGGAGCGGCTGGTCGCGAGCATGACCGAACTGGCCCAGCTGTGGGAATGCGGCTGCGCGGTGTGCTGCGGGGGCACGCTCGAACTGCTGCGCGATCCGGCGCTGGCCATGCAGCATTCGCTGCGCGCCCATCTCGAGGCTCGAGCGCAGCTGTATCGCCCGCCGCGGGAAACCCACACCGATGCCGAACTGCGCCGGCGACGGGCGAGCATCTGGTACGAGTGGTGCAGTCACGCGCTGTACGTGAACGATCAGATCGCGGAACGGTTCCCCGGCTGGGAACCGGCGAAGGCGGTGTGGCACTGGTACCGGCTCGGCCCGGACCCTTTCGCCAGGCGAACCCGCACGGAGCAGATCGAGCTCGACACGCTCCGCTTCGGCGACGCCGCCAGTTCGCCGCATTGGACATGACAACAAGACAAATTGGGCGCAGCCCCTTGGCCGGGTGCGGCCGCTCCGGTAATACTCCTACGCCAACGACAACGTTGTCAGGTGAATCGAGAGGCAGACCGGATGACCGCAGGTGGTTCGGCGCTCGGCCGCAGAAAGCTGTTCACGCTCGCTGCGGCGGGCGCACTCGCCGGACTCGCCGGATGCGGCACCGGATCGCCGCCCCCGAGGACCTTCCGCTGGCTGGCCATTCCCACCGAGTCGGTCCAGTCACCGACCAAGGCGCGGGCCGAATACGCCCAGCGCGTGCTCGCCGATTACGAGCGCACCAGCGGTTGGCAGGTGATCCCGCAGGTCACGGTCACCGATATCGACCAGGCGATGGCGAAACTGCTGCTGCAGGCCTCCCAGCACCGCGCGCCCGAGGTGGCCGCGGTCGATTCCTATCTGTTTCCCCGCTTCGCGCGCTACGCCAATGATCTGAGCAAACCGATGGCCGAGGCCGGGGTCCGCCTCGGGGACTGGTTCCCGCAGTTCCACCCGGTGATGGCGAGCACCGGGCAACCGCGCTCGCT
This sequence comes from Sciscionella sediminilitoris, assembly GCF_000737195.2. GTDB lineage: Bacteria > Actinomycetota > Actinomycetes > Mycobacteriales > Pseudonocardiaceae > Sciscionella > Sciscionella sediminilitoris. The sequence goes on from NZ_JALM01000053.1 coordinate 56,328, forward strand.
GATGTTCGAGACCGATGTGCGGGTGCTGTTCTGCCGCAAGGATCTCGTGGATCGCCCGCCCGCCTCCTGGGACGAACTGCTGCACGCGGGGCGCAAGGCCGCGGCACACGGCAAACAGGTGCTGTTCGCGGGCGCGCGCTCGGAGGACAGCGTGGACGCGGTGCTGTGGCCGTTCTACTGGTCCCAGGGCGGTCAGCTGCTCACCGCGGACGGCAGACCGGGGTTCGCGCACGGCAAGGGCAGGCAGGCGATGGTCGACGCGCTGGCCTTCATCCGGAAACTCATCACCGAGGAGGTGGCCCCGCAGCGGGTCGCCACCATCCAGAGCAACGACGACATCAACCCGGATGTGGTCGCCGACCGGGTCTCGATGTTCATCGGCGGCAGCTGGCAGGCCTCGCAGCTACAGGAACTGGTCACCAACGGGGATTTCGCCAAGGATTGGACCATCGGCCCGATCCCGAGCCGGTCCGGACAGGGACACACCTGCATGGCGGGCGGCTGGACCTGGGCCTCGTTCGCCAAGGACCCGGAGGTCGCGCGGGAGAGCATCCGGCTGCTGCTGGACGGCTATGTCGCGGACGAGGGCATGGCGCGGTGGTGCACGGTGAGTGGAAACCTGCCGCCACGCAGCCCGGTGTACCGGAATTCCGCGTATCACGGGGATGCGTTCACCGAGCTCTACCGCGAACACCTGGCCCGCTACGCCCGGATGCGCCCGCTGCGCAAGGAGTACCAGCAGGTCTCCCAGGCCATGCAGATCGCGCTGTCCTCGGTGACCTCCCTGTCCGCCGAACCGGAGGCCGCCGTGGACGCCGCGCTGGCCCAGATCGTGTAGGCGCGCATGAAAACCGCGGCGAAACCCTGGATCTGGCTGATACCGCTCGGAGCCCTGCTGCTCGTGGTGTTCGGTTATCCGATCGTGGAGATCGTGCGGCTGTCGTTCACCGACGCCACGATGGTCAGCGGCGAACCCTATTCCTACACCGGATCCGCCTACCGCAGTGTGGTCACCGGGCCGGACTTCGCCGACACGCTCCGGGTGACGTTCCTGTTCGTGGTGTTCAGCGTGGTGTTCCAGCTGCTGCTCGGCCTGCTGATCGCGCTGCTGGTGGACAACGCCAAACACAGGGGGCTGCGCGGGGCGATGGTCACCCGCACCGTGGTGCTCACCGCGTGGGCCATTCCCGGTGTGGTCATCGGGGTGATCTGGCAGCTGCTCTATCAGGAGAGCACATCCGGGATCCTGAACTATCTGGGCAGCCTGCTCGGGTTCTCCGGTGACTCGGCGTTCCTCTCCGATCCGGGCAACGCGCTCGTCTCGGTCACCATCGCGAACGTCTGGCGGGGCACGGCGTTCTCCATGATCCTCATGTACGCGGGCCTGCAGACGGTGCAGCGTGATCTGCTCGAGGCCGCCCGGCTGGACGGGGCGGGCCCGTTCCAGGCGTTCCGCGCGGTGACCCTGCCCGCGTTGCTGCCGCTGATCGCGATCGATCTGGTGACCATCACGGTGGAGACCTTCAACAGCTTCGACATGATCATGGCGCTGACCAAGGGCGGTCCGGGCACCTCGACCCAGGTGCTCGCGCTGAAGGTGTACGACCAGATCTTCACCCAGCTCGGCCTCGGCCGCGGCGCCGCGATGTCCATCGTGCTGCTGCTGATCAACGCGGTGATGATCGCGATCTACTTCCGGTACCACAAGCGCAGGGAGGTGAATCCATGACCAAGCGGCGCTGGCAGAACGCCGGGCTCTACCTGGCCATGGTGGTCACCGTCGTGGTGTTCGCCTTCCCCGTGCTGTGGGTGCTCTCCCTTTCGCTGCGCACTCCGCGGGAGATCGTCGCGACCCCGCCGCCGCTGCTGCCCGCCAGCCCGCAGTGGGGCAACTACACGCACGTGCTGGAGACCACCGGGATCGGCGGCTACCTGCTGAACTCGGTGATCGTGGTCGCCGGTTCGGTGCTCGGCTGCCTGCTGCTGTGCGTGCCCGCCGCCTACGCGCTGTCCCGGTTGCGGTTCCGCGGCCGGGCCACGTTCTCCCGCGGGGTGCTGGCCGCGCAGCTGATCTCGCCGCTGGTGCTGGTGATCCCGATGTACCGGCTGTTCGTGACGCTCGGCCTGCTGAACAACTATCTCGGGCTGATCCTGGTCTATGTCGCGGTGACCGCGCCGTTCCAGACCTGGTTCCTGCGCAACTACTTCGACAGCATCCCGGTGGAACTGGACGAGGCCGCGCTGGTGGACGGGTGCACGCGGGGCCGGGCGCTGCGTTCGGTCGTGCTTCCCGCCGCCCGGCCGGGGATCGCCTCGGCGGGGATCGTGGTCGCCGTGCTGTCCTGGTCCCAGTTCGTGGTGCCGTTCGTGCTGCTCGACGATTCGAGCATGTACCCGATCTCGGTCGGCGTGGTGAACCTGCAGAACCAGGGCGGCGAGATCAGCACCCAGTATCTTGCCGCGGGAAGCATCATCGCCGTGGTGCCCGTTGTCCTCGTGTTCGTCGCGCTGCAGCGGTACATCGTCGGCGCGCTCACCGCGGGCAGCCTGAAGGGCTGAAACTCCGGACTGTGGAAAGACTGTGCTCGATGAAAGACTGTGCTAGACGAAGGGATGTAGATGCACGACGATCGTAAGCTGACCGAGGACCGCATCACCCGGGCACTGCGTGAGCGGATCCGCCCCGCGGTGTACGGCGCCGCGTGCCCGGTCGAGCTCGAGGTCTGGCACGTGGACGGCGAACCGGTGCCCGTCGGGGACGCGCTCGGCGCGCAGTACGGCCCGTTCGCGGTCGGCGAGCGATGGGGACCGCCCTGGGGAACGAGCTGGTTCCACGTGCGCGGCCGGGTGCCCGGGGAGTGGGCCGGGCGGCGGGTGGAGCTGGTGCTCGACCTCGGTTTCGACGCCGACCGTCCGGGCTTCCAGTGCGAGGGTCTCGTGTATCTGCCGGATGGCACCCCGGTCAAGGGGCTCAACCCGCGCAACGCCTGGATTCCCGTCGGTGACCCGGTTTCCGGCGGCGAACAGGTCGAGTTCTACGTGGAGGCGGCGGCGAACCCGCTCATCCTGGACGACGGCGACCTCAGCTTCGCGCCCACCCCGCTCGGTGACCCGGCGACCGCGGGAACCGAACCGCTCTACCGGATCGCCCGCGCCGAACTCGCCGTGTTCGAGGAACCGGTGTGGGAGCTGGTGGCCGATATCGAGGTGCTGGACGGCCTGATGCGGACCTGCCCGGAGGCCGACCCGCGGCGCTGGGAACTGTTGCGCGCCTTGGCCTCCGCGCTGGACGTGCTCGATCTCGGGGACATCGCGGGCACCGCGCGGGCCGCACGGGACCGGCTGGCCCCGGCGCTGTCCGGTCCGGCACGGTCCAGCGCGCACCGGATCTCCGCGATCGGGCACGCGCACATCGATTCCGCCTGGCTGTGGCCGCTGCGCGAGACGGTGCGCAAGGTGGCGCGCACCGCGTCGAACGTGACCGCCCTGATGGACACCGATCCGGGATTCGTGTTCGCCATGTCCCAGGCACAGCAGCTGGCCTGGATCGAGGAGCACCACCCGAAGGTCTTCGCCAAGGTGGCCGAGAAGATCGCCGCGGGCCAGTTCGTCCCGGTCGGCGGAATGTGGGTCGAGGCGGACACGAACATGCCCGGCAGCGAGGCGATGGCCCGCCAGTTCGTGCACGGCAAGCGGTACTTCCTGGACCGGTTCGGCGTCGAGACCGAGGAGGTGTGGCTCCCGGACTCGTTCGGCTACAGCGCGGCGCTGCCGCAACTGGTCACCGCCTCGGCCTCGAAATGGTTCCTCACCCAGAAGATCTCCTGGAGCCAGACCAACAAGTTCCCGCACCACACCTTCCTCTGGGAGGGGATCGACGGGACCCGGGTGCTCACCCATTTCCCGCCGGTGGACACCTACAACTCCGAGCTGATCGGCCGGGAACTGGCGCATGCCAGCGCGAACTACCAGGAAAAGGGTGCGGCCACCCGTTCACTGGTTCCGTTCGGGCACGGGGACGGCGGTGGCGGACCCACCAGGGAGATGCTGGCCCGCGCCGCGCGCACCGCCGATCTGGACGGTTCGCCGAAGGTGGCGATCGAGGCGCCGCGCGCCTTCTTCACCCACGCCGAACAGGACTATCCCGCGCCACCGGTCTGGGTCGGCGAGCTCTACCTCGAATTCCACCGGGGCACCTACACCAGCCAGGCCAAGACCAAACAGGGCAACCGGCGAAGCGAGCACCTGCTGCGCGAGGCGGAACTGTGGTCGGCGACCGCGGCCGTCCACAGTGGATTCGAGTACCCGTACGAGCGGCTGGACCGGATCTGGAAAACCGTGCTGCTCAACCAGTTCCACGACATTCTTCCCGGTTCCTCCATCGCCTGGGTGCACCGGGACGCCGAACACGCCTATGCGCGGGCGGCGGAGGAACTGGAGGAGATCATCGGTTCCGCGCAGCACGCGCTCGCGGGAACCGGGTCCCGGCGGCTGGTGTTCAACGCGGCCCCGCACGCCAGGGACGGGATCGCCGCCGGTGGCGCGGATACGGCCGAGAACGGGCCGGAAGCGGTCACCGTGCGCGAACACGAGGGTGGCTTCCGGCTGGCGAACGGGGCGCTCACGGTGACCGTGGACGCCGAGGGGCTGATCAGCTCGGTGCTGGACGGGGAAAGCGGGCGCGAGGTCGTCCCGCAGGGCACCCGCGCCGCGCTGCTGCAGCTACACCAGGACCTGCCGAACCGTTGGGACGCCTGGGACATCGACGAGTTCTACCGCAACTCGGTCACCGATCTGACCGCGGTCGACGAGCTCGTGGCGACCGCGGACGGGGTGCGGATCACCCGCTCCTTCGGCTCCTCGGCGCTGACCCAGTGGTTGCGGCTGCGCGGACGGGTGCTTGAGGTGGAGACCGAGGTCGACTGGCACGAGTCGGAGAAGATGCTCAAGCTCGCCTTCCCGGTCGATGTGCACGCCGACCGGTGCGCCTGCGAGGTGCAGTTCGGCCACACCTACCGGCCGACGCACGACAACACCAGCTGGGACGCGGCCAAGTTCGAGATCTGCGCGCACCGTTGGGTGCACGTTGCGGAACCGGATTTCGGGGTCGCGCTGGTGAACGACGCCACCTACGGGCACGACGTCAGCCGCACGGCGACACCGGCCGGGATCGCGAACGTGCTGCGGGCCTCGCTGCTGCGCGCGCCCCGGTTCCCCGATCCGGAGACCGATCACGGCAGGCACCGCTTCCGGCACGCGCTCGTGGTCGGCGCGGGGATCGGGGACGCGGTGCGCGAGGGGTACCGGATCAACCTGCCCGCGCGGGAGATCGAGGGCGCGAACCCGGTACACCCGCTGGTCACCGTGGACAATCCGGATGTGGTGGTGGAATCGGTGAAGCTCGCCGAGGACCGTTCCGGCGATGTGGTGCTGCGGCTCTACGAGAGCGGTGGCACCCGGGCGGAGGCCACGGTGCGCGCGAGCTTCGGCGTGGAGCGGGTCGCCGCGACCGATCTGCTCGAGCGGGACTGGGCCGAACCCGAGGAATACGCGCACCCCGAGGGCGGGTTCACCATCGCCCTGCGGCCCTTCCAGCTGCGCACCATCCGGTTCACGCGTGGCGCAACTCCGGCTCCCGGCTCCTGATCCGCAGGTGAGGCGTTTGCGCAGCGCACGTGGGGTGGCGTAACACAGCCGTCATCGAAACCCGGTTAGCCTCGCCGGGTGACCACATCTCGAGCACAGCGGGCCCGCCAGCTTGCGGGAGTGTTGCGCGAATCCATCGCCCAGGGCACCTTCGACGACCAGCCGCTGCCCGATGAGCGGGCGCTCGGGCAGCGGCTGGGCGCCTCGCGCAACGCGGTCCGGGAAGCTCTCGGGCTGCTGCGCGCCGAGGGGCTGATCACCCGGCGCCGGGGCATCGGTACCACGGTCGTGCGGCCGAAACTGGGCCATGGCCTGGACCGCCTCGCCGGGCTCGCGGAGAACCTGGACGGGCACGGCGAGCTCGGCAACGAGGTGCGGGCGGCACGGATCGAGACGGCAACCCCCGCGATCGCCGAGCGGCTGGAGATCGAGCCGGGGGAGCGGATCGTGTACCTGGAGCGGTTGCGCCGGATCGGGGGCGCGCCGTTGTCCCTGGACAGCACGTACCTGGTCGCGGACATCGGGCTGCCGCTGCTCGACAGGGACCTCGCGGGCCGGGATGTGTTCGCCCTGATCGAGGAGACCAGCGGGCAGCGGCTCGGCCGCTCGGATGTGCTGCTGCACGCGGTCAACGCCGATCCGGCCAGTGCCGAGTTGCTCGAGGTGCCCGAATCCACCGCGGTGTTCGCCGTGGAGCGGTGCACCCGGCTCGCGGACGGGCGGGCGGTCGACTTCGAGTCGATCCACCTGCGCGCGGACCGGATCAGCTTCCACGCGAGCCTGCCGAGGTGAGCGGGATGACGGTGCTACTGCTCGGCTTGTTCGGCCTGCTCGGCGGGATCGGCATCACCGCGCTCGGTCCCGGCGGGGTACTGCCGACCATCGGCCTGTTCGTGCTCACCGGGCTGAGCCCGGCGCAGGTGGCGGGCACCGCGATCGTCACGCACGTCGCGACCGGGGCACTCGGCACCGGCGCCTATCTGCGCTCCGGGCACCTGCGCGAACCGGCGAACCGCAGGACCGCGCTGCTGCTCGCGGGTGCCGCGCTACCGGGGACCGCGCTCGGTGTGCTGCTCAACGCGCACGTCTCGGCACGGGCGTTCGGCATCCTGCTCGGCGTGCTCGTGGTGCTCGCCGCGCTGCTCGTGCTCTATCGGGAACGGCACGCCGAGCAGACCGAGCGGGCGCATCCGGGGACCCTGACCGTGCTCGGAACCGGGTTCGCCGTGGCGGTCGTCGCCGGGATCGTGGGGATCGGCGGGCCCATGCTCACCGTCCCGCTGCTGCTCGCCTTCGGCGTTCCGGTGCTCGAATCGCTGGCCGCCGCGCAGGCCCAGTCGATCGTGATCGCCGGGATAGGTTCGATCGGTTACGCCGCGAGCGGTGCCATCGACTGGCCGCTCGCCGCGATCGTCGGGATACCCGAGCTCGCCGGGGTGCTCATCGGCTGGGTCATCGCCCGCCGGGTACCCACCAGGCTGCTCAAGCGGGTGATCGTGATCGCCCTGCTCGCACTCGGTCCCTACCTTGCCTTGCACGGCTGACCAGATCGTGGGAAAGGAGATTCGCGGAGTGGGCGCGGCACCCGGTCCGCTACGGTGAACCCCCGTGGAACCAGTCGAAGTGCTGTGCATCGGAGAAACCATGGCCCTGCTCGCGCCGCTGGACGGGCCGCTCACCGAGGCCGAGCGGCTGCGGCTCGACATCGGTGGCGCGGAATCGACGGTGGCGTTGTACCTGCGCGAGTTCGGCCACCACACCGCCTGGCTCTCCCGGGTGGGCGCGGATCCCTTCGGGGAACGGATCGTGCGCACCCTGTCCGGGCACGGGGTGGACACCCGCTTCGTGCGCACCGACGCCGAAGCGCCTACCGGGGTGTACTTCAAGAACCCGGGTACCGAGAAGACCACGGTGCACTACTACCGGGCCGGTTCCGCCGCCTCCCGGATGGGCGAGGGCGAACTCGACGGTGTGCCGCTGGACGAGCTGCGTCTGGTGCATCTTTCCGGGATCACCCCTGCGCTCTCGGCGAGCTGCCGGGCGCTCGTGGCGCAAGTGCTCGCCCTGCCGAAGCGGGACGGGCGGCTGGTCTCCTTCGACGTGAACTACCGCCCCGCGCTCTGGCCGGTGGCCGAGGCCGCCCCGGTGCTCCGCGAGCTGGCCGCCCGCGCCGATGTGGTGTTCGTCGGGCAGGACGAGGCACAGACGCTGTGGGGTCTGGACACCCCGGAGCAGGTGCGCGAGCTGATTCCCGGTCCGCGGCGGCTGGTGATCAAGGACGGTGCCATCGGAGCCAGCGAGTTCGAGGGTGAGCACAAGACCTTCGTGCCCGCGCAACCGGTCGAGGTCGTGGAGGTCGTCGGCGCGGGGGACGCCTTCGCCTCGGGATACCTCGCGGGCCTGCTTGCCGGGCACGAACCGGAGCGGCGCCTCGCCGAGGGACACGAGCTCGCCGCGCGGACCCTGCGCAGCACCGATGACTTCGTGCCGGTCAGCCGCGCGGCGCGTACATGATCACGCCGACCCCGACGAGGCAGATCAGCGCGCCGATCACGTCGTAGCGATCCGGGCGGTATCCGTCGGCGACCATGCCCCAGGCCAGCGACCCGGCCACGAATATCCCACCGTAGGCGGCGAGGATCCGGCCGAAGTGCGCGTCCGGTTGCAGGGTCGCCACGAAGCCGTAGACACCGAGCGCGAGCACCCCGGCACCGATCCAGATCCATCCCCGGTGTTCGCGCACGCCCTGCCAGATCAACCAGGCGCCGCCGATCTCGGTGATCGCGGCGAGCAGGAAAAGCGCGATCGAACGCAGGATGAGCACGGCTGGGCCTCCTCGGTCGGGTGTGTCCTCGGGGACTTTGTATCCGATCGCCGGTGCGTTGGAGGGTTGTGACAAGGCAGGCCGGGAGATTTTTGGTTCGCCGTGCGGGCGGGTTAGGTTCGGCTTGTGCCGGATCAACGAACCACGCTTCCCGCGGCCGAGCTCGCGCGAACGGTCGTCTTCGCCGCGTTCATCGCGGTACTCGGACTGTTCCCCGGGTTCTACATCGGCGGTTCCGGGGTGCCCATCGTCGTGCAGAACATCGGGCCGCTGCTCGTGGGTGCCCTGCTCGGCGCGAAACGGGGCACCGCCTCGGTCGTGCTCATGCTCGCGGTCACCGCGATCGGGCTGCCGCTGCTCTCCGGCGGGCGCGGCGGGATCGCCTCGTTCATCGGGCCCAGTGGCGGTTTCCTCATCGGCTGGATCGCCTCGGCACTGGTGACCGGGCTCGTCGCGGCCCGGTTCGCCCGCCCGGGTTTTCCCGCGCTGCTGCTGGCCACGGTCGCGGGCCTGGTGGCCGACTACGTGATCGGCATTCCCTTCCTCGGCTTCTACACCGGGGACTTCGGTGCGGCCGCCGTGCAGTCGCTGGTGTTCCTTCCCGGGGACGCGGTGAAGGTGGTGCTCGCCGCGCTCATCGCCTCGGTCGTGCACCGCGCCCTGCCGACGGTGGTGGGGAGGAAGGAGTGAACCCACGCGTGTACGGCGCCGCGCACCGGCTCGCCGAGCTCGGGGCCGGTTCCGGTGCGCGGGTGGCGATCGACTCGCCGGAACCGCTCGACTGGCTGCGTGGCGCGGATCTGCTCGGCGCGGCGAGCCTGATCGTGGACCCCGCGTGGACGGAATCCGAGCGTGCGGCCGTGTTCGCCGACGCCCGCCCGGACGTCACGGTGACCGGGACTCCACCGACGAGCACCGAACCCGTTGCCCGGCAAGGGGACGAGTCCAGCTGGTTCTACCTGTCGACCACCTCCGGCAGCAGCGGCACGCCGAAGGTTCTGGTGCGCACCAGGCAATCCTGGACGCGCAGCTTCGCTGCACTCGGCCGGGCCGGACACCCGGTGCTCGTGCCGGGACCGTTGAGTTCCTCGCTGTTCCTGTTCGGCGCACTGCACGCGCTGTGGTGCGGGGACGAACCGGTGCTGCGCCCGCGGCTGCGCCTGGCGGACGCCCGCACGGCGCACACCGTGCACCTGGTGCCCGCGATGCTGCACGGCCTGCTCGCCGAGCTCGAACGGCACGGTGGCCCCTGTGCGCTGCGCACCGTGGTCTGCGGTGGGGCACACCTCGGGGCGGAACTGCGTGAGCGGTTCGCCGCCGTGCTCCCGGAAGCGGAACTGCTCGAGTACTACGGCGCGGCCGAGCACTCCCTGATCGCGCTCGGCGTCGGTGAGCTCCGCCCGGTGCCCGATGCCGAGCTCGACATCCGAGACGGGGAACTGTGGGTTCGTTCCCCGCTCGCGTGCAGCGGATATCTGCGCTCGGGCCGATTCCATCCCGCACCGGAATGGTCGAGTGTCGGCGACCGGGTCAGCATCACCGACGGGGTGCTGACCGTGCACGGCCGCGGTTCCGCGATGCTCTCCACCGGTGGCGTGCTCGTGTCCGCCGAGGAGGTGGAATCGGTGCTTCGCGCGGTTCCCGGGGTGGACGACGCGCTCGTGGTCGGTACCCCGCATCCTGCGCTCGGCACCCTGGTGACCGCCATCGTGCAGGCCGAGCAGCCGCTATCGGTACGGGAACTGCGCGCCGCCGCCCGGTCCGGTCTCGCCCCGGCGAAGCGCCCGCGCCGCTGGCTGGTCACGAAATCCCTGCCGCGTACCTCCTCCGGGAAACCGGCGCGGTCCCTGGCCACCGATCGGCTGGCCGAAGGCATCTTCGACGGGGAGCCGCTGCGGTGAACGATCGGACCCCGGTGGTCATCGCCGCGCGGCGCACCCCCATCGGTACCGCGGGCGGGGCGTTGCGTGGGATGACCGTGGACGCACTCGCCGCACCCGTGCTGCGCGCGGCGCTCGCCGAGTCCGATGTGGACACCGTCACGGATGTGTTGCTGGGCAACGTTTTCGGTCCGGGCGGGAACACCGCACGGGTCGCCGCGCTCGGTGCCGGTCTCGGCGCGGGAGTGCCCGGGATGACCGTGGACCGGCAGTGTGCGAGCGGGCTCGCGGCGATCACCACCGCCGCAGCCCTGATCCGGGCGGGGGAGGGGGACGCTTATCTGGCCGGTGGGGCGGAGAGCGCGTCCACGGCTCCCTACCGCGCTTGGCGGACCGAACCACCGCACTGGTACACCCGCGCCCCGTTCTCTCCGGCGGAGATCGGCGACCCGGAGATGGGGGAGGCCGCGGACCTGGTCGCCGCAGAAGCGGGGATCGGCAGGGAACGTCAGGACGCGTTCGCCGTCCGCAGCCACGAGCGCGCGGTCGCGGCCCAGCGTGCGGGCCGGTTCACCGCGGAACTGGTGCCGGTCGCCGGATGCCGCGCCGATGAACGCCCGCGCTCCGGGTTCACCACACGGCGATTGGCCAGGTTTCCTCCCGCCTTCACCGAGTACGGCACCGCGACCGCGGCGAACTCCTGCGGGGTCAGCGATGGGGCCGCCGTGGTGCTGTTGGTCAGCGAGCGGCGCAGGCGCGAGCTCGGACTGCCCGGGCTGCGCCTGGTACACGCGGCGACCTCCGGCTGCGATCCGAACCGGCTCGGGCTCGGTGCGGTTCCCGCGATGCGCGCCGTGCTCGACCGCGCGGTGGACATCGTGGAGTTCAACGAGGCCTTCGCCGGTCAGGCCCTCGCCTGTCTCGACGCGGCGGGGATCGAGGAGGACACGGTGAACCCGGACGGTGGGGCGATCGCGCTCGGCCACCCCTGGGGCGCTTCCGGCGCGGTGCTCGTGGTCCGGCTGTTCAGCGCCATGGTGCGGTCCGGTGGACCGGGTACCGGTCTCGCGGCGCTGTCCGCGGGCGGTGGGCTCGGCGTCGCCACGCTCTGGGAGGTGATCTCGTGATCGAGTTCCGCGGTGTCGGGCACCATTACGGGGAGCGAGTCGTGCTCTCCGAGGTCGACCTGTGCCTGGAGCAGCCGCGGGTGGCCTTCGTCGGTGCCAACGGTTCCGGGAAGTCCACGCTGGCCCGCATGGTGAACGGACTCGTGCACCCCACCGAGGGCAGCGTGTCCGTGGACGGGCGCGATCCGGTGCGGAACGGGCGAGCGGTACGCAAGCGGGTCGGCTTCGTGTTCACCAATCCGGACAGCCAGATCGTCATGCCGACCCCGGAGGAGGACGTGGCGTTCTCCCTGCGCGGCAAGGGGATCTCGAAGGGCGAGCGGGAACGGAAAGCACGGGAACTCCTTTCGTCGTACGGACTCGGTGGACATCTCGAACACCCGGCGCATCAGCTCTCCGGCGGGCAGAAGCAGTTGCTCGCCCTGTGCGCGATGCTCGTGCGGGAACCGGATGTGCTCGTCTGCGATGAGCCGACCACGCTGCTCGATCTGCGCAACAAACGCCGGTTCGTGGAGCTGCTGGGAAACCTGGAGCAGCAGGTCCTGCTCGTCACCCACGACCTCGATCTGCTCGGCGAGTTCGATCGCGTGGTCGTCATCGACGGTGGCCGGGTGGTCGCCGACGACACCCCGGAACCCGCGCTGCGCCATTACCGGAAGCTCGCCGAATGACCCCGCTCGGGCTTTACGAACCGGGCGCGAGTCCGCTGCACCGGGCGGGCGCGGGCTGGAAACTGCTCGGCATCCTGGCCCTGGCCATCGCCGCCTTCGTACTGCGAGACCCGCTGTGGCTCGGTGTGCTCGCCGCGGTCGCCGTGCTCGGCTACCCGATCGCCCGGATCCCGCTGCGCCGCTGCCTGCAGTCTGCCCGCACATTCGGAGTGCTGGTGGTCGTGGTGTTCGTGCTGCAGTGGCTGCTGCTCGGGCTGGACGGGGCGATCGTGGTCGGGCTGCGCCTGGTCACCGCACTGGCCGCGGCCAACCTCTATACGTTGACCACCCGGATCGTGGACGTGATCGGCAGCGTCGAGCGCGGCCTCGGCCCGTTGCACCGGATCGGGCTGCGGCCTGAACGCCTCGGTCTGCTCGTCGGACTGACCGTGCAGGCCGTCGGCACTCTCGCCGGGATCGCGGGCGAGGTGCGCGAGGCGGCGAAGGCGCGGGACGCGGGCCGGTCCGCGACGGCGTTCGCGGTGCCGTTCCTGGTGCGCACGCTCCGGCACGCGGACGAACTCGGTGAGGCACTCGCGGCGCGGGGTGAGGGCGAGCGGTAGCGCCCGCGCGGGTCGTCCTGGCGGATCGGGGGATCACGCCCACGGGCGATCCCGGCTGTTCCCGGGGATTCCGGGTGGTTCATCGGTGGGCCACCTCTCAGTCGTTCCCGGTGTGAGCGAGCTTGACATCGCCGCACATCAGTCAGCATAATTCGAACACCAGTTCGATAGCAACCCGATGTTCGAATCCGGCTCGCCAACACCGGTGGGCATCCGCTGAAGGGGGAGATCATGTCCGCGCCTGCCGCAGTGCCACGGGCGGGGGAGGCATCCGCTGCCCCGCTCGGGGTGACCACCCTGCGCAAGCTGCGCGGGGCCGGAGTGCGGCCGGCGAGCGAGCTCTCCACGGACCTCGCGGAGCGGCTGCTCCCGGTTCGGCCGGATCTGGCGGAGATCCTTCCGCTCGGCGGTCTGCGCAAGGGAAGTACGGTCGCGGTCCTCGGTTCGAGCTCGCTGACCCTCGCGCTGCTCGCCGAGGCCACGGCGCGGGGAAGCTGGGCGGCCGTCGTCGGGCGCCCCGATCTCGGGGTGCTCGCCGCGCACGAGCTCGGGGTGGAGCTCGCGCGGCTGGCCCTGGTGCCCGATCCGGGGCTCGAACTCGTCCCGGCTCTCGATGCGCTCTTCGACGGGTTCGACATCATCGCGCTCTCGTTCGGGTGCACCAAAGTGCGCCCGGACGCCCGGCCCGGGCTGGCGCGGAAACTGAGCGCGCGGGCACGGCAGCGCGGGGCGGTGCTGATCGTCGACGAATCCGTGCCGGGGGCGGATCCGGTCGTCCGGTGCACCGGACGCGCATGGTTCGGCGCGCGGCATGGACACGGGGCCCTGGAATACCAGCGGCTCCGGATCGAACAGGAGGGCCGCGGGCACGGCGGCGGGGCGGAGCTGTGCCTGCCACCACAGGGGGACCGGCTGCCCGAGTCCGTGGCGGAGGTGGGCTGATGGCGCGCCTGCTCACGGTCTGGGTACCGGACTGGCCGGTGGCCGCGGCGAGTGCCGCGGGCGGGATCCCGCTGGATGCGCCCGTGGCCGTGGTGCACGCGAACCGGGTGTTCGCTTGCTCGGGAACGGCACGTAAGCACGGGGTGCGGAGGGGAATGCGCCGCCGGGAGGCGCAGTCGATCTGCCCGGAGATCCGGGTCGTTCCCGACGATCAGGACCGGGACGCGCGGATGTTCGAGGCGGTCGCGGCTGAGGTGGAGCGGATCGCTCCGGGGATCGAGGTGGTGCGCCCCGGGATGGTCACGATTCCGGCGCGGGGTCCCTCGACCGCGTTCGGCGGCGAGGCGCGGGCCGCCGAGCGCATGGTCGAGCATATCGGCACCGAACTGGGCCTGGAGTGCATTTCCGGGGTCGCCGACGGGCTGTTCGCCTCCGCGATCGCCGCCATGCGAGGCGAGCTCGTCCCGCATGGCGGCTCAGCGAAGTTCCTCGCCCCGCTGCCGATCGCCGATCTGGCGATTCCACTGCGGCCGCCGCATCCGAGGCTCGACCGGGATCTGGGGAATTTCCTCGACCTGTTGTACCGCTTGGGAATCCGCACCATCGGTGAATTCGCCGCGTTGCCGGAACGGGATGTGGGCGCGCGATTCGGTACGGATGCGATCCGGCTGCACCGGATCGCCACGGGCAGGCAGCAACGGCCCGCGGTGCGCAGGGCGGTTCCCGCCAGTCTGGTGCTGAGCCAGGAATTCGATCCCGCGCTCGACCGGATCGACACCGTGGCCTTCGCCGCGCGAGGGCTCGCCGAACGGTTCAACTCCCTGCTCACCGCGCACGGCCTGGGTTGTGTGCGACTCGGGGTGCGTGCCCGCACCGCGCACGGGGAGGAATTCGCGCGTTCCTGGCGCTGCGCGGAGCCGCTCACCGAGCACGGCATCGCCGAGCGGGTGCGCTGGCAGCTGGAGGGGTGGTTGCGCCGGCGAGACGGTGCGCCCACGGCAGGCGTGTGCGCGGTGCACCTGGAACCGGAGGAAACCCTTTCCGGGAAAGACGGGCAGCTCGGCATGTGGCACGGCGCGGAGGCCGACCGGGCGAAGGAGGAACGGGCGGGGCGGGCACTCGTCCGGTTGCAGGGACTGCTCGGGCCGGACTCCGTGCACACCCCGGTCCTCCGGGGAGCCCGCGCACCGGGAGCCCGGGTGCGGCTCGTGCCCTGGGGCGAGGAGCGAGTGCCGGACACCGATCCGGATCTGCCGTGGCCGGGGCGGATTCCCGCTCCTTCCCCGGCGACCATTCCCGTCGAGCAGCTGCCGGTGACCGTGCTCGACGGCTGGGCGAACCCGGTGGGCATCAGCGCGCGCCATGAGCTCACCGCGGAACCGTGCAGCCTCGTCGTGGACGGAGCCGAACGGTTCATCAGCCGGTGGGCGGGTCCCTGGCTGCTGGACGAGCACTGGTGGCGCGCGGATCCGGCACGGGAACTGGCCAGGATTCAGGTGGTCTGTGCCGACCGGCGATCGGAGCAGGGCTTTCTGTTACTGCGCAAGGAGAAGCGCTGGATCCTCGAGGGGGTGTACGACTGATGGGCTGGGAGAATCCGCCGATCAGGTGGGGCGAGCTCGAACGGGCCTATGCCGGCGAACAACCTCAGCCGGGTGACGGGAACGACAGCCCGGCATGGACCCGGAAACGGGAGCCGTACCGGAAACCGGACGAGCAGATTTTCCTCGAGCCCACCGACAGCGCGGACGGTGACCAGACACCGCGCTACGCCGAGCTGCACTGCCACTCCAACTTCAGCTTTCTCGACGGGGCGAGCGCTCCGAGGGAACTGGTGGAGACCGCGGCGGAACTGGGCCTCGATGCCATCGCTCTCACCGATCACGACGGCATGTACGGGGTGGTCCGGTTCGCCGAAGCGGCGCGGGAACTGGGTGTCCGTACTCTCTACGGTGCCGAACTGTCCCTCGGGCTCAGCAAGCCACAAAACGGTTTCCCCGATCCCGAGGGAACGCATCTGCTGCTGCTCGCCCGGGCACAGCGCGGATATTCCGCGCTGTGCAAGGCGATCACCGAAGGGCAACTCGGCAGTGCGCGAGTCACCGATAAGCACGGAAAGCCCGAGAAGGGAAAACCCGTCTACGACCTCGAACAGCTCGCCGAGACTCTCGGCGAGGACTGCTTGGTACTCACCGGCTGCCGCAAAGGTGCGGTGCGGCAAGCCTTGAGTACCGAAGGGCCGGCCGCCGCAGCGCGGGAGCTGCGGCGGCTGGTCGCCCTTTTCGGCCGGGACAGCGTGTTCGTCGAGCTCACCGATCACGGCCTTCCGGACGACGACCGGCGCAACGATCTGCTCGCCGGGATCGCCGAGGATATCGGCTGCCCGACCGTGGCGACGGGCGCGGTGCACTACGCGACACCACAGCGGGGCAGGCTCGCCGCCGCGATGGCCGCGGTCCGTTCCCGCCGCTCGCTCGAGGAACTGGACGGCTGGCTGCCCCCGGCTCCCATGGCATATCTGCGATCCGGGGCGGAGATGCACCGCAGATTCGAGAGATATCCCGGTGCGGTGCAACGGGCCGCGCTGCTCGGGGTGGACTGCTCCTTCGATCTGCTGCTCGACTCTCCCGGACTTCCGCCGTTCTCCCATCCCGAAGGCAAGAGCGAGGAAGGGCAACTACGTGAGCGCATCCGGTGTGGCGCGGCCATCCGCTACGGCTCGGCGGCGGAGAGCCCGATGGCGCATGGCCAGATTGACCACGAACTGACGGTCATCGAGAAGTTGGGTTTTTCCGGATATTTTCTCATCGTCGACGAGATCGTCGATTTCTGTCATGAGCAGGGAATCCTGTGCCAGGGCAGGGGATCCGCGGCCAATTCCGCGGTCTGCTATGCCCTTGGTATCACCAAGGTCGACCCGGTTCGCTGGGAGCTGCTCTTCGAACGGTTCCTCGCCCCGGAGCGGGACGGGTACCCGGACATCGACCTCGACATCGAATCCGATCGGCGCGAGGAGGTGATCCAGCACGTCTACGCAGAGTACGGGAGAAACTGCGCGGCCCAGGTGGCCAATGTGATCACCTACCGATCCCGCAACGCCGTGCGCGATATGGCTCGAGCGCTCGGCTACTCCACGGGGCAGCAGGACGCGTGGAGCAAACAGATCGACCGCTGGGGCCCGCTCGCGAAGACCGCCAAGGAAGACGGCTACGACATTCCCGAGGATGTGTTCGAGCTCGCGAAACAGATCGAGGACGCACCCCGCCACCTCGGTATCCATTCCGGGGGCATGGTGCTCTGCGCGCGTCCGGTCAGCGAGGTCTGCCCGGTGGAGTGGGCCCGGATGGAGAACCGTTCGGTGCTGCAGTGGGACAAGGACGACTGCGCCACGGCGGGGCTGGTCAAATTCGACCTGCTCGGGCTCGGGATGCTCTCCGCGCTGCACTACATGATCGACCTCGTCGCGGAACACCATGGAACCGAGGTCGACCTCGCTGAGCTCGACCTCGGCGAAAAGGCCGTGTACGAGATGCTGCAGCGCGCGGATTCCGTCGGCGTGTTCCAGGTGGAGAGCCGGGCACAGATGGCGACCCTTCCCCGGCTGCACCCGGAGGAGTTCTACGACCTGGTCATCGAGGTCGCGCTGATCAGGCCCGGTCCCATCCAGGGCGGCTCGGTGCATCCCTTCATCCGCCGCAAGAACAAGAAAGGCGAAGAGTGGGACTACGACCATCCGCTGCTGGAGAACGCCCTGAAGAAGACCAAGGGGGTTCCGCTCTTCCAGGAACAGCTCATGCAGATGGCCGTCGACATCGCCGGGTTCGATGCCGCCGCGGCCGACGAACTGCGCAGGGCGATGGGCGCGAAACGGTCGACCGAGCGGATGGCGAAGCTCAAGGACCGGCTGTACGACGGGATGAAGGACAACGGGATCACCGGTGAGCTCGCCGACAAGCTCTACAACAAGCTCCTCGCGTTCGCGAACTTCGGCTTCCCGGAAAGCCACGCGCTCAGCTTCGCGCTCCTGGTCTTCGCCAGTGCCTGGTTCAAGCTGCACTATCCCGCGGCGTTCTGCGCGGCGCTGTTGCGTGCCCAGCCGATGGGGTTCTACTCGCCGCAGTCCCTGGTCACCGATGCGCGCAGGCACGGAGTCGTGGTGCGCGGGCCGGACATCAACGCGAGCGACGTCCAGGCGGACCTCGAACCCGAGGAATCCAGTACCGGGGAAAAGGCGGTGCGCACCGGGCTGGCCACGGTGCGCACCATCGGAAAGGAGGTGGCCGAGCGGATCGTGACCGAACGCCGGACCGGTGGCTGGTACCGGGACATGGCGGATTTCGCGCAGCGACTGCGGTTGCGCGCCGACCAGCTCGAAGCGCTCGCCACCGCGGGGGCGTTCGAGTGCTGCGGCACGGACCGGCGCGCTGCTCTGTGGGGAGCCGGTGCGGCGGCGCAGATCGGCCATGGTGAACTGCCGGACACCATCCCCGGGGTCCGGGCGCCCGCGCTCGCGGCGATGGAACCCATCGAACGGGCGGTCGCGGATGTCTGGGCGACCGGGCTCTCCCCGGACACCTTCCCGACCGAGTTCGTCCGCGACCAGCTGGCCGCGCGGGACGTGGTTCCGGCGAACGAACTGGCCGAGCACGCCGGTCAGCTGGTGAACATCGGGGGAGCGGTCACCCATCGGCAGCGTCCCGCGACGGCGGGCGGGGTCACGTTCATGAGCGTCGAGGACGAGACCGGGATCGCGAACGTGATCTGCACACTCCAGGTGTGGCAGCGCTACCGCAGGATCGCGCGGACCAGCCAGGGGCTGCTCATCAGGGGATTGGTCGAACACGCGGATGGGGTGACGAACCTGCTCGCCAAACACATGGAACCGCTCAACCTCAGGGTGCCCTCCACCTCGCGCGACTTTCATTAGAATGTCACAGTCATTAGAGTGCACAGTCATTAGAGATGCCCCAGTCGCGCCGAGACCGCGTTACCGTGACATCCATGGCGCTGCACACGGGAACGGCTTCGCAGACAGGGACGAACAGGCGCACGAACCGCAGCGGTGGCAGTAATCCGCTGCACGATGCGCGCCCGGATCTGGCCGCTGAACTGAGTCCGCCGCACGAGCGGCTCGCCGATGACTCGGTCGCCCCGGACACCGCGCTGCAGCTGGTCCGCGACGAGCTGATGCTCGACGGAAACGCACGGCTCAACCTGGCCACTTTCGTGACCACCTGGATGGAACCCCAGGCGCGCGAGCTGATGGCCGAGTGCGTGGACAAGAACATGATCGACAAGGACGAGTACCCGCAGACCGCCGAACTGGAGCGGCGCTGCGTGCGCATCATCGCCGACCTGTGGCACGCCCCGGATCCGGACCAGGTGATGGGGTGCTCGACCACGGGCTCCTCGGAGGCCTGCATGCTCGCCGGGATGGCGCTCAAGCGCCGCTGGGCGAAGGCAGGCGGCACCGGGCGGCCGAACCTGGTCATGGGCGCCAATGTCCAGGTGTGCTGGGAGAAATTCTGCGAGTACTGGGAGGTGGAGCCACGCCTGGTGCCGATGGAGGGGGAGCGGTTCCACCTGTCCGCCGAAGAGGCGCTGGCCCGGGTCGACGAGAACACGATCGGGGTCGTCGCCATTCTCGGGTCCACCTTCGACGGGAGTTACGAACCGGTCGCGGAGATCACCGAAGCCCTGGACGAGTATCAGCGGCGCACCGGAACCGACATCCCCGTGCACGTGGACGGTGCCTCCGGCGCGATGATCGCCCCGTTCCTCGATCCCGAGCTGGAATGGGATTTCCGGCTGCCCCGTGTCGCCTCGATCAACACCTCGGGGCACAAGTACGGGCTCGTCTACCCCGGGGTCGGCTGGGTGGTGTGGCGGGACAAGCAGGCCCTGCCGGAGGAGCTCGTGTTCAACGTGAACTACCTCGGAGGTGAGATGCCGACCTTCGCGCTGAACTTCTCCCGCCCGGGCGCCGAGGTGGTCGCGCAGTACTACACCTTCGTCCGGCTCGGCAAGCAAGGATTCCGCGCGGTACAGCAGGCAACCCGGAACGTGGCGACCGAGCTCGCCGCGCGGATCGCCGAGTTCCCCGAGTTCCGCCTGATCACCAGGGGCGATGAGCTACCCGTTTTCGCGTTCACCACGGCCCCGGATGTCGAGGCCTTCGATGTGTTCGACGTGTCGCGCAGGCTGCGGGAACGCGGCTGGCTGGTGCCCGCCTACACGTTCCCGGAGAACCGGACCGATCTCGCCGTGTTGCGCATCGTGGTGCGTAACGGATTCACGCACGATCTCGCGGACCTGCTGCTCGGCGATCTCGAACGGATCCTCCCGGACCTGCGCGAGCAACCGGGACCCAGTAAGCGGACAGGCGTGCACACGAGCTTCCATCACTGACATCACCGTCATGCTTCGCGTTTCGGGCGCGCTTCCGGTGGATCTGGCTTAGGATCACGACGTGGAGCTACCCGTGATGCCGCCGGTCAAACCGATGCTCGCCAAGGCCGTGCGCGAGCTGCCGTGCGCCCCGGGGCTGCACTACGAGCCGAAATGGGACGGGTTCCGCGGCATCGTGTTCCGCGACGGGCCGGAACTGGAACTCGGCTCCCGCAATGATCGCCCGTTGACCAGGTACTTTCCCGAGCTGGTCGAGTTGCTGGGGCCCGCATTGCCGCAGCGGTGTGTGCTCGACGGGGAGATCGTGGTGGTCACCGGGACCGGGCTGGACTTCGACACCCTGCAGAACCGGTTGCATCCGGCGGCCTCCCGGGTGCGCACCCTCGCCGAGCGGACCCCGGCGAGCTTCGTGGCCTTCGATCTGCTCGCGCTCGACGACCGGGACCTGACCGCGGCCCCGTTCACCGAACGCCGCCGCCTGCTCGAATCGGTGCTGGAGCACGCCCCGGACGGGATCCATCTGACGCCGGTCACCGAGGACCCGGAGATCGCCAGGGACTGGTTCGCCCGGTTCGAGGGCGCGGGTTTCGACGGCGTGATGGTCAAGGACGGGGCCGCGCCGTACGAGCAGGACCGCCGCACGATGTGGAAGGTGAAACACGAACGCACCGCCGACTGCGTCGTGGCGGGATTCCGCTGGCACAAGGACGGCAACGGGGTCGGTTCGCTGTTGCTCGGTCTCTACGACGAACGTGGGACGCTCAACCATGTCGGGGTGGCGAGCAGTTTCACCGCGGAGCGCCGCCGCCAGCTGGTGACCGAGCTGGAGCCGTTGCGCGCGAACGCATCCGCGGGGCATCCGTGGCGGAGCTGGCTCGATGCGGGAGACGGCAGCGCCCTGCTTCCCGGCGGGCAGAGCAGGTGGAGCGCGGGCAAGGACCTCAGCTGGGAACCGCTGCGGATCGAGCTGGTCGCCGAGGTGCGCTACGAACACCTGATGGCGGGCCGGTTCCGGCACGGCGGGCGGCTGGTGCGGTTCCGCACCGACCGGGAACCGGGCTCCTGCACCTATGCCCAGCTCGATCAGATCGCGCCGGCCGAACTCGCCGACGTGTTCGCAGTCAAGGAGCCGTGATGAGTGAATCGCTGACCATCGAGGTGGATGGCGTGGAGGTGGCCATCTCGCACCCGGACAAGGTGTTCTTCGGCGAACGCGGGGAGACCAAGCTCGATCTGGTGCGCTACTACCAGGCGGTGGCGGAACCGCTGCTGCGGACGGTGCGCGGCAGGCCACTGCTGCTGGAACGCTACCCGAACGGGGCAGGCGGGAAGTCCTGGTTCCAGAAACGGGTCCCGAAGTCCACTCCGCCCTGGTTGCAGACCACCGAGGTGGCCACGCCGAACGGAACCACCAGTGATGCCCTTGTGGCCGCGGACCTCGCGCACGTGCTGTGGGCGGTGAACCTGGGCTGCCTCGGATTCCACGTGTGGCCCTACCACGCGGACAGCCCGGAGATCACCGACGAACTGCGGATCGACCTGGATCCCTCACCAGGGGTCGGCTACGCCGAGGTGTGCGAGGCCGCGGTGCGCACCAGGGAACTGCTCGCCGAACTCGGGGTCGAGGTGCTGCTCAAGACCTCGGGATCGCGCGGACTGCACCTGTATGTGGCGCTGGAGCCGCGCTGGGACGGTTACCAGGTGCGTGCCGCGGCGGTCGCGCTCGCCCGGGAACTCGAACGCCGCCACTCGGACCTGATCACGGCGAAGTGGTGGAAAGAGGAACGCGGGAAGCGGGTCTTCGTGGACTTCAACCAGAACGCGCCGCACAAGACGGTGTTCGGTGCGTGGTGCGTGCGTCCCAAGGCCGGTGCGCCCGTCTCCACCCCGATCCGCTGGGCGGAACTGGATTCGGTCACCCCGGAGACGCTGACCATCGCCACGGTTCCGGGCAGGCTCGCCGAGCAGGGGGATCCGTGGCAGCAGCGCGATCCACAGTCGATCGAGGTGCTGCTGGAGTGGTCCGAACGGGACCTCGCGGACGGATTGATGGACGCGCCCTGGCCTCCGGTCTACCCCAAGATGCCGAACGAACCGCCCCGGGTCGCACCGAGCAGGGCGAAACAGGAAGCCGACTGACCGTTCAGATACGCGGCCACCGCTCGAGCAGGCCGCGGTCCCCGTCGACGTGCAGGTCCAGCGGATCGATCCGGTGCCACAGCGCGAGCAGCAGCTCCGACGCGGTACCGCGCATCCTGGTGACGGGGCCGGGGCGCGGCAGGTCCTTGCTGATCGACAGGTCGAGGTCGGTGAGCTCGAGGGTGATGGTCGCATCGGCGGCCAGCTCCGGGTGCACGGCGAGCCCGGTCGCGGTGAAGGCGTCGAAGTACTCCTCGATTCCGTCCCTGGCCAGCTCGGCGTGAATCGGCGCGGGCTCCGCGGTCCCGGTCGTCGCGGCATCCCAGCGGTGCACGGCGAACTCCTGGGCGCAGCGGCGGATCCAGAAGATCGCGGTGTCCGGGGACGTGGACCAGTTGGGCACCGGATCGTCCGCCGTGGCGGCACGCAGGGTGCCCAGCAGCGAATCGAGTGCGCCGTCCCAGTCCCCGGCGGCCTCGGCGGGAGTGACCGTGGGAAGCGGGGTGGTCATCGTGCTGGTTCCGGCGAACACTGCGGGCATCCAGTGCGCGAAGGCGGTGGTGTGGGCGAGCAGGTCCGCCCCGGACCATTCGGGGCAGCTGCGCACGGTCGCCTCCGGGGCGGCGCGGCACAGTCGCCCGATCTCGTGCCCGTCCCGTGCCGCATGCTCCAGAAGGGCCCCGTGGTCGAGAGTCAGCACCTATCGCACCCCGCATCCGTTGTGTGCCTTACTGTCCGGTCAGCCTAACGGGTTCATCCGGGCCGTGCGGCGAGAAACACGAATTCACGGCCGGGGCGATCCGGCGCATCGCGGACCTCGTCGACCCGGAATCCGTTCGCTCGCAGTGATTCCGCCACTTCCTCGCGTTCCCGGAAACGCAGCGTGGAATCCGAGGTGAGTACCTCGCCGTCGGCGGCGAACACCCAATGCCAGCGCAACGTCACCAGCGGGCCGCGGATGTCGAGCAGTTCGACCCAGCTGCGCACCTCGCCGACCCCGGGGATCTCGGTGACCCGGTGGGAATCCGCGCGGTTCCACGCGCGCCAGCCGCGAAACGCCGGATCCCGGGTCTCGAACACGAGCCGTCCGCCCGGGCGCAGCGCGGCGTGCACGCCCCGCAGGCTCGCCGCCCACTCGGCCGGATCCGTGATCGCCTGGGCGACGTTCCCGGTCATGGTGGCGAGATCGGCGCGCATCGCTGGCAGGGTCGTCGCGTCCCCGTGCAGCCAGCGCACCGCGTCCGCACCCGGTTTCGCGCGGGCGACCCGCAGCGAGGCCGCGGCCGGATCGACCCCGGTGACCGTATGGCCGCGTGCGGTGAGCAGCAGCGCCAGAGTGCCGGTGCCGCAACCGATGTCGAGCACGGTGTGTGCCGCGAATTCCTCGGCCATGGCGAGATAGGCGGCCAGGTCCGCGCGATCGGCTTCGAGCGCGTCGTAGATCGCCGCGAGCCGGGGGTGCTCGAAAATCGGGTCGGCCATGGCGGCGAGCCTAGGCCTTCCGGCGTGGACCACCCTGTGGTTCACTCCGGTGCGTGCTTGTCACCAGGACGTTTCTGCAGCAGCTCGCTCCGGCCGACATCGTTCCCGCGGTGGTCCCGGAGGAACCGGTGGAGATCACCCGTGTCGAGGTGCCCGCCCCGGAGTTCAGCAGGTTCCTCTATGCCACGGTCGGCGGGGCGCACTACTGGACCGACCGGCTGGACTGGTCCTGGCAGCGCTGGCAGGACTGGGTCACCCAGCCGGGATTCGAGAGCTGGGTGTGCTGGTCCGGCGGCGCGCCCGCGGGATATGCCGAGCTGCTGGGCTCACCGGGGGAACAGGGCACCGAGGTGGAGCTGGCGTATTTCGGCCTGCTTCCCGCGTTCACCGGCCGTGGGCTCGGCGGCCACCTGCTGACCACGGCGCTGCGCAGGGCGTGGTCGCTGTCCGGACGGCATCCGGATTTCCCGCCGGTGTCCCGGGTCTGGCTGCACACCTGCACGCTGGACGGGGAGCGTGCGCTGCCCAACTACAAGGCGCGCGGTCTGCATCCCTACCGCAGCGAGCAGTACGAGCGGGAACTCACCCTGCCGACCGGTCCGTGGCCGGGTGCCTTTCCCGGCGGGGACTGAACCGGCATGCTGGTGCGGTGACGACAACGGATATCCGTCTCGCGGCCGAGCTGGCGGGCCAGGCGGGGCAGCGGCTGCTCGGACTGCGCGCCGAGTCCGGACTGACCGGAGCGGAACTCGGCAAGAAGGGGGACGCGCTGGCGAACGATTTCCTGCTCGAGCGGCTGGCCGGACAGCGGGGCGCGGACACGGTGCTCTCCGAGGAGGCCAAGGACGACAGGGCGCGGCTGGCCGCGGAGCGGGTGTGGATCGTGGATCCGCTGGACGGGACGAAGGAGTACGCCAAGGGCCGTTCGGACTGGGCGGTCCATGTCGCCCTCTGGGAGGCGGGCGCGGGTATCACCGCGGCCGCGGTCGCCCAGCCCGATCTGGACACGGTGCACGCCAGCGGGCAGTCCGCGAGCGCGGCCGAGCCGCCCGCGGTGCCGCGGATCCTGGTCAGCGCGAGCCGTCCGCCGGAGTTCGCCGATGCGGTGGCCCGCGAGGTGGGCGGTGCGCTGGTGCCGATGGGCTCGGCGGGCGCGAAGACGATGGCGGTGCTGCGCGGGGAGGCGGAGATCTACGTGCACGCGGGCGGGCAGTGGGAATGGGACTCGGCCGCCCCGGTCGGGGTGGCGCTCGCCGCGGGGCTGCACGCCTCGCGGATCGACGGCGCGCCGCTGCGCTACAACCGCGAGGATCCGTATCTGCCCGATCTCGTGGTGTGCCGCCCGGAGTTCGCCGGGCGAGTGCTCGCCGCGATCGGCGCCTAGCCGGGCAGCGGACCTAGAAGACCGCGACCTGGGCGCCGCGGTCGAGCTCCTTGTAGTACCGCGCGGAGTCCTGCGGGGAGAGGTGCACGCAGCCGTGCGAGGTGGACACCAGGCTGCCCTGGTGGAAGGCGATGCCTCCGGCGGCGAAGAACACCGCGTTCTGCATCGGCTCGCCGAATTCGCCGCTGACGTGGTCGGCGTCCTTGTACTGCACGCGGAACACGCCCTTCGGGGTGGCCACGGAGTCCGCGGCGCCCTGGGTACCCGGCATCACCGGAACCGGGCCGTAGGTGATCTTGCCGTCGTGCTGCAGCCAGCTGATGCGCAGCCGCTCGTCCACGCAGGCGGCCGCGGTCGCCGGGCAACGGTTGGCCACCGCCGGATTGGGCACGGCCTGTGGTTTGGGGGCGGGCTTCGCCTGGGCCTCGGGTTCGGGGTGGTCCGCGGCCACGTTCTGGGGCGCCTCGGCCTCCGTCGAACCACTCGGCACCTGCGTGATCACCCAGACGGTCAGCGCGGTCAGCACCACCACGGCCGCGATCCACGCCGTTCTGACCGGCTTCTCCAGCACCGTACGCAAATCAGTTCACCACCTCTGCCGTGTCGAATGTACCGCGCGCGCCTGGGTTACCCCGGATGTGGCCGTGATCGAGGACACCGCACAGCGTCATTGACCGGGATGTGGGCGTAACCGGATGCTCATAGCGTAACGAACCGATGACGGGGAGGTCCGGTTGTCTGAGAATGGTCCGCGGACGAGCACGGAATTCCTGCTCGACTGCTTCGCCCAGTACGGGAACGAGATCGCCTTCGTGCACGGCGGGGACGCCGTCGGATACCGGGACCTGACCGAGCGGGTCTACCGGTTCGCGCGGGCGCTCGAGGGCCTGGGGGCGCGCGCCGGGGAGCGGATCGTGCTGCTCGGCGCGAACTCGGTGCGGATGCGCGTCACCCGGCTCGCGGCGAATCTGCTCGGCTGCACGATCAGTGAGCTCTACGCCGGACTGGCCCCGGAGGCGAAGGCGCGGATCGTGGCGGACCTCGAGGCCCGGTTCCTCGTCGTGGACGCCGGATTCGGCGCGGAGGCCGGGCGGGTGCTGGAGCACGTCTCGGTGGAGGTGCTCGGTCTGGGGGAACCGCTCGGCACGGACCTGTGCGCGCTCGCGGCCGCCGAATCGGCCGAACCGCTCGGCTCCCGGGCCCGCCCGGAGGACATCCAGCAGATCCGGCACACCGGGGGAACGACGGGGCACCCCAAGGGAATCTGCTACCGGTTCGACAACTGGCAGCCACCGGGCGAGGTGCTCGTCGAGCAGGAGGACGAGCCGTACACCCCGCGCCAGCTGGTGTGCACCACGCTCGCGCACGCGGCGGGCGGGCTCGCCGACCGGACCCTGTCCGAGGGAGGCGTCGTCTTCGCACACGACGGCTTCGACGCGGGCGAGGTGCTGGCGACGATCGAGCGCGAGCGGATCACCGATCTGTTCCTGCTTCCGCCGCTGATCTACCGGCTGCTCGATCACCCCGATATCGGGCGCACCGACCTGTCCAGCCTGCGCCGGATCCTGTACGGCGGCTGCAAGGCGGACCCGACGAGGATGGCCGCCGCGGTGCGGGTGTTCGGGCCGGTCTTCACGCAGTTCTACGGGCAGACCGAGGCCGGACTGGTCAGCATGCTCGGCAAGGAGGAACACACCAGGCCCGAGCTGCTGGCCACCGCGGGCAAGGTGTCCGCGGACGTCGAGCTGCGGATCCTGGACGAACGGCAGAACCCGGTGCCCGAAGGGAAACGCGGCGAGCTGTGGGTGCGCACCGGGCACGAGATGGCCGGGTACTGGCGGAACCCGGAGCTGACCGCGCAGACCATCGTGGACGGCTGGGTGCGCACCGGGGACGTCGGTTATCTCGACGCCGAGGGGTATCTGCACGTGGTCGACCGGGTCAAGGACATGATCGTCGTGGTCGGCGGGCACGTGTACTGCAGCGAGATCGAGAGCCTGCTGCTCTCCAGTCCCGGCGTGCGCGCGGCCACCGTGTTCGGCACCCCGGATCCGGACGGCGCGGAACTGGTCAACGCCGCCGTGGTCGCCGATGAGCAGGTGTCCGGGGACGAGCTCATCGAGCTCGTAGTGCGGCACAAGGGCACGATGTACCGCCCGGCCAGGGTGCGGTTGCTCGACGAGATTCCGCTCACCGACGTCGGCAAGCCGGACAAGAACGCGCTCCGCGAACAGCTGTTGACCTCAACATAGGTTCAGGTTCTACGGTGCGGTCATGACACGTTCCGAGCTCGCAAGCATGATCGACACCGCCGACCGGGACAGCGCCCGCGCGGACGCGGCGCGCCTGGAGGAACTCGGCTACGGGACCATCTGGGTCAGCGGCGGGCAGCTGCAGGCCGGACTGGAACCGCTCACCCGGCTGCTCGAGGCGACCGAACGGATCCGGGTCGGCAGCGCGGTGGCCATGGTGGAACTGCATCCGGCGGCCGCGCTCGCCGAGCGGTACGCCGCGGCCCCGGACCGCATGGTGGCGGGCATCGGCGGTGGGCACGGCCCGCATCCGCTGCGCACGCTGAACGCCTACCTGGACGAGCTGGACGGCACCGCGCCGGTCCCGGAGCGGGACCGGATCCTCGCCGCGCTCGGGCCACGCAAGCTGGACCTGGCCGCGCGGCGCTCCGCGGGTGCGCTCACCACGTTGAACACCCCCGAGTACACCGCATGGGCACGGGACCGGCTCGGCACCGGCGCCACGCTCATCGTGCAGCAGCTCGCCGCGATCGGGCTCGAACCGGACCAGGCACGGGAACGGGCGCGCGAACCGCTGCGGTTCCTGTCCGGGATCACCGGATACCCGGAGAACTTCGCGCGCATGGGATTCACCGAACGCGAGATCACCGGGCTCGAGGACAGCCTGGTCGATCGCCTGGTCGCGCACGGGGACGTGGACACGGTGGCCGAACGGATGCGCGCGCACCTGGACGCGGGCGCGGACCAGGTCATATACAGCGGACTCGGCCCCGATCCCGAGCGGCACGAGCACTGGCGGCAGCTGATCGAGCGGCTGTAGGAATCACCTCGGGGCTACGGGGCGCCAGCGGCCGATCACCGGTCGGGAATACTGACCGGCATGCACTTCCTCGGCCACTCCACGATCAGGATGCGGCTCGGCGGTCACGTGGTGCTCAGCGATCCGGTGCTCACCGCGACCGTGGGCGGGCTCCGCAGGGTCATCCCGCCGCCGGATCCGCGGCTGTGGCGGGACGCGGAACTGGTGCTGATCTCGCACCTGCACGGGGATCACCTGCACCTGCCCTCGCTGCGGCTGCTCGATCCCGGCGTCCGGATCGTGGTCCCGCACGGCGCAGGGGAGTGGCTGCGGCACAAGGGCTTCCGCGCGGTCACCGAACTCGGGGTCGGCGAGCGGATCGAGCACGGCGGGCTCACCGTGACCGGGGTGCGCGCGGTGCACTCCGGTCACCGCTGGGGACCGCGGTGCACGGCGGGCCCGGACGCGCCCGCGCTCGGGCACCTGCTCGAGGCCGATGGGGAGCGGATCTACCTGGCCGGGGACACCGATCTGTATCCGGAGATGGCCGAGCTCGCCCCGGTGCACACCGCGGCGCTGCCGGTCTGGGGCTGGGGCCCGAACCTGGGACCGGGGCACCTGGATCCGGAACGCGCCGCGCGGGCCGCGGAGCTGCTGCGCGCCCGGTGCGCGGTCCCGGTGCACTGGGGCACGCTCGCGGTGCCACTGCTGGCCCGCACCGCGCGAATGCGCAGGCTGCTGGTGGATCCGCCGCGCCGGTTCGCCGCCGCGGTCGCCGAGGCGGGCCTGCGCACCAGGGTGCTGCTCACCGAGCCAGGTGCGGAGGTGGCCGGGTGAACATCGGCTGGACGGACATGTCCGCGATCGGGTACCCGACGCTGTTCCTGGGCGTGCTGCTCGGTTCGATCGTGCCCATCGTGCCCACCGGGGCGGTGGTGGGTGCCGCGGCCGCGGTCGCGATGACCACCCCGCACCTTTCCCTGCCGCTGGTGCTGCTGATCGCCACGGTGGCCGCGATGCTCGGCGATGTGCTCACCTACGCCATCGCGCGGCTGGGCAGTGAGGCCGCGGTGCGGTGGTTCGCGCGCGGTGAGCGCCCGGAGCGGCTGGAGAACATGCGCGAACGGCTCGGCAACCGCGGCTGGCAGCTGATCGTGGTCGGACGCCTGGTTCCGGCCGGGCGCATCCCGGTGCTGCTCGCCGCGGGAGCGGTGGCCTATCCGTGGCGCCGGCTGCTGCCCTCGGTGTTCGCCGCCTGCCTGCTGTGGGCGGTCGCCTACGCGCTGCTCGGCGTGCTCAGCGGGGGACTGTTCGACTCGCCGCTGATCGCCACGCTGCTCGCGGCCGCGCTCGTACTCGTGGTGACGGTGGGGCTGAACCTGATCGCGCGCCATCGCAGGAGAAAGGGGAAGGACATGACCACGCACGGACCGGGCAGGCTGGTGCGCGGCGGACGGCATTCCGCGCGCGTGCTCCTGGTGTGGGCCGCCGTGATCGGCACCTTGTACGGGCTCGACGTGCTGCTGCCCGGCTTCTCGATGACCTCCTGGTGGCAACCGGTGGTCTGTGCGCTGCTGCTCGGCCTGCTCACCAGCGTGGTGTGGCCGCTGGTGCTGCGGGTGGCGCTGCCGCTGGCCCTTTTCACCCTCGGTATCGGCAGCTACCTGCTGCTCGGCGCTGCGACGCTCGCCCTGTTCACCCTGGTCCCCGGGGTGCGCATCGACGGGCTGCGCACCGGGGTGTTCCTGGTCCTCGGGGTCACCCTGATCACCGCGGTGGTCTCCAGCCTGCTCTCGGTGGACCAGGACGAGCTCTACTTCCGCCGCGCGGCCCGGCGCAGCAAGCGCGGTCCGGATCTGGGCCGGGTGCCGCCCGGGGTGATCTTCCTGCAGGTCGACGGGCTCGGCTACGACGTGGCACGGCGCGCGATCCGGGACGGGGACATGCCGACCCTGGCCCGCTGGCTCGCCGAGGACAGCCACACGCTGCGGCGCTGGCAGACCGACTGGAGCTCGCAGACCGGGGCCAGCGTGTGCGGGATCCTGCACGGTTCGAACGAGAACATCCTCGGATTCCGCTGGTACGAAAAGGATCGCGACCACGTGATGGGCTGCGCGCACCCGGCGGACGCGGTGGAGATCGAGCGCCGCCACTCCGACGGTCGCGGGCTGCTCGCCGAGGGCGGGGCCAGCCACGGCAACCTGTTCACCGGGGACGCGCCGCACGTGAGCTTCACGCTGAGCGCGATCTCGGTGCTGTTGCCCAGGAAACTGCGCGGGCACCGCACCGACCGGATGGGATCGGGCTACTACTCCTACTTCGCGAACCCGGCGAACGCGGTGCGCACCTTCTTCGGCTACTTCGCCGAGGTCGGCAGGGAGATCATCGCCTCGACGAGGCAGCGCCGCGCGGATGTGCGGCCCAGGGTGCACCGCGGCGGGTTCTATCCCTTTGCCAGGGCCGGGGCCACCGTCATCGCCCGGGATGTCGTGGTGCACGCGATCCTCGACGACATGCTCGCCGGTCGTCCCGTGGTGTACGCCGACCTGCTCGGCTACGACGAGGTCGCGCACCACTCCGGGATCGAGCGGCACGACAGCCTCGCGGTGCTGCGCGAGATCGACCGGCACATCGGGCGGCTCTACCGGGCGAGCAAGCTCGGGCCGCGGCCGTACCACCTCGTGGTGCTCTCCGATCACGGGCAGACCCAGGGGCAGCACTTCGCCGAACGCTTCGGCGAGCCGGTCGAGGAGTTCGTCGGCCGGTGCGCGGGCGGTCAGGAAGGCGGCAGGCCGGACGGTCCGGTGTCGAGCAGGCTGCGCGAACGGGCCCGCGATCGCGGGCACATCGAGCACAGCCATCCGGATGCGCCCGGTGCGGTGCGCCGGGTCGCGCCCGGCGTGGTGGCCTGCGCCTCCGGGCACATGGCCATGGTCTCGTTCACCGAATTCGACGGCCGGGTCCCGATGGAGACCATCGAGGCCGAGTACCCCAAGCTGCTTCCCGCGCTCGTGGACCATCCCGGGATCGGCTTCGTCCTGGTGCGCAGCAGCGAACACGGTCCCGTAGTGCTGGGCCGGGACGGGGCGCACCGGCTGGCCACCGGCGTGGTGCTCGGCAGCGATCCGCTCGCCGAGTACGGCGAGCACGCCCCGGAACTGGTCCGCAGGGTCGACGGGTTCGACAACTGCGCGGACATCATGATCAACAGCCGGTACGACCCGGAGACCGATGACGCGCCGCCGTTCGAACCGCACGTCGGTTCGCACGGCGGTCTCGGCGGCCCGCAGGAGGGTGGATTCCTGGTGTATCCCAAGGAGTTCACCGTCTCCGGGGAACTGGTCGGCGCGGAATCGCTGCACCGGTTGTTCCGCTCCTGGATCGACGGGCTCGGTCACCCGGCCCCCGTCGAGGAGCAGGAGCGGGCCGAGGCGCGCGTGGCCGGTTAGTTCCCGTCCGCTCCGGGCCGGGTCACGCCGCCAGACCGGCGAGCGCGGTGCCGGTCTCCGTGGCCAGCGCGTGGCTCCGGGTGCGCAGTTGTACGGCCTTCTCGCGCAGGTGGGCCATCGCCGGGCTGTGCTCGGCGAGTGTCAGCTCGGTCTCGATGAGGGTGACATCCGCGCCGAACACCTCGCCGCCGAAGGTGTGCAGCAGGAACGGAACGGAGTGGTCCCAGCCCTCCTGGGGCGCACCCGGCGAAGCGCCGCCGCCCCTGGAGACCACGAGCACCACGGACTTGCCGGTCAGCGGGTAGGTCCGGGGTGCGAACCGGGGGTCGGTCCAGAGCATGTCGATCCAGCACTTGAGGTGACCCGAAGGGCCCCAGTTGTACAGCGGGGCACCGATGACGATCACATCCGCGGCGAGCAGCTCCCCGGCGAGCGTGGCCGCGAGATCGACGGCGGTCTGCTGCTGCGGGGTGGGCTCCGCGGTCTCCCGGGCGGCAAGGGCGTCGGTCCAGGTGGCGGGGGACAGTGGTGTCGTGGTGAGGTCGCGCCGGTCGACCCGGCCGCCGGGCAGGGCCGCGGACCACGCGCGCTCGAACTCGTCGGTGATCTCCCGCGTCACGGACCGGTCGCCCTGGATGCTGCTGTCGATGCGGTACAGAGTGTTCATGCTCGCTCCCCGGTGGCCAATAAAGTACGGTTACGTATCTTATTTTCCACGATAACTCGCCGCGATAGGATACGCAAGTGAATCTTAAAGCTGGTGGTCAGACGCGCAGGCGCGGCGCCGCGCTCGAGCAGGCGATTCTCGACGCCGCCTGGGAGGTGCTCGCCGAGCAGGGATACCCGGGCTTCACCTACGAGGCCGTCGCCGCCCGGGCCGGGACGAGCCGTCCCGTGCTCTACCGCCGCTGGCCGCAGCACGAGGACCTGTTGCTGGCCACGGTGCGCAGATTCTGGTCATCGCAACCGATCGAGCTACCCGACACCGGGAACCTCCGCGCGGACGCGATCGGTTTCCTGCGCAACGCCGATGTCGGGCGCACTCGCATGCTCACCCTGCTCAGCGTGCAGATCACGGACTACTTCCGGGAGACCGGTATGAGCCTCGGCGAGCTGCGGGACACCATCGGTCCCGCGGACCAGCCGCCCCCGTTCGACACGATCCTGGCCCGCGCGGTCGAGCGTGGCGAACTCGCCGAACCGCCGCGCTCGCCACGAGTGGCGAGCCTGCCGTTCGACCTCTACCGGCACGAGGTTTTCCTGTCCATGAAGCCGGTGCCGGAGGACGTGATCGAGGAAATCGTCGACGAGGTGTGGCTGCCGCTGCTGGGTGTGGGCTGAGTCAGCGCGCCATCCGGGCGTGCACCCCGCGCAGGGCTTCGTAGGCCTCCCGGTACACCGCGAACAGTTCGCCGTAGCGCCGGGCGAGCCCGGGATCGGGTTCGAGCACCGCGCCCGCGCGGTCGAAACCGGCGGCGCGTTCCCAGGGATCGACGCCCTCGTGCGCGGCCGCGGCGAGTGCGGCGGCCCCGTGCACGCTCGTGTCCGCGGTGTCCACCCCGCGCATCCTGGACTGGGTGACATCGGCGAGGATCCGGCGCCACAGCGGGCTCCGGGTGCCGCCGCCGCACAGCACGAGTTCCCCGACCGGGGTGACCGCGCGCACCGCGTCGAGGATGTCGCGCACCGAATAGGCCACCCCTTCGAGTACCGCCCTGCTCAGTTCGGCGAACCCGGTTCCCGCGTGCACTCCGGTGAACCAGGCGCGCACCTCGCTGTCCCACAGTGGCGCGCGTTCGCCGAGCAGATGCGGGGCGAAGACCACCCCGCCGGATCCCGGTTCGGCCCGTTCGGCCGCGGCGAGCACATCCTCGGCCGAGTGCCCGCTGGCGCGCGCCCACCAGCGCAGCGAGTCGCCTCCGGACTGGGTCGGCCCGGCGTGCACCACCCGGCCGCGATAGGGCGGGAAGGTCACCAGCCCGGGAACCTCGACCGGGCCCGAGCTCAGTGCCCCGGCCACCGCGGTGGTGCCGAGGATGACGAAGCCTGTTCCCGGGGCGCTCAGCCCGGCGCCGAGCACATCGCAGTAGGCGTCCATGGTCCCGGTGGCCACGGTCGCGCCCGCCGGAATACCGTGCCAGTCCACGCGCAGTTCGCCGAGCGGTTCGTGCGGGGCCCGCAGTGGGGGAAGGCGTTCGCGCAGCCCGTCGGCCCGGTCCACCACCGGCAGGTACCCGCCGCCCGGATCGGTGATCTTGACCGAGGCGAGCGGATCACTGCCGATCACCCCGGTGAGCCAGGCGTTCACGTAGTCCTTGGGCAGCAGCAGCCAGCGTGCCCGCGCCCAGTGCTCCGGTTCCGTGCGGGCGAGCAGGCGCGCGCGGGGCACCGGGCTGGAGGCGTCCAGGCCGAGCTCGGCTGCCTCGGCGGCCGCGCGCAC
>NZ_JALM01000054.1 GCF_000737195.2 Sciscionella sediminilitoris
GTGATGGACCAGATCACCAAAGGCCTGCAGGCCGGATCCCGCTGAACGGCTCGAACACCAACAGTCAGATCAAGCCTATTTTGCTGGCTTCGTAGACAGCCTCGGCTCGGCTAGAAACGGCAAGTTTGCGCAGGATGTTCCGCACATGGAATTTTACGGTTGTCTCCGATACGTAGAGCTGGAGTCCGATCTCGCGGTTGCGCATACCGTGAGCGAGTAGTTGGAGCACATTGCGTTCTTTTTGGGTCAGCGCGAGCGGTTCTGGTGTGGCTTGAATCGAACGTGCCATCGCGTTGGCCGAGCGAGAGTCGAATGCGGTTTCGTTTCGAGCGATGGCACGGATCGATCGGATCAGATCAGTGGTATCCACATCTTTGATCACATACCCGCTCGCACCGTTCTGGATCGCTTCCACGACAAGTGGATCGTCGAGAAAGGTGGTCAAAACGAGCACTCTGAGCTCCGGTCGGCGCATGGTGAGGTCTGCGCACAGCGCTAGTCCCTCGGTGTCCGATCCAGTGGAGAGCTTGAGGTCGAGCAGCACGATTTGCGGGTTCGTCTGTTCGAGGACGCCTATGGCCTCGTTCGCGGTGCTGGCTTCCCCCACCACGCATAGATCGGGCTCGCGGTCGAGGATGGTGCGGAGTCCTTGCCTGACGATCGCGTGATCGTCGACGAGTAGAATGCGGTGCGGTGCAACAGTACCGTGAGCCCCGGTGTTCGGTGCGGGTTCACGTGTCATGGTCATTCGGGCTCCTCGTCGTCGAATTGGGCAGGTAGTGGGATCTCCACACGGAGCATCACACCCCCCAAGCTTGAGCGCCGGATGCGGAGCGTCCCGTTGAGTTGTTCGACGCGAGCGTGCATGTTGGCCAAACCACGGTGACCGCTGAACGCGGTGGTGGCCGTGACGCTGAGCGTTCGGCGCAGCGTCGCAGGATCTCCGTCACCGTCGTCCGAGACCGTTAGCACCAGCCGCGTGGCGTGATAATGCAGCCGTACCGCGCAACGTTTGGCATTACTGTGGTTGGCAGTGTTGAACAGGGCTTCACCAGCGACGCGCAACAGGGCGTGTTCGGCTCTCGGCGCCAATGCCAGCGGCTTGCCGCGGATACTGACCGAGACCGTCAGATCGCCGGGTAGATGGGCAGCGGAGAGTCGCTGGAGCAAAACCGGCAGGGAGCCCGCGGGCTCGTCAGCGGTGTTGTTGAGCGCGTAGATCGAGGTACGGAGCCGTTCCACGGCCCGGCGGGTGAGGTCTTTGGCCGCCTGGAGCTGTTCGAGCGTGGCACCTGATTCATACCCGGCACGTTCGAGTTCACTGCGGCAGATTTCGACGGTCATGCCGGCACTGAGGACATCCTGTGTCACGCTGTCATGGAGTTCTCGAGCGATTCTGTGCCGTTCCTCGTCGAGTACCTGCCGACGCAAGGCACCAGTCAGTTTGCGCTGGGTCTCGGCAAGTTCCGCGCTGCGGCTGGCGAGATCCTTCGCCTGCCGTTCCGCGGCCGCCGAGAGTTGTCGTGTTTGTCCGCGCAGCTCCGTGGTTGCATGCACGAGAAATGAGTTGTGTAAGGCGACCGCGGCCTGGTTGGCGAGCACGTTCATGATCGCCAGATCGGTCTCAGCGACCTCGACCTCGAGGGCTGGACAGGCGGCGATACCGCCGACCGGTTCCCCATCCAGCGTCATGCCCACCAGCACGGCGGGGTCTCCCGGAAGCTGCTGTTCGGCTTCCCACGGACGATGCCGCAGAGTGTGCCATTGCGCGGCGACATCGGCGGGGAACAGGGACTCGTCCTGGTAGAGGCGTTCGCCGAACAGCAGAAGGTGCCTTGGTTGCGCCGCTTGGAGGACACCATCCGCTAGCGCAAAGAGGACCCATTCGGCGTGCAAGTGTTCGGCCGCCGCATGAACGACCGCTTCCACGAGATCCTGGGGGCTGTCAGCGGTGTACACCAGTGCGCGTGAAATGCGGTGTAGAGCGCGGACGGCGGATTCAAGTCGTTCGGCGCCACGCAGATACTCGGGATAGTAGGAACGCTTTCCAGACCGTACACCGGTGAGCTGGTCGAGAAGTGCGGCTTCCGGGGTCTGTGCGTTGTTCGAGCTCACAATGCTCACCTCACAGCGCGGTCCGGAAGAGGTCTTCGATATCGGTCTGTGTGGCGCTGCGCGGGTTGGTGTTCAAACACGCGTCATTGAGTGTGGTCGTAGCCAGTAGTGGTAGATCGGTCTCGGCGACGCCGAGCTTTGCCAGACCGTCTGGTATGCCGACGGCATCGGCCAGTTGCCGAACTCGCTGCGCCAACGACTCGGCGATCTCGTCCGCAGGTGCGTTCGTGGTATCGATTCCGATCGCGGCGGCGAGCGGCACAAATCGTTGGGGGTCGGTAGCCGCGTTGAATCGAATCACGTGGGGTAGTAACACGCCGTTCACCACACCATGGGGCGTATCGAGGAGGCCGCCCACCTGGTGACTCATGGCATGGGTGGCACCGAGAATAGCGTTCGTGAAGGCCATTCCGGCTTCGAGCGCTGCCTGTGCCATGCCGATCCGAGGTTCGGCGGCCATGGGTTCGTCGATGGTCTTGGCCAGGTTGGCGGCCACGAGCCTGGCTGCCGTGAGTGCGTGCCTGTCGGTGAGGCGGTTGTGCGCGCGGGATACGAAGGACTCGATGGCGTGAGTGAGCGCATCGAGACCGGTCGCTGCGTTGAGCGAATCCGGCATGGTGGTCAGCAGTCGGGGATCGATCACAGAGACATCGGGAACGAGTGTCCTGCTGATAATGGTGATTTTGATGTTGTTCGTCGTGTCGCTGACAATGGCGAACTGGGAAACATCGGCGCCGGTACCGGAGGTGGAGGGAGCCATGACCATCGGCGGAATGGGCTGGACGACGCGGTCGATACCCGCGTAGCCGAGTATGTGGCCGCCATTGCCGGACAGGATCGCGACGCCTTTGGCTGCATCGATACAGGAGCCACCGCCGACGCCGACGATGACGTCGCTTCCGCTGGCCTGGTATCTGCGGTATGCGGCTTCGATCTCCATGTCTTTCGGGTTGGGAGTCACATCGGTCCAGACAACCGGACGCAGCCCGGCGTTACGCAGATGAGCCTTTGCCTCATCCGCCCATCCGGCCGCTGCCAAACCGGGATCGGTGACTAGGAACGGCCTCCTGCCTCCCAGTCTGCGCACACAGCCCCCGAGCTCCGACAGCGCCCCGGGGCCGAAAACGACCTCTGGCACGTGGAATTTCACCAGTTCGACGGGCGCATTGCGGGCTCCCGTCCGCTGCGGTCCGGATAGGACGGGGTGTCGATCGGGGAGCTCGGAAGCAAGATCAACCAGGACGGCCGGATCGCTCGGCTTCGAGGCCCATTCGCTGGCACTGTCAACGACGGCCGGCGCACCTGCAGTTGCTTGCACGGACGCAAGCACGGTGTGTTGGGGCTGAGTCATCGGCACCTCTCGACTTCCCATTGAGCGTGTGCGCGGCGCCTGATCCTACCCGAAATGTGATACAGACCATACTGTCCGTCGGGGTTGTTTTCCTGTCCGAACGGACAGGTCATACCGGCTCGCGCAATCGCCCCTGGCGGATACTGTGCGCGTTCGAGGTTTGACTGATTCACCAGCGGCCGGTTTCGAGCGTGCCGGCACGGAATGCGCAGCGAGGGGCCTCCGCGCTGTTCGCCGGGCCGTCGTGGCGATCTTGATTCCGTGACTGCTGAGAGGAGGTCACGGCTTGCTTCTCGGCTTCTCCAGTAGCCGTGCGCCGCTGGAGAAGTCGGGCATGAGGCCCTGAGTCATCGGCACCTCCTTGTGCGCTGCTCCTGCCGATGCGAGCAAGGCTAGCTATCCCGACGTTGCAGTGGCGTTGCACGCCGTCCTGGCCGACACGCAGAACCTCGGGGCTGCAGTTGTTGCTCGGGCGGTTTGGTCGCAGTCGAGCGCTTAGCGAGGCTGTCCTGTTTGTTTCCCATGTGATTGCGCTGACGCCCATGGGTGTACGTGGATTCGGCGATCGGGTGAGCCCCCTCCTTTCGACGAGGTCGACCCCTGTCTTTTCGTGCCGTTTTGTCGTCCGTAGGTCGAGTATCGTCTACGAATCCTTTTGCGAGATGGTGTCGGTCCTTACATTTGAAC
Organism: Sciscionella sediminilitoris; assembly: GCF_000737195.2. Lineage (GTDB taxonomy): Bacteria > Actinomycetota > Actinomycetes > Mycobacteriales > Pseudonocardiaceae > Sciscionella > Sciscionella sediminilitoris. The sequence continues at coordinate 4,154 of NZ_JALM01000054.1, forward strand.
CGCGTCGTCCGGGATTGTCGCACCCGGTATCGCGAGAAAAGTTTCAATCACCAAACAGAAGGGCTGGTACGGCGATGCAGGTTGATGAGCTGATCAAGCCGTTTCCGCTAAAGGAGTTCCACCCGATGCCGCGTGCACTGCTCGGGCCGGGTTCTCACGAGATGATCGGACCGGAAGCCCTGAAGATGGGTATAAAGAAGCCGCTCGTCATGACATCCGGTATTCGCGGTACCAATATTGTTCACAAGCTCTTCGAGTCGCTCAAGTATCATGGTCTTGATCCGGTCCTGTACGACAAGGTGGAGTCCAACCCGAAAGACTATAACGTCATGGATTCTGTGGCGCTGTATCAGTCGAACAAGTGTGACGGGTTTATCTCTATCGGTGGTGGATCCTCGCACGATGCTTGCAAGGGTGCGCGGATATCTGTCGCTCACGACGGCCGCAACGTCAATGAGTTCGAAGGTTTCAACAAATCGGATAACTCGAACACTCCTCCGCATATCGCGGTATCGACTACGGCGGGAACCGGATCGGAGACCTCCTGGGCGTATGTCATTACCGACACGACGACCGATCCGAGCAAGCCGCACAAGTACGTCGCATTCGACGATGCCTCGGTCACCACGCTCGCCGTGGACGATCCTGTCTTGTACTACGATTGCCCGTCGCATTTCACCGCACAATGCGGTTTCGATGTGTTGGCGCACGCTTCCGAACCGTACGTATCCCGGCTTGACTTCCAACCCTCGCTGGGTAACGCGCTCTACTCGGCGGAGCTGGTCGGCAAAAACTTGCGCACGGCGACGTGGCACGGTGACAATCTCGCCGCACGCGAAGGCATGATGTATGCCCAGTACACCGCTGGGCAGGCCTTCAACTCGGGTGGGCTCGGGGTGATTCACTCGGTTTCACACGCGGTGAGTGCCTTTTATGACACGCACCACGGGTTGAACAACGCCATCGCCTTGCCTCGGGTCTGGGCCTGGAATTTGCCGGTGTCCTACGAACGCTACGCCAAACTGGCAGGGGCGCTCGGTGTCGATACCACGCACATGACCACGGTACAGGCCGCGGATGCCGCCGTCGCGGCAGCGATCAGGCTCTTGCGAGATGTCGGTATTCCAGAGAAGTTCACCGATGTCGAGCAGAACACGCATCCGAAGAACAGGCTGGGGACCGGACCGACGGCGTTTTACGAGAACCGTAAACACATCAAAGGTGACGCCGAGGACGTGGACAATGTCGCCAACCACATCCTTGGTGATACGTGCACGCCCGGCAATCCGAAGGAAACAACCTTCGAGACGGTTCGGCCGGTTGTCGAACACTGTTTCAACGGCGATCTCGACGACTTGCTGAGTTGATCACTTCCGGGCGCGGGCGGTTCAACGCGGGTTGCCGCCGCCCGTGCCCTGGTTTTCACCGAAAGGGACCAGATGCAGGAGCACGACAGCTCAGGGACAGTAATGTTCGACAGCGTCGATGATGTGATCGACCGGCTCGCCAGTGTCGGTTACCTTGCCGATCGTCAGCTGGCCACCTCGGTGTTCGTGCAGAGCCGGTTGGAAAAGCCGATTCTGCTCGAGGGCCCAGCAGGCGTCGGTAAGACCGAGTTGGCCAAGGCGCTGTCCAAGGCCTCCGGTCGTCGGCTTGTCCGGCTGCAATGCTACGAGGGCCAGGACGAAACCAAAGCGCTGTACGAATGGGATTACGGCAAGCAGATGCTGTATACCCAGTTGCTGCGGGAGAAGATCGGACAGATCATCGAGGATTCCACGGACTTGGCCTCGGCGATCACCCGGATCAGTGAGCAGGACAGCGCGTTCTTCTCCGAGCGATTCCTCGCCGAACGCCCGTTGCTCGCCGCGGTTCGCGCGGACGAACCGGTGGTGCTGCTGATCGACGAGGTCGACCGGTCCGACGAAGCACTCGAGGCCGTGCTGCTCGAAGTACTCGCCGAACAGCAGGTCACGATCCCGGAACTGGGCACATTCGCTGCGAAGCAGGCACCTTGTGTCGTGCTCACCTCGAATAACACGCGTGATCTCTCAGCGGCGCTCAAACGCCGCTGTCTTCATCTGTTCCTTGACTACCCATCTGCTGAGCGGGAGCTGGACATCATTCGGAGAAAGCAAACAGGACTCGATGATGTGCTCGCCGAACATCTGGTTTCCGTGGTCCGTGGTCTTCGATCGTTGGGGTTGCGCAAACCGCCCAGCATTTCCGAAACCATCGACTGGGCGCGAACCCTGGCGGTTCTTGGCACGGAAAGCTTGGCGCATCAGCAACTCGCGGACACGATCTCCGTCGTCGTGAAGTACGACCGCGACCTCGAACGCGCGCTCGAAGCGCTGCCAGGATTCACCGCGTCAGCAGAGTCCGATAGCGACCGGCCGGCAACGGCGGTGTACCAATCCGACCCCGATGACGAGGGGCACGGTAAGGCCGTACGTGAGCAACGGAACAGGCTGGGACGACACGGCCCAGGTCACTACGGAGCACGGGCCGAGGATGTATCGCCGCAGCCGCGCATTCCCGAAGTCAGTGCGAGCCAAGGCGACCGTTCCTTCACGTCGAAACTGGGAAGGAGGACGAGGTAGCCATGGAGGCGACGGTGCACCGGTTCGCACGGCTGCTTCGCGCCGGTGGGATCCGGATATCGGTGTCCGAGATCCTCGACGCAGTTGCCGCCGTCGCGAACGCACGCATCCTGTCCGAACGCGAACTGTTTCGCGCGGCCCTCCGCAGCACTCTGCTCAAGGATGAGCGGGACGGTGTGCTCTTTGCCGAACTATTCGACCAGTTCTTCGCGTTCGTGGAGTTCGGTGGCGAACAACATCGGTCGAACGCCGGCAAGCTGCTCGGCGCGTTCGATCTCGCCGACGAGCCCGGTCAACGTCCACCACGTGCCGATATGGAAAGTGAAGACGCCGAACTGAGTGATCTGTTGTCTCGGGAAAAGCTGATCGAACGCTACAGTCCGCACCCTGAGCTGAATCCAATCGAGCTCGATGACGGCAGTGCGGACAACGTCGTGTTCTCCCAGCAGCAGGTTAGCTCCCTCGAAGGTTCCAATCAGGTACGTCTCGACGTCGATCGGCTCAACGGTGCAGCCCCAGGGCAGCTGGCGACGGCGCAAGGGCGGAAACTGGACGCCAGTCTCTCACCGAATCAGCAGGACGCCCTGTTGGGCTGGCTCGACGATGTCGAGCAACGGCGAGCACCCGACGAGGCTGCACACGAGGAGCCGAGCGAGGAGCTGCTGGCGGCCCTTCCCGAAGCGCTGCGCCGCCATCTCGAATACCTCATGACGCTCGAAGCCGATGTTGTCGAACGGAGCGGCACGGGGGCCGAACCGAGCCAGGCCGAGCGCGACCAACTCGAGGCATCACTACGCCGCCTGGCCTCCACATTGCGCGGTGCCCCAAGCCATCGCAAGAGAAAATCACCGCACGGGAGAATAGACTCGGGCCGGACCATGCGGGCGAATCTGCGCTATGATGGTGTACCGTTCCGGCCGATTACCGTCACGAAGACAGAGGATAAACCGCGCCTGATGGTGCTGGTCGATCTGAGTCTCTCGGTGCGCGCCACGGCGCGATTCACACTGCATTTCGTCCACGGCCTGCAGAACCAGTTTCGCGAGGTCCGCTGTTTCGGTTTCGTGGACTCGGTCACCGAACTAACGCGACTGTTCGAACAACAGCGTGCCGAGAAGGCGCTGACGGAACTGTTCGAAGGCGATCTCGTGGACACCGACGCAAACTCGGATTACGGTGCGGTTTTCGGTCAATTCCTCGAGAACTGCGGCGGATCGATCACCAGGCGCAGCACCGTGATCGTGCTCGGTGATGCCCGTGGCAACGGAAACGACGCGAATCTCATGGCATTCGAGGACATCAGCCGTCGCGCCCGTGAAGTCATCTGGCTGACCCCCGAACCGCGGTATTCCTGGCGATTGGGTCCCTGTGACCTCCCCTCGTACGCTGTATATTGCAGCCGGGTCCATGTCGTGCGAGATCTCTCGGGATTGGCCGCGACGACGAATGCCATGGCCGCCGAGGTGAGTGGCAGATGAGCGCCGTCAACCCGGACAAGATCACGGTTACCAGGCGCAAGACCGACGATGAGCAGGAATGCCTCGCACGCACCGAACATTTTCGACTGCAGCGCCACGGTACTGCTATCGAACTCCAGCACGCGCTCGAGTCCGAGGAAATCGACAACAACCTGACCGGACTGCTGCAGCACGAGCTGTTCGAACCCGGCTTGCTGCACGGAAATTCAGTTTTCGAACAAGTATTCACCGATATCGTGAATTCCGTTGGCTCCGACGAATCCTCAGCCTGGCGGTACTTCTATACCAATACGATCAACCGGATACACCATCATATCCGCGGTCGCAGTCGACATGAACGCTCGACCATCGCCGAAATGGCACCGATCTACGCGAACGTGCTGGAACTTGTCAAAGGCCAACGGCTGCTGGACCTCGGTTCATGCTTCGGGTTCTTGCCGATGCTACTGGCGGAACCAGGGGACGCCACCGTGATCGCCACCGATCACAGCGCCGAGGCTATGCGGCTACTCGATACGATGGCGTGCGAACGTCGGCTTCCACTTCAGACCGTGGTCTGTGATGCCGCCCGAGTGCCGATGGTGGACCGATCGGTGGACACCGTGACCGTCATCCACTTGCTCGAACACCTCGAACCCGCACACGGTTCGGCGGTCGTGCGCGAAGCATTACGCATCGCTGCACGACGCGTCGTGATCGCCGTACCGTTCGAGGACACCCCGAATCCCACTTTTGGACATATCCGCTGCTTCGACTCGCACACCCTCGCCGAGCTCGGAGCACAGAGCGCACGGCCATACACCGTGTACGAACGCCACGGCGGTTGGCTGGTGCTGGACAACGGCACCGAGGAGTGCAGCACGGCAACGACACATATGGAGCAGTCATGACTACGTCCGAAACCAAAACACGTGGTGCGGAAAATCAGCAGCCGGAATCTGCGAGTCCGGCTGCCGCTGACGGCGATCCGGCCCTGATCGGGGTGCCCACCTTCGTCGTCGGATCAGTAGCGCTGGGACTTGTACTGGTCGGCTATGTTTCCGCCGAAGCGGTCGGCGCATCGGTCGCGATCATCCTGGCAGCGACGGGACTCGGCCAAATTGTCGCCGCGGCATGGGCCGCGAGGCTCGCACAGAACGCGGTCGCTTCGATATTCGGGACTTTCGCCGGGTTCTGGCTCAGTTATGGCATGCTGGTACTCGGACTGGGCAACCACTGGTACGGCATTCCCGAGGGCGAATCCGTTCGCACGCAGGGCCTGTTTCTCATCGCATGGCTTAGCCTGATCATCATCCTGACCATAGCGACACTACGCCTGCCGCGAATCTTCACACTGCTGTTCGTGCTGGTCTCGCTCGCTCTCGCCCTGGTACTGGCGGGGACTCTCGCCGGGTCGAGCACGCTGCTCGCCGCCGGAGGGATTGTCGTATTCGGGTTCGCGCTTGTCGGAGTCTATCTGTTTCTCAACGCGACATCGCTGGCAACCGGAGGCAGCGGACTCCCACTCGGACGGCCGCTGAATCACAACTGAACACCGTACACAAAGAGTCGGAGCAAGCTATGCAACGCTACGTCATCGAACGCAACCTCCCCAATGCCGGGGCTCTCGATGAGGCCCAACTCCGTGAGCTCGCCAGCAAGTCCAACGACATCCTTGTCACGTTGGGCGACGATGTCCGATGGGTGGAAAGCTACGTGACAGAGGACAAGCTGTACTGCGTGTACGAGGCCACCGATCCGGACCTGATAGCCGAACACGCGCGGCGTGGCGAATTCCCGTGCGACCGAGTCAGCGAGGTCCGCACCATCATCAATCCGCAAACCGGAACATAGCACCGCCTGCTGTGCAACCTGGCCGTCAGACCAGAACAGTCACCTACGACCGAGTATGGATTGATCGAATGAAGGAGCTGTCATGACCGATTCATCACCCCAGGGCAACGATGCGAACGAGCCGGAGGTGCCTCCCGAGGAGCTGGTCGATCAGGCCACTCTGATCGAGGATGTCTCCATCGACGGGATGTGCGGTGTGTACTGAGGTGCAGCTGCTCGAAGCCGATGAGGCTGGTAAGTCGACCGCCGCTCTCGATCCGCCCGGCGAGGTCAGGTGCCTTGTTGTTCCGCTTTGGAACGCGACGATTGTCTATTCCAGAGGACCCCATGCTGGACTCGAACGGCAGCCGAGCGAGCGCGCATCGAGGGGAATCTCCGGGAAAGCGACCGGCATCTCTGATGAAGGCTCGTTGAGCGGATACGGCGTAGGCTGATGTTCGTGCAGTCTGGATTCGTCGGCTATGACTGGGCTCGCGGTAACCGATCGAGGAGGATCACCCCATGACCGCTCTTCCTCCAGATACCGGACTCGTGTTGGACGAATCCGTCCTCCGGTACGGGGATGCCGTGATCGGTGGGTCACCATTGCGCGTACTGCGCTTATCTGGGAAGGGAACTCGTTGGTTGAATGCTTGGGCTACCGGTCAGCCGCTCGGCACCAACCCGGCAGCGGTGTCCCTGGCCAGGCGATTGCTGGATGAAGGAATTCTTCAGCCAGACCGGCAGACCGCACCGTACCGCCCAGACGACGTATCTGTCGTCATCCCGGTCAAGGACGACCACGAAGGCGTGGCGCGGTTACGTGCCACACTCCCGGATTCGGTCACCGTGCTCGTGGTCGACGATGGGTCAGCGAGACCTGTTTCCGCGGCGGCGGTCAGGCACTCGAGACCGCGAGGACCGGCGGCGGCCCGTAACGCCGGATTCCGACTCGTGCGCACCGAGATAGTAGCGTTCCTCGACGCCGATACGGCGCCCGAACCAGGCTGGCTCGAGCCACTGCTGTCGAGATTCGGCGACCCGTGTGTGTCCGCCGTGGCGCCACGCATTCGTTCCATGCCGGGAAGCGCGCACCACATTGACCTGTACGAGTCGGAGCGCTCAAGCCTGGACATGGGCAAACGTTGTGCACGAGTACGGCCGATGAGCAGGATCAGCTATGTCCCCAGTGCCGCCTTGGCCGTCCGGTCCGCCGACCTGTCCGTGATCGGCGGATTCGACGAACGATTGCGGTTCGGTGAGGACGTAGACCTCGTATGGCGACTTACCGCTGCCGGGAAAACCGTCCGATATGAACCGGAATCAACTGTGCGACACCGCGCCCGCCCAAAGTTGCACTCGTGGCTCCGTCAGCGCTTCGATTACGGTACATCAGCGGCAGCGCTAGCACGTCGACATCCTGGTGACCTCAGTTGTGCACGGTTGTCGAAATGGAGCGCAGCGGTGTGGGGACTCGTCACACTGGGCAGACCGTTGGCAGCCTTGACCCTAGGTGCAGTGACGATCGGATGGTTGCCGCACCGACTCCACGCAACTGGCGTCCCGACCTTGGTTGCGCTGCGACTGGCCGCGGCCGGACACCTGGGCGCGGCCCGCATTCTCGCTGACGCCATCCGCCGTGGCTGGTGGCCAATAGCGCTGCTACATCCACGTGGCAGGCTCCTATTGCTGGCAAGCCTCATGCCCTGCGTACTCGAGGCGATACGAAGCCGCCACGGACTGGTCTGGCTACTGCTGCGTATCGCTGATGATCTAGCCTACAGCCTCGGGGTTTGGCGGGGCTGCATGCGCGAACGAACCCTGGCACCGCTGCTGCCCCAGTTTCAGCGACGAGATCTGTGAAAGGTTTCGAGCGGAACGGCCCAAATATCGCTGCACCCGGCCCGCATGTCGATATGCGGAAAAATCCTCGAACAGCAATGGCTGGTATTCGACGGCCGGGCGTATAAACCAGCATCGGCCGGAATTGGTGGTGTTCGATGACATCCGGACCCTCTCTAGCTGTCGAAGCGCTGTGCGTGGGTCGAAAACCACGTTTTGCCTGGTGGCGCCCCGGCAGGAATCGAACCTGCGACCTAGAGATTAGTTGTTTCTGTGGTTGCTGGTGACGACTCGGTTGCGGCCATTTCGTTTTGCGGCATAGAGGGCCGTGTCAGCGACATGGACGAGGTCGTCGACGGTGACGGCATCTGCTGGGTAGTTGGCGACGCCGAGGGATGCGGTGAGGTCGTTGAGTTCGACCGGTCCGTGTTCGCCTGTGGTGTGGACGGCGAGTTCGCTGATGCGGGTTCGGATGCGTTCGGCGATGGTGTGCACGGTCGACGGGGTGTTTTCGGGGAGTAGGATGACGAATTCTTCGCCACCGTATCGTCCGGCGGTGTCGTAGCGGCGGGTTTCGTCGCGCAGGATGTCGGCGACCGCGATGAGTACGTCGTCGCCGGCGGGATGTCCGTGGGTGTCGTTGACGTGTTTGAAGTGGTCGAGGTCGACCATGATGACTCCGAACGGGCGGCCGGTTCGGGTGGCGCGGGCGAGTTCGCGTTCGGTTTGCTGGCGCCAGGCGATGGCGTTGAGTAGTCCGGTTTTCGGGTCGCGGACGGCTTTGTCTTCGAGTTCTTTGACCAGCACGCTGCGGTG
>NZ_JALM01000055.1 GCF_000737195.2 Sciscionella sediminilitoris
CGGATTCGAATCCGAACTTCCCGGCCCGCTCAGCCAGATCGGCGGAACCTCCAGGATGGAAGTGAGCGCCGCCAGGGATCTGGCGCCCTTCGTGGACAAGGTACGAGCATCGACCGGCGCCCGGAAAGTCGACCTCGTCGGCCATTCCGAAGGAACCGCCATGCCGCGCTATTACCTGAACTACCTCGGCGGCGCGGCCAAGGTGGACAAGTCCGTCAATCTGGCACCCCTGTGGCAGGGCAGCAAGTTCTATGGCGTCGACGTTCTTTATCAGCTGGCCCGAGAAGCCGGGGCGAAACCACTCGTGCGCGGCATCTTCGATCACATCTATCCTGCGGGACCTCAGCTGCTGACCGGGTCCGACTACATCAACAAGGTGAACACCGGCGAGGCATTCCCGCACGAGGTGACCTACACCAGCATCGTCACCAAGTACGACGAAGCCGTCGCGCCCTATACCAACGGTCTGGCACCGGCCCTGCCGAACACCCGCAACATCGTCGTTCAGGACCAGTGTCCCGCTGACCTTTCCGAACACGGCCTCCTCGCCACCGATCCGGTCGCCGCACAGGACATTCTGAATGCCCTCGATCCCCGGCACGCCGAGCCCGTCGACTGCCAAGCAACCCCACGCAACAGCAGCTGAGCCGGTCTCAGCCCAGCTCGGCGCAGATCGCGCGCGCCGCCCAGTTCCGGTACCGGGCCGGGGACCAGCCGCAGTGCGTGACGAAGTGTTCGAACGCGGTGTGCGACACCAGCAGCGCCAGCGCGTCGGCGGTCTGCGCACGGGCGCGGGCACCGAGCAGCGGGCGCAGTCGTTCACCGATCTGGTTGCGCTGGACGGTGCGTAGTTCGGCGACAAGGGCACACACCTGCGGATCGGTGTCGGCCGCGGCGATCAGGGCGCGATACACCCCCACGGAATCGGCGAATCGCCGCACGATCGGGCGCAGTGCCCGTTCGACGCGCGCCGGTTCGAGTGTCTCACCCTCGCCGATGCCGGTCTCCGGAACCGGCGCGAACCGGGATTCGAAAGCGGCGCGCAACAGGGCGGTTTTGGGGCCGTGTCCGTGCACGGTCTCCACGCTGGTGCCTGCTCGTTCGGCGATGGCGCGCATCGTGGTCGGCGCGTAGCCCTGCTCGGAGAACAGCTCGGCCGCCGCATCCACCACGGCCTGCCGGGTCCGCTCGGCGGCCGCCGCACGCACCGGGGAACGGTACTCGCGGGTCTGCTTCGCCACGTGTCCTCCTTTTCGCTACACTTCGACTGTATCGAATATGAGCGGGACGGGGACGATGACTGCCGTACTGATCTGCGCGGGGCCCTTTCGCGGGCACGTCATGCCGCTCCTTCCGCTGGCGGGCCGCCTGGTCGAGCTCGGGCACCGGGTCCGGTTCCTCACCGGGAGCCGATACCGGGATGCGGTGACCGGGACCGGAGCACAGTGGGAACCACTTCCGGCGCGGATCGACTTCGACGAGGACGATACCGACGGAACCTTCCCGCAGCGGCGGGAACTCGGCGAGCTCGCGCAGGGCAAGTTCGATCTCGAACATGTCTTCCTGCGCCCGATTCCCGCGCAGGCGGCACGAATCGAGGAGCTGCTCGACGCGGAACCGGTGGACACGGTCGTGGTCGAGACGATGTTCTTCGGGGCCATCCCCGTGGCACTGCGCTCCTCGGCATCACGGCGAGACCGGCCGCGGATCGTGGCCTGGGGCAGCAATCCGCTCAACCTGCCGGATACGGATCTCGCTCCCGCCGGGCTGGGCCTGCCCCCGGCGAACGGGGCACTCGGACGGCTGCGCAATCGGGCGGTGGGGTTCGCCATGCACGCGGGAATTTTCCGTTCCCTGCAAGGGATCGCCCGAGATTCAGTGCACACAGCGGGCGCCGAGCTGCCGCTGTTCTTCCTCGACTGGCTGACCCTGACCGACGATATCGTGCAACTCACCGTTCCCGGTTTCGAGTATCCGCGCGCGCAGTCCCGCCCGCGCGTGCACTATGCCGGTCCGCTCTCGGTCAGCGATACCGGGGCACACCCGCTCCCCGACTGGTGGGCGGAGCTGGATTCCCGGCTCCCCACCGTGCTGGTGACCCAGGGGTCCGCGGAACCCGACCTGGACCAGCTGGTCCGGCCCACCCTCACCGCGCTCGAAACGAAGGCGGTGAACGTGCTGGTCTCGCTCGGCGGCCGGGAAACCGGAAACGGGCTCGCCCTGCCCGCGAACGCCCGCCTCGCCGGTGCCCTGCCCTACGACGAGGTCTTCCCCGCCCTCTCGGCCTTCGTGACGAACGGGGGCTACGGCGGTGTCGGGTTCGCGATCCGGCACGGTGTTCCCGTTGTCGCGGTCGGGCGTTCGCAGGACAAGGCCGAGGTCGCCGCGCGGGTACGGTGGAGCGGGATCGGCATCGGGGTCCGCAGGCGCGGCATCTCGGCCCGCGCGATCGGGCAGGCGGTCGGCGAAGTCCTGCGGCAGCCGCGCTACCGGGCTCGGGCACGAGAATTCCGCGAACAGGCCGCGCAGTGCTCCGGACTCGATGCGGCGGTCCGCGTCGTCGCGGGATCCGGCACGGATTGAGGCCAGAGAAAGGAACGGCACATGGGAACACCGGCGACCGGGATCATGCTGCCCCGGGATCTGGACTCCGGGCGGATCCTCGAATACGGCCGTCGCGCCGAGGCACTGGGCTTCGACGAACTCTGGGTGGTCGAGGATCTCGGTTTCCGGGGCGGGATCGCCCAGGCGGGCGCACTGCTCGCCGCGACCTCCCGGATCCGGATCGGCGTGGGTGTCCTTCCCGCCGCGGCGCGTAATGCGGCCTTCGCCGCGATGGAGATCGCCACACTCGGCCAGCTGTTCCCCGGCCGGATCGAAGTGGCTATCGGGCACGGCATGCCCGCCTGGATGCGGTCGGTCGGTGAGCACACCCCGCGCCCGCTCGGGCTGCTCGAGGAAACCCTGACCGCCGTGCGTGCCCTGCTGCGCGGCGAGCGGGCCGAATCGGCGGGCCAGGTCGTGCTGGACGGGGTCGCCCTCGAATCCCGCGCGGTGCCCGAGCACATCCCGGAGCTGCTGGCCGGGGTGCGCGGGCCACGATCACTTGCCGCCTCGGGGCGGATCGCGGACGGCACCGTGCTCGCCGAACCCAGCACCCCGGAATACGTGCGGGCCGCGCGCGAACAGATCGCGGCCACCGGAGCGCATCGCATCGTTGCCTACAACATCGCGAGCGTGCACCCGGATCCGGCGGTCGCCGTGGAGCACGCCCGGCCCGGCCTGGAGTGGATCGGCGAACCGGACTGGGCACCGCACCTGAACCCGCTGCCGTTCGCCGGTGAACTGCGGGCACTGCGCGAGCGCTGCGCCACCCGCGAGGAGTTCACCGAGGCCATGCCCGGGGAGTGGGTCGCCCGGCTGGCGCTGGCCGGAACCCCCGAGACGGTACGCGCCCGGCTGGATCAGCTGTACGAGGCCGGGGCAAGCAGCGCGGTGCTCGTCCCGATCGGTCCCGATCCGCTGGCCGCGCTCGAACCACTCGCCGCAGTGCTCAAACGTTGAAGGCTCGGGCCCTGACTCCCTGTTTCGGCGAGCGGTACCTCAGAAACCGGGATGGAAGGTCGTCGTCACATCGCCCTCCTCGGTGATGTGGTGCAGCGCCATTCCCGGCGGGCAGTCGCCGCGCATCTCCGGCGGATCCGGAACCAGGGTGAGCGCGGAGACGACGCCGGGCGCGCCGCGCACCGGAACCCCGGAAAGCGAGGCGGCGAGCGGAGTGTGCACGTGTCCGCTCAGGATCGCGCGCACCCCCGGGATCCGCGCCACCAGCGCGGTGAGCGCCTCGGGATTGCGGAGCATGATCGCGTCGACATAGGCGTGCCCGATCGGGACCGGCGGCTGATGCAGCGCGAGCACCACGTGTCCTGCACCGGCTGCCGCGGCTTCGGCCGAGCGCACGGTTTCCTCGTCCAGGAAACCGTGATCCGCGCCGGGCACCGTGACATCCAGGCCGATCACCCGCACCGGGCCGACATCCAGGACCGGGCACCGCTGCTGGCCGAGCACTTCCCGCAAGGTGTCCGGGTGATCGTGATTGCCGGGAATCGCGATCCACGGCAGCCCGCCGGTCATCGCCGCGCCGAACGCACGGTATTCCTCGGCGCGGCCGTTGTCGGCGACATCCCCGGTCACGATGATCGCATCCGGTCGCCTGCTGGGCGGAAGATCGAGCACCCGCCGAAGCCGGGCGACGGTGTCGGGGTCCTCGCTGATGTGCGGATCGCTCACCTGAAGCAGTGTGGTACTCACCCCGGCGAGGCTAGTGGATCGGTTCGCCGCCACCCGTTCCGGAATACGCTCGGCCCCGCGATGCCTCCGTGGTTTCCGCCCAGCGGCACGAACCACCGTCAGTACGCGCATTCTGCCTGACGGTAAACGACCCAAAGGTGTCGTTGACCAATCCCCTCCCGCATTTCCCGGTTCCTACGCTCGATGCCGTGGATCTCCGAAAGGTGGGCGACAATGGGCTTGCGAAGGTATCTCGACCCGATCGAAGAGCAACACCTCGGCGCGGCACCCACCCATGTCGCCGAATACCGGGGCGCGGTGGAGCACCGGTACCTGCGACAGGCATTCGAGTTGCTGTGCCTTCGGCATCCGGTGCTGCGCGGCCGGGTGGAAACCGGAAGGCACGGCTCGCTGCTCTACGTCGAGCCCGGTCATCAGCCCGAGGACATCCGGACAAGGGGCGACTACGAGGTACTGCTCCGGCACGCGTTCGGCCCGTGGAATCCGGCCCATGCCATGGCAAGGCTGATTCATGTCCGGGAAAACGGCGGTGGATTCGTGGCGCTGCGTATCGATCACGCGATCGTGGACGGCCACAGCCTGCGGGCGATTTTCGATGAGCTGTGGGAAATCTACGCGGAAACCGTCCGCGGAATCGAGACCTCGATCGGGCCGGGCACCTCGCTGCCGCGTTCACCGCAGGACCTGCTCGCCGAACGATGGCGCAGCCTTCCGGACCGCTTTCCCTTGGCACAGCAGGAAGATTGGCATCGGGTCCCGCCGCACCAGGGCTACATCCGATTCGACGAGCGGGACACCGCAGCACTGCTCACCGCGGCCCGTGACCACGGGACGACGGTGCACGCGCTGATCGCCGGGTCGGTCCTCGGCACCCAATGCGCCCACGGCAGCCGGACATCGGCACCGGTTCCGATGATCTGCCTGTCACCGGTGAACCTCCGCTCCCGGGTGATCCCGGCGGTGACGGCCACCGAGACGACGGCGCTTGTCAAGATCCACAAGGCCGAGCTCGCGGTCCGTCCCGATCGGGCACCCTACGCTACGGGGCGCGAACTGAAGGCACAACTGGAATCCGCGATCGCCGGACGGGAACTCCTCTCCCCCGCCGAACTGTCGATGGTGCTCTCGGCGCTTCCGGATTCCCCGCTCGATCCCCGGTTCGCCATCGCCCAGGTCAGCAACAACGGCCACGTGCACGCCCGGCTCGAACGGTTCACCGAGCCGAGGTTCCTCGGTTTCTCCAGCGCCGTGGACCTGATCTCCGACGCGTTCCCCATCTACAGCGTGTTCACCTTCCGCGGCGAACTGAGCATCCGATACCTGTTCCCCTCGAACCGGTTCTCCGCCGAGGAGGTCGCGCAGCTCACCGAATCGCTGTCGGGTCTGCTCCGGAGCAGTTGCGGAGCCGGAACCGGGTTGCGGGGCTGACTCATGGCCTGGACGAACTTTCACCCCACCAGGCGCTCCGGCGACCGTGACCGGCTGGACGCGCGGGTCTGGCTGCTGGCCGGAATCGTCATGCTGGGCAACGGAATGACGTTGCTGAACACCACGACGGTGAACGTCGCCTTCGACACGATCAGCCGGGAGATGCGCGCGCCGATCCCGGTCGCGCAGTGGACGATCACCGCCTACCTGCTGGCACTGGCCACGGTCATTCCGGTGGCCGGCTGGGCGGTCGACAAGTTCGGTGCGAGACACCTGTGGATGTTCGCGATCACGGTTTTCCTGCTCGGCTCGGCACTGTCCGGATTGGCGTGGTCGATGCCCTCGCTGATCAGCTTCCGCGCGCTCCAGGGAGTCGGCGGTGGGCTGATCGTCCCGCTGTCCCAGACGATCCTGGCGAAGGCGGCCGGACCGGCGCGGCTGGGCCGGGTGATGGGGCTGCTCGGCATCGTCACCGTGCTCGGACCGGTGCTCGGACCGGTCATCGGCGGCGCACTGGTGCAGGACCTGAACTGGCGCTGGATCTTCTACGTCAACGTCCCGCTCGGGATCATCGCGCTGCTCACCGCGAGACTGCTACCCGAGGACCGGTCCCCGCGGAACACGCCGTTCGACGTGCCGGGGCTCATCGCCACCTCCGCCGGGCTCGCCGGACTGGTCTTCGGAGTCTCCCGGGCCGGGGCCGACCGCGGTTTCGGTGCGCCGATGACCTATCTGCCGATCCTGCTCGGCTGCCTGTGCCTGGCCTGGTTCGCCCGGCACAGCCTGCGGCGCGGTACGGGTTCGCTGATCGATGTGCGACTGTTCGGGAACCGGAATTTCGCCGCGGCCGCACTGTTCCTGAGCCTGGCCGGGTCGGTCGTGATGGGCGGGCAGCTGCTGCTTCCGCTGTACAACCAGGTGGTGCGGGGAACCGGGGCACTCGAAGCCGGGATCCTGCTTGCGCCGCAAGGCATCGGCGTCGCCGTGGCCACCGCGCTCGCCGGGCGGCTCACGGACCGGTTCGGGCCGCGCGTCGTGGTCCTTCCCGGGCTCGCCCTGCTGTTCCTCGGCACCGCCGCCTACACCCAGTTCACCGCGCACACCCCCGCGATGTGGCTCGGGATCGCGCTCGTGGTCCGCGGTATCGGTATCGGCTGCGTGATCACCCCGGCCAGTGCCGCGGCCTATGTCTCGCTGCGCGCCGAGCACGTCGCCAGGGCGGCGAGCGCGCTCACCAGCATTCAGCAGACCGGTGGCCTGATCGGTTCCGCCGCGATCGCGACCGTCCTCGCCGCCCAGCTCGACCGGTCCGGGGCGCCGACCGCGTTCGCGGACACCTTCTGGATCGCCGCGGCCGTCGCCGTCGTGATCGCGGTTCCCGCGATGCGCCTGTCGAACGCGGCAACCACTACCAGTCATCGGAAAACACGGGAGGAATCGACATGGACGACACGGTGAGTACTTTTTCCGGAGCGCGAACCCTGCTGTACGTGCCCGGCCACCGCCGGGATCAGTTCGCGAAGGCGCGGGACAGCGGGGCCGATGCGATCGTGCTGGACCTGGAGGACGCGGTGGGTCCGGACGCGAAGGCCGTGGCCCGGCGCAATGTGGCGGACTGGCTTGCCGAAGGCGGCTGCGGTGCCGTGCGGATCAACGGCCTCGGTTCCCCGTGGCACGAGGAGGACATCGCGATGCTGTCCGGTTATTCCCGGATCGTCGTCCTCCCGAAGGCCGAATCGGGATCCCGGGTGATCCAGCTGCGGCACCGATTGCCCGCCGTATCCGGAATCGTGCCCATCCTGGAGACCGCGGCGGGCATCCTCGCCGCCTGGGATGTCTGTTCGGCACGCGGGGTGGTCCGGGCGATATTCGGCAGCGCGGACCTGGCCCGGCAGCTCGGGTTCGATCACCGGAACCGGCTCGCGCTCGGCCATGCGCGCTGCCAGGTGGTGCTCGCCTCGGCGGCGAGCGGGCTGGCCCCGCCGCTCGACGGCGCCAGTACGGCGATCAGCGATATGCCCGCGCTGGCCACCGAGGCCGCGCACGCCGCGACGCTGGGATTCTCCGGGAAGTCCTGCATCCATCCCCGCCAGATTCCCGTGGTGCGGGCCGCGTTCGCCCCTTCGGCACAGGAGGTGGCATGGGCACGGAAGGTGCTCGCGGCGACCGGGAACGGATCCGCGACGGCCCTGGACGGTCAGTTCATCGGGAAGCCGGTGGTGGTGCGCGCCCGCCAGGTGCTGCAGCGGCATTTCGAGACGAGCGAATCCGGCACCGGAACGCGGGCCAACGGCACGGCGAGGACCGAGAGCATGGCGGTGCCGCTGGATCAGTCCTGATCGCCGGAAACCGCCTGCACGGGCCGCTGCAGCGGGGACTCCCAGACGTTCGCATAGGTCACGTGTTCGTTCACCGCGATCTCGCCACGGGCCACGAGCTCGGTCTGGGTGCACCGCACGTACGCGGTGACCGTGACCCGTTCCCCGGTGTCCAGGTGCGCGGTCAGGACGTGTTCCCCGGTCGCCACCGTGGCATCGGGGGCACTGCGCCGCACACTCGCCCGTGCCTCGGTCGACTGTTCCAGTTCGTGTCTGCCGTCGGTGGACCGGCCGCGGCCACGGCCGCCGATCACCACCTCGATCCCGTCGTTGACCTCGTCCCGGGTGATGCTCCACCGGTCCTCGACGCCGTCCGCGGTCCGGGGATCCCGCTCGATCAGGGCCAGCTCGGTCGGCTCCCCCTCCTGCTCTGCCGGGACCGGGATCGCGAGGTCGACCGCGGCCAGCCGCAGCAGGCCCGCTTCGGGAAGCGGGGTGAGCCGGGGAAAATCGGAATCGCTGAGCACGATGCGCAGCCGGTTCCCCCGGCGGACCCGGTAGGTCGTGGGCCGCAGGAGGCTGTGTATCTCGCGGCCACCGGGCACCTCGGCTCCACTGTGGACACTCTCGTGCCCGCTGCTGATCAGCAGGGAGCGGCCGTGCGGGTCCACCTCGGTGAGCCGCACGACCAGCCGCGGTGAGGTGTTCGCGTGTGCCAGGAGCCGGACGGTGACCTCGGGGCGGCCGCAGATCAACAGATCCTCGGTCAGCGGCGCGCCGGTGGCCATGACCGCCCGGCAGTCGTCCTCGTGCTGATCCCGGGGCAGGCCGATTCCCCCGGTCTCCCCGCCGAGACCGGAAAGCGCTCCGGTGGTGGGATCGGAGCGGTACTCGGCGATCGCCTCCGCGCTCGGGGACGCGTCCCGGCGTGGCGCGGCAAGCGTGTGGTCGCCGTCCATGCTGAGCGCGAGGCTGGATGTGGGCGGTGGCCAGGATCCGTAGTTCCGCCACTGCGGCTCGTGGCCGAGCACGTAGAGGGTGACGGGCGGATCGTCCATGATTCCGTTCTCGATGCCGCGCAACCAGTAGTCCCACCACCGCAGGGCGATCGGCAGGAAATCCACCGGCACGAACGGGGAATCCTGCGGCAGCGTGTGCACCCACGGGCCGACCAACAGCTTCTTGGGCCCGGGAAGCTGTTCGTAGAACCGCGTCACCGCGTCCGGATAGATGTCCTGCCAGCCGCCGACACACAGCGCGGCAGCGGTGACCGAGCTCGGATCGATCACCCGCTCGCTCCAGCCGGGATCACCAGGCCGATGCCGGGCCATGTCCAGCAGCAGGGGCTCCCTTTCCCGGATCCGCTGCTGCCAGCGGAGTTGTTCGGCGGGATCACCGTTGCGGTGCACCGGAGGGAGCAGCTGTTCGGCGAGCATCTGCGCTCCCCAGCGGGCGTACAGCCCCAGATCGCCCCGTTCCCCGTGATACCGCTCCGGATGCAGCGAGCACGCCAGCGGAATGATCGCACGCAGGGCTGGCGGACGACGGGAGGCGGTACGCATGGTGAGCGCCCCGCCGTAGGAGATCCCCCACATCCCGGCCACACCGGTGCACCACGGCCGTCCCGTGGCCCAGTCGAGCACCGCGAGCCCGTCGTCGCCCTCTCCGGTGTCCAGCCGGGGGCGCTGGGTTCCCCCGGACGAACCGACACCGCGGAGATTCGCCAGCACACCCGCGTAACCGTGTTCGGCGAACCAGCGAAAGGGATGGTCGTATCCCCGCCCGCCGAACATGTCCTTCCGATAGGGAATGAGGCTGACCAGTACCGGAACCTGTTCGGCCCCGGCGGGCAGGTACACATCGGCGGACAGGGTGACGGCCGGATCTGCGGTCGGAATGCGCACATCACGGTGCACCTCCACCCGATACCGGCCCTCGGCAGGGTTCTGACGTGTGGTCACTGGGACTCCTTCTCCTCGCGCTTCGGCGGCAGCACCGCGAGCGGGCGGACGGGTGATCCGGTGGCTCCGGTGATCTTCAGCGGGATCGCCACGAAAAGGAACTCGATCGGCTCCATGGCGGCGAGCTCTTCCAGGTCGAGCACCTCGAGAAGATGGATACCGTGCTCGACGAGGAGCGTGAGGTGCGCGGCCAGCACGGGGCGCGCGACACCGGGCGGAATCCGGTCGGTGGCGATGGTGTCACTGCCCACCGCGCGGACACCGAGCCCGGCGAGATACTCCGCGGCCTCCCCGGTGATCCCCGGAACCCCGGTGTCGCGGCCGAGATAGGCGCCGGGTTCACCGTAGAGCTGCGGCCATCCGGTGCGCACCAGCACGACCTCACCCGGCCCCGCCCGGGTCCCGTCCAGCGCGGCACGCAGGTCCTCCGCGGTGATGCCGTATCCGGGTTCGAGGCGCGGGATCCCGTGCAGCGCCGGGATATCGGCGAGCACGCCACGGCAGAGGAACGGCGCGACGGTCTCGACCCCGTGCACCGCGAAGCGCCCGCCGGGGCTGGCCGCGGTGGCCTCCCAGCCGCCGTGCAGCCGGTTGTCCAGGGACACGTGGCAGAGCGCGTCGATGTGGGTGCCGACGTGTCCGCCGGTCATGATCAGTTCATTGGCACCGGAGCCGCCGAACGAGTCGACATCGTCACCGTGCCGGTGCAGCAGCGCCATCCGGAAACCGGGATGGCTCGGCGAACACGGCATCCCGGTTTCCAGCGGCTGGGCCAGATCGACGATCCGCGCGGCGGCGAGCGTACCGAGACCGCCGGTGATCATCGCCCCTCCTCGGCCTCGTCCTCGCCCGGTTCGGTGTCCTCCTGGACACAGCGGTAGGCGGCGAGCGCGACGGCGCGATCGACGAATCGGCCGTCCGGCAGCCGCACCGCGCCGACCCCGTGTGCTTCGGCGTCCCGCATCGCGGCGAGGATTTCCTCCGCCCGCCGGATCTCGGCCGCGCTCGGCGCGAAGGCGGCGCGGATGACGGGCAGCTGCCGGGGATGGATCGCGGCGCGGCCCCAGAACCCGAATGCCCGCCCGCAGCGGCAGGATTCCGCGAGCCCGGCATCGTCGTCCAGCTCGGTGTACGCCGACATGACCGGTGGCGGCAGACCGGCCGCGGCCGCCGCGATCACCATCCGGCCGCGTGCCCAGGTGAGCGCCTGTTCCTCGGTCAGCCGCAGCTCGGCCATCAGATCGGCCTCACCGAGCGCGATACTGGCCACTCCCCTGGTCGCCGCGATCTCCGCGGCCCGTTCCAGTCCGGCGGCCGATTCGATGAGGCAGTGCATGTCCGGCGCGGTGTCACCGCAGAGGAATTCCTCGGCCATGGCCACATCGTCGGGACCTTCGACCTTGGGCAGCCGCACCCCTTCGACCGCGGGATGCTCGGCGAGCGCGAGCAGGTCCCGCTGCCCGAGATCGGTCCGGACCGGGTTGACCCGCACCTGGATCACCGGATCCGGCGGGCACTCGGCCAGTTCGGCCAGCGAGTCGAGCACCATCCGGCGCGCCGATTCCTTGGCACTCGGCGCGATCGCGTCCTCCAGGTCGAGGATGACCACATCGGCACCCGAGCGCAGGGCTTTGCGCAACTGATCGGGCCTGGTGGCGGGGACGTAGAGCAGGGTGAGCGGGAACGCGTACCCGGTCATGCGATCACCCCCGCCGCGCGCAGCTCCGCGATCCGGTCCCTGCCGTAGCCCAGACCGCCGAGCACCTCGGTGGTGTGCGCGCCGAGCGACTGACCCGCCCAGCGCACCTCGCCCGGTGTCTCGGACAACCGGAACAGCACGTTCTGCAGCGTCACCGAACCGAGGTCGGCGTCTGGGAGGTCCACGAACGTGCCCAGCGCCTGGTACTGCGGGTCGGCGGCGATGTCCGGTACCTCGTAGATGGGGCTGATCGCGGCCTCGGCCTTGGCGAACGCCGCCTGCACATCGGCCGCGGAGCGCGCGGCGATCCAGGCGCCGACCGCCTCGTCCAGTTGCTCCGCGTGCCGGGCTCGCCCGCTTCCGGAAGCGAACCAGTCGCACTCGACCAGATCCGCCCTGCCGACCAGGCGCAGCACCCGCTCGGCGACCGACTGCGCACTGGTGGAAACGGCGAGCCAGCGCCCGTCCGCGGTGCGGTAGATATTGCGTGGCGCGTTGCTCGCGGAACGGTTCCCCATTCGTCGCGGCACCACGCCGAAGGCCCGGTAGGCCGCCATCTGCGCGCCGAGCATGGTCAGTATCGGCTCGATGATGGCCAGATCGACGACCTGACCGCGACCGGTGCGGTCCCTCGCGGCGAGCGCGACCATGATCGCGAAGCTGGTCGCCAGCCCGGCGACCCCGTCGGCGAGGGCGAGCGGTGGCAGGGTCGGTGGCCCGTCCGGTTGCCCGGTGGTCGCGGCGAACCCGCTCATCGCCTCGGCGAGGGTGCCGAATCCGGGTTCGCCGCACCGTGGTCCGATCTGGCCGAAGCCGGTGACCCTGGCGATCACGAGTCCCGGGTTGAGCTCCCACAACCGTTCCGGGGCCAGTCCCCAGCGCTCCAGGGTGCCCGGCCGGAAGTTCTCGATCAGCACATCGGCATCGGCAAGCAGCCCGAGGGCGATCTCCTGTCCTTCCGGGTGCCCGAGGTCGATCGCCGTGGCGCGTTTACCGCGGGACAGCTGCTTCCATTCCAGCCCCGCTCCGCCCGCGAGGCAACCGTGTCCGCGCACCGGGTCGCCGAGGCGCGGGTGCTCGATCTTGATCACATCGGCGCCGAAGTCGGCCAGCATCGTGGCGGCCAGCGGACCGGCGAACAGGGTTGCGGCGTCGATCACCCGGAGGCTGCTGAGCGGCATATCTATAACTTATAACTTACTGCTTGCATGTCAAGGTCCTCGAGCGTTTGATGGAGTCGACGGTCTGATGGAGTGAGACGCCGTTATCGTGACGACACCAAGCAGCGCTCGAGCAGGGACAGGGTGAATCCAGGACGTGGCACGCAGGAAAGCGTCAGTACCGGGGGAACCGAACGGCCCGGTGGCCGCCGCGGTCGGCAGCCGCCCGCCCACCAGCCGGGCCGACTACGTGCACACCGTGCTGCACAAGGAGATCCTCGACGGCACCCTGCAACCGGGAACCCCCGTGCTGCAGGACGAGATCGCCGGACGCCTCGGGGTCTCCATCACCCCGGTCCGCGAGGCACTGCGCCGCCTGGAAAGCACCGGACTCGTCACCTATCAGGCGCATTACGGCGCCACCGTCACCGAACTCAGCCCGGACGCCCTCACCGAGCTCTACCAGCTGCGCGCCGCCATCGAAGGACTCGCCGCCAATCTGGCCGCGAACCACATCACCGGGGACGACCTCACCGAACTCCGCGCCATCCACGCGGAGATGCGGTCCGCGCAGCAGGCCCACGACACCACGGCACTGGCCGAGGGCAGCAGGCGGTTCCACGCCACCATCGCGCACATCGGCGGGCCCGCACTGCTTGCCAGGCACCTGGCCGGGCTCTGGGACAGCTACCCGGTTCCGCACACCGCATCCGTGTGGCAGTTCGAGGATGTGGCCGCCCGGTGCGTCGCCGAGCACGAGAAACTGATCGAGGCGCTGGAGAACGGGGACGGCGCGGCGGCCCAGCAGCTGATGGAGGACCACATCGCCGGTGTTCCGGAGGACCGGGAGACACACGACCTGTCCGGGCCGCCCTGCTGAGCGTGGTTCAGCCGCGCTCGGCGAACACCACCCGGCGCGTGTGGTGCAGGTGTTCGCGCACCAGGTCCTGAGCCATTCCGGTGTCCCGCGCAGCGACCGCCTCGGCGATGCAACAGCTTGACCTCCGCGGCCGGAACGCTTGAGCGACCGTCTGCGTTGCGCAGCTCACGAGCAACCTCAGCGACCAGTTCGCGCATATCCAATACCAGGTTCACCACGCCCTCCGCCGCCACGGTTCAGCCCACCGCCGCCACGGTTCAAGGGGGAAGTTCAATCGACGCCCTGGCGCGGAAATACCTCATCGAAGCCGTGACCGGGCGAGAACGGTGAATGCCCGGTATTCGGGTGGGGTGATTCCCGCCATTCACCAGAAAATCGCCCGAACGTGAACCGCGCTTTCCAGCCATCGGATCGAGGGATGCCAAACGACTGCGAGTAGCTTTACGCAGGGGCGTTTGGCACGCTGATCACGGTCGTCGTGAACTCGTCCCCAGCGACCCGCCACGCACGAAAGACCGTCGGAGACCGTCGCCCAGTTTCACCAGTCGCGAGCTGACCCGATGCCGTGGCTGCGGCATTGGGGATCGGCCACACCGCGTTTCTTCAGCACCGCCAACACGTTCATCCGTACGCCGACAACGCAAAGCCGCAGCCTACACAGCGCGGCTGACACAGACTCAAGGTTCTCGATGAACCGGTTCAGCCACTCCTGACTCGACAACGAGGTTCGAATCGCGAACCGGCCGGGCACATCTTGCGGTTTCCTTACCGTGTGCCCGCGAACACTGCCGCGCAGCCGTGGAATGCCTACAGTTCTCGGTGTCCAAGCGATTCCGGTGATACGGGGAAACGATGTCGGCGAAAACGCGGCGGTGGCTGCCATCCGGGCGCGGGCCCGCGTGGCGCAGCCCGTTGCGCGGGCCGTGGCTGACCTCGTTGTTCGGCGCGGTCCTGCTGGCGACGCTGCCGCTGGTGATCATCACCGGTCTGCTGGACTACATCGCCTATGGGCCGCGGTTCGGGCAGGCGATTCCCGGGGATGTCGGCTGGCTGCATCTGCCGTTCTTCGATTGGCCGACCCGGCCGTCCTGGCTGTTCCGGCTGACCCAGGGACTGCACGTGCTGCTCGGCCTGATCCTGATCCCGGTGGTGCTGGCGAAACTGTGGTCGGTGATCCCGAAACTGTTCCAGTGGCCACCGGCGCGCTCGCTCGTGCAGCTGCTCGAACGGTTGACGCTGCTGTTGCTCGTCGGCGGGATCCTGTTCGAGATCGCCACCGGCGTGCTCAACATTCAGTACGACTATCTCTTCGGGTTCAGTTTCTACACCGCGCACTATTACGGCGCCTGGGTGTTCATCGCGGGTTTCCTCGCGCATGTGGCGCTCAAGCTGCCGAAAATGGTGCGGGCACTGCGATCCCGCTCATTGCGCAGCGAACTGCGCACCTCCCGCACGGACACCGAGGCTGAACCACCCGACCCGGACGGACTCGTGGCACGGGCTCCGCACAAGCCGACGATGAGCAGGCGCGGCGCGCTCGGGCTGGTGTTCGGCGGTTCGGCACTGCTCGGCGTGCTGAGCGCGGGCCAAACCCTCGGCGGGGCCACCCGCTCGGCGGCAATTCTCCTGCCACGCGGGCGAAACTACGGTGCTGGGCCGAACGACTTCCAGGTGAACCGCACGGCGAACGCCGCCGGTATCACGTCCGCCGAAACCGGTGCGGACTGGCGACTGGCCCTCTCCGGCGGCGGCGCGCCGCTGCGGTTCGACCGGTCCGCGCTCCAGGCGATGCCCCAGCACACCGCCGAACTCCCGATCGCCTGCGTCGAAGGCTGGTCGACCACCCAGACCTGGAGTGGCGTACGGCTGCGCGATCTCGCCGCGCTCGCCGGGGTACCCGAACCGGCATCGGCACTCGTCAGTTCCGTGGAACGGGCCGGATTCAACCGCGTGACGCTGCAGTCCAACCAGGTGCTCGATCCCGACTCCCTGCTCGCACTACGGGTCAACGGTGCGGTACTCAGCCCCGACCACGGCTTCCCCGCGCGGATCATCGTGCCCGCGCTGCCCGGGGTGCACTGCACCAAATGGGTCCGCTCGATCGAATTCCGGAAACCGTGACATGCGGGCGAAAACGATCCGCGGCGCACACCTGCTCATCCTGCTCGCCAGCCTCGCACTGGCCGGGTACACCGCATCCTTCGTACTCGGCGACCCGCTCGCCCTGATCATGCTCGTCTGGTTCCTCGGCGCGGTCATCGGGCACGACCTGATCCTGTTCCCGATCTACGCGCTCGCCGACCGGGCCACGAGCCTGCTCGCGAACATCGCGCCGGTTTCCCCGCTGAACTATGTGCGGGTCCCGGTGCTCGGTAGCGCGCTGACCTTCGTGCTGTTCTTCCCCGGCATCATCGAACAGGGCGCGCCGACCTATCAGGCCGCCACCGGACAGACTCAGGAGCCCTATCTCGTGCGCTGGCTCATCCTGGCCGGTGTCCTGTTCGCGACGAGCGGGCTCTGCTACGCGATCCGGTTGTATCGGAGCCGGGTCGGGGGTTCAGTGGGGTGATGGAGATGAACGCGCACGAGGTCCTGGCGGATTACCGGGCCGCGCAAGACTGCTTCGAAACCGTCCTGGCCGAGGTGCCGCCGCGGGACTGGGACGCCCCCTCGGAGTGCGCGGAATGGAGCGTGCGGGACGTGGTCGGCCACACGATCTGGGGCCTGGAACTCGTCCGGCACCTGGCGACCGGGCAGGACTACCTCGATCGCACCGGCAGCCCCGGAAGCGAGCGACCGGGCGAGCTCGCCGGTGCGGATCCCCGCGACACCTGGCGAGGCGCACGTGCCGCGCTCTCGCTCACCGTGACCTCCCTGGGGAATCCCGCGCCGTCTGCCTTCGTCGCGGCGCACCCGGACGCACGGCTGCGGGAATTCCTCGGCGTCGTCACCCTGGATTTCCTCGCGCACAGCTGGGATATCGGGCACGCCATCGGAGTTCCGGTAACCCTGGACACCGGTTTGCTGCGGCGCACGGCACCGGTGGCGCGGGCGATCGTCGTCCGCGCCACCGGCATGTTCGCCCCGCGGGCCCCGTGCCCGGACGGGGCCGATGAGCAGACGCGCTGGCTGGCCTTCCTCGGCAGAAAGGCCTGACCGGATCAGGGTTTGCGGCCGACGCCCGCGTAGACCCCGGACTTCTCCGGTTCGGTGTCGGTCTCGGTTTCGTCCGGCCGCCATTGCGGAGTGAACACCAGGCCCGGTTCGATGAACTCGAAGCCGTCGAAGAACGGTTCGATCGCCGCCTTGCTGCGCAGGGTGACGGGGTTGGCGGTCTTGCGGTAGGAGTCCCCGAAGGCCTGCAGATCCGGCCGGTTGTCGGTGGTTCCGTGCGAGATGGCCAGATAACTGCCCGGGCAGAGCGCATCCCGGTACCGGCCGAGGATGGCCCGCGGATCGTCCTCGTCCGGGATGAAATGCAGGATGGTGCACATGATCAGCGCGATCGGTTCGTCGAAATCCAGCAGTCGCGTGGTGACCGGGTCCTCGAGAATCGCGGCGGGTTTCCGGAAATCGGCGGCGACGATGTCGGCGTTCGGGTTGTCCGCGAGGATCCGCTTGCTGTGCATGACCGCGACGGCCTCGTTGTCCACGTAGACGACGCGTGCCTCCGGATCGGTTTCCTGGGCGATCTCGTGCACATTGCCCACCGTGGGGATCCCGGAACCGAGATCGAGGTACTGGCGCACCCCGAGGGCGGACAGTTCCCGGACCGCGCGCCGCAGGAACCGGCGGTTCAGCGTGGCCACGTACTTCACATCGGGCAGCAGCTGCTCGGCCTGGTGCGCGAACTCCCGGTCCACCGCGAAGTTGTACGCGCCCCCGAGGTAGTAGTCGTAGACCCGCGCCGCGTTCGGCCGATCCAGATCCACATCCAGCTCGGCCCACTCGTCGTCGATGCCACCCACTGGTCTCACAGCCCTTCCATCCTCGGCCCTCACGGCAGCAGCACCCTACCGCACCGCGCGAACCGGGAAACCCTTGTCCTATCAGGGATTCCCAACTACTCCGAAGGAGTGAGGCAACTTGCAACTCATCCTTGACGCAACTGACTGGTTGCCATAGTGTAGCAACCAATCAGTTGCCATACAGTGGAGGTGGCCATGGGATTCCCCGATCGCATCGAACGGACCGTCGAGCTGGCACATCCACCGGAGGTGGTGTGGCGGGCGCTCACCACGGCCGAAGGGCTCGGTACCTGGTTCGGGGACGAGTCGGCGCGGATCGAACTGCGCCCCGGCGGCACGGCGCGGCTGACCTGGAGCCACGGCCATGCGGTGGACATGGTGGTGGAGCGGGTGGCGGAACCGCGGGTGTTCGCGTTCTCCTGGCCCGCCTCCGACGGCGAGAACCCGGTGCACACCCATGTCGAGTTCACCCTCGAACCGACGGGCTCCGGGACCCGGCTGACCATGATCGAGACGGGGTTCGCCCAGCTGCCCGGCCAGGAGGCTTATGAATCACACACCGAGGGATGGACCCGCGAACTCGGCGAACTGGTCGACTATCTGAATGCCGCATGACACCGAGGCGATCGCCGAACAGGTCTTCATCGCCCTCGCCGATCCGAGCCGGCGCGCCATCCTGACCGCGCTCGCCGCGCACGGCCCGGCCACGGCGACCGATCTCGCCGAACGGCTGCCGATCACCAGGCAGGCGATCGCCAAGCACCTGAACCTGCTGACCGAGGCCGGACTGGTCACCGCCGAGCCCGGGGAACGGCGCCGCGTGCGCTATCGGCTGTACTCGGCCCCGATGCGGGTGGCACAGCAGTTCCTCGCGGCGATGGCCCGCGACTGGGACGGCCGCCTGGACGCACTGCGCGAACACCTGAACCGAGGAGAAAGCCATGACGAATGACGCACTGCCCCCGGTGGTCGACCGGGCCACCTGGCAGGCCGAGCGGGATGCCCTGCTGGACCGGGAAAAGGCGCACACCCGCGAGGGCGATGCGATCGCGGCTGCCCGGCGGCGGCTGCCCATGGTGGAGGTGGACCCGGAGCTGTCGCTGACCGGCCCGGACGGCCCGGTGCGCCTGGTGGATGTGTTCGAGGGCCGTACCCGGCTGATCGCCTATTTCCACATGTGGCACACCGGAAAACCGGCCGCCGAACAGTGCGAGGGCTGCACCTTCTACAACAGCCAGATCCGCGAACTGTCCTATCTGCACGCCAGCGACGTCACCTATGCCACCTTCTGCCAGGGTCCGTACGCGGAAAGCGTGCGCTATCGCGATTTCCTCGGCCTGGACATGCCCTGGTACTCGGTGCTCGACAGCGCGGACGAACTGCTCGCCGGGCGCGGGCCGTTCCTGCTGGCGAGCTATCTGCGCACGGGCGAGCGGGTGTTCGAGACCTACGCGACGAGCGGGCGCGGTGTCGAGGTGATGGCGCCGAGCTACGGGCTGCTGGACCTGACCGTGTACGGCCGCCAGGAGAACTGGGAGGACTCCCCCGAAGGGTGGCCGCAACCGTTCGGCGCGGGCGGTCTGGAACGCACCGGCGGCCGCCCCACCGCGCAGTGGTCCCGCCTCGAATCCCGGCGATGACCGGAATCGCCGCCGTAGGATGAGCCGAGGATACGCGGTTCGGCGAAGGGCGGGGAATGTCATGACCGAGGTCCCGGACAGCACCGCGGTCCGCACCGCACTGTGGCGGGCGCGGCACCTCGAATCCGACGCGCCGCCCCCGGTTTTCACCGACGAGATCGGCCTGCGGCTGGCCGATCCCGAGCCGGACTGGCGCGACCGCGCGGACATGGATCCGGTCACCACGAGCGGTTTCCGGGCGGGCATGGTCTCCAGGGCCCGGTTCGTCGAGGATCTGGTCACCGAGCAGGCCGAACGGGGCGTGCCGCAGTACGTGATCCTCGGCGCCGGGCTGGACACCTTCGCGCAGCGGCGCCCGGATCTCACCGCGCGGCTGCGGGTCTTCGAGATCGACCAGCCGGAAACCCAGGACTGGAAACGGCGGCGGCTCACCGAACTGGGCCTGCCACACCCGGAGTTCGTTCCGGTCGATTTCGAAGCCGGGGAATCCTGGCGGGAACGACTGGTGACGGCGGGGTTCGACGCGGAGCGCCCCTCGGTGGTGGCCGCGACCGGGGTCGTCATGTACCTCACCGAGGACGCGATCGAGGCCACACTGCGCGAGATCGCGCGCCTCGCCCAGGGGTCCGTGCTGGCGTTGACCTTCCTGCTGCCCGTGGAGCTCGCCGCGGCATCCGAACGGGCACTCATCGAGCAGGTGGTGCGATCCGCGCGCACCTCCGGTACTCCGTTCCGCAGTTTCTTCCGGCCGACCGAAATGCTCGCCCTTGCCCGCGCCGCCGGGTTCGCCACGGCGCACCACGTGTCCTCGGCCGAACTGACCGAGCGCTACTTCGCGAACCGGGCGGACGGCCTGCGCCCGACGAGTGGCGAGGCGTTCCTGCTCGCGGAAACCTAGCGCGAACGCGGCGATGCCACCCAGAGGAAAGCGCCGTTAGCCCGAACGTGTGTCAAGACCTTACGTGAACCCTGCCTTGTTGGTAAGAATCTCACCGTCAGTTGGCCGGTGTCATTCAACGGAAAGCACGAGGGTGCACATGAACGAAGTGAAGTCGACCAAGCGTGGCCGGGCCGTCGCCGCCGTGGGAACCTCCCTGGTGGTGTCGGCGCTGTCGCTCGGTCTCGGCGCGGCCCCGGCCTCGGCGGCGGGCGCGAGCGCCAAGAGTGTCTGCTCGGGTTCGGCATCCGGCGCCCTGCTCAAGTGGGGACCGGTCTCCAAACAGTGCTCCTACACCAGCCCGGCCAGTGGCTGGAAGGGCAAGCTCAAGGTCTCCTGGAAGGTCCAGGAGAGCACCAACCAGTACGCGTGCGTGCAGGCCAGGATGGGCAAGGCCAAGAACCCGGACAAGTGGCAGTCGGTCGGCTGCGGGCAGTCCGGTTCCGGCTCGGTCAAGTGGCCGGCGAACAGCGCATCGAACCTCGAGGTCCGCGCCCAGGCGCGGCCGAACTCGCCGTTGGTCAACGTCGACTACTCGATCTGAACAGCCGAGGGAGCGCCCCGTGGCGCTCCCTCACTCAACTACCGTTCCCTCGCTCACTACGCGGTGGAGCCGAGAATGGGCTCCGATTCGCGAATCCCCTCATCGCTGCGCCGCTTTCCGGCCAGCGCCCGTTCCGCCTGACGGGCGCGCAGTTCGAGGTGCGCCGTGGCGGGTTCGGTGTAGCCGTAGCGTTCCCGCGCCTGGGCCGGGGTGAGGGTCTCCGGATTGCGGGGCGGCACACCGAGCAGCACCGGCGCGACGACCGAGACGGTGCTCGGGGACAGCACACCCAGCATCCGGAGCTCGGACTTGCGGTTGAGATGGGCGAGGGCGAAGGTGATCCTGGCCAGCGGCCGCACCAGCGCGTCCATGGCGCGGCTCTGCCGGATCCCGCCGAGTTCGCGCATCCACCGCGGCATGGTGGCCACGGTGGCCTTGCGCAGCGCGAACGCGATGCCCTTGGTGACCGGGCGGAACACGGCGGGCAGTTTCGGCAGCATGACATCGGCCTGCAGCAGGTGGTTCATGGTGTCCTTGGCGACCTGGGAACCGACCAGTTGCGGGCGCATTTCCTCGAAGTACTGGCGAACCTCGGCGCGGTTGCGGGGAATGTGCTCCCCCGCGCAGGTCTGCAGTTCGGCGGCGACGGCGCACTCCTGCCAGTAGCGCAGCTCGTCCTGCTCGGAGAGCTTGCCGGGGCCGTAACGCTCGTAGGCGTAGAGGATCGAGTGCCACGCGGTGAGGTGGATCCACAGCTGCGAGCGAGGATCGTTGGCGTCGTACTGCCCACCGGAGAGCGGTTCGATCCCCACCGCCTTGGAATGCACCTTGACCAGCACATCGGCGGCCTTGGAGGTGGCCCTGCTGTCCCCGAAGGCGACCAGGGCGAAGTAGCGCAGGGTGCGGTCGTAGCGGGTGCGCGGCCGGTCCCAGATCGCGTGAGTCTCGTCGACGGAGGCGACCAGCGCGGGATCCAGTTCCTCGACGACCACCGCGCGCTGGAAGCCCACGGTCAGCGAGGTCGGATAGCTCCACACCCGCCAGGTCACCGAATCCGGGCCGAAGAATCCGTAGTCCTCGGCGGGCTCGACGGTCTTCCGGTTCGGGACAGCGACTGACCGTGCCATGAGCATCTCCTCTTCGAGCTACCTACTGACGAGTAGGTAGCGTAGCAGGGTTTCGGCGGATCGGGCATCCCTCGCGCGGAGAAGATTCCCCGTCCGGAACACGCCAGCACCCGGCGGCCGAGATGTAGTTCGCTGCACCGATGCGGACGCGGAACATCGCCGGCCAGTTCGTCCTGCTCGCGCTGGCCTGGGGAACGAGCTTCCTGTTCATCAAGATCGGCCTGCGCGCGCTGAGCCCGGCGCAGGTGGTACTGGCCAGGCTGGTCTTCGGCGCGCTCGCGCTCGGCACGCTGCTACTGGTCACCCGCAGGCCGGTGCCCCGCGAACCACGGGTCTGGGCACATCTGACGGTGGTGGCCCTGCTGTTGTGCGTGCTGCCCTTCCTGTTGTTCTCCGTGGCCGAACAGCGGATCTCCTCCGGGCTGGCGAGTATTCTCAACGCCACCACCCCGCTGCTCGCGCTCGCCTTCGCCGCAGCGTTCGTCCGGGGTGAACGGATCACCAGGGACCGGGGCATCGGGCTCGGCCTCGGGTTCGCGGGCGTGCTCACCATCATCGGGCCGTGGCACGCCTTCGAGGGCGGTGACCTGCTCGCCGAGCTGGCCTGCCTCGGCGCGACGACCTGTTACGGCCTCGCGTTCGCCTATCTGCGCCACTTCTTTGCCGGGCGCAGTGTTGCCGGGCGCGGGATGGACGCCGCCTCGCTCGCCTTCGGTCAGGTGCTCACCGGCGCGGTGCTGATGCTGCTGGTCACCCCGTGGCTGGCGAGCACTCCGATCACCGGGCTCGATCCGGTCGTGGTGCTGAGCATGCTCGCCCTCGGCGCGTTCGGCACCGGCTTCGCCTATGTGTGGAACAACAACATCGTCGCCGCGTGGGGCGCGGCGAACGCCGCCGCGGTCACCTATCTGTCACCCGTGGTCGGCGTGCTGCTCGGCGTGCTCCTCCTCGACGAGCCGTTGAACTGGAACCAGCCGCTCGGCGCCGTCCTCGTGGTCCTCGGCATCCTCGCCGCGCACGGCCGCCTCCGCCTCCTGCGCGGGAGTGGATTCCTGCGCAGTCGCTGAACCGGTCGACTGTTCGAGGAACCGGAGCAGTTCGACCGGGAAGGGCAGCACGAGCGTGGAGTTCTTCTCCGCGGCGACCTCCACGACGGTCTCCAGCAGGCGCAGCTGTAAGGCGGACGGGGTCGAGGCCATGGCTTCGGCGGCCTGGGCCAGTTTCGCCGAGGCCTGCAGTTCGCCCTCCGCGGAGATCACCCGGGACCGGCGCTCCCGCTCCGCCTCGGCCTGCCGGGACATGGACCGTTTCATGGTCTCCGGCAGCGAGACGTCCTTGATCTCCACCCGGTCGATGTGAATACCCCAGCCCAGCGCCGGGCTGTCGATCATCATCTCGAGGCCCTGGTTGAGGTGCTCCCGGTTGGAAAGCAGATCGTCGAGCTCGCTCTTGCCGATGATGGAACGCAGCGAGGTCTGGGCCACCTGGCAGATCGCCGAACGGTAGTCCTCCACGTTCACGATGGCCTGCCAGGGATCGGTGACCTGGAAATAGATGACCGCGTCCACCCGGACGGTCACGTTGTCCCGCGTGATGCCGTCCTGCGCGGGCACCGGCATGGTCACCACCTGCATGTTCACCTTGTGCAGCCGGTCCACCCCGGGGATCAGCACGGCAAGGCCGGGACCGCGCACCCGCTGCAGGGTGCGGCCGAACCGGAACACCAGTCCGCGCTCGTACTGCTTCACCACCCGCAGGCTCGCCCCGAGCGCGCACAGGCCGAGGACGATCAGCGCACCGAGCAGACTGATGATCGTGACAATCACAGCACTCATAGCCACTCACTCCCAACAAACGAGGAATGCGCGTCTCTGACGGTACTCCTGTCGGCGCGGTTCGCACCCCGGAAACGATTCATCGTAATTCTTTCGATTCCCTGACATCCGGTTCGGATGCGCTGTGCGGGCGGGCGTATCCGGTTAGCTTCCGGATATGCGAGTGCTTGTCACGGGCGGGGCGGGATTCATCGGTTCACACATCGCGGATCTGCTCGCCGAATCCGGCCACGAGCCACTGCTGCTCGACTCCTTCGCCGAGCAGGCACACGGCGGCCGGGTGCCCGGGTACTGCGCGCGGCACGAGCTGGTGCGCGGTTCGGTCACCGATGCCGCGCTGCTGCGCGAGCTGCTTTCCGGCGTGGACGCGGTCAGCCACCAGGCCGCCGTGGTCGGGCACGGTGTCTCGGCCGCCGATGCGCCGGATTACGCGCTGCACAACGATTACGGCACCGCGGTACTGCTCGCGGCGATGTACGAGACCGGGGTGCGGAAGCTGGTGCTCGCCTCCTCCATGGTGGTCTACGGCGAGGGCCGCTATCACTGCGCACGGCACGGGATCGTCACCCCGGCCGCGCGCGCCGAGGCCGATCTAGCGGCGGGCAGCTACGATCCGCGCTGTCCGGACTGCGGGGCCGGACTGGAGTCCCGGCTGGTCCCCGAGGACGCCCCGGTGCGCCCGCGAAGTACTTACGCGGCAACGAAACTGGCGCAGGAGAACCTCGCGACGGCCTGGGCCGTGCAGACCGGCGGTAGTGTGTTCGCCCTGCGCTATCACAATGTGTACGGGGCACGAATGCCGCGGGACACCCCGTATTCCGGGGTCGCCGCGCTGTTCCGGTCCGCACTGCGCGAGGGAAAACCACCGCGGGTGTTCGAGGACGGCGGGCAGCGGCGGGATTTCGTGCACGTCACCGATATCGCGCTGGCGAACCGGCTCGCCCTGGAAACCGAGTCAGGGCACGGGGAATCGGTACCGCTGAACGTCTGCTCCGGGGATCCGCACACGATCGCCGAGATGGCAACGGAACTGGCCCGTGCCTGTGGTGGACCGGCACCCGAGATCGTCGGCGGCGCCCGGGCGGCCGATGTGCGCCATGTGGTCGCCGATCCGGAGCGCGCGCGGCGGCTGCTCGGGTTCCGCGCGCGGACCGGATTCGCCGAGGGAATCGCGGATTTCGCGCACGCCCCGTTGCGCGGCTGAGATATCTGCGTGGCTGAGGTATCTGCGTCGCCGAGCTCAGGAGGTCGGCGAGTCCAGCAGGGTGTGCAGGCCTTCGGCGACCTCTCGCGCGGTCTCGGCCGAGCGCGCCAGCATGACTTTCTCGTAGGCGCGCACCCCGTCCGGTGCCCCGTGTTCGGCGATCGCCTCGGCGAGTTCGGCCCCGTCGAGCATGGCCAGGTTCGCCCCGACCCCGAGCGGGGCCATCAGGTGCGCGGCATCGCCGAGCAGGGTGATCCCGGGAACCCCGTCCCAGTGGTGCGGCACCGGAAGTCCGTACAGCGGGCGGTGTTTGAGCTCGCCCTCGGCCTCGGTGATCAGGGCGAGCAGGCGCGGATCCCAGCCCGCGTAGTCCGCGAGCAGCCGGGCGCGCACCGCCTCCGGATCGGCGAAGTCCACGTCCGCGAACCAGTCCGGCGGCACCGATTGCGCGGCATAGCAGCGGATGCTCCCGTCCCCGTTGCGTTGCGGGAACAGTCCCTTGCCCGCGGCCTTGGCCAGCGCGGAGCCGTTGCCGACCAGTTCGGCGATCTCCGGGTGCCGGGTGTCCGCGTCCGGGAGCACGAGTTCGACGAAGGTCACGCCGAGGTATTCGGGAACGGCGTCCGAGAGGGCCGGGCGCACCTTGGACCAGGCCCCGTCCGCCCCGACCACCACGTCGAAGTCCCGGCTGCCGTTCGCGAAGCGCATCCGGGCCCCGCCGTCCGCGATCGGGGTGACCTCGAGCAGGCGCTGCCCCCATTCGACGGTGCCCTCCTCGAGTGAGTCGAGCAGCATCCGGCGCAGTTCGCCGCGGTCGATCTCGGGTGCGAAGGTGTCCCCCTCCTCGGGGACCAGGTGGGTCAGCAGGTTCGCCGCCGTGTCGTAGCGCCGCCACTCCTGCCCCTCCGGACGGGAGATCGCGAGGAACTTCTCGAGCAGCCCCGCCGAGCGCAGCGCGAGCTGGCCGTCGTCGGCGTGCAGGTCGAGCGTGCCGCCCTGGTCCCGGGTTTCGAGGGAATCCTCGCGTTCGAAGACGGTCACGGAGAAGCCGTGCCGCTGCAGGACTCGTGCGCAGGTGAGCCCGCCGGGGCCGGCTCCGGCGATAGCGATTCGGGTGTTCATACCCCCCAGAAAAGCACACTCACTTCAAAAGTGCAATCACTACACTTTTGTAGTGAGACAACCGACGCGCTATGCTGGTCTCGTGACCGAGGAACCACAGGGACACGAACCACAGGGACGTCGCGAGCGCAAGAAGGCCCGCACCCGTCAGGCGCTGGCCGATGCCGCGCTCGAACTCTTCCTCGAACGCGGCTTCGAGGCGGTGAGCGTGAAGGAGATCGCCGATACCGCGGACGTCTCGGTGACCACCCTGTTCAAGCACTTCCCGAGCAAGGAAGCGCTGGTGTTCGACCAGGAACAGGATGTGGAGGCCACCCTGGTCGCCGCGGTGCGCGAGCGCCCGGAGGGCATGTCGATCCCCGAAGCGCTGCACACCTTCGTGCGCCGGGCCACCGAACCCGAGCTCGTCCGGGAACGGGAACGGTTCATGCGACTGGTCGAGGACACCCCGGTGCTGCGGGAGTACTCCAATCGGATGTGGATGCGGCACAAGACCGCGCTGGCCCGCGCGATCGCCGCGGAGAGCGGGGCACCCGAGGACGATCTCCGCTGCGCCGCGCTCGCCCACTTCGCGTTGTCCACCGGCGAACTGATCCGGGACAGCCCCGACCAGCAACGCGCCGCGGACGCCGCGTTCATCCTCCTCGCCGAGGGCTGGGGTTAGCGACCATTTTCAAGCGGCGTGCGCCGCTCAAACCACCCACGCCATGGGCAACGTGGCGGGTTCTCAGGCAAACCGACCGGAGAATTCTCAGCGAGAAAGCGGCAACCGTACCTCGAAGCGACAGCCGGGTCCGTGATTGCGCACCCCGATGTGCCCGTGGTGCGCTTCGACGAGGCCCTTCGCGATCGCGAGCCCGAGCCCTCCCCCGCTGTCCGCGCCCGGGGTTCGTGCGGTGCTGCCCCGGAAGGCGACGTCGAACACCCGCCCGATCTCCTCATCGGGAATGCCGCCGCAGCCGTCGTCCACGGTGAGCACCGCGTCCGCGCGCTCCACGCCGAGTTCCACGGCCACGGTGCCGTCCGGCGGGGTGTGCCGGATCGCGTTGGACACCAGGTTGCGCACGATCCTGGCCAGTTCCGGATCGCTGCCCAGCACCACCGGCGTGGCCCGCGCCTCGGCCCGCACCCGGACCTGTTTGCCCTGCGCGATCGGGGTCTGCGCGGAGAGGGCGTCGCTGACCACATCGTGCAGCGGGACCTCGGCCATGCTCAGCCGCAGCGCGCCCGCGGTGATCCTGGACAGCTCGAACAGGTCGTCGACCATGCCGGAGAGCCGCTGCGCCTCGGTGCTGATCCGCTCGGCGTAGTCGGTGACCTCTCCCGGTTCGGCGACCATCCCGTCGGCGAGTGCTTCGGCCATCGCGCGGATCCCGGCGAGCGGGCTGCGCAGGTCGTGACTGATCCAGGCGACGAGCTCGCGCCGGGCCGATTCCGCGGCGCGTTCCTTGTCCCGCAGTTCCCGTTCCCACACACTGCGCCTGCCGATGACCCGGGCGAGCACGATCGCGACCGGCACGGTGACCAGCGCGACCATCAGGCACACCAGCAGCATCGTGGTGATCGTCGGGGTGAACATGAAGCCGCTGATCCCGAGCACGCCGACCAGGGTCGCCAGCACCGGGATGAGCACCAGCACGGTGAGCGCGGTGCCCATGGACCGGTTGCGCAGCAGGAAAAGCAGCACCGCGCCGAGCGCGATCACCGGCAGCGCGAAGGCGAGCGCGAACGGAAGGATGTGCAGCAGGTGCCCGAGAATATCGGCCATCGGCTCCTTGGGCTCGATCACGATGCCACCTCATCGGGGTCGTAGCGGTAGCCCACACCCCAGACCGTGGCGATGCGCACCGGGCGAGCCGGATCGGGTTCGATCTTCTCCCGCAGCCTGCGCACGTGCACGGTGACGGTGGACTGGTCACCGAAGTCCCAGCCCCACACCTGCTCGAGCAGATCAGCGCGGGAGTACACGGTTCCCTTGTGTGCCAGGAAAAACGCGAGCAGGTCGAATTCCCGGACGGTGAGCGCGAGCTGGGTCTCGCCGAGTACCGCGCGCCGGGAACCCAGTTCGAGCCGCAGCGGTCCGTCGCGCAGCACCTGGTCGGCTTCCCGGACCGGGGCCTGCGCCCGGCGCAGCACCGAGGCCACCCGCAGGGCGAGCTCGCGCGGGCTGAACGGTTTGGTCACGTAATCGTCCGCACCGAGGCTCAGCCCGGCGATCCGGTCCTC
This sequence comes from Sciscionella sediminilitoris, assembly GCF_000737195.2. Taxonomy (GTDB): domain Bacteria; phylum Actinomycetota; class Actinomycetes; order Mycobacteriales; family Pseudonocardiaceae; genus Sciscionella; species Sciscionella sediminilitoris. Next base: position 28,361 of record NZ_JALM01000055.1, read on the forward strand.
CTCCTCGCCGAGCGCGGTCAGCAGGACGACCGGCAGCTGTCCGCGCGCCCGGATCCGTTTGCAGACCTCGAGACCGCTCGTTCCGGGCAGCATCACATCGAGCACGACCAGATCGGGCGCGCCCTGCGCGAGCATGCCGAGCGCGGTCTCCCCGTCCCCGGCGACCTGGACGGAGAACCCGGCCGCCGCGAGATAGCGGCGCACCACATCGCGCACCGTCGCATCATCATCGACCACGAGCACGGTCCGCATGCGTTCTCCTCGTCACCAGTTCGTCAACAGCAGATGGTTCACCAGCAGCGCCGTGCCCGCCTGCGCGAGCAGCCACCACCGCCTGCCGCGCGCGGGCAGCAGTGCCGTCGCCGCGAGCAACCACACGTCGAACGGTAACCAGATCCGCTCCACCTCGGCCTTCGACATGCCCGAGAAGTCGGCGAGCAGCACCGCGAGCAGTGCGGCACCGGCCAGCAGCACCACCGGGCTCCTGCGGTGCGCGAACGCCCGGCGCAGCGCGGGCAGCACGGCGGGACCGACGGCGAGCACGAGCGAGGCGAGATTCGCCCACACCCAGTACCAGTAGGGCCGCACCGCCCCCACGTCATCGTGGTAGTACCGGTGGTGCAGTTGCGCGTATCCGTCGAACCACCAGAACCCGGCCAGGGTGAACGCCGCGACGACCGCGAGCACCCCGAGCAGCGCGAGCACCGCGACCGACCAGGAACGGGTGTAGCTCAGCACGGCCACCGCGAGCAGGCCGATCAGCACCAGCCCGTAGGACAGGTACAGCGTGCAGCCCAGCAGCAGCCCGGCTGCCAGTGCCACCGGAACGCGTACCGGAACCCGGCAGCGGGTAGCGAGCGCCAGCAGCGCGATCGCGCTTGCCGACACCCCGGTGAACACCGCGTCGGCACTGGCCCCGATCCACACCGCCCCTGGGAACAGCACCAGGAAGGGCAGCACCGAACGCGCGGCATCGGGGCGTCCGAGCAGCGCGAGCGTCGCGGGAACGGCGACCGCGGCCAGACAGCCGAACAGCACACAGGCCACCGCGGCCGGCCCACCCCCGGGGAGCCCGATCCGTTCCAGCCACACGAAAAACAGCGTCGCCCCCGGCGGGTGGCCGGAAACGTGGGTCGTCCAGGAACCGGGAACCCCGACCGGAATCCGCGCGCTGAACGTGGCCAGCATCCGCGGGATATCGGTGATGCCGGGGACATCGTGCAGATACTCGGGCCATTGCACGAGCCGGCCCGCGAGGCCGGTGCGCCAGCCGTCGATCATGGCGAGCGAGAACGTCCAGCCGAGCGCGCACAGATAGCCGAGCGGCAACAGGTACCGCAGGCGCACGCGCGCGGCCAGCGCGGGCCCGTAGCAGACCACGAGGACCGCGAGCAGGATCGCGGGCGCGGTGCCCCATCCCGCGTGCGGTTGCCAGATCGCGAAGATCGGCGGGGCCGGTTCGAAGAGCACCACACCCGATCCCGGGCGGTTCAGATACGCACCGAGCGCGGCCGCAGCGGCGACAAGGGCGAGCTGTACCGCCACGGCGACCAGATCGGCCCGTATCCCACGCACTGCCGCACGCTAACGGGTGCACGGCAACGGAATCCAGCTTCAGCCGCGGTTCGTCATCACTCGGTAAGAATTGCCGAGACGTCAGAATTCGGTAAGCACCGGGCGCCTTCCGGTTGCCCGGAAACCGACCTAGCGTTCCCCGCATGCGAACCGTCGACGTGATACTCCCCTGCCTGGACGAGGAGAAAGCGCTGGCCGGGGTGCTCGGCGCGCTCCCCGACGGCTACCGGGCGATCGTGGCGGACAACGGCTCCACCGACGGTTCCCCGCTGGTGGCCACGCGGTACGGGGCGCGGGTGGTGTACGAGCAGCGGCGCGGCTACGGGGCCGCGGTGCACGCCGGACTGCTCGCGGCGAGCGCGGAGATCGTCTGCGTGCTCGACGCGGACGGTTCCCTGGATCCTGGCGAGCTCCCGGAACTCGTGGCGCTGGTGGATTCCGGTGCCACCCTCGCGGTGGGGCGGCGGCGCCCGCGCGGCCGCGGGGCCTGGCCCTGGCATGCGCGGCTGGCGAACGCAGTGCTCGCCGCGCTGCTGCGGGCCAGGGGCGCTCCGGTGCACGACATCGCGCCGATGCGCGCCGCCCGGCGGTCCGCGCTGCTCGAGCTCGGGGTGGCCGACCGCGGCTTCGGCTATCCACTGGAACTGTTGCTGCGCGCGGCGAAGGCGAACTGGACCATCACCGAACGGGATGTGGTGTACCGGCCGCGCGCCGCGGGCACCACCTCGAAGGTCACCGGAACGGTGCGCGGCACGCTGCGCGCGATCCGGGACATGGCGCGGGTGATCGCATGAGCGAGGCTCGCGAGCGAATCATGGACATCATGCGCCGAACGGAATCGAGCGCTGTCTCGCGAGGCGAGGCGATCGCATGAGCGAGGTATGCGTGCTGGTGCTCGCGAAGGCACCCGTTCCCGGGCGCGTCAAGACCCGGCTCTGTCCACAAGCGACTCCCGAGCAGGCTGCCGCGATCGCGGCGGCCGCACTGCTGGACACCCTGGATGCGGTGCGCGCATCCGGGGCGCGCGGGCTGCTCGCACTCTCGGGCGCACCGGGGGAGGCCGTGCGTGCCGGGGAACTGGCCGAGGCATTGCGCACGGTCACGGTGTTCGGGCAGCGCGGAACCGGGCTCGCCGAACGGATCGCGCACGCGCACGCGGATGCCGCCGAGCTCGTTCCCGGGGCTCCGGTGCTGCAGATCGGCATGGACACCCCGCAGGTCTCCCCCGCACTGCTCGCCGTGTCGGGCGCGCGGCTGTACCGGGAACCGGCGGTGCTCGGCCCGGCGGACGACGGCGGCTGGTGGGCGCTCGGACTGCGGGATCCCTTACACGCCAAGGCGATCACCGGGGTTCCGATGTCCACTCCGGACACTTGCACGGAAACCCGGGCCGCGCTACGCGAATCCGGTGTGACACCGGGAGAACTGCCCGCGCTCTCCGATGTGGACACCATGGCCGAGGCGCGCGCGGTCGCCGCGCTGATCCCGCGCAGCCGGTTCGCGGCCGTTCTGCGGGCGCTCCGGTGACCGCCTTCGATCTGAGCCTGACCGGAAGCGTTCCCTGGCTCGAACTGGCCAGCGGGGAACGGATCGAGCTTCCGGTGCACCGCTGGCGGCGCGCCCCGGACAACGAGGACACCGTGCTGCTCGGCCGCTGCACCGGTCCCACCATCGATCTCGGCTGCGGCCCCGGCCGGTTCGTGGCGGCGCTGACCGAACGCGGGATCCCGGCGCTCGGCGTGGACAGTTCCCCGATCGCGATCGGACTGGCCCGGGCCCGCGGTGCTCCGGTGCTGCACCGGGATGTGTTCGCCGCGCTGCCGCGCACCGGGAGCTGGCGGCATGTGCTGCTCGCGGACGGCAACATCGGCATCGGCGGGGACCCGGAACGGCTGCTGCGCCGGGCGGCCCGGCTGCTCGAACGGGGTGGCAGCATCCTGCTCGAACTCGGCCCGCCAGGCCACGGGCTGCGCCGCGAACGCGCCCGGATCGCCAGCAGGGACTGGTTCCACTGGGCGTTCCTCGGTGCGGACGCGGTCGGCCCGCTCGCGGACCGCGCCGGGCTGCACCGGATCTGGTCCGCGCGCACCGGTCAGCGCTGGTTCACCGAGCTCCGCAAGCCCTGAACCGCGGTCTCAGGGATGCCTCGTCCCTGGGGCCTACCCCAGGATCAGCCCACAGGCCGACGCGCTCGTAACCACCCGATTGGGTAAGTTCACGTTGTGTTCACTACGTCAACCGAGACCCTGGCCCGCGTCCACGCCGAGATCATCGCCGTGGCGAGAGAGATCCTGCGTGAGCCGGAACTGGCCATCGCACCGGAGGACGACCTGCGCGAGCAGCTCGGCCTGGACAGCGCCGATCTCGCCGAACTGCTGGTCATGCTGGAGGAACGCCTCGGTGTTCCGCTGCCCGAACGGGCACTGATCCCCAGCGCGGACTGGGACCCCCTCGCCACGGTGGATACGCTCACCCGCACCGTGGCCCGGGAGTGCGATCGTGCTCGACATTGACCGCGTGGCCAAAACCCTCGGCGACCGCACGGTTCTGCAGGAGGTCTGCCTGAGCGTGCGAGCCGGTGAACGGGTCGCGGTATTGGGCCCGAACGGGGCGGGCAAGAGCACCCTGCTCAAGCTCGTCACCGGCGTGTGGCGCCCGGACCACGGTTCGGTGCGCATCGGGGACGCGGCGCCGCGCGATCGGATCGGCCGGCTGCGGCTCGGCGCGGTCTTCCAGGAACCGGGCCTCGATCCGTTCATGACCGCGCGGGAAACCCTGCGGATGCACGGAGTTCTGTACGGCCTTTCCGGGCGCCCGCTCGCGCGGCGATGCGCGGGCGCGCTCGAGGAGGTGGAGCTGACCGAACTCGGCGGGCGGGAGAACCGGCACCTTTCCGGTGGCCAGCGGCGCAGGCTCGAACTGGCCCGCTGCCTGGTGCATCAGGCCTCGGTGATCGTGCTCGACGAGCCGACAGCCGGGCTCGATCCGCTCGCCAGGGAATCCCTGTGGGCCACGATCGACCGGCTGCGCGCCGAACGCGGGATCGCGGTGCTGTTCACCACCCACCATTTCGAGGAGATCGACGGCTGCGACCGGGTTTTCCGGTTGCGCGCAGGGCGATTGGAGGACTGTGGTGCACCCGACCGCGCGGCTTTCGTCTCCGCGTTCGCCCATTGACGGGCTTGCCTATCCGGCACGGGTGACCCTGGTCGCCGCGCGCCGCGAACTGGGCAGGCTGATGCGGGCCAGGGTGCGGCTGCTGGCCGGAATGGTGCAGCCGATGATCATCCTGTTCGCGCTCGGCGCCGGGCTCAACGCCGCGGTGCGCAGCACGCCCGAGGGCACGCCCTACCGGCTCTACGTCACCGCGGGGGCCGCGGTGACCGCGCTCACCACGACCTGTATGAACTCCGCACTGTCCATTGTGGGCGATCGGCAGTCGGGCTTTCTTCGCTCGATGCTCGTCTCGCCTGCCTCGGCCTTCGCGCTGTTGTTCGGCAGAACGCTCGGGGTGAGCCTGATCGGCACCGCCCAGGTGCTGGTGGTCGCGCTGCTCGCGGTCCCCCTAGGGGTCAGCGTCAGCGCCGGCGGGCTCGCCCTGACAGCACTCGCCGGTGCGGTGTGCGCGTTCGCGATCTCCGGGATCGGTTCGCTCATCGCGGCCGCGCTGGACCGCCAGGACAGCGTGAACGCGGTGAACCAGCTGGTGTTGCTTCCGCTGATCTTCCTCTCCGGCGGGATGTACGCGCTCGATTCCGCACCGCTGGCCCTGCGGGTGGCCGGGTTCGCCGATCCACTGCGCTACGCGGTCGATGTGCTGCGCTACTGCTTCGTCGGCATCGCGCCACCGAAGTGGCTGCCCGGCGAGATCGGTTTCACCCTCGCCGCCGACTGCCTGGTGATGGCCGCGGCCGGGATCGCCGCGCTGCTCGCCGCCTCCGTACTGCTACGCAATGAACGTCATTAGGAGCTCACCCATGACACCAGAGGATTTCCACGACCGGATCGAGAAACGCGCGTTGGACAGCGCGGCACCGGTCACGTTCTCCGGGAACACCGGTTCCTGGAGCGAGCTGTTCCATGCCGCGCACGAGATCGCCGACTGGCTGAGCGCGGCCGGGGTACGCCGCGGGGATGTGGTCGCGATCGTCGCCGATGCCGATTCCGGTACCGCGGCGAGCATCCTGGCCACCTGGAAGCTGGGCGCCACGGTGAGCGTGCTCGCCGGACCCTCCAGCACCAAACGGGCCGGGCTCGGCTACCCGGAATGGCTGCGCCTGCGCCTCGGACAACTGCGGGCCAGGGCACTGGTGACCACCATCGGCGAACTGGACACCGGTTGGCGAGCAACCGAATCCGGACCGCTCGGGATGCGCGCACTGCGCAATCCCGTTGACACGGAACAGTTCCCGGATCCGCCGGTGATCCTGCAGCTGACCAGCGGCTCGACCGGGACGCCGAAGATGGTCCCGGTCAGCGCGGAGTCCGCGATCGCGAACGTCGAGGCCACCGCGCGGCATCTCGGCCTCACCGGCGAGGACTCGGTGGTGAGCTGGCTTCCGCTCAACCACGACATGGGGCTGATCGGCACCTTCGTGCTTCCCGCGCTGCACGGGCTCCCGCTTCGGCTGTCCACTCCGGACTCGTTCGTGCGCAGCCCGATGAGCTGGCTCACCGACCTCGCGCAGACCCGTGCCACGCTGACCTTCGCGCCGCACTTCGCCTACGCGCTGCTGGCCCGCTACGGCCGGATCCGCACCCCGGAGGAGGACATCGATCTGTCCGCGCTCCGGCACTGCCTCAACGGAAGCGAGCCGATCAATGCCGCGGAGTTCGCGGCCTTCGGGGAGTTCGCCGCCCGCTTCGGAATGCCGGAAACCGCGCTGCGGCCCGGATACGGCATGGCCGAGCTCGGCCTGGTGTTCAGCACCGTGGTTCCCGGTGAACCCATGCGTTCGGTGACCGCCGATCCGAACAGCCTCGTCTCCGGTGGCATTCCGCGCGAGGATCCGGAAGGCAGCACCGTCACCGGCTGCGGCAAGCCGCTTCCCGGCTATTCCGCGGACATCCGCGATGAGCACGGGGAATCGCTGCCGCCCGGATCGGTCGGTGAGATCTGCGTGCACGGGCCGAGCCTGTTCCCCGGATACCTCGGCAGGCAGGACCACGACTACTTCTGGGCGGACGGTCACTACCGCACCGGGGATCTCGGTTTCCTGCGCGACGGTGAGGTCTTCGTCTGCGGGCGGATCTCCGATGTGATCATCGTGCGCGGGGAGAACTTCGTTCCCCAGGACATCGAGCACGAGGTCGCCGGTCTGGACGAGGTGCGCTCCGGGAACGTGGCCGCGTTCGGGGTGACCGATTCCGGCGCGGAGTCCGTGGTGGTCGTCGCGGAGACGAACAAGCCGAGCGAGGAACTGCGCGGCCGGATCGCCCGCCGGGTGCGCGAGGCGATCGCGGTGCGCCCTGCCGATGTGGTGTTGCTCGGCACCGGCCAGCTGCCCAAGACCACGAGCGGGAAACTGCAACGCCAGCAGTGCAAGCGCAGCTATCTGGAAGGGGCGTGGTCGAAGTGACCCTGCTCGGCACGAACTTCGCGCGCACCGAAAAGCAGGTCTCCCGGCGTATCGACGGCGAGGAATGGCTCGGCATGCAGTGCTTCGTGGCGCTGCGCGGGCAGACCGTGCTCGAACTCGCCGCCGGGGAGAGCGCCCCGGGGATCGCGATGACCACCGATGATCCGCTGCGCTGGACCTGCTCCTCCAAGGTGGTCACGGCCAGCCTGTTCGCGCGGCTGGCCGACGCGGGCCTGATCGATCTGCACGCCCCGATCCCGGGCTATGCCGAGCGGGTTACCGCCGCGCGGCTGCTCAACCACAGCGTCGGCCTCGGCGAACGGGCCGAGGAACCGTTCCTCGCGCCCTACGAACGGGTCGCCGAACGGGCCAGGAACGAACCGCACCATCCGGGATTCCCGGTCGGGCAGCAGCGCAGGTACAGCTCCTTCGCGAACTTCGCGGTGCTCGCCACGCTCGCCGAACGGGCCACCGGCCGTGCGTTCACCGAACTCGTGAACCGGGAGGTGTTCGCCCGCTGCGGAGCGCTCGATTCCGGCTTCACCGGCGAACCCGCGCCGACCTGGATCGGGGATTCCGGCTCGGTGCGGCCCGCGCTCGGCGAGCTGATCCCGGCCGAGAGCCTCGGCGCGGTGTTCCCCGGGGTCGGCTGCTCCGGCCCCGCACGGGAGCTGGCCGCCGTGGTGCGCGGAATGTCCCCGCACGCCGAGGACCGTCCGCGCAGCGCGCCCGAGTTCGTCACCGCGACCGCACCCTTCGTGCCCTGCCAGCGTTCCGGGGACACCGCCGAATGGGGACTCGGTTTCGTCGTCGGCTGGTCGCGGTTCGGCCGCTGCGCCTCCCCGGACAGTTTCGGGCACGCCGGATGCCGCAGTTCCCTGGTCATGCACGATCCGCGGCACGACCTGAGCATCGCGGTCATCGGCAACACCATCTCCGAATCGCTGGTACGCAGCGAGCGGGTGAAGCCGTTCATCCCGGCGATCTACGACGACCTCGGGCTCTGACCTCCCGTTGCCGAGTAGGGTCTTGTTCTAGAGCAGCTGCTCTGTTATTAATGGGGCATGCCACGGCCACGCACGCACGATCTCGATCAGGTGCTCGATGCCGCCGAGCACCTGATCGCGACGCGCGGCGCGGACGAGCTGACGGTGCGCGGGCTCGCCACGGAGTCCGGGGTGTCCAACGGGGCGATCTACCACGCCTTCGGTTCGCTGCCCGCGCTGCTGGCCAGGGTGTGGCTGCGCGCGGCAACGGATTTCCTCGACCGGCAGGAAACGCTCGCCGCCGGGGCGGATGATCCGGAAGAGGCGGTCTGCGCGGCCGCGCGGGCGCCCGCGGTGTTCGCCGGAGACCGTCCGGACGCGGCCCGCATGCTGCTGACCGTCCGCAAGGAAAGCCTGCTCGGCCCGCGGGTACCCGAGGAGCTCGCCGAAACACTGCACGCGCTCGACAACCGGCTGCTCGCGCTGCTCGTCCGGCTGGCCAGGGCGCTGTGGGGACGCGGGGACGGCGCGGCGGTCGAGGTGATCACCACCTGCGTCGTCGACCTGCCGACGGCCCTGTTCCGCAGGGAGCTCGCCTGGCCGGGCAGCGCCGTCGGCACCGATACCCAACGACGACTCGCCGCCGCCGTGCGTGCGGTGCTCGCCATCCCACCCCCGGACCGAAGGAGCTGACCATGCCCGAACTGCGCAAGGACGACGAGGTGTTCGTACTCGACCTCGGCGATACGGAGAACCGGTTCTCCCCGGACTGGCTCACCGCGGTCGGCGAGCAGCTGGACACCGCGGCCGCGACCGCGGGGGCGCTCGTCACCAGCGGTTCGGGGAAGTTCTACACCAACGGGCTCGACCTCGAATGGCTGCTCGCCAATGCCGATCAGTACGCGGACTACGTCGCCCGGGTGCACGAACTGCTGGCCAGGCTGCTCACCTTCCCGGTGCCGACCGTGGCCGCGATCAACGGCCACGCCTTCGGTGCGGGCGCCATGTTCGCGCTGGCCAACGACTACCGCGTGATGCGCGCCGACCGCGGCTATTTCTGCTTCCCCGAGGCCGATATCAACATCCCGTTCACCCCGGGGATGGCCGCGCTCATCCAGGCCAAACTGACCCCGGCCGCGGCGATGGCCGCCATGACCACGGCCCGGCGCTTCGGCGGCCCGCAGGCGCGCGAACTCGGGCTCGTGGACGAGGTCGCCGAACAGGAACAGGTGCTCGAGCGGGCGGTCGAGCTGGCCCGCCCGCTCGCCGGCAAGGACCGGGGCACTCTCGGGGCGATCAAGTCCACCATGTTCGCCACCGCGGCGAGCACCCTGCGGGAGCCGATGCCCGCGGCCTAAGGGTTTCCCGGACGGCGACCACTGACCACCGCGTCCCAGTAGGTGCCGAGCGCGGTTTCGGTCCGCCGGATCGCCTCGGCCATCCCCTCCGGATCCTCGCCGTCCTCCAGTGCCGCGCGGATCACCGTGGTGCAGGACCGGATCAGCTCGGCGGGGATCTCCGCGTATCCGCCGAGATAGTCCAGCACTTCGGCGGGTGCCGCGGCGGTCTGCCGCAGCCGGGTGGCCAGTTTTCCGCAGACCGCGCACCACAGCAGCAGATCGGCGCGCAGTGCGGCGGCCGCGGCCCCGATCCCGGTTTCGGCACCGAGCCAGCCGAGGAATTCGGTGAACGCCGATCCCCCGGCGTCCGAGGCACCGGAAACCGCGCGTGCGGCAGCATCCAGTGGCCGCGTGGCCGCCGCGATCGCCGCATGCGTTGCGTGGAACGGGTTTTCCCCGTTGCGCGGGCACCGCTCGGCCAGGGCGGCGAAGGTTTCGAGCTCCACCGGCTGCGCGCGTCGTTCGGAAGCGATGAACCGTGCGATGCAACCCTGGTCGAAACGGTCCTCGAGCACGGCCCGGTAGGCGGGGTTCGCCCGCACATGGTCCGCGATCGCAGGTTGCAGGCTGCGTTCGATGCGATGCGTCCGGTCCTGTTCGACCGGCGGGTCCGCCTCAGGTTCCGTGGCCCCCGCCGGTGGGGTGAGGAAACCGCTTTCGAGGAAGTCGCGCAGGTAGAGGTCGATCAGCCCGGCGTCCACCGCGGGCAGTTCGATCCCGGCGTCCCTGGTGGCCAGTTCGGTGTTGGTCCTGCTGAATTCCGGGAAGGTCTCCGCGAAATACATCTCCTTGACGGTGATCGAGGTGTCGTTGGCGCCCTCGTTGAACATCGGCATGAACGGTGTCATCGGATGCTGCGGCTGCGCCCCGGTCAGCTCGGTCACCCGCCGGACCCATTCGGTGTACGGCACCGTGCGGACCGGATATCCCATGGCGCGCAACCGTTCCACGAGCAGGCTCAGCCGCGCGTCCCGTGGATTGGTGAGGTTGTAGACCCTGCCGTCCGGGCGCTGCGTGCCGAGAATGTGCACGATCGCCTCGGCGGTGTAGTCCACGGGCACGAAATCCAGCGGCAGCTCCACATCCGGGGCCAGCCCGGTCTCCGCGATCGTGCGGAACCACGCGCACATCAGGGTGTCGGTGTTCCACACCCCGGTGTCCCGGGTTCCGGTGATCTCGTACGGCCGGTAGATGGCCACCGGAAGACCGCGCTCCCCCGCCGCGGCCGCCATGCGTTCGGCCACCCACTTGCTTTCCGGATAACCGAGGGAGATCCGCTCCGCGTGCTCCAGTTCCGCGTCCTCCCGGACATAGCGCACATCCGCGGTGCCGAAGCCGACGATGGTGGTGATGCTGGACAGATAGTGCAGCGGTTTGCGCCTGCCCTCGGTCGCGAACCGCAGCAGGGTGCGCATGCCCTCCACGTTCGTCCGGCGCAGCATCGAGTACGGGTAGGCGAAATTGATCAGTGATCCGGAGTGCACGATCACCTCGACCGATTCGGCGAGCTCGGCAAAACGTGCCACGGTAAGGCCGAGTTCCGGTTCGGCCATGTCCCCCACCACCGGGACGACGTGCTCGCGGACCCGATCGAAATCGAGCCGGTACCGGCGCATCCGCCCGGCGAGCCTGCGCAGCGCGTGTTCCTCGTCCTCGGCGCGGATCAGGCAGTACACTGTGGACACTCCGGCCGCGACCAGCCGGTCGAGCAGGAACACCCCCTGGAAACCGGTGGCCCCGGTGAGCAGCACCCGATCCGGGCGGCAGGGATCCTCCGGCAGCGGCGCGTCGAATCGCAGTCCCGCGGGCAGTTCGGACTCCCGCGGGAAGTCCACCGCGCCGGTGCTGCCGTCCTGTTCCCGCGTGTTCGTGAGCTGTGCGCTGAACTGTTCCAGGCTGGGATTGCCGATCAGCGCCTTGATCAGCGAACTGCCTCGCTCCGCCGGGATACCGAGCCGGTTCCCGATCGCCGCGGCCACCTGCGCGGCCTGCAGCGAGCCACCGCCCAGCCGGAAGAAATCGTCCGTGCGGCCCACCTCGCGCACCCCGAGCACCTCCCGCCACACCGCGGCGACCGCGCGCTCGAGCGGATCACTCGGTTCCTCGCCAAGGCCCGCGGTTTCCGGATCACCCTGCTCGGTGAGCCGCTCGCGGTCGATCTTCCCGCTCGGTGTCGTCGGCATCTCCGCGACCACGGTGATCTCCCGCGGCACCATGAACACCGGAAGCCGATCGCGCAGATAACCGCGCAAGGTCACCGGCAGCCCGGCGGAATCCGTGCCCTCCCCGGCGACCACCCAGCCGCGCAGCCGTTCCCCGCTCTCCACGGTCACCACGGCCTCGGCCACATCGGGATGCGCGGCGAGCACGAGCTCGATTTCGCGCAGCTCCACCCGGAATCCGCTGAGTTTGAGCTGCCGGTCCCGCCTGCCGAGGAATTCCAGAACCCCGTCCGCACGCCAGCGCGCCATGTCCCCGGTGCGGTACAGCATGGCCCCTTCGCGTTCGGCGAACGGATCGGGCACGAATCGCTCCCCGGTCAGCTCGGGCCGGTTGAGATAGCCGAGCGCCACCCCGTCCCCGCCGACCCAGAGTTCCCCTTCGGCGCCGATATCCGCCGGTTCCCCGTCGTCGCCGAGCACATAGGCGGTGGAGTTCGGCAGCGGTCTGCCGATGGGCACCGATTCGGCATCCGCCTCGAGTTCGGTCACCACGTGCGCGGTGCACAGCACCGAATTCTCCGTCGGGCCGTACCCGTCCACCAGCATCCCGGGCGCCCCGTTGCGCAGAATCGCCCGCACAGCACCGGGATTCAGCGCATCACCACCGGCGACCAGACAGCGCAGCGAACCGAACATCGCCGGATCCTGCGCCACGTGCTGATGGAGAAGGGCCGCGCCGAGCCACATCACCGAGGCCTGCTCCGCGCGCAGATACCGGTGCAGCGCGACGCTGGAGAGCACCGTCTCCAGGCTCGGTACCAACAGCTTCGCCCCGTTGAGCAGTGCACCGAACAGTTCCCATACGGCGAGGTCGAAGGTCAGGTTCACCGTCCCGCACACCACATCCGCGGATTCGATGGCCGCCGGGCTCGATACGCACACGAGCCTGGTGATGCCCCGATGCGGTACGAGCACCCCTTTCGGTTTTCCCGTCGAGCCCGAGGTGTACAACACATAGGCCGGGTCCTGGGCGCGCACCCCGGCCGGTTCCGGCGGCCGCCGATCCCCCGGCGCGGTGTCGACGTGCAGCACATCGACCTTGTCCGGCAACAGATCGCGGAACCGATCATCGGTGACCACACAGGAAACCTCCGCATCGGCCAGGATCTCCGCCAACCGGGTGCGCGGGAAATTCGTGTCCAGCGGCAGGAAAGCGGCACCCGCCCGCAGGGCACCGAGAATCGCCACATAGCCGGAAACCGAACGTTCCAGGGCAACCCCCACGACATCCCCGGCGGCCACACCCCGCGCCGCGAGCGCCCCGGCCAATCGCTCGACCCGTTGCCACAACCGCGCATAGCTGACCGGCGCACCCGTTTCCGGGGCCAGCGCGATCGCATCCGGGCTCCGGTGCGCCTGCCGCTCCAGCAATTCCGTCACCAGCGCATCGCGCGGATACTCCACCCGAGTACGGTTCCATTCACCGATACGCCGCAACAGCTCGGTTTTCCGCTGCCGTACCGTCGTCGTCATCGTGCACCCCTTCTCTTCGGAGTACACAGACGCTAAAGATCCGCAAAACCCTGCGCAATCAACGGTTCCGTGGCGCGGAACGTGGAATCTTCCTGCGTGGTAATCGATCGGCTAGCCGATCGATTCCGTCCGGGACGGCGACTCGAGACCGGCACGCCGGCCGTAGGCCTTGCTGAGGTAGACGACGAGACAGAGCAGCCCGACGAGCAGGAGCATGCTGAGCAGCGGAACGAGATCGATCGGCAAGGTGTAAGCCATGATCACCCGTGCGGCCGCGTCGAGCAGGAAAGCGATACCCCAAGCGGTGGTGATCAATCGCATGGCCTTGCGGAACAGCGGGCTCTCGGTCCAGTTCCGGCGCCACTGCTCGGCATCCCCGGGTGGCATCAGCTTGATGGTCGCGGCGTAGAGCAACGGCTGGCGCCTGAGCAAGGTGGACAGCGTCCAGAGCCCCAGCAGCGCGGTGATGTAGCTTTCCCTGGCCAGGATCAGCCGTGGGTCAGCGGTCAGAAGTCCGATGACTGTGGCTACCCCGATGATGCTCAAGGTGAACAGGGTGAGCATCTCGAGCCGCCGCCGTCGCACGGCCGTGTAGAGCAACCGGATCGCGGGCAGGGCACCGCTGAGTATGAGCGCCAGCCACTGGTTCACCCCCGCCAGTCGCATCCCGTAGAACAAACCGAGCGGGACGGCAACGTCGAGCAGGATCATGGCGAGCACGCGGGTGCGCGCCTGCGCGCGTTCCCGGCCGGTCGGCCGATCGGATCGGTCCGGCCGCTCATCTCCCGCTTCGACCATCCCCGGCGGCCTCCGTTCACCCGACGATGCCGGGAGCCTAATGGGAAACGGCATCGTACGGGCGGAGTTCAGCGAAGTCACCGAACGCCCGAACACAGCGTGTCCGTGTCTTCACTCCGGGCGGAACTCAGGCATGCAGGGCGATGAACGACAACAGGAATTCCGCGGTACGCGGTGGATCCTCGAGGATGGGCGAATGGCCGAGGCCGGGCAACAGTTCGACACGCGCGCCGGGCACGGCACGGTAATCGGCCGCGGAAGCGGGACGCCACCTCCGATCCTGCTCGCCGAAGAGCACCAGCAGCGGCTTGCCGAGCGGGGCGAGACGATCCGGGAGTGGGCGCTGCCGCAGGTACTCGTTTCCGGCCCGCATCGTCGCGGTGAAGGAATGCAGGGTCATCGCGCGTACATCCGCGATGAGTTGCCGCGGGATCCGGAAACCCGCGCGACTGAAGGCCGGGCGCATGAGCCGCCGGATCTGCTCATCGCTGAGCTCCGGCCACTGCTCGGGATCGAAGGCGAAGTCCTGGGCGATGAAGGCATCCAGGCTGGGACCGGTGTCGATCAGCGCGAGGGCGCCCACCAGTTCCGGACGTTGCTCGGAAAGGGCCGTGGCGACCAGGCCGCCACTGGAGTGCGCGAGGAGGACAGCGCGCGGAACGCCGAGCCGATCGAGCACCTGACCGACCCGGCGGCCCTGCTCGGCGGTCTGGTAGACGTCCCCTGCCGGTTTGCCGGACCTGCCGTGACCGAGCAGATCGATCCGGATCACGCGATGGGAGGCGGCCAGTATCGCGGCCATCGGGTCCCACGAGCGAAGGGACGCGCCGGATCCGTGCAACAGCACGACCGCGGGACCGTCCGCCGCGCCGTCCACCACGACGTGGATGACCCCATCGTCGAGCCGGACGAACCGGCCGCCGGTGTTCGCGTCATCGAGAATGTCCCGGGTCATCGCAGCGTCTCCCTCAGTTGCCGGCCGCACCGGGCAGCAGGGCGTCGACGACCCTGGCGCAGCGGTCGAGATCGGGGGCTTCGCCGGTGATGAGCCCGAGATAGGTGTACGACTCCAGCACGCGGACCAGCACGTAGGGCAGATCCTCCGCCGGGATCGGTGAGCGCAGCCGGTCCGCAGCGGCCTCCTCGTGGACGATCTCGGCGACCGAGCGGATCAGCCGGGCCTCGAAATCGGAGGCTTTGGTGGTCAGCAACCGCAGGGCGAGCTCCCCTTCGCGTTCGATGAAGCGCTGCATTCCCTCGTTGCTGTTGACGGCGCGCACGAGGTCGTTCAGCACGGCCGCCGCCGGGGACTGCCCGGGAACCGCGGACGGCCCCGGATGGCAATGGGTTTTCCGCAGATCCGTGATGGTGGGTTCGATCAGTGACCAGAGAAGCTCGGTGAGCAGCTCATCGCGGGAGCCGACCCAGCGATACAGGGTAGCCCGGTCCACGCCGAGTTCGCGGGCCAGGCCCTGCATGTCCACGCGGTCACCGGCGAGGAAGGTTCGGCGGGCCAGGCGGAAGGCATCCAGGGCGGTCGGACGCACGGTGCCGTCGAGCTGGCGCCGCAGCGGTGTCTCGGCGCGACGAGCCTGTCCTGCCATCTGCTCATCCTCTCCACGGTCGTCTTGACACACAGGGCCGAGCGACATCAGTATGCTACACATCAGCGAAACGTTGCAATGGAGCTACGGATGAGTTCAATGGTGCACGACTCGGTGCTGCGGGTCCGAAACGGGATCATTCGTGGCACGGCCGAGTCCGGCGTCCACGCGTTTCGCGGGATCCCTTACGCGGCACCGCCGTTCGGCACGAACCGGATGCGGCCGCCGCGGCAGGTCCCCGCCTGGGAGGGTGAGCGGGACGCGCGGGAGTACGGGCCGACGGCGCCGAAGGGGGACTATCCGCCGCAGTTCGCCCCGCTGTTCCCGGAAGTGACGGTCGCGGGAGAGGACTGCCTGAACCTGAACGTGTGGACCCCGGACCCCGGAGCGAACGGGCTGCCAGTACTCGTGTGGCTGCACGGCGGATCGTTCACGAACGGGTCCTCCTCGGTCGGTGAGTACGAGGGCAGCGCATTCGCCAGGGACGGCGTGGTGTGCGTGACCGTCAACTACCGGCTCGGCGCCGAGGGATTCCTGTTCCTCGGCGATGACACCGCCAATCTCGGCCTGCTCGATCAACTGGCGGCACTGCGCTGGGTGCAGGACAACATCGCGGTATTCGGGGGTGATCCGGCGCGCGTCACTCTCGCGGGCGAGTCGGCCGGAGCGATGAGCGTGGCAACGCTGCTGTCCATGCCGCAGGCCGAGGGCCTGTTCACGCGGGCCATCGCGCAGAGCGGGGCCACCGCGCACACGCTCACCGGAACGGAGGCCCGCACCGTGGGCGGTTACCTCGCCGATGCGCTCGGTGTCGCACCGGACCGGGAGGCGATCAAAGCCGTCCCGACAGCCGAGCTCGTGCGGGCCGCATCCGGGCTCGTGGCCGAGGCCCAGACGGCTCCCGACCCCGCCAGATGGGGCCGGATCGCGCTGAACCTGCTCCCGTTCGCGCCCGCGCTCGACGGCTCGGTACTGCGCACCATGCCGATCGAGGCGATCACGGCGGGCCAGGGCGCCGAGGTTCCGCTGCTGATCGGGTCGAACCGGGACGAGGCACGGCTTTTCCTGGTGCCGTCCAAGGCCATCACCGCCATCGACGAGCAGGCATTGGAGACGATGGCGGGTGCCTACGGCCTCACCGGGGACGAACTGGCCGTCTACCGGTCCGGGCGCCCCGGGGACAGCGCGGGCGACATTCTGGCCGCCGTGATCACCGACTGGTACTACCGCATACCGGCGATCCGGGTGAGCGAGGCACGGATCGCCGCGGGGGCGGCCGAGACCTGGATGTACCGCTTCGACCGTCCCGAGCCGGTGACCAATCACGGACTCGGCGCTTGCCACGGTGCCGAAATCCCCTTCGTGTTCGACACCATCGCCCGTCCCGAGCTGCGCCCGCGACTCGGCGAGGCGCCATCGCAGGCCGTCGCGGACCGGACCCACCGGGCCTGGGTCGAGTTCGTCACGCACGGGGATCCGGGCTGGGCACCCTATGACACCGCCAGCCGCACCACCGGTCTGCTCACCGAGGAACTTGTCCCCGTCGAGGACCCGGCGGCCGCGGAAAGGGCGCTGTGGGAAGGCATCCGCTGACCCGGCTGGTGTGCGGCGGAACCCGTCGGGTGATCCCCGCGTTGACCGCACTGTGACTGGCGAAACGGAGTACGCTGCCAGGCCGCGCTGGGGATATCCGGCCGCCCTGTGGTGCCTGCTTTTCGCGGCACTGCACCTGTTCTGGGCGCTGGGCGGCGCACTCGGTCTCGCTTCCTCAGCGGGTGCCGAACTCGCGAGCAGGCGCCCGGCCTGGTTCGTGCTCGGCGGCTTGTGGGGTGTGGCCGCGGTGTTGCTGATCGGAGCCTGGTTCTGCGCCGGTATGGTCCGGTGGCGGCTGTCGGGCATTCCCCAGCGCTTCGTGGCGGTACTGGGCTGGCTCGGTGGCGCCGTCTTGCTGGCACGTGGTGTTCTGGTGGAACTACTGCTGGCGACCGACGCCGCCGGGCTCTCCACCGAGGTGGGCGCCGAGCAGACCCGGTGGAGTCTGGTCCTGTGGAATCCGTGGTTCATGCTCGGCGGTGTCCTGGTCCTGCTCGCGGCCCACGGACTTCACCGCGGCCGGGGCTGATCGGGAATGCTCGCGTAGTGCGAGGCGTCGCCCTGCAGCACCGAACTGCGCCGTCCGGCCACGCTCACCGGGACATCCCCGGCAAGCGTGATCCGGTGCAGCCGCCGCGGCTGATCGTCGTAGTCGGCGATCGCGTAGTGCTGGGTGGCGCGGTTGTCCCAGATCGCGACATCCCCGCGCTGCCACTGCCACCGCGTGGTGTTCTCCAGCTGGGTCACCCTGCGCTGCAACAGCTCGAACAGTTCGGCGGATTCGGTACTCGTGAGCCCGGTGAACCGGCGCAGGAAATGCCCGAGCAGCAGGGCGCGCTCGCCGGTCTCCGGGTGCACCCGGACGGCGGGATGCTCGGTCTCGTACACCTGCGCGACGAATTCCTCACGATGCGCGCGTTCCTTCACATCCACGCCGCCGCCGTGCCCGATGGCGGCCGCGTAGTCGTAGACATTGCTGTGCACCGCCCACAGTTCGTCCACCAGCGCCCGCAACGGCCCGGGCAGATTCTCGTACGCGGCAACGGTGTTGGCCCAGGTGGTGCTGCCGCCGTAGGACGGGAGCTCGATCGCGCGCAGGATACTGATCGCGGGCACCCGGTCCACGAAGGTCACATCGGTGTGCCAGCTGTTCGCTTTCGAATAGTCCGCGTCGATCGGGAGAATATTGGCGTTCTCGGCATTGCGCACGGTCGGATGCGCCAGTGTCGGCGTACCGAGCAGCCGGGCGAAGGCCAGCTGCCCGTGCTCGTCGAGATGCCCTTGCTCGCGGAAGAAGATCACCTTGTGCCGCAACAGGGCCGCCCGGATCTCGGCGACCGTCTCCGCGTCCAGATCACCCCCGAGCCGTACCCCGTCGATGCGCGCGCCGATCCGCGCACCGAGCTGGACCACTTCCGCTCCCGTGCTGTTCCGCACTCCCGCTCGAATCGTCATGCGCGAAGGATGCGCCCACGCCAGGGCAGTGGACACCCGTTCCTTCATCGTGGCCGTCCTTGACGCGGACTCCGAACGGCTCGGTCACCGATCGAGCAGGCCCGCCCGCTGCAGATGCGCGCGCACGAAAGCACGTTCGGTCTCGTTGAGCGGAATCTGCGGGGGCGCCGTGGTCGGATGGGCGAGGATGCCGCGCAGTTCGAGCGCCGCCTTGAAGGCACCGAGCGCCGAGGAACCGCGCCCCATCCGCTCGGCCGCGCCCGCGTTGACGATGTCGAACAGCCGCACGAGGCGTTCCTGTTCCCGGGCCGCCTCGGCGTACCGCCCGGCAACGGCGTGTTCGTAGAGCCGCACATAACCGTGCGGATCCACGTTGCCGAGCCCGGGAACCAGTCCGGCCGCGCCGATGCCCAGCGCGTAGTCGGCGGTCAGTTCGGAACCGGTGAACACCGCGAACTCGGTGAGTTCCCTTGCCCGCAGTTCGAGCAGCAGCCCGCGCAGCGCCCCGTCCTCGCCGCTGGAATCCTTGAGCCCGGCGAGCACCCCGTCCGCGGCGAGCCGGGTCACCAGGCCCGCGGACAGCTTGCTGTGCACCGAAACGGGCAGATCATAGGCATAGACGGGCAATCCGGCCCGCTCGGCGATAGTGCGGAAATGCCGCTCGATCTCGTGCTCGTCGGTACGCGCGTAGAACGGGGCGGTGGCCACGATCGCGTCGGCGCCCGCCTCGCGTGCGGCGCGGGCGTGTTCGAGCACCCGCAGCGGGCTCATATCGATGGCCCCCGCCAGCACCGGAACTCGCCCGGCCACCTGGGCGACGACCAGATCGAGCACCTCGCGCCGATGCTCGTCGGGCAGATAAGCCACCTCGCTGGTGGAGCCGAGCACGAACAGCCCGTGCACCCCGGCATCGAGCAGATGCGTGACGAGGGCGGCAAGGGATTCCTTGTCCACCAGCCATTCCGGGGTCAGCGGGGTGCACACGGGCGGGATGACACCGTGCAGACGGGTCACAGTGGAGCTCCTTCTCGTTGGGGTTTCCGATAGTTCCGGCCATCCAGTGCGTCCGCCGACCAGGCCGCTGCCGGGCGGAGCAGGCGCTGCAGCCGGTTCGGCGCGTCGATCCCGATGAGCACCAGCACGATCAGGGTCAGCCCGAAGGACAGCACCGCGAGCGCGGTACCGAGGGAGAGCTGACCGCCGAGGCTCGCGCCCAGTGCCGGGGCGACCGCGCCGCCGAGCGCTCCCACGTTGTAGGTGAACCCGAGGCCTGCGGCGCGCTGACCGGTCTCGAAGTAGCCGCCGATCCATTTCGGCAGCAGCCCGGAAATGCCCTGGCCGAACACCTGCTGCACGAACAGCAGGGCGCCGAGCAACAGCAGGCTGTGCCCACCGACCGCGAACACCGGGAAGATCACCAGCTGGGAGAGCAACAGACTGCCCGCATAGGCCCGGCGGGTGCCGAACCGGTCCCCGATGAACCCGGCCACCCAGCAGCCGACCGCAGCCCCGAACCCGGCGAAGAAAACCACGTTCGCCGTCTCGGCAGGGCTGTAGCCCAGATCGGTCTTGAGGTAGGTGGGCAACAGCGACTGGATCGGCCAGGAGTAGAGGAAGGCGGCGAACACGATCACCATCACCGCGATCGTCGCGGGCCAGCGCGGTCCGGAGAACTGCACCAGATAAGCGAGGAACACCACCGCGGTCAGCACGCCGAGCACCGCGATGAGCGGAACACTGGACACCGCCTGGGTGAAGATGAGCACCAGGCACACCAGCGCGAGCACCGCGCCGAGCAGATTGAGCGGCGCGCGCTTCCCGGTGAACAGCACCCCGATCATGGTCGGCGTGCTGGCCCCGCGCGACCAGTCCGGTGACTCGGGAAGGCTGCGGCGCAACCAGATCGCGAGCGCGATCGGGGCGAGCCCGATGAAGAACAGCGCGCGCCAGCCGAACGCGGGCACCACGAGCGCGTAGACCTGGGCGGCGATGATCGTGCCGAAGGAATAGCCGGAGATCAGGAACCCGCTCGCCTTGTTGCGCAACCGCTGCGGCCAGGACTCGATCACATAGGTCGAACTGGCCCCGTACTCCCCGGCCATACCGAGCCCGATCACCAGCCGCGCGGCGAACAGCACCCCGTAGCTCGGCGCGAGCCCGCAGGCCAGGGTGCCGAGCGAGAACAGCACGATGCTGACCACCATCGCGGTCCGCCTGCCGAACCGGTCGCCGAGCGCACCGAGGGCCATCCCGCCGATCCAGCGGGAGATGAACGCGGCCGAGACCAGGCTCGCCGCCTCCACCGTGGTCAGCCCGAAACTGTGGCTGACCTCGGTCAGCACCAGGGTGATCAGCACGAAGTCGAAACCGTCGAGCAGATAGCCGAGCCAGGCGGCGACGAACGCCTTCCACTGCCCGCGGTCGATCTGGCGGTACCACCCTCGTTCGCGCACGGCACCTCCACGCCTCGCTGCGGTTCACTTCCGGAGATGTTGGACGTTGGACGTCCTATGTTCTGGGTACGATAGGTCCGGCCGCGCACTTTGTAAAGGAGCCGTTCTTGACCGCACTCGACCCGCTGCCGCGCCGCATCCTCGGTCTCATCCAGGAGCGTGGCCTGCGCACCGGTGATCCGATGCCGACCGAGCTCGAACTGATCGACCAGCTCGCGGTGTCCCGCAACACGGTCCGCGAGGCGATCCGGTCACTGCGCGCGCTCGGCATCGTGGAGATCCGGCACGGGCACGGCACCTTCGTTGGCGAGGCCTCGCTGCACACCCTCTCCCCCTCGCTGACCTTCCGCGCGCTGGCCGGGGACATCGAGGGACTGCGCAATCTGGTCGAGGTGCGCGCCCTGATCGAGATCGGCACCATCCGCAGGCTGGCGGGCGAACTCGAGGCGGCCACCCTGGACCGGCTCGACGAGCTGTGCACCCGGATGGAGCAGGTGGAACTGCACGCCGAGGCGGACCGGGAATTCCACCACACGCTCTACGCCGGGTTGGACAATCCGCTGATCGGCCAGCTGGTGGACCTGTTCTGGACCGCCTATCTGGACGCGCGCGCCGGGATGCGGGTCCCGGAGTCGAACGCGACCGACTGCGTCGCGGACAACCACCGCGCCATCCTCGCCGCGTTGCGCACCGGGGATCCCGAGGCGGCGAGCCAGGCGATGGCCGCGCACTTCGCCGATCTGCAGGACCGGCTCACGGCCTAGAGTTCCCGGCTCAGAACCCCCGAAGATCCGCCTCCGCCTGTTCGAGCAGCGCCTCGACCGCGCGCACCGCGTCCTCGGGAGCCTTGGCGCGCACCGCGTCCAGGATCGCGCGGTGCGCGGGCTCGGGATCGGCCCAGTGCTCCCGCGCGTGCACGATCCGGTCCCGGACCCCGAGCCCGGCCACGATCACCACATCCATTCTGGAGAGCAGTTCGTTGTGCGCGGCATCGAGCAGGGCGCGGTGGAATTCCAGATCCGCGGCGATCATCGCGTCCGCGTCCGTGTGCGCGGCGACCATGGCCGCCATCGCGGATTCGAGCGCGGCCAGGTCCTCCTCGGTGCGCCGCACGGCAGCGAGCCGGGCGCCAGCGGGTTCCACGATGGCGCGCACCTCGGCGAGATTGCCAAGGAAATCCCGGTCCGGGCGGGCACCGCCGTGCCAGCGCAGCAGGTCGGCATCGAGCAGGTGCCACTGCGCGCGCGGGCGGACCACGGTGCCCCGTTTCTGCCGTGATTCCACCATTCCCTTGGCCCCGAGCACCTTCAGCGCCTCACGCACCACGGTCTTGCTCACCCCGAGTTCGCGCTCCAGGTCCTCGGCGAACAGTGTCGAACCCGGCGGGTGATCCCCGCGCACGATCCCGGTACCGATCGCCTCGACGATCTGGCCGTGCAGTCCGCGCGCGGTCACGCGGACTCCTTGGCCACACTCCACCCGCCGTCCACGACGAGTTCGGTTCCGGTGATGAACGAGGCCTCGGGCGCGGCGAGGAACGCGACCGCCGCCGCGACCTCCTCGGCCCGCCCCAACCGGCCCGCCGGGGTGGCCGCGACGGTGCTCGCCCGGCCGTGCTCATCCACCCGGTCCCAGGCCCCGGTCAGCACCGGACCGGGGAGCACGGTGTTCACCCGGATCCGCGGCGCGTACTCCACGGCAAGCTGACGGGCCAGTGAACACAGCGCCCCCTTGCTCGCCGCGTAGGCGGGATGCGCGGGCAGTCCGGTGTGCGCGTGCACCGAGGAGGTGAACACGATCGCCCCGGAGTTCTCCCAGAGCAGCCCGTGACAGGCACGCACCCCGTGGTACGCGCCGCCGAGGTTGACCGCGATCTGGCGTTCCCACTCCTGCGGGCTCATCTCCTGTGCGGGCCGCCGGATCACGGTGAACGCGTTGCAGTGCAACACATCCAGGCGTCCGTATTCGGTACGCAGCTGTTCGGCGAGCGCGGACCAGTCGCCCTCATCGGCCACATCCGCGCGCCGGTGCCCGACCCGGTACCCCTCGGCGCGCAACTGCGCGGCGAGCTCGGATCCGTCGGCGATATCGGCGAGCAGCACCGCGGCCCCTTCCTCGGCGAGCCTGCGCACCGTGGCCGCGCCGATCCCGGACGCGCCCCCGGTGACCAGGGCGACCCTGCCGGTGAACCGCTCGCTTCCCATCGCGCCTCCTTACCGAGAATTCGACATTAATTATGCATAAATCTTGACGGAGCACACACCGAGGCCGCAAGATCCTTGCCGGCTCCCGATTCCCGGAGGTGCACATGCGCACAGCGGCCGCCTTCTGTCTCGCGGTACTCCTCACCCTCACCATGACCGGAGCGAGTCCCGCCGCACAGACCAGGATCAGCGTGGACGGATCTGCCGCGGGCAGAACCTTCGACGGGCTCGGCGCACTCTCCGCCGGTGCTTCCTCGCGACTGCTGATCGACTACCCCGAACCACAGCGCTCCCAGATCCTCGACTATCTGTTCAAACCCGGCTACGGGGCGAACATCCAGCTGCTCAAGATCGAGATCGGCGGGGACACCAACTCCACCGACGGCAGCGAACCGAGCCACGAACGCGCGCCCGGTGCGGTGGACTGCGGGCGCGGCTACGAATGGTGGCTCGCCGAGCAGGCGGTCAAGCGCAATCCCGGCATCAAGCTGGGCGCGCTCACCTGGGGCACCCCCGGCTGGGTCGGCAAGGGCAAGCAGACGGTGTGGACGAACGAGTTCATCGACTACCAGCTCTCCTGGATGCGCTGCGCGAAACAGCACCACCTGAACATCGACTATCTGGGCGGCTGGAACGAGAAGGGCAACGATCCCGGCTGGTACACCCGGTTCCGCGCAGCGCTGGACGAGCACGGCTATCGCAGGGTGAAACTCGTCGCCGACGACAGCTTCAACTGGGATGTGCTCAAGGACATGGGCAAGGACAAGGCATTCGCGCGCGCCGTGGACGTCGTCGGCCAGCACTATCCCTGCGGTTATCTCACCGAGCACACCGACTGCACCAGCCCGAAGGAGGCCAAGACCGCGGGCAAACCGCTATGGGCGAGCGAACAGGGATCCCAGCGCTACGACCTCGGTGCCACCGCACTCGCCCGGTCGATCAACCGCGGCTACACCGATGGACGGATGACCGGGAACATCAACTGGGCACTGGAATGGTCGGCCTACAAGGGACTGCCGTTCGACGGCGATGGGCTGCTCGAGGCGAACGAGCCGTGGTCCGGGCACTACGCGCTCGGCGCCAGCGTCTGGGTGCTCGCGCAGACCACCCAGTTCACCGCGCCCGGCTGGCGTTATCTGGACAGCGGGAGCACCCGCATCCCGGGCGGCAGCGTGGTCAGCCTGCGCGAGCCGAAGGGAGCGGACTGGAGCAGTATCGCCGAGACGCTGAACGCCAAGACCCCGCAGCGGCTGGCTTTCCAGGTCTCCAACGGGCTCAGCGACGCCCCGGTGCACGTGCGTGCGACGAAACCGGACTCGGACGATCCGCGCGACTGGTTCACCGATGCGGGCACGATCAGCCCGCAGAACGGGAAGTTCGCCTTCACCGCAGAGCCCGGCATGGTGTACTCGTTCTCCACGAAGGGCGGGCAAGGCAAGGGATCCGCGAGCGCACCGGCCGCGCATCCCTGGCAGCTGCCGTATTCCGAGGACTTCGAGCACGGCCCGACTCCGCGTTATCTCTCCGATCTCGGTGGAAGCTTCGCCAACGCGCCGTGCACCGGCCGGTCCGGGCACTGCCTGCGCCAGGAAGTGGACCGGCAGCCGGTGCAGTGGAACAAACTGCACAACGCCCCGAAAACGGTGATCGGCGATCCGGACTGGACCGACTACACCGTGGGCGTGGACGCGCGGCTGGCCGCCAAGGGCACCGTGGATCTCGGCGCCCGCGTGGTGAACGGAACCAGTGGCTACCACCTGCTGCTCAACAGTGACGGCGGCTGGCAGCTGGTGAAACGCACCGCCGACGGCACCCAGAAGTCGTTGAAGGAAGACAGGATCGGCTCCGGGAACGGCTGGCATCGCCTGGAACTGCGCCCCCGCGGGGCACGGGTCACCGCAACCGTGGACGGTAAGCAGCTGGCCACGGTCGCCGATCCGGACTACACGATCGGGCAGGTCTCGCTCGGCGTGGACGGCTGGCAGCACGCGGAGTTCGACAATCTCCGGGTGACTCGATGAACCGCTTCGTGCTGGCCGTTTCCGCGATCTCTGCGCTCGGCGGGATGCTGTTCGGCTACGACATCGGGGTGATCTCCGGAGCGCTGCTGTTCCTGGCGCACGATTTCGGGCTCGGCCCGTTCCTGCAGGGCGTGGTGACCAGCGCGCTGCTGGTGGGTGCCGCGGTCGGCGCGCTGGCCGGTGGCCGGCTCGCCGATCGGTTCGGCAGGCGCGCGGTGCTCATCACCGCCGCCGGGGTGTTCGTGCTCGGTGCGCTCGGTTCGGCGTTCGCCCCGGAAACCTGGACCCTGGTGATCGCGCGGTTCGTGCTCGGCCTCGCGGTCGGCTCGGCCTCGCTGGTGGTTCCGCTCTACATCGCCGAGATGACCCCGGCGGCCAACCGGGGCGCGCTCGTCTCGCTCAACCAGCTGATGATCACCATCGGCATCCTGGTGTCCTATCTGATCAATTCCGCGCTCGCCCCGGCGCAGGCCTGGCGCTGGATGCTCGGACTGGCAGCGATCCCGGCGATCGCGCTCGGCATCGGCATGCTGCTGCTCCCGGACACCCCGCGCTGGTTCCTGAGCAAGAACCGCCCGACAGACGCGGAATCCGTGCTGCGCAAGGGAAGGGCACCGGCCGAGGTGGGGCCCGAGCTGGCCGAGATCGGCCGGGTGCTGGAGACCGAGCGCGGCGCCGTGCGGGGACTGTCCGCGCTGCGCGGGCCGCGGGTACGTCCGCTGCTGATCGTCGGCGTCGGGCTCGCGATCATCCAGCAGATCACCGGGATCAACACGATCATCTACTTCGCGCCGTCCATCCTGCGCGCCACCGGATTCGGCACCTCCGGGGCGATCCTATCCACGGTCGGGGTGGGTGTGGTCAACGTCCTGCTCACCGTGGTCGCCATCGGCCTGATCGACCGCATCGGGCGCAGGCCGCTCGCGCTCATCGGGCTCGCCGGGATGGCCCTGTCCGCCGCCCTGCTCGGCGCGGTCTACCTGTTGCCGAGCCTGACCGGATTCGGTGGCTACGCCGCCTTCGTGTGCATCGCCGCCTACGTGGCCTGCTACGCCGTCAGCCTCGGTCCCGTGGTGTGGCTGATGATCTCCGAGATCTATCCGCTGCGGATCCGCGGCTCCGCGATGAGCGTTTCCACCATCGCGCTGTGGCTGACCAATGTGCTCGTGGCGCTCACTTTTCTTTCGCTGTTCTCCGCGATCGGGGCCAGCGCCACCTTCTGGATCTACGCCGGTATCTGCCTCGCCTCCTGGCTGTTCACCTACCGGCTCGTCCCGGAGACCAAACAGCGCACCCTGGAACAGATCGAGGCGGAGCTGGCTTCGTGACCGGTTATAGCTTGCTGACGCGTTGTCGACGCGAGTGATGGGTGGTTGGCCGTCGATGGCGGCGTGGTTAGTGAAGAACGAGGCGGCGCGGCGGGGCTCGGGGCTGTTTCGGCCGTGGACACGCCAGCCGCCTCCATCGCGGAGCCGGCCGACTGGCATTACGGTGGACCACGGGGATCTCCGGAAACCAGGTACGAACCTCAACCACTCACACCTCACCCGGGAAGCTTCCCCGCTATCAAGCCGCCACACCGTCGACAACGCAGTCTGCGCGACAATTCCTCGGTCGAATCCGGTACAACAACCCCATCGTGGGTCTCGCCGAAACACGTCGGATCGCCGAACGAGCGCGGGCCTTGTTCGGCGCGCTCGGCATCAGTGGTGAACCACTCTCGCCGGATCTGCCGAATACCGCGGAAACCTATTTGCGCGGGGAAATCGGTAGCGAGCACGTGGACCGGATACGTAAATTCGCCGCCGAACTGCCCGCGGATGTGTTGACCGCTGAATCCTGGCCGATCGCGGAGAACTGCCTGGCGCAGATCGCCGCTGAGACCGGGCCGCGTGGGTTGAGCCGCCCGATCCGGGGGCTGCATGCGCGGCTCGATCCGGATGGGCAAGCGCCGAACGAGCATGCGCCCACGCGACCGCGCCGGGAAATCCGGCTACAGCAACGCACCGGCGACTGGCTCATCGAAGGCCACCTGGACCAGGAAACCGGGCTGAAGCTGCGCGGTGTTCTCGACGCACTCGGCAAGAACCGCAGCCCGGAAACCGTTGACGGCGCCACGGTGTTTCGACGGCCGAGTGAACGGGATGCCGAAACGTTCGCCGAGATCGTCCAGCTCGCGGCGAATCCGGAGAGTTTTCCCGAAAACGGCGGCGAACCGTTCACCATCATGGTCACCATGACCGAACAGGAGCTGCGTGACGGCATCGGCACCGCCACCACCCACACTGCGCCGCCGACTCATCGCCCGAGACAAGGGATGCGCACACCCCGACTGCGACAAACCACCAGCCCTCACCCAGGCCCACCACATTCGGCACCACGCCAACGGCGGACTCACCACCGAGGAGAACATGGTGCTGCTCTGCGCCTACCACCACACCCTGATCCACAACACCGCGTGGGAAGTCCGCATCCGCACGGGGCGGCCCGAATTCGGTCCGCCGGACTATCGCGCAACGGTCTCCGCGGGCCGCCAGACAAGGCGAACATCCGGCTCGCCCTCCTCATTGCGGGATCCATCGGTGCGCTGCACGGCGAGAAAACCGTGCCGTTCGTAAAACCGCCGCGCCGGTTGGTTGACCTCGAAGGTCCACAGACCCAGTCCCTGGGGCCGCAAACGCTTGGCCAACGCGATGAACCGGTCTCCCACGCCCCGGCCACGCCAGGACGGCTCCAGGTACAGCTGCTCCAGTTCCGCGTCCTCCAGCACCAGCAACCCGATCACGGCTTCCCCGGAACCAGAGTCCCCGTCCACGGCGACCCATGCCTCGCATTCGGGCACCACCACCGCCGAGAACCAGTCCCGCACCTCGTCATCGTCATGCGCGCGCCGCACGGTCGGCAGGGCGGCGGCGAAGGCACGCAACCACACCTCGGCCATACCGCGCGCATCGGCGGCTTCGGCGCGCCGGAACACGAGAGCGGCAGCATCAAGAACGGCGTTCATCGGGAAAACCCTAAAGGTTGTCCCG
>NZ_JALM01000056.1 GCF_000737195.2 Sciscionella sediminilitoris
GCGCTCACCACGAGGGTGTACTCGCCCGCGACCAGCTCACGGAACTCGTAGAGCCCGCGCTCGTCGGTGGTCTCGGCCCCGACGACCTCGCCACGCGCGTCCGCGAGGGTGGTCGTCGCCCCGACGACCGGCTGCCCGCTGCTGGCGCTGGTGACCAGGCCGGTCAGTCCCGCGGTCCCGGTCAGCATCAGGTCGACGCCGAGCGGTTCGCCGCCGACGGTGATGGTCGAGGCCTCCGGCTGGTGCGCGCCCGCCGAAGCGATCAGCACGTACCGTCCGGCCGTCGGGGCGTCGAGGCGGTATCCGCCCTCCGGCCCCGCGGTAGCCCTGCCGACCTGCCTGCCGCCGGTGTCGATCAGGGTCAGCACCGCACCCGGCACCGGTTCGCCGCCACCGCGGTGCACCGTGCCGTGTACCGGAATGCCGCCCGGGCCGGTTCCGTTGCCACCTGTACTCATCTGCGCTGTACTCATCTGCGCCGCTGTCATCTCCTCTGCCCGGATACGGTGCGCGCCGGGTGCGCGCGGGGCGAATTCCCCGGCCGATGCGACGACCTGTGCCGCACCGTGCCGCCCGGAACCGTTGGCGCCGTTTCCGTTCGGCTCCCCGATATCGCCGTTTGCCATGGCGTGTACGAGCTCCCTGTCCTCGTTCGGATCGATCGACCGCACCGGCCCGGCCGTCTCGTCGAGCAACGATGCGCCCGCTCCCGCGGTGACCGGCCCGTCGGAACCGGCTTCGGCCGCCGCGGCGGCCTTTTCCTGCACACCGGAGGTGTTGCGCAGCGGGATCTCCTTCATGAACAGGAAGACCAGGAAGGCCACCGCGGCCACGATGGAGGCGGCGAGGAACACCATCTGCATCGAGTTCGAGAACCCGACGAAGAACGGGTGTGCCAGGTTGTGGTCGATGTGCTGCAGGAAAGAGGAGTCCTGCATGACCTTCCCGGAAAGCGCGGCCATACCCTGCGGGCCCTGCGCCATCTGCTGGGCCACCTGCGCGCTCTGCGCGCCACCGCTCGGATGGGCGAGCGCGTTCTGGAACTCCGGGGTGTTCGCCGCGGACTTGAACGCGTCCCCGATCTTGGTGCCGACCGTGGAGAACAGCATGGAGAGGAACACGGCCGTGCCGAGCGTGCCACCCAGCTGCCGGGTCATCGTGCTCGTGGAGCTGGCCACCCCGATGTCCCGCACCGGAACCGCGTTCTGCGCGGCCAGCGTCAGGGTCTGCATGCACAGACCGAGACCGGCGCCGAACATCACCATGTAGCCGGAGAGCTCACCGAAGGAGGTGTCCGCGGTCAGCCGGAAGTGGAACAGGACCGCGGCACCGGTCAGCAGTGCCGTACCGATCACCGGGAAGATCTTGTACCGCCCGGTGCGCGAGGTGATCTGACCGGAGATCACCGAGAAGACCATCATCCCGCCGACGAACGGCAGCATCAGGAACCCGGATTCGGTCGGCGAGGCTCCGCGCACGATCTGCATGTACTGCGGGAGCATCGCGATACCGCCGAACATGGCCAGACCGACGAGCAGGCCGCCGCCCGCGGTGATCGAGAAGACCCCGCTGCGGAACAGCTTCAACGGGATCAGCGCGTCGTCGCCCATGAACTTCTCGACGATCACGAAGCCGATGAGCCCGACGGCGCCGACGATGTAGCAGATCAGCGAACCGGTCGCGTCCCAGCCCCATTCGCGGCCCTGTTCGGCCACCAGCAGCAGCGGGACGAGCCCGACGATCAGCGCCGTCGCGCCCCACCAGTCGACCTTCTTGCGCTTGCTCGCGTCCTTGCTGTTCCCGGGGATGTTGAGCACCTTGGCGACCACGAACAGCGCGATGATGCCGATCGGCACGTTCACCAGGAACACCCAGCGCCAGCCGTCGATACCCGCGATGCTGTCCACACCGGAGAAGGCGCCGCCGATGACCGGCCCGAGCACGCTCGAGGTGCCGAACACGGCGAGGAAGTAACCCTGGTACTTGGCCCGCTCCCGGGCCGGAACGATGTCCGCGATGATCGCGAGTGCCAGCGACATCAGGCCACCGGCGCCGATGCCCTGCAGCGCACGGAACGCGGCCAGCATGTACATCGAGGTGGAGAAGGTGCACGCGATCGAACCGATCACGAAGATCGAGATGGCGGCAAGGAAGAACGGCTTGCGGCCGTACATATCCGAGAGCTTGCCGTAGAGCGGCGTGGAGATCGTCGAGGTGATCAGATACGCCGTCGTCACCCAGGCCTGTTGGTCGAGCCCCTTGAGATCATCGGCGATCGTCCGCACCGCGGTGGACACGATCGTCTGATCGAGCGCCGCGAGGAACATGCCGAGCATCAGCCCGGACAGGATCACCAAGATCTGCCGGTGGGACAGCCCTGCTGGTGACGAAGCCTCCCGTGAGCTCGCCGCGGGTGATGCCGCAGCGGTAGTCATGAACAGCCCTCCCCTTCATCTTGTGTGGTGTCGTTCTGGTCGTTCGCGTGCGTCCGCTGTTCAGTGTGCGCACGAGGTCCGACAGTTTTGTGGTCCGCTTTGTGCTCGGCCTTGTGCTCCGCTTTGTGGTCGGCTTTGTGGTCGGCGCAGTGCGCGGGCACGTAGTGCTGGGCGAGCGTGCGGTTGTACCGCTCGAGCAGCACGCCGAGCTGGTGCACGTCCTCCTCGGACCACTCGTCGAGCAGCCCGCCGAGCAGTTCCTCGCGGCGCCCGCGCACGTGTTCGAAGACCCGCTCGCCCTTCTCGGTGGCGGCGAGCAGGCTGGCCCGCCCGTCCGCGGCGTCCGGCCTGCGTTCGAGCAGACCGGCCTTCACCATCGCCGAGGTCTGCCTGCTCATCGTCGAGGTGTCGGTGAACAGTTCCTCGGCGAGCGCGGTCAGCCGTACCGGTCCGCCGGTGATCACCTGGGCGAGGACCCGGAACCCGACCGGATCGATGTCCGGGCCGTACTCCTTGCCGAGCGCGTGCCAGGCCAAGTGGGTGAGCCGGGTGGTGCGCAGCACCTGGGTCGCGACGTTGTCGACGGCGGCGAGCCGAGCGCTTTCGCTGGCGGTATCGATTCCGTCGTCGACCCGCGCCACCCCGGGTTCGGGAATGGTAAGCACGATCGTCCGCTCCAGATATCGAGATGATTGAAGTCGACGGCTACGTTGCATGACCCATGCAAGTAGTTGCCGTCATCAACAATGCACCTTGTCGAGCGGCTAGTGCAAGTTATTTTCCCGTGAGTCAGCGCACAGGGGCTTGCGTTACGGTGCTCCTACCCTTTGAGGTCCGGGAAGTCGTCCTCGCCGAACTCGGTTCCCGGTTTCGCCGCCGCGTCCGCGTGCAGCTCGTTCTCCCGTCCACGCAGCTCCACCCTGCGGATTTTGCCGCTGATGGTCTTGGGGAGCTCGGCGAACTCGAGGCGCCGGATCCGCTTGTACGGGGCCAGCTGGGCGCGGGCGAAGGCCAGGATCGAGCGCGCCGTCTCCGCCTCGGCCGGGTACCCGGCGGCCAGCACCACGTAGGCCTTCGGCACCGCGAGCCTTACCGGATCGGGTGAGGGAACCACGGCCGCTTCCGCCACGGCCTCGTGTTCGAGCAGCACGCTCTCGAGTTCGAACGGCGAGATCCGGTAGTCACTCGCCTTGAACACATCGTCCGAGCGCCCGACGTAGGTGATGTAGCCCTCCGCGTCCCGGGAGCCCACGTCCCCGGTGTGGTAGTGCCCGTCCCGCATCACCTCGGCGGTCCGTTCCTCGTCGTCCCGGTACCCGACCATGAGCCCGAGCGGGCGCTGCGCGAGATCCAGGCAGATCTCTCCCTCGGTGCCCACCGCCCCGCTCGCCGGGTCCACGAGTGCGACGGTGAATCCGGGGATCGGCCTGCCCATCGAACCCGGTTTCACGCTCTGTCCCGGGGTGTTGCCGATCTGCACGGTGGTCTCGGTCTGCCCGAATCCGTCCCGGATCGTGGTTCCCCAGGCCTTGCGCACCTGCTCGATGATCTCCGGGTTCAGCGGCTCCCCCGCGCCGACGACCTCGCGCGGCGGGGTGGCGAGCGCACCGAGATCGGACTGGATGAGCATCCGCCACACGGTCGGCGGGGCGCAGAAGGTGGTGACCCCGGCCCGGCCCATCGTCGCGAGCAGCGCGGCCGCGTCGAACCGGGTGTAGTTGTAGATGAACACGCAGGCGCCCGCGTTCCACGGGGCGAAGACATTGCTCCACGCGTGCTTGGCCCAGCCGGGCGAGGAGATGTTCAGGTGAACATCCCCGGGCTGCAGCCCGATCCAGTACATCGTGGAGAGGTGCCCGACCGGGTAGGAGGCGTGGGTGTGCTCCACGAGCTTGGGCTTGGCCGTCGTTCCGGAGGTGAAGTACAGCAACAGGGTGTCGTCCGCGTTGGTCGGCCCGTCCGCGGTGAACCCGGCACTCTGCTCGTAGGCCTTCCGGTAGTCGGTCCAGCCGTCCGGGGCGGCGCCGACACAGATCTTCGTGTACTCGCCCGGCACCTCGGCGAACGTGGCCGCGTTCGCCTCACCGGTGACCACGTGCCGGGCGTTCCCCCGCTGCACCCTGTCGACCAGATCACTCGCCGCCAGCAGGGTGGACGCCGGGATGATCACCGCGCCGAGCTTCATCGTGGCCAGGATCGTCTCCCAGAGCTCGACCTGGTTACCGAGCATCAGGATGAGCCGGTCGCCCCGGCGCACCCCCTGTCCGGCCAGGAAGTTCGCCACCTGGTTGGAGCGCGCGGACAGCTCGGCGAAGGAGAGCTTGCACTCGGTGCCGTCCTCTTCCACGATCCACAGCGCGGGCGCGTCCGGGGTGTCCACGGCGAGCTGGTCGAACCAGTCGAGGGCCCAGTTGAACCGGTCCAGCGCGGGCCAGCTGAACCCGCGGTAGGCGGACTCGTAGTCCTCCCGGTTGGCGAGCAGGTAGTCCCTCGCGGTGCGGAACTCATCGGTAGCGGTCACGGGCACTTCCTCCTCATTGCAGCCTCCTCATTGCGGCCTTCCCGGGGCGACTCGGACAGTTCTACCTCGTCCGTCCCGAACCCTGCTACTGCAGTTGGTCCATGGCACGGTAGATCCGTTTGGCGGACACCGGATAGGCGGCCTTGAGTTCCTGGGCGAACAGGCTCACCCGGAACTCCTCGATCATCCAGCGGATCTCCCGCGCGGCCCGCCCGGTTCGGGTGGCCGGTGGCAGTTCCGCGAGGAATTTCCGGTATTCCTCGGCCACGATCCGCACATCCTCGGTCCAGTCGAGATCCCGTTCCGGATCGCGGGGCAGTTTCTCCAGCCGGAACCGCACCGCGCGCAGGTACCGTACGAGCGCGGGCATCCGGGCGATCCCGGTCGTGGCGATGAACCGTTTGTGCACCAGCCCGTCGACCTGGGCGCGCACATCGGACAGCGAGGTGCGGTACCGGTTCGCGTCCAGGCTCGTGAGCTTGCCCTCCACCGCCTGCCACTCGGCGAGCACCTCGCACACGGTGCGCAACAGCTCCAGGGTCATCTGGTTGCACCGCGAGCGGGCCAGCTCGGTCAGCTTCGCGAAGCCCTCGGCATCCCAGGCCGGTCCGCCCGCCTCGGCGATGAGCGTGGCGAGCACCGCGTTGACGCAGTCGGCGACGAGCGCGTCCAGCCCGCCGTGCGGATTGTTGCCGAGTACCAGCTTCGCCCGGCCGTCCAGGTGGCGCAGCGCGTACTTGCTCGGCGAGGGCGTGTTGAGCAGCAGCAGTTTCCGGGTTCCGGCGAGCATGGCCAGCCGCTGTTTGTGCGCCGACTCCAGCAGCCGCACCGCGACCGTGTCCCCCTCGTCGACAAGGGCGGGATAGCCGGTGACGGTGAACCCGGATTTGCGCTGGCTCACCGATTTCGGCAGTTCCCCGATCGTCCAGCCGGTCAGCCCGCTGCGTTCCAGGTCCCCCGCGGCATCGGAAAGCGTCTCGGCCATGCTGGGGCGCAGTTGCTGTTTCAGCGCCGCGAGGTCCGCCCCCTCGGCCAGCTTCTTGCCCTTGCGCTCCACCCGGTAGTTGACCACCAGGTGGCCGGGCAGTTTCGTGATGTCCCAGGCGTTACGCGGCACCACGACCCCGGTCATCGCCCGCAGCTCCGATTCGAGCGCGTCGAACAGGCGCTGCTTGCCCGGCTCGACCCTGGCCAGTACCGCCCTGGCGAAATCGGGAGCGGGGACGAAGTTCCGGCGCAGCTCCTTGGGCAGGGATTTGATGAGCGCGGTGAGCAGTTCCTCGCGCAGCCCCGGAACCTGCCATTCGAACAGCTCCGGGCTGACCTGGTTGAGCACGGCGAGCGGGATGTGCGCGGTCACCCCGTCGGATTCGGTGCCGGGGTCGAACTGGTAGGTCAGCCGCAGCCGGTGTTCCCCGCAGGGCAGCTCGTCGGGGAACTCGGCCTCATCGACGGTGGATCCCGTCTCGCTGATCAGCATCGCTTTCTCGAAGTTCAGCAGATCGGGATCCGTACGCCGCTTCTTCTTCCACCAGGAATCGAAATGCCGCCCGGAGACCACCTCGGCCGGAATGCGCTCGTCGTAGAACTCGAACAGTTCCTCGTCGTCGACCAGAATGTCGCGGCGCCGCGCACGGTGTTCGAGCTCCTCGACCTCGGCGAGCAGTTTCCGGTTCGCCGCGAAGAATTCGTGGTGGGTTTCCCATTCCCCGTCCACGAGCGCATGCCTGATGAACAGTTCCCGCGATTCCTCGGGATTGATCCGGCCGTAGTTGACTTTGCGCCCGGTCACGATCGGCACCCCGTACAGGGTCACGCGCTCGGTGGCGAGCACCGCGGCCGCCTTCTTCGACCAGTGCGGCTCGCTGTGGTTGCGTTTGACGAGGTGTTCGGCGAGTGGTTCCACCCATTCCGGTTCGATGCGCGCGTTCTCCCGCGCCCACAGCCGGGTGGTCTCGACCAGTTCGGCGGACATCACCCAGCGCGGCGCCTTCTTGAACAGCCCGGAACCGGGGAAGATGCCGAATTTCGCGCCACGCGCGCCGAGGTATTCGTTCCCCGGGCCCTCTTTGACGCCGATGTGCGAGAGCAGCCCCGAGAGAATGGCGATGTGCACGTTCTTCGGGTCCGCTTCGCCGTCCTTCGGCACCACGCCGAGCGGTTTCGCGAGCTGTTTCAACTGCGCGTAGATGTCCTGCCATTCCCGGACCCGCAGATAGTTCAGGAATTCGTTGCGGCACAGCTTGCGGAACCGGCTCCCGGAAAGCTCGCGCTGCTGTTCGCGAAGGTAGTTCCACAGGTTGAGGTAGGCGAGGAAATCGGAGTCGGGATCGCGGAACCGGGCATGCGCGGCGTCCGCGGCCTGCTGATGCTCCGCGGGCCGCTCCCTCGGGTCCTGAATGGACAGTGCGGCGGCGATGATCAGCACCTCGCGGGCACAGGCCCCGTCCCGCGCGCCGAGGATCATCCGGCCCATCCGGGGGTCGACGGGTAACTGGGACAGCGCGCGGCCGGTCTCGGTGAGCCGGTGCTGTGCGTCGAACGCGCCGAGCTCGGTGAGCAGGGTGATGCCGTCGGTGATGGCGCGCCGGTCCGGCGGATCCACGAAACCGAAGGAGGCGATGTCCCCGAGCCCGAGCGCGGCCATCTGCAGTATCACCGAGGCGAGGTTGGTGCGCAGGATCTCCGGATCGGTGAACTCCGGCCGCGATTCGAAGTCCTGCTCGGCGTACAACCGGATGCAGATACCGTCCGAGAGTCGTCCGCAGCGGCCCTTGCGCTGGTTCGCCGAGGCCTGCGAGACCGGCTCGATCGGCAGCCGCTGCACCTTCAACCTGTTGCTGTACCGGGAGATCCGCGCGGTACCGGGATCGATGACGTAGCGGATCCCCGGCACGGTCAGGGAGGTCTCGGCGACGTTGGTGGCGAGCACGATCCGGCGGCCGCGGTGCGGAGCGAACACCCGGTGCTGTTCGGCCGAGGACAGCCTCGCGTAGAGCGGAAGCACCTCGGTGTCCGGGATCTTCTTGCGCGCCAAGGCATCGGCGGTGTCCCGGATCTCCCGCTCCCCGGAGAGGAACACCAGAATGTCGCCCGGTCCTTCGGCACGCAGCTCGTCGACCGCCGCGCCGATCGCGGCCACCTGATCGCGTTCCTCGGCCTCCGGATCCTCCGGATCGGCGACCGGGCGGTAGCGCACCTCGACCGGATAGGTGCGCCCGGAGACCTCGATGATCGGCGCGTCCCCGAAGTATTCGGCGAACCGCTCCGGGTCGATGGTCGCGGAGGTGACGATCACCTTCAGATCGGGCCGCTGCGGCAGCAACCGTTGCAGATAACCGAGCAGGAAGTCGATGTTCAGGCTGCGTTCGTGCGCCTCGTCGATGATGATCGTGTCGTAGCCGCGCAGCTGCCGGTCGTTCTGCACCTCCGCGAGCAGGATCCCGTCGGTCATCACCTTCACCAGGGTGTTCTCCCCGGAACTGTCGGTGAACCGCACCTTGTACCCGGTCACCTCGCCGCTCTCGTCGCCCAGTTCCTCGGCGATGCGCTCGGAGACGGTGCGCGCGGCGATCCGGCGCGGCTGGGTGTGCCCGATCGCGCCGCGCACTCCCCTGCCGAGTTCGAGGCAGATCTTGGGCAGCTGCGTCGTCTTGCCCGATCCGGTTTCCCCGGCGACGATGACCACCTGGTTGTTCGCGATGGCCTCGGCGATCTCGTCCTTGCGCGCGCTGACCGGCAACTGTTCCGGGTAGCTGATCGCGGGCACAGCGGCCTGCCGGGCGCTCACCCTGGCGAGCGCCCGTTCGAGGTCGGCGCCGATCTTGTCGGTCACCGAGGCGAGCTTGGCCGGATCGCGGAGCTTGCGCGCGCCGGCCAGCCGGTTGCCGAGGCGATGCTGATCGCGCGGCATGAGTTCGGGCAGCCGTCGGCGCAGTTCGGCGAGACGGTCGGTGGTTGAGGTGGACATCCGGACTACCAGTTTACGGTGTCCGTCGCCCGCTTTTCGGCAGGTGCACACCGAACCGGATGGCGAGCATGCGCAAGCCGAACACCAGAACCGCCGCGGTCACCGTGCTCGCGGTGCGCGGCGCGCCGAGGGTGTCCAACAGCAGGTACACCACCGCGCCGGTGGCCGCGCAGGTCGCGTAGATCTCCTCGCGCAGCAGCAGCGGCGGGAGTTCCCCGGCGAGCACATCCCGGATCAGCTCTCCGGTGACCCCGGTGATCGTGGCGAGGATGACCACGGCAAGGGGGTTCACCTGTGCGGCGATCGCGGTCTGCGCGCCGATCACGGTGACCACGGCGAGGCCGAGCGCGTCCACGGTGAGCAGGGTCCGCCGCGGCACCATGCGAAACCGCAGATACCCGATCGTCGCCACGGCGGACCCGAGGATCACGGTCAGCAGCACCCAATCGTGCAGCCAGTACAGCGGGTGCCGGTCGAGTAACAGGTCCCGGGTGGTCCCGCCGCCGAGCCCGGCGAGGAATCCGAGCACGATCGCGCCGAACGGGTCCAGGTTCGCCTTGTGCGCGGCGAGCACCCCGCTGACCGCGAAGGCACCGACGCCGATCAGGTACAGCACGTGCAGCACCACGTGCGTCCTCCTCTCACCCCTGCAAGCCATACCGTCTGGTATGTACGGCTGCTACGGTTGATCCGGGCACATGGAGGTGGCCGTGGCCGACATCCTGGAGCAGCCATGAGCACGACGCATCTGCACAGCTGCACGCTCTGTGAGGCGACCTGCGGGATCACGGTGACGGTCGAGGACGAGCGGGTCACCGGAGTGCGCGGCGACCCCGAGGATCCGCGCAGCCGCGGCTATCTGTGCCCGAAGGCGACCGCGCTCGCCGATATCCACGCCGATCCCGACCGGCTGCGCACCCCGCTGATCCGCTCCGGGGACGGCTGGCGCGAAGCGGGCTGGACCGAAGCACTCGATCACGCCGCCGCCGGACTGCGCGCGGTACGCCGCGAGGACCGGGACGCGCTCGCGGTCTACCACGGCAATCCGGGCGCGCACAATCTCGGCGCGGTGCTCTACGGGCTGCCCTTCTACCACGCGCTGCGCACCCGCAACCTCTACTCGGCGAGCTCGATGGACCAGCTGCCGCACATGCTCGCCGCCTGGCGGATGTTCGGTCATCAGGGGCTGCTCCCGGTCCCCGATGTCGACCGCACCGAGCTGTTCGTGTGCATCGGGGCGAACCCGCTCGTGTCCAACGGCAGCATCCTGACCGCGCCGAACATGCGCGATCGGCTCGCCGCGCTGCGCCGCAGGGGCGGGCGGCTCGTGGTGCTCGACCCGCGGCGGACCGAGACCGCGGCGAAGGCCGATGAGCACCTGTTCATCCGGCCGGGCACCGATGCGCTGCTGCTCGCCTCGCTGGTGCGCGTGCTGTTCGAGGAGAACCTGGTGCGGGCGAGCAAGCCGTTGTCCCAGGTGGACGTCCTGCGCGCGGCGGTGCGCGAGTTCGGCCCGGAGCGCACCGCGCCGGTGACCGGGATCCCCGCGGCCACCGTGCGGGCGCTGGCCAGGGAGCTGGCGGCGAGCCCGCGCGCGGTGGTGTACGGCCGGATCGGGGTGAGCACCCAGGAGTTCGGCGGAGCCTGTTCCTGGCTGATCACCGCGGTGAACGCGCTGACCGGGCACCTCGACGAACCGGGTGGCGCGATGTTCGCCCTTCCCGCGGTCGATCTGGTCCCGTCGGCCGCGCTGATCGGGCAGACCGGGTCCACCGGCACCTTCCGCTCCCGGGTGCGCGGGCTGCCCGAGGTCGCGGGCGAGCTGCCGGTGGTCGCGCTCGCCGAGGAGATCGCCACCCCGGGCCCCGGCCGGGTGCGCGGGCTGCTCACCGTGGCCGGGAACCCGGCACTGTCCTCCCCCGACGGGTCCCGCCTCGAGGCCGCGCTTCCCGGGCTGGACTTCATGGTCAGCGTGGATCCCTATCTCAACGAGACGACCCGGCACGCGAACGTGATCCTGCCGCCGACCGTGGCACTGGAGCGCGCGCACTACGAGCTGGTCATGGAACACGTCGCGGTGCGCGCGGTGGCGAAGTACTCGCCCGCGGTGTTCCGGCGCGGGCCGGAACAGCGGCACGACTGGGAGATCCTGGCCGGGCTGGCCACCCGGGTGTTCGCCGGGCGGCTGGCGGGGCGCCTCCCGGTGCCGCCCCCTGAGGTGCTGGTGGATCTGCTGCTCCGGCGCAGGCGGCTGTCCCTGCGGAAGCTGCGCGCGCATCCGCACGGGATCGACCTCGGCGGCCTCGCGCCCCGGTTCCCGCACCGGCTGTACACCGCGGACGGGACCGTGCACCTGGCTCCCCAGGCGTTCCTCGCCGATCTGCCGAGGCTGCGTGAACGCCTCGAGCGGGAGGCCGCCGATCTGCTGCTGATCGGCCGCCGCCAGCTGCGGGACAACAACTCCTGGATGCACAACAGCAGGCGGCTGGTGAAGGGCAGACCGCGGTGCACGCTGCTGGTACACCCGTCCGATGCCCGGCGGTTCGGCCTCGCCGACGGGCAGCGCGCACGGTTGCGGTCCCGTACCGGAGCGGTGCTCGTACCGGTGGAGGTCACCGAGTCGGTCATGCCGGGAGTGGTGAGCCTGCCGCACGGCTGGGGGCATCACCGCGCGGGCACCAGGATGCGGATCGCCGAGGAGCACGCGGGAGTGAGCCTCAACGACATCACCGACACCACGTTCTACGACGAGCTGACCGGGACCGCCGCGCTCTCCGGGCTCCCGGTCAGCCTCGAGCCCGCTGGCTGAGCTTGCGCAGCATCCGGGCGTCGCCGAACCCGACCGTGCGCGCCGCCGTCTCCGCGCTCGCCCCGTTCGACCGCAGCTGATGGGCCCGCTCCAGCCGGAGCGCCTGCTGATAACGCAGTGGGGTGAGCCCGGTCGCCCTGGTGAACTGACGGGTCAGGGTGCGCTCGGCGCAGCCGAGGGAGCGGGCGAGCTCACCGAGCACCAGCCGGTCGGCGAACCGTTCGTCCAGCACGTCCTGGGCCCGGTGCACCAGGTCGTCGGTGTGCGAGCGGTGCCGCAACATCGCGCTGTCCTGCTGCTCGTGCCCGTTGCGCCGGGTGTAGGCCACCATCGATCTGGCCACCCGCGCCGCGAGACCCGGACCGTGCGCGACGGCGAGCAGGTGCAGCGCGAGATCGATCCCGCTGGCGATCCCGGCCGAGGTCACCACCGGGCCGCTGACCGTGTAGAGCACATCGCGCACCACGCGGGCGGCCGGGAACCGCCTGGCGAGCGCGTCCTGCAGTTCGTGGTGGGTGGTGCACTCGCGCCCGTCCAGCAGCCCGGCCATGCCGAGCGCGTAGGCCCCCGCGCACACACTGGCCACCCGGCCACCGCGGGCGTGGTGCTCCTCGAGCATCCGCACCACCGGGGCGCCCAGGCCGTGCGGCGGCGGCAGGTTGCCGGTCCGCCAGCCGGGAACGAGGAGCAGATCCCCGCGCCCCGGCTCCGGCCAGTCCGTCTCCGCGCTCACCGCGACTCCCTGGGCGGTGCGCACCTGTTCCCGTTCCCCGAGGTAGCGCAGCCGATAGGGGTACCCGTGGTCCGCGGCGCCGTGGAACACCTGCGCCGGACCGGCCAGGTCGAGCAGGTGCACGCCCGGGACGAGGAGGAAGAAGACGGTACTCACGATCCGGTCAGCGTAGCCACCGTGGCGATCGTCGCGAACCGGCCGGCGAGCGCGTAGGTGGTGCGCTCGAGGATCTGCTCCGGGTGCAGGGTGCGCGGATCGGCGAGTAGCTCCTCGATCGACTGCCCCGCGGGTGCTTCCGGGTGCGGGATCGGGTGGGTGGCGGTCGCGTCGGCCACGTAGGTCACCGCGTACCCGAGGTCCGAGGCCACCCGGGCGGTGGTCTCGCAGCACTGTTCGCTGCGGATCCCGCACACCAGCACCTCTGCGATGCCGTGCTCGGTGAGCAGCCGCTGCAGACCGGTCGTGGTGAACGCGTTGTGCGAGGTCTTGTACAGCACCGGGTCGGTGTCCTCGACCGCGAGCCCCTCGATCGGCCGCACGTGCCCGAGGGGCGGATCGAACACGTTCCCGGTGCCCGGTTCGGTGTGCAGCACCCACACCACCGGTTCGCCCTCGGCACGCGCGTGAGCCACGAGCGCGTTCACCCGCGCCACGATGTCCGGGTTCGAGATGATCCGCCAGCTGTCCCTGGCTCGGAAGGATTCCTGGACGTCCACGACAAGGAGTGCTCGTTTCATGTGCCGAGTCTCGCCGGGCCGCCGGGGCGCGCGGAACGCCCGATCAAGCCGGACAGCGGAACGATCCGGTCACGCTCTGCTCGCCGCACCGCCCGCTTGCGGGCGCGTAACCGGCAGGCGCGAGAATCGGGGCATGGACTCCCCCTTGGATATCGCCCCAGTCATCCCGGTCGCCGTCTTCACCGATCCAGAACAGGCCGTCGGTGCGGCCCGCGCGCTCGTCGAGGGCGGAGTGCGGGTCATCGAGGTCACCCTGCGCACCGAGGCCGCGCTGGAGTCGGTGCGCCGGATCGCGGCCGAGGTCGGTGAGCTCACCGTCGGCGCGGGCACCATCACCGCACCCGAGCAGGCCGCTGCCGCCGTGGAGGCCGGGGCCGCGTTCCTGGTCACGCCCGGGACCACCGATACCGTGCTGGACGCGGTGCTCGCGACCGGGGTTCCCACGCTGCCCGGTGCCGCCACCGTTTCCGAGGCGATGCGGCTGGCCGAGCGCGGGTTCACCGAGCTGAAGTTCTTCCCGGCCGCCGCTTCGGGCGGGCCGGACTATCTGCGGGCGATCAACGGTCCGCTGCCGGGCCTGCGGTTCTGCCCGACGGGTGGCATTCGCCCGGCGACCGCCGGCGAGTATCTGGAACTGCCGAACGTGGGCTGCATCGGCGGCACCTGGCTCACCCCGGCCGACGCGCTCGCCGCCGGGGACTACGCCAGGATCACCCAGCTGGCCGCCGAGAGCACGCAACTGCACACCAGCTAGGCCCTACCCCAGCGGCGTAGCCGCCTTCACCGCCCACGCCCCTCGCACCGCGGCGGATTCTCCGGCGTTTCCTCGCGAGGCCAGCACCGCCGCCGTGCATGGGGGATACATCAGAAGGTGATCCCGGAGCGAAGGGACGCCGGAGGTTCCGCCACCGGACCCGCCGAGCAACCCGCCCCGTGACACCGCTAGCGGCTGCTGGAGTGGACGTGGACCTGAGGGGCGGAGAGCTCATCCTCGCCCCCACGGGCGAACCGGCTCACGCTGGCGCGGGTCTCGGCGAAGGAGGCGCGCGCGGAGTGCACGTATTCGTCCAGCGGATCGGGGGCGTCGCCGTCCTCGGACAGGCGAGCCTTCAACGCGGTTCGCACGACGAAAACCACGCTTGCCGCGACGACAGCGGTGAACAGAAGCACTGTGAGAACGAGCGTCATGATCCCTGATTCCGAACGATTAATGGGTTTTGCGAGGCCGCCAACACCGATGATAGCGAGCTATTTCGGTTAACGTGCGAGTAGTGGCCGTTGTTCCACCGCACTGCACCGAATCGTTATCTAACCGGGGTTACCGAAGCTTCATTCAGAAACAGGGGTCGGCGAGGTTTCGTTGCCGTGCCGGGAAATTCGGGGAATTCTCAGCCGGTCGCCGCGGGCAGTAGGGCAGTCACCTCGGCCGCGGTCCAATTCCCCCGCACGCCGGACAGTTCGACAAGGTACGTCGCGGCCTTCTCCGGTGTCCATTCCCGGGATTGCACCAATCCCTCGGCGAGAGTCCGCAAATAGGCGGCCGCGGGCACGGTGTGTTCCACCGCGGCCGCGGGATAGGGCGCGGTGAACGTCACGATCGGGTGGCCGTCCCGCTCCCCGAGGCACAGCAGGGTTTCGTAACCGCCCGG
Organism: Sciscionella sediminilitoris; assembly: GCF_000737195.2. Classification (GTDB taxonomy): domain Bacteria; phylum Actinomycetota; class Actinomycetes; order Mycobacteriales; family Pseudonocardiaceae; genus Sciscionella; species Sciscionella sediminilitoris. The sequence continues at coordinate 14,855 of NZ_JALM01000056.1, forward strand.
ACCGAGGCTGAGGCGGCCGTCCCGGACCACGGCCGCCACATCGATCTCCGCCCCCGGTTCCCGTCCGGTCTCCTGCGCGGCCACATCCGCGAACTGCTCACCGGTCACCAGATAGGCCCGCGCGTAGGCGGTTCCGGTCAGCTCGGGGTCGTAGTAGGCCACGCCTCCGGTCCAGTTCCGCGATTCGCCCGCGAAGTACACCCCGCCGGGCAGTTCCAGTGCCTGGTCGTCGGCCGGGGCCCTGGTGTCCCGGCAGCCGGGGTGGCGCCGCGTCCCCCCGATCGGCGTCCCTCCGTAGAGGTAGCAACCGAACCGCGCGGCGGACATGTTCGAGCCATAGGACGCGTACCAAACCTGATCCATCTCGGGTAGACCTCCCGCTACCGTGCCTGCTCTGCCGATCCCCGCCCCCGCGCTGCGCGCCGTCACCGTACCCGGCGTTCAGCCCTGCGCCGCGGCCGCCTTCCGCGCCCGCATCACGAGTTTCCGGGTGACCTGGATCAGCACGAGGATGCCCGCGATGTGCACGACATTGCTGACGGTGACCATGGTGGAGATCGGGAGCCGGTAGACGAGCGCGATCACGATGGCCGCGATCGCGATCAGGCCGACGCCCCAGACCACGGCGATGCGCACGAGGTTCGCCCGGAAGGCGGGCAGGGTGCGGTAGCGCTCGTCCCATTCGGCGGCGGCCTCCGGGCCACCACCCTTGTAGAAGCGCTTGCCCGAGTAGTAGGTGAACGGTTTGCCGAGCAGGCAGCTGCCGAGCATGACCAGTCCGGCGAAGCCCATCCCGAAGGAGTCCTTGGCGAGCACGAACCGGGCGTCACCGGTGATGAACACCATGCCGAGGCTGAGCGCGAACATGCTGAGCACGAACACCGCGAATCCGTCGATCTTGCGGTCCCGGATCACCGTGTACAGCGCGCGCAGCCCGGCGATGAGACCGCCCGCGGTCAGCGCGATCACATCGCTGACCCCGAAGGCGTGCAGAATGTAGTACGAGCCGAGCGGGGCCAGGATGTCGAACACCACCAGCGGGGCGATCACCCGCCATCTGGCCTGCTGAGACTGCTGCCCTTGGACCTGGGCAACGGTGGTGTCCTGGGTTTCGGTGGCTTGGTTCTGTTCCATGACCGAAACGCTATGACCGCGCCGGTTCCCATTCCCCCGCCGCGCGTCACGACCCGGCCCTGACATCCGTCAGTGGTCGCGGCTGACGAACATCTCGGTCCCCGCGCCTTTACCACGGTGTGGACCACATTGCGCCCGCCTGCCTGATCCGGTGAGGATGCCGGGTGTGTACGGACTACTGACCTGGAGCGACCGCATCGTCGACTTCGCACGGGTCACCACGGCCGCGTGTCCCCGGCTCCCCCGCGCCTGATCCGTACCCACCCGCATGTCTTCACCGGAGCCGAATCATGACCACTTTCGCCGAGACGAGCGCGTCCGAGCTCGTCCTGCACCCCGAACTGCACGCCCCCGGGCTCGCCGCGCTGCTGCCCGCCGACCGGCTGCTGTGGGATCCGCGCCAGCTGCGCGATCTGACCTCGACGGTCGCCAGGGAGTTCGCCGAACCGCTCGGTGAGCTGCTCCGTTACGAGTCCCCGCAGCGCTGGTGGGCCAGGCTGGCCGTGACCCAGGGCGTCGAGCTGTGGCTGCTGTCCTGGTTGCCCGGGCAGCACACCGAACCGCACGATCACGGTGGCGCCGCCGGTTCGTTCACCGTGTTCACCGGACGGCTGCACGAGCAGTACCGCTACCCGGGCAGGCTGATCCGGGATGCCGATCACGCTGCGGGTGCCGCGCTCGGTTTCGACGCCGGACGGGCCCACCAGGTGCGCAACACCTCGGACGCGCCCGCGGCCAGTGTGCACGCCTATTCCCCGCCCGCGGTTCCCACCAGGGAGTACGACAGCCTGCGGGACCTGCCCGCGGAGATCCCGCCGCTGCCGCCGCGCCAGTCCTTCGCGCAAGTGCTCGCCGACACGGTGGAACCGTGACCTCGACCGGTGTCGAGCGGCTGCTGTCCGCGGCGCGCGCGGAACTGGCCAGGGTCGATCCGGCCCGGGCCGCCGCGCTCGCCGCGGACGGAGCGCTGCTGGTGGACATCCGCCCGGAGGCGAACCGCGCGGCCGAGGGGGCGATTCCGGGGGCACGCATCGTGGAACGCATTCACCTGGAATGGCGCCTCGATCCGGAAGGCGAACACCGCATGGAGGGCTTCGACGCGGACAGCACGGTGATCGTGTTCTGCAACGAGGGTTACGCCTCCAGCCTCGCCGCACGCGATCTGCACCGGATCGGGTTGCCCGGGGCGACCGACCTGATCGGCGGCTTCCGAGCCTGGCAGACCGCCGGGCTCCCGGTCACTGCCCCTCCTGGCTGAGGCTCGCCGGTCCTGTGACCAGGACGCGGTGTTCGATGGTGACCGCGCAAGCCCGGTCACAGGCCGGTGAGCAGGTCCGATTCGCTGATCCCCGCGGGCGTGCCGACGCGGATGAACCATTCGGTGCCGAACGCCCGCAGGAAATCCTCCTCGGGCATCGCGAGGAAGAACGAGTCCTCGGCGATCTGGCTGGCGTGCGCGCGCATCGCGGCGCGTTTCGCCCCGGCGTACTCGCGCACGTCCACCTCGGTGGTCAGTTCGGCCTCCGGCATCCCGATCTCGGCCGGAGGCTCGAAGTTCTCCGCCCCGGACCGCTCGGCGTACTCCCGCATCGCCTTCAGCACCTGGTCGCGGTTCTGCGTGGCCTGGTAGACCCGCGGGGTCCCGGCCAGTTTGGCGGCGAGCATGCCGACCCGGTGCACCTGGATGTGGTCCGGGTGCCCGTAGCCGCCGTGCTCGTCGTAGCAGGTGAGCACATCGGCCTGTTCCTCGCGCAGGATCGTGGCCAGCCGCTCGGCCGCTTCCTCCACCGAGGCGGTCCAGAACGCGTTGGGTGCGAAGTTGCTCTCGTCCTGCATCGCCTCCCCCATCACCATGCCCGAGTCCTCGTAGCCGAGGAATTCCACCCTGGACACGCCGAGCACCTCGGCAGCGGCCCTGGTCTCGGCGATGCGCCTGCTCGCCAACTGCTCCCCCTCGGCGAGGAAGCCCTCGGGTATCTCACCGCGCTCGCCGTGGGTCGCGGAGACGAGCACCGTGCGGTGCCCCTCGTCGGCGGCCTTGCGCAGCACACCGCCGGTCGCGATGGATTCGTCGTCGGGATGGGCGTGGAACGAGACAATGGTTGCCATACCCGCAGATTAGAGGAGTTTCGCGTACCGCCAGAGCAGGCTGTACGGGAAACCCATCACATCCACGCCCTTCTCGGAGAAGAAGGACACGATGCGCGCGGCCCCGTGCCGGAACTGCGCGTGCGCGTGCGGATTGCGTTTGGCCTGGCGGTGCGCCTGCTCGGCGTCGAGTCCGGCGCGGGCGTACATCTCCTTGTTGTTCAGCAGGGTGCCGAGCACCACCGCGGCCGCGCCGCCGATGAACTTCGCGAACTGCTTCTCCACGAACCCCGCCTTGCGCTGACGCCGCATCAGGGCCTCGCGGGCGAAGCGCATGTGCCGCGCCTCCTCGGTGACGTGGATCCGCATCACACCGTGCACCAGTGGCTGCAGTTCCTCGGCGCCGCCGCGCAGGATGTCGCGCTGCAGCACGTCGAACACCTCCTCGCCCATCAGCGCGGCGACCCACATCGGCGAACCGCGCAGCAGGAAGGGGAACACCTTGCCGAGGTTGAACCAGAAGAACCCCGGGGAGTACGGCCGCGCCCCGATCCGGTCGATCACCTTGCCGAACATGGTGGAGTGCCGGCATTCGTCGGCGAGCTCGGTGTAGGCGTACTGCACGTGGTTCGAGGTCGGGTCCTTGCGATAGTTCAGCCGCACCAGCAATTCCATGAGTACGTTCTCGAACCAGATACCGACCGAGAGCGTGTTCGCCAGTTCCTGGCGGGACAACTCGATGCGCTGCGCGCGACTCAGCGAATCCCACAGCGGCGTGCCGTAGAGGGTGATCAGTTCGGGCGGGATGAAGAACTTGTCCTCGTCCAGCGGAGCGGCCCAGTCCAGGTCCAGCTCCGGGTCGTACCAGAGCCCGGCACTGGATTTGAGCAGCCGCTCGGCGACCTGCTCGCGCGGCTTCGGTTCCTTGGGTTTCCGCGACTCCCCGGCCTTGCTCGCTTGCCGTGTTCGATCGACCGTGCTCATCCTCGGCTCCTTTCCGGGACCAACAGCTTCGCGAGTTGTTTGATGTAGCCGATCACCTCGGCCTGGTGCCCGCCCGCGTCGTCGTCCACCCCGTTCTGCAGCGCGAGCCCGGTGAACAGGGCGAGCAGCCCGCGCAGCGCGATCGGCACGAGCTCCGGATTCGGCAGTTTCTGCGGGCCGCCGAACAACCGGCCGAAGGTCTCCTCGGTCACTCCCACCACCCGCTCGGTCAGTCCGGCACACGGCTCGCGCAGTGCCTTGTCCGTGCGCGCGGCGTTGAGCAGTTCGGCCATGGCACGGAAACTGCGGCTGCAGAACACCGACCACAGCAGGTCCAGCGCGGCCGCCCCGGTCCGCCCGCTCGGTGGTAAGGCGGTGAAGGCGCGCTCGAACTCCGCCTGCTGCCTGCGCACCAGGTGCTCGACCGCCGCGGTGACCAGATCGAGTTTGGTCCGGTAGTAGTGCTGCTGCGCGCCGCGCGAGACCCGCGCCCGCCGGGCCACCTCGGTGGTCGAGGTGCCCGACCAGCCCAGTTCGGCGAGGCAGTCCACGGTCGCGTCGAGCAGCCGGGCCTGGGTCTCGGCGCGCCGGTCGGCTTGCCTGCGCCCGGACGGCCGCGCTGGCGTGTTCTCGGTCACAGCGATCACGGTAACCGCGATCCAAGTTACAAGCAAGCAGGCTTGCATGTCGGTCGGGCGCGTTCACCGACAGCGCAGCGGCGATTCCTTGCCGGTGCCCTGCCGGTCCCCGAAGCTGGTGCGGTGCCGATCGAATTCCACCTGCTGACCCGCGGTATGGCGGTCACCGAACTGGCCAAGCGCTGCGAGGGCGAGGGGTACCGCGCGCTGGTGGTGGGTGACCATCCCGGCCTGACCGCGTCCCCGTTCGTCACCCTCGCCGCGGCCGCCACGGCCACCTCCACACTGCGGCTCGGCACGAGCGTGCTCAATGCGGGCATCCGCGAGCCGCTGCTGCTCGCCTCGGATGTGGCCACCCTCGACCGGATCAGCGCGGGGCGCGCGGAACTCGGGCTCGGCGCCGGGCACACCCCCGCGGAGTGGGAGATGCTCGGCCGGACCCGCCCCGCGCCCGCCGAGCGCATCGCGCACCTGCTGCGGGTGGCCGGACAGACCTCGGCGCTGCTCGCCGGCGAGACGATCACCGAAACCGGGGCGGTACTGCCCGAGCCGCGGCCGGTGCAGGACCGGATCCCGTTGCTGCTCGGCGGGGGCAATCCGGCGCTGCTGCGCTGGGCGGGCGCGCACGCGGACGCGGTCGGGCTCGCCGGGCTCGGCCACACCCTTCCGGACGGGCACCGGCACACCGCGCCCTGGTCCCTGGCACAACTGCGGCGGCACACCGGGCTGGTGCGCGCGGGCGCGGGCGAGGCTCAGCCGCCGGTTCTCGAAGCCCTCGTGCAGCACCTCGAGATCACCGAGGACGCCGAGACCGCGCTGCACCGGCTCGGCGAACAGGTCTCGGTGGCCCCGCGGGATCTGCGCGCGGTGCCCTACGCGCTGGTCGGCACCGTGGCACAGATCGCCGAGGAACTGCACGGGTACGCCGAACGGTTCGGAATCACCCGGTTCGTGCTCCGCGAGGAGTCCCGCGAAGCCGGTTCCCGGATCCTCGCCGCGCTGAACCGCGCGTGACCCCTCAGTCGGCGAACACGACCCGGCCCAGTTCGGCGGGCGCGGCCAGCATCGGATGGTTCGGGAGCACCCGCACGGTCATCCCGACCGCGCCCGCCCGGTGCAGGGTCACGGTTCCCGCGTAGCGCCCGTCCCCGTCCGGTTCCAGGCTCACGGTGCGCACCCCGGTGAGTTCATCGCTGTCGTCCGCGCGCCCCACGACGGCCTGTACATCCACATCCGCGGGGCGCAGCCCGCCGAGATCGACGGCCGCGGACACGGCGAGCTCGGCACCGAGCACGGGCGCCCCGCCGTCGCACACCCGGGCGTCCACCTCGGCGATCCGGATCCGCGACCACGCCTCGTCCACCCGGGCCCGGTAGGCGGCGAGATCCCGAGCCCCGGCGAAGGAATCGGCGGCCGCGGCGTTCGCGGAGAGCGCGGCCGGGGCGTAGTACCCCTCCACGTAGTCCTCGAGCATCCGCGTGGCCTGCACCCTCGGAGCCAGATCGGCCAGCGTGTGGCGCACCATGGCCAGCCAGGACCGGGGCACCCCGTCCGCATCGCGGTCGTAGAACAGCGGGGCGACCTGGCCGGAGAGCAGCTCGTAGAGCGCGGCCGCCTCCAGGTCGTCGCGCCGGGCCGGATCGGTGACCCCGTCCGCGTTGGGAATGGTCCAGCCGTTCGAGCCGTCCGAGTACTCGTCCCACCAGCCGTCCGGGATGGACAGGTTGAGGCAGCCGTTGAGTGCGGCCTTCATGCCCGAGGTGCCGCAGGCTTCGAGCGGGCGCGTCGGATTGTTCAGCCACACATCGCAGCCCCAGTACAGGTAACGGGCCATGGACATGTCGTAGTCCGGGAGGAACACGATGCGTTCGCGCACATCCGCGGCGTCGGCGAACCGCACGATCTGCTGGATGAGTGCCTTGCCGCCCTCGTCGGCCGGGTGCGATTTGCCCGCGACGACCAGCTGCACCGGCCGTTCCGGGTCGAGCAGCAGCGCCCGCAGCCGATCCGGGTCGCGCAGCATCAGGGTGAGCCGCTTGTAGGTCGGCACCCGGCGGGCGAACCCGATGGTGAGCACACCGGGATCGAACACGGATTCGGTCCAGCCCAGTTCGAGTGCCGAAGCACCGCGGTGCAGCCAGGATTCGCGCACCCGCCTGCGCACCTCGTGCACCAGCGATTCGCGCAGCTGCGAGCGCAGCTTCCACAGTTCCGCGTCGCCGAGCTGTTCCCCGGTGATCTCCTTGGCCGCCCAGCTCGGCCCGTGCACCCCGTTGGTGACCGAGCCGATCGGTACCTCCTCGGCGTCGAAGCCCGGCCACAGGTGCGCGAACATCCGCCTGGACACCTGCCCGTGCAACCGGGAGACCCCGTTGGCCCGCTGGGCGAGCCGCAGTCCCATGGTGGCCATGTTGAAGGTCGCGGGCTTCGGTTCCTCGCCGAGCCCGATGATCCAGTCCGGATCCACCCCGGGCAGCAGGGTTCCGTCGCCGAAAAAGGAGCGCACCAGTTCGACCGGGAACCGGTCGATGCCCGCGGGAACCGGGGTGTGCGTGGTGAACACGGTCCCCGCGCGCACCGCGGCCAGTGCCTGGCGTTCCTCGAGACCGTGGCCCTCGACGAGTTCCCGGACCCGTTCCAGGCCGAGGAATCCGGCGTGCCCCTCGTTGGTGTGGAACACCTCCGGCTGTGGGAGACCGGTCAGCTCGCAGTAGGCCCGCACCGCGCGCACCCCGCCGATACCGGCCAGGATCTCCTGTTTGATGCGGTGTTCCTGGTCCCCGCCGTAGAGCCGGTCGGTGACGCTGCGCAGATCCTCTTCGTTCTCGTCCAGATCGGAATCCAGCAGCAGCAACGGGATCCGGCCGACCTCGGCGCGCCACACCCTGGCCCGCAGCACCCGCCCGCCAGGCATCGCCACGTGCACCAGGATCGGCGTGTCCGCGGCATCGGTGACCAGTTCGAGGGGCAGACCCTCGGGATCGAGGACCGGATAGTGCTCCTGCTGCCAGCCGTCCAGGGACAGCGACTGGCGGAAGTACCCGGAACCGTAGAGCAGGCCCACCCCGATGACCGGGACCCCGAGATCCGAGGCGGCCTTGAGATGGTCGGCGGCGAGCACCCCGAGCCCGCCGGAGTAGTTCGGCAACGCCTCGGTGACCCCGAACTCCATGGAGAAGTAGGCGATCGAACCGGGCATCCGGGACTCGTGCGCCCGCTCCTGATACCACCTCGGCCCGTCCAGGTAGTCCCGCAGTTCTCCGGCGAGCGCCTGTACCCGCGCCACGAACTCCTCGTCGGCGGCGAGCCGGTCGAGTTCGGCGGCGGGCATCGCGTCCAGCAACCGCAGCGGATCCCCGGTCGCGGCCCAGGTCTCGGGCGCCATCGCGGCGAACAACTCCTGCGTCGGCGGATGCCAGGTCCAGCGCAGATTACGGGCGAGCACCCCGATATCGGTGAGTTGTTCGGGTAGCCCCGCGCGAACGGCGAAGCGGCGTACGGCTTTCACGCCAGCCGACGATAGCTTGACCGATCCGGCGGGTGCACCCGCGGTCGGCGGGGGTGGTCGCCCGTCACAGGTCCCCCGTGATGCACACGGATCGGGTAGCCCGCCACTGCCCGCGCGCGTGCAGCGGGTCCAGCCGGTGAGCCACCCCGGTCGCGGTGAACGCGATCCGCACCCGCAGCTGGCAGGCGGGGGTCGCGCGTTCCGGCACGGTCACGGCCAGTTCGTCGAGCAGCCGCTTGGTGAGCGCGTCGATCTTCGGCCGTACCTCGGTGGCCAGGTCCGGCCGGTGCTTCGGGGCCAGTTCCGGATGCGCGGTCCAGCGGGCGAACAGGCCGTACTCCACGACCTTGGCCGCCTCGATCTGGTCACGGAAGAACGCCACGGTCGCGTTCTGGTCCAGGCCCAGTTCCCGGGCCCGGTTCGCCGCGTCCTCGAGCACCTGCCGCTCGCGCGCCGCATCGGTGATCGCACCGTCCGGGAATTTCGCGGCCGCCACGAGATCGGCGACCTCGACCCGGTCGGTGACCGCGTCGGCGAGACCGAGCAGCGTGTGGTCGGGCGGGATCGCGGCCGAGCTCGGCGCGGCGAGCATGGCGAACAGGGTGAGGCAGGTGCCGCCGACACCGGCACGGCGGAGCAACTGGCGCAACCGGGACCGTTCCATGACCGAGCACCGTACCGCCAAGGCACACTGTCGCGCATGCGTTCACTGCGGTTGCTCTCCTGCTGCCTGCTGCTCGTGGTGCTGACCGCGTGCGGCGGCGAGGACGGTACGGACACCGGTTTCGTGCACGGCGCCGACGGGTCCGGGGCCGATCGGCTCGCCGCCGCCGCGGTCAGCGATGTGCAGTCCTACTGGCGCGCGGAATTCCCCAAGGCGTTCGGGAAGCCGTGGCAGCCGGTGCACGAGTTCCGTTCGGTGGACACGCTGCACGCGAACGGTCGGCTGTGCGGGCGCCCGGCCGGGGAGCTGGAGGGCAACGCGCTCTACTGCCCGGATCAGGACGCCGTGCTGTGGGACCGCGGTGCCCTGATTCCGGTGCTGCGCAAGCAATTCGGCGACACCGCGGTCCTCGCGGTGCTGGCCCACGAGTTCGGGCACGCGGTACAGCGGCGCACCGGGATGCCCGCCGATTCCCCCTCGGTGGTCACCGAGGCGATGGCCGACTGCTATTCGGGGGCGAGCCTGCGCTGGCTCGCCGCAGGGCACGGGGCCCGGCCACGGTTCGGTTCCGGGGAACTGGCCAAGGCGCTGCAGGCGATCATGACCTTCCGCGATCCGGCAGGGAGTGCGGCGAGCGCGAACGGCGCCCACGGCGACGCCTTCGACCGGATCACCGCCTTCGGGGACGGCTACCGGGATGGTGCCCGCCGCTGCTCGGCCATGACCGCGAGCAACCGGGTCTTCACCCAGCAGCGGTTCACCGACCTCGGCGAGGCGGCGGGCGCCGCGGAGATGCCCTACCGCGAACTGCTCGGCAAGGTCACCGCGAGCCTCACCACGTGGCTGCGCGGCAGGCAGCCGGGGTTCCACGCGCCACCGCAGCGCGAAGTGGCGAACCCCTGCGCCGGGCGGCAGGGCGCGGCGGGATACTGCGCGGGCACGATCCAGCTCGGCCCCGGACTCGCCGCGCTGCACCGGGAACTCGGCGACTGGGCGGCGGGCACCGCGCTCGCCGGGCGGTACGCGCTCGCCGCCGAGGCACAGTCCGGGCACCCGGTCACCGGGCAGCGGGCACGTACCCGCGTCCTGTGTGCTGCCGGTGCGTTCACCGGGCACCTGCTCGAGCGTCGTTCCGGGTTCGGGCTCTCCCCCGGCGATCTGGACGAATCCGTGCGGTTGCTGCTGCGTTCCCCCGAGGCCTCCGCCGATGCGAGCGGGAAAGGCATCGACTCGCCGGTCGAACGGGTGCTCACCTTCCGGGACGGAGTGTTCGGCGAGGGCGCGGCGGGCCACTGCTGATCGTGGGGTTCGGCACACGACGCGTGTCCATTCCCAGTACTGTGCGGCTATGCACAGGATCCCCCGTCGTCGCCGGGCGCTGTTCGCGGTGTTCGGTGTGCTCGCCATCGGCCTCGCGACCGCGTGCGGTCAGCAGGTCGAGGGAAAGCCGGAAAGCGCATTGACCCGGGTGGACACGAACACCGTGTCCGGCCTGCCGATCAAGGACGCCCCGGACGGCCCGAAGCAGGGGGCACCGGATGCGCGGCTCCCGGTCAACGGCGGGGTCACCACCCAGTCCGACCGGGTCGCGGTGAACGCGCTCTCCGATGTGTTCGACTACTGGCGCACGGCGATGCCCCGGTCTTTCGGGCAGCAGTTCACCGCGCCGACCACGTTCACCTCCTACGACTCGGACAAGCCTGGCCCGAAAGTGTGCGGAATGGACACCCAGGGCCTGGTCAACGCGTTCTACTGCAACCTGGACCGCAGCGTCGCCTGGGATCGCGGGGCACTGCTGCCGACCATGATCCGGCAGTTCGGCCCGAATTCGGTGGCGGTCGTGCTCGCCCACGAAATGGGCCACTCCGTGCAGTATCAGCTCGGCCGGAAATCGGGGGTGAGCAAGGCGACCGGTTCGATCGTGCTCGAGCAGCAGGCCGACTGCTACGCGGGTTCGTTCATGCGCTGGGCCGCGCAGGGCAACGCCAAGCATTTCGACGTCGCCACCGGGGCGGGCCTCAACAAGGTCATGTCCGCGATGCTGTTCATCGGGGACACCCCGGGCCAGGCCACCAAATCCTCCCCGGGCGCGCACGGCAGCGCGTTCGACCGGATGTACGCCTTCCAGAAGGGATTCGCCGGGGATCCCGGGAAATGCGCGGCGATCGACAAGAAAGACGTGGATTCCCGCTCCACCGAACGCCTTTTCCGCAGCGACGAAGCCTCGCAGGACAAGGGAAATCTGGATGTCGGTGCCGAGCTGCCGCTGGTGAAGGAGAATCTCGACGCCGCGTTCGCCGACACCGGGGTCTCCGCACCGGAAATCACGCGAGGCGAAGGGAAATGCGGAGCACAGGGCACTCCCCCGGTCTCCTACTGTGCCGAGCAGAACAGCCTCGACGTCTCGGTTCCGGATCTGCAGCGCATCGGGCAGGGCGATTTCGACGCCGGGACCGTGCGCAGCATGAGCGGCACGAAACTCGGTGGGGATTTCTCCGCGTTCGCCGAGTTCGCCTCCCGCTACACGCTCGCGGTGCAGAAGCATGCCGGGCTGGACATCAACGGCGAGGCGGCCGGGCTGCGCAGCACCTGCCTGACCGGTGCCTGGGCCAAGTACGCCGCAGAACGGCACGGCTCCGGCAACCAGCTACGGCTCGCGGCGGGCGATCTCGACGAGGCGATCACCGAGATGCTCCAGCCGCGCAGCGTGATCAGTGACGATGTGGCCGGAACCGGGGTTCGCTCCGGCTTCGCCCGCATCGAGGCATTCCGGATCGGTTACCTGAAGGGTTCGGACCAGTGCTCGGCGAAGTTCGGCGGCTGAGCCGGTTCGCGGTCGTGGCCTGCGCGGTGCTACTCGGCGGTGCGGGCTGTTCCGCCGCCGTTCCGGGCACCGCGGAACCCGGCGAACCGCCACCGAGTTCGAGTTCCCCCGCGACGACAGGACAGCGCGCCGGTCCCGATGATCCGATCACCGCGGCCTGTCCGCTGGTGAGCGGGCAACAGCTCGGCGCCGCGCTCGGAACCGGCGCGGCCACAGCGAGCGAGAAGCCCCGCAAACCCGGCGAGACCAGCTACACCTGCACCTATTCCGGAGCGGCCGAGGCGATCACCAGCGTGGACCAGCGGCGGTTCACCCCGGATCGACGGCCCGATCCGGTCAAGACCGCGAAACTCATGACCGGCAAGGGCACCAATATCCGTCCGGTCAGTGGCGCCGGGGATGCCGCGTACGCCTTCGACACGACGGTGCGCGCCATCCCGACGAGCGCGCTGGCCTGTGTGCGCCTCGGCGAGCACACGATCACGTTCTTCATGACCATGACGCCCGCGCTCGGCAAGACCGCGGAGCTGACCGCGATCGCGCGGACCGCGCTCGGCTCCTAGTAAGTCTCAGAACAGAGCGCTGGCCAGCTTCCGGCGCGCCGCGAGCACCCGCTCGTCGTCCCCGGGGAACAGCTCGAACAGTTCCAGCAGATGAGTGCGCGCTCGGTCCTTCTCCGCACCGGCGCTGCCCGCGATCACCGCGATCAGCCGGTCGAAGCCCGCCTCGACCTGCTGGGCGGCCACCTGCTGATCGGCCGCGGCCAGCTGGAGTTCGAGATCGTCACCGGCGGCGTCCGCCTTCGCCACCGCGTCCGGGTCGCCCTGCTCAGTGCGGCGGGCGAACCTGGTCTGTGCGAGGGCGAGCTTCGCCTCGGTGTTGCCCGGCTCCGCCTCGATGATCGCCTCGTAGGCCCGCTCGGCCGCGTCGAAGTCCCCGTCCTCGAGCGCCTGTTCGGCCGCGGTGAACCTGGTGTCCTCGGGTTCCTCGGCCTCCGGCTCCGCGGCACCCGCGTTCGCCTCGGCCGCCGCGATCCCGGGCAGCTTGTCCCGCAATGCGTCCAGCAGACCGGAGATCCACTTGTGGATCTCCGGTTCCGGGAGCGCACCGGAGAACGCGTCCACCGGCTGGCCACCGGCCACCGCGACCACCATCGGGATCGACTGCACCCCGAACAGCTGCGCGATGCGCGGGTTCGCGTCCACGTCGACCTTGGCCAGGATCCAGGCCCCGTTGGCCTCGGCGGCGAGCCGCTCGAGCACCGGGGAAAGCTGCTTGCACGGACCACACCACTCGGCCCACAGGTCGATGACCACCGGGATCTCGGTGGAACGCTGCACGACGTCCTGGAAGCCGGCCTCGTCCACGTCGATCACGAACTGACCGCCGGAGCCCGAGCCCGCCTCCGGGTTCTCGGCCTGCTCCTTGGCCTTCTGCGCCGCTTCCGCGCGCGCCTTGACGGCCGCGAGATCGACGGCGCCGGACATGGCGGCGGTTGCTTGTACCTGCTTGGCCGCGTTACGCGGGTCTGGCCTCGTCACATCACCATCCTGACATGTTCGCCCGTCCGCGTGCACACAGGCTTCACCACGCGTCGAGGCCTCGGGCGATCTCGCCCGGGCTCGGCATCCCGTGCAGCTCCTCGCGCACCTGTGCCGCGGTGTCCCGATAGCCCCGCTCCTCGACGAGCGCGCCGAGCACGGCGGCGTCCACCTGCTCCGGTTCGCATTCCAGCCCCACCCCGCGCGTGGCCACCGCCGCTGCGTTGATGTGCCGGTCCGCCCCGTCCGGGAGGACCAGCTGGGCGACCCCGGCATCCAGTGCGGTGAGCGTGGTCCCGCCCCCGCCGTGATGCACCAGCGCGGTGCAGGTGGCGAGCAGACCGTCGAGCGGGACCCAGCGCTCCAGCCGCACATTCGGGGGGACCACCCCGAATCCGCCGAGATCCACATCGCCGAGAGCGAACACGAACTCCGCTTCCACCTTCTCGGCCACCGCCAGGATGCGCTCCACAGTGGACAGACCGTTCATCTGCGGGGAGACCGTGCCGAGCGTGACCCCGATCCGCGGGCGGGCGAGCGGTTCGGCCAGCCAGCCGGGCAGCACCGCGCCACCGTTGTACGGCACGAACCGCATCATCAGGTCGGCCGGATCCACCTCGGCCATACTCGGCGGCGCCACATCGATGCTCGCGCTCTCCTTCGGCGGCTCGGTGCCGTACTCGGCGAACACATCGGCGAGCTCCGCGGCGAGCAGCGGCCCCACCTTCGAGGTACGCCCGAAACCGACGCCGACATCGATCGCGGGGATCCCGAGCAGACCGGCCGCGAGCAGCGCTCCCCCGTTGAACGAGGAGTACACGATCACATCCGGCCGGTACTGCCGCGCGATCCGCACCACCGGTTCGACGAAGTACCGGGAGACCTGGGCGAACGCCGGGACAACTCCGGTGATGTCGCGCACCGGGGCATTGCCGACCGCCATCTCCGGGCGTTCGGCACGCAGCCGCTGCATCATCGTGCCCATGGTCAGTCCGGGCTCGACATCGGTGACCGGCAGGCCCGCCTGTTCGACCGCGAGGCCCGCACCCGAGGTCGCGAACCGCACCTCGTGCCCGTGGCCGCGCAGCGACCAGGCGAGCGGAACCATGGGAAAGGCGTGTCCGATGGCGGGCATCGGCAGGAAGAGCACCCGCATGGCGGCTCCTTATTCAACGCTTGATGAATTCGCTCTGGCTGACGTTACTCCCCCGGTATCGGCCACGTCGGGGGAATGTGAGCGGCCGGACAGTCAGCGCGTGAGCTCGGTCCGCGCGTCCAGCGCCATCGGATTGACGTACATGACCTCATTGCGTTCGGCGATGCGCGCCGCGATCGGGGTCAGCAGTTCGCCCAGCCGTTCGGTGGCCCGCGCGCCGAGTTCCCGCCAGGGTTGTCCGGCGGCCGCGTCGGTGCGTTCCTCGACCCAGTTCCGGAGCTCGCGCCCGCTCGCGGTCACCGCACCCTGATCGTCGAGCAGCCCGCGCTCGGTCAGTCGTTCGGTTGCCGCCGCCCATGCGGACTCCGGCCAGGCACGCTTGGCGCGCAGATACCCGGCATCGAGCCCCCGTTCCGCTGCGAAGAGCACCAGTGCCGCGCACGGTTCGAGCTCCGCGCTGATCAGTGCGGCGATGTGCCCGTCACCGCGGGACTCGCGCAACACCGTGCAGGCCTGCCACAGCGCGAGGTGCGCCGGTTCCGGAACGGCGAGTACCGCGTTCGCCGCCGCGAGCGGTCGCCCCGCCAGCGATGCGTGCCCGGCGGCTTCGCCCGTCAGCCGCGCGGCCTCCGCGAGCTCGGACCCGTCCACCGCGCCGAGCAACCGGCGCAGCGCGGCGTCCGCGCCACGCAGGCGTGCCTCGAGGAACCGTTCCGGAGCGGCGATCTGCCAGGCATCGGGGAGGGCGCGCTCGATCAGCGAGGGATGGAAGGTATAGAACGCCGAGACGACCGTGGATGCGGGCACGGCTCCGAGCGGGGCCGCACGCATCCCCACGTACCCCATCCAGCCACCACGGCAACCGAGGCCGTCGGTCTGGGCACGGGACTCCGGGGTGAAGTAGGTGACGTCATGAATCGGCTCGAAACGCACCCACATCGCCCGCGCCTGGTGCATGAGCCCAGTCCGTTCTCCCCTCAGCGGCGCGGCCGCCTTTCACCGCCCGCGCCGCCCGGCAAACCAACACACGCCCCTCAGAAGCGAGCCGGTTCGATGTAGACGCCCCACTCCTCGCGCAGCGCGTCGCAGATCTCGCCGAGCGAGGCCTCCGCGCGCACCGCGGCCATCATCGGCTCGATCAGGTTGCCCTCCCCGCGGGCCACCTCGACCATCCTGGACAGTGCGGCGTCGACGGCGGCCTTGTCCCGCCCCGCCCTGCGCTTGGTGAGCAGCGCGTTCTGCTCCCGCTCCACCTCGTGCGAGATGCGCAGGATGTCCAGCTCGTCCTCGCCGCCTTCACCGGTGAGCGTGTTGACCCCGACCATGAACTTGTCCTTCTTCTCCAGCGCCTGCTGGTAGGCGAAGGCCGCGTCCGCGATCTCTCCGGTGAACCAGCCGTCCTCGATCCCGCGCAGGATGCCGGAGGTCATCTCGCCGATCGGGTGTTCCCCGTTCGGCACGGCCAGCCGCGCCATGTCCTTGATCCGGTCGAAGATGCGCTCGGCCTCGGACTCGATCTTGTCGGTCAGCGCCTCGATGTACCAGGAACCGCCGAGTGGATCGGCGACGTTGGTGACCCCGGTCTCCTCCATGATCACCTGCTGGGTGCGCAGCGCGATCTGCGCGGCCTTGTCGCTCGGCAGCGCGAGCACCTCGTCGAGCGCATTGGTGTGCAGGGAGTTCGTCCCGCCGAGTACCGCGGCCATGGCCTCGATCGCGGTGCGCACGATGTTGTTGTCCGGCTGCTGGGCGGTGAGCGAGACACCGGCGGTCTGGGTGTGGAACCGCAGTGACTGGGCACGCGCCGTCTTCGCGCCGTAGACATCGCGCAACCAGCGCGCCCAGATCCGCCGCGCGGCACGGAATTTGGCGATCTCCTCGAAGAAGTCCACGTGTGCGTCGAAGAAGAAACTCAGCCCCGGGGCGAACTGTTCGATGTCCAGCCCGCGCGCCAGGCCGAGTTCCACGTACCCGAACCCGTCCGCCAGGGTGAACGCGAGCTCCTGCGCGGCGGTCGAACCGGCCTCGCGGATGTGGTACCCGGAAACCGAAAGCGGTTTGTAGGCCTGGATGTCGGAGGCGCAGTACTCCATGAGGTCGCCGATGAGGCGCAGGTGCGGTTCGGGGGCGAACAGCCATTCCTTCTGCGCGATGTATTCCTTGAAGATGTCGGTCTGCAGGGTGCCGTTCAGTTTGCGGATGTCCGCGCCCTGGCGCTCGGCGGCGACGAGGTACATGCAGAAGACCGGGACCGCGGGCCCGGAGATGGTCATCGAGGTGGTGACGTCCTCGAGCGGGATGCCCTCGAAGAGCACGTCCATGTCGGCCGCGGTGTCGATCGCCACGCCGCAGTGCCCGACCTCCCCGAGCGAGCGCGGGTCGTCCGAGTCGCGGCCCATCAGCGTGGGCATGTCGAAGGCGACCGAGAGCCCGTCCCCGCCACCGGCGAGGATCATCTTGTACCGCTCGTTGGTCTGGCGCGCGTTGCCGAACCCGGCGAACTGCCGGATGGTCCAGGGCTTGCCGCGGTAACCGCTCGCGTGCAGTCCCCTGGTGAACGGGTACTGGCCGGGCCAGCCGATCCGGGAGAAGCCGTCGACCCGTTCCTCGGGGCGCGGACCGTAGACCGGTTCCACCTCGGCCCCGGAGAGCGTCGTGAAGTCCACATCGCGCACCCGGCCCGATTCGGCGGCCGCCGTGTACGCGTCCTGCCAGCGCTCCGCGCCGTCACCGGGATCGGTCCCGTATGCCGTCAGCGGATCGAAGCGGTCGACCGACATGATGCCTCCCTGTCCGTTTCCCCTACCGAGATAGTAGGACTTCCAACTATCGGTCGCCAGAGTGTGTTGTGTCACCGGTGGACTACCGGCGATCACGACTGGGGAACAGCCTCGACGGCGACCACGGGATCGTCCTCGCGGTCGCAGGCCGACGGAGATACTGAGGAAGGCGCCGACGGAGCCGACGAGTGAGATGGCGGCGAGCCACCGAACGGAAAACTGACCGAGGCCGGAACAAATCAACGGCGAGCACGACAGAAGCCGCCACTGGATGCAGCGGGTGTCGCACTCGCCGTGATAGTCACGCTCGATTGACCGGTCGGCCCACCGCAGCCAGTCATGGCGTCCGATTCACTCGGCCGCCATCCTGGCTCACGGCCCCTTTGCCGGGCCCCGGCCTACTACTTCACAGTCCGTTCGATGCCATTATTCGCAGCCCTTCCTTCGCGGGGATTCGCAGCACTGGCGATAATACTACGGCCAAGGGACAATACGTCCCCCGATACAGGTAGTGTCAACACACAGCACAGGGAGGTGAGCAATTGATGACCGCGAGTGCTCACCAGCCACGTCTGTGCTCGCTCAAGAACTGGCAATTGTGGCGGCAGCGTCCGCTTGCCATCGCCTGGCTGCTCGCCGTGGCGGGCATCGCACTCATCGTCACCGTGCTCGGTTACGTCTTCCTGGAACCGACCGGGCACGATCTGATCGTCTTCGGCGCACTGATCGCTCTCGGCATTGTCCAGGCCGAGATCAGCCGGCATGTCGAACGCACGAGGCGCAGTATCAACACCGTCCGGCACGTCGACCTGACCTCGGTGTGGACCTTCGCCGGAGTCCTGCTGCTTCCGCCGGGGCTCGCCTATTCCGTGATCATCGTGCTCTACCTGCACCTCGGACTGCGCAGCTGGCTCGGCGCCCAACCGCTGTTCCAGCAGATACACGCCCCCGCGGCGGTACTCGTCACGGCACCGTTCGCCCAGTGGCTTTTCCACCTGATCAGCCCGGTGCCGTTCAACGACCTCGCCGAGGCCTCCACGATGGTGCTCGCGGCGACCGCGGTCGCCGCGCTGGCGTACTCCGTCATCGACATGTTCATCATCGCCATCGCCGCGGCCGTACTGCGCGGCGGCGACAGCTTCCGTACCTATGTCGGCGACTTCACCAACCACGGCCTCGACCTGAGCACCAACTGCATCGGCGCCTTCGTTGCGCTCGCCCTGGTGTACCAGCCGTTCTTCGTGGTGTTCACCATCGTCCCGGTGCTGGTCATCCACCGCAGCGTGCTGGTCAA
>NZ_JALM01000057.1 GCF_000737195.2 Sciscionella sediminilitoris
CACTATAAGGAGTAGTCATGTCGGAATCACGACGGAAGTTCGATCCCGAGTTCCGTGACGGCGCGGTGCGGCTGGTGTTGGACACGGGTAGGCCGGTCGCCGAGGTGGCCCGTGAGCTGGGGATTAACCCTGGAACCCTGGGCAACTGGGTCGCGAAGCAACGCGAGCACGGCAGCACCGATGGTGCCTGGGCTGATCCGGCAGCCGAGGTCAAGCGACTGCGGGCTGAGGTTGCATCGCTTCGGGCGGAGCGTGATCTGCTCAAGCGATCAGTGGTCCTGTGGGTAGAGGAGGCGACGAAATGAGTGTGGCCGGATTCATCGCCGACCAGAGGACCGATCACCGGGTGCCACACACGATCACCTGCGCCCTGCTCGGGGTGAGCCTGTCCTGGTTCTACAAGTGGATCACCCGAACGCCCACGGCCCAGCAGCAACGCCGAGGAGCGCTGGATGCCGCGGTTCGCGAGCGGTTCCAGGTTTCCGGCGGCACTTACGGGTCTCCACGCGTGCACGCGGATCTGGTCGAAGCCGGGTGGCGGGTCAGCGTGAATACGGTCGCTGACTCGATGCGTCGACAAGAGCTGATCGCGCGGAAAGGTAAGCGGTACAGGGGTTTAACTCGTCAGGACAAGTCCATGCCGAAGATTGCGGATCTGGTCCGACGTGACTTCACCGCATCGGGGCCGAACCAGAAGTGGTGCGGTGACATGACCCAGATCCCCACCGGTGAAGGGCCGCTCTATATGGCCACGGTCATCGACCTGTACTCGCGGCGACTGCTCGCCTGCCCGGTCTCGGAACACCCGGACGCGGCCCTGGCCGCGGATGCGATCAAGATCGCCGCCACGGTCCGGGGCGGCCGCGAACAAGTCGAGGGCGTGATCTTCCATAGCGACCGCGGCTCGACCTATACGGCCGGCCTGTTCACCAAGCTGTGCCGGGAAAAACTCGGTATCCGGCAGTCGATGGGACGGGTCGGATCGTGCTTCG
>NZ_JALM01000058.1 GCF_000737195.2 Sciscionella sediminilitoris
GAACCCCGGGGCACACCAGCCTCCACGATTCAAGGGGAAGCTCACTCGGGACATCCTCACCGCTGGAGTGGAGGAGGAGTCGTGGTCTGAAGGGCTTGATCGATGGGTGCGTCTTGCGGTGGCTCGTGGCATCCGGTTATAGGCCGAGCTCTTCGTGGAACTGCCCCTCTTGCAGACGCCGCTTGATCGTGGTCAGGAATCGGCCGGCGTCTGCGCCGTCGATGATGCGGTGGTCGTAGGTCAATGCGAGGTAGGCCATTGAGCGAATCGCGATCGTCTCTTGTCCCTCGGGTCCCTCCGTTGTGACCGGTCGCTTGACTATCGAGCCGAGGCCGAGGATTCCCGATTGTGGCTGGTTGATGATCGGTGTGTCGAACAGCGCGCCGTTGCTGCCGAGGTCGGTCACCGTGAATGTGCCCCCGGAGAGTTCGTCCGCCGTGACTCGCTGGGCTCGCGTGCGGGAGGCCAGGTCGGCGATCGCGCGGCTCAAACCCGCGAGGTTCAGCTGCCCCGCGTCCGGGACGACGGGCGAAAGCTGGCCTTTCCCGGTGTCCACCGCGACGGCGAGGTCGACCTGGTCGAAGTAGGTGATCTCCTTGGTCTCTTCGTGGAAGCAGGCGTTGAGTTCCGGATGTCGTCCGAGCGCCTCGATCGTGGCTTTCGCGAGAAACGGCAGGAAGGTCAGTTCGACGCCCTCTCGTGCGTGGAAGCTCGCTCCGGCTTGTTCGCGCAATCGGGCGATTCTGGTGAAGTCGACCTCGAACACCTGGGTCAGCTGGGCCGAAGCCTGCAGTGACTCCCGTGTGCGCCGGGCGATCGTCTGGCGGGTCCGGCTCGCTTTCTCCGTGACGTGGTGTGTCTCCGCCCGCGCCGGGGATGCTCGGGACCGTGCCGCCGGCGGTGCATCGGGGGCCGGGTCTTTCGGCTCGGATGGAACCGGGCTTGGTGCGCCCCGCTGCCCGGCCTCGATGGCGGCGAGCACGTCCCGTTGTCTGATCCGGCCGCCGGCACCGGCGAAGCCGGGTGTCGAGAGGTCGATGCCGTGCTCGGAGGCGAGCCTGCGGGCCCGGGGTGTGGCATAGGGGAGCGCGCGCTTGTCTTCGGGAGCGCGGACCGGGCCCGAAGGTTCTGTGGGTTCCGGTGCAGCACTGGCTTCCCGCTTGGCGGGCCGGTCGTTCCCGGTCGAGGTGGTCGGCTCCGCGCCCGTGTCCTCCTCGATCACCGCGAGCTCTCCGCCGACTTCGATCGTCTCGTCTTCCCGCACGGCGATGCGTTGCAGCGTGCCCGCGATGGGCGAGGGGACCTCGGTGTCGACCTTGTCGGTCGAGACCTCCAGCAGCGGCTCGTCGAGGGCGACAGCGTCACCTTCCTGTTTCAGCCATCGGGTGACTGTGCCGTCGGTGACGCTTTCCCCGAGCGCGGGCAGTGTGACCGAGTATGCCATCGTTCGCGTGCTCCCTGTGATTCTTGGTGCGGTGACCGGACTGTGTCAGCCAAGGACACTGCCCGTCATCGGCCCTGCCACACCGGTTTTCGCTTCTCGGCGAATGAACGCGCGCCCTCCTGCGCGTCGGCGGAGGAGAAGACCGGTTCGAGCAGCGCGTGCTGCTCGCGGAAAGCCTCGGGGCTCGCGGAATCGGCGGCATGTCCGATGACTTCTTTCGAGGCGCGGACGGCGAGGGGAGCGTTGGCGTTGATCCGGCGCGCGAGCGCCAGCGCCTCAGCGAGCGCCCCACCTGGCGTGGTGAGGCGATTCACGAGTCCATGACGGTGCGCATCGGCCGCGGAGAACGGGTCACCGGTGAGTGCGTATTCCATTGCCAGCTGGCAGGGAATGCGCTGCGGCAGACGTAGAAGTCCGCCCGCCGCGGCCACGATGCCCCGTTTGACCTCCGGGATCCCGAACTGTGCGTTCTCGGCGGCGACGATGAGATCGCAGGCGAGTGCCAGTTCGGTGCCCCCGGCCAGCGCGTAGCCTTCGACGGCGGCGATCATCGGTTTTCGTAGCACCCGTTCGGTCATTCCGGCCAGCCCCAGACCGGGCAGGATCACGGATTCGCCGCGCACGAAGGCCTTCAGGTCCATGCCCGAGCAGAAGGTTCCCCCGGATCCGGTGAGTACGCCGGCCAGGAGGTCATCGCGTTCGGCGAGCGTGTCGATCGCGGCGCTGATCTTCTCGGCGACGGCCGAGTCGATCGCGTTGCGTGCCTGTGGCCTGTTGATGGTGATGATCAGGATCTGCTCTCGTTCCTCGACGAGTACTTCACTTTCCATCGGAGTCTCCTAGAAGCGCGGAGTCAGCGTCCGGGCGATGACGTTGCGCTGGACCTCGCTGGTGCCTTCGCCGATCTCGAGGATTTTCGCGTCCGCATAGAATCGGGAGATCTTGGATTCACGGATGTATCCGTAACCGCCGTGGATCTGCACGCTCGCGCTGGCCGCTCGGTTGGCCACCTCGGAGGCGTAGAGCTTGGCCATCGCGGCTGCCTGGCCGAACGGCCTGCGTTGGTCCGCGAGCCAGGCCGCCCGGTAGACCAGTCCCCGCGCGGCTTCGACTTCGGTTGCCATGTCCGCGAGCTTGTGCCCGACCGCCTGGAACTTGTTCAGGGGCTTGCCGAACTGCTCCCGTTCCCCCGCGTGGCGGACGGCGAGATCCAGTGCCGCCTGTGCCAGTGAGAGCGACAGCGCGGCCACGCTGACCCGGCCCGCGTCGAGTACGTCGAGGAAGTCCCGCAAGCCGTTGCCCTCGTCACCGATCAGGTGGTCGTCGGGAATCCAGCAGTCGTTGAACATCAGCTCTCGGGTGTCCAGCGCGTGCCACCCGAGCTTGCGCAGTGGTTGCCCTTTCTCGTACCCGGGTGTTCCGTCCGGAACGAAGAACACGCCGTAGCGTTTGCCGCCGTCCGCGTTTTCTCCCGTCACGGCGAGAACGGTGACTCCGAGGCTCATCTCGGTACCGGCGTTACTGATGAACATCTTGGTGCCGTTGAGGACCCAGCCACCCGCTTCGGCCCTTGCCCTGGTCCGGATCCCGGCCGCGTCGGACCCGGCCGTCGACTCGGTCAGCCCGAAGGCGCCGATCTTCTGGCCCGTGGCCAGTGGCCGCAGCCAGCGCTGCTTCTGTTCGTGTGTACCGAAAGTCGCCAGCGGGAGGGTGGCGATGGTGGAGTGCGCGTTCCATGCCGAGGCCACCGACTGGTCCGCGATGCCGAGTTCCTCCATCGCGGCGACATAGGTCACCAGGCCCGCGTCGGTGCCACCGTATTCCTGCTCGACCAGCATCCCCATCAGGCCCAGTTCGCCGAGTTTGTGGAAGACCTCGACCGGGAAATGGCCGCGTTCGGACCAGTCGTCGGCGAACGGCTCGATCTCCTTGGCCGCGAAGTCACGGCACATCCGCCGCAGCGCCACGGTTTCCTCGGGCAAGTCGAAATCCATTTCAGTGCTCCTTGGGGTCGAGCAGGATCTTCAGGTGAGAGCCCGCGGCGAGATCGTGAAACGCGTCCAGCCCACGGGAAAGCGGGTACACGCCGGTCAACAGCGGTCTCGGATCGAATCGTCCGGTGGCGATCAGGTCGAGCACCCTCGGGATGTCGAAGTTGTAGCCGAGCGAACCGAGCACCGTCCGTTCGAACGGAACGATCTGGGTGACCGGCAGCGCGGCCGCGTCGCCGCTGATGCCCGCGAGCACCGCTCGCCCGCCGCGGCGGACCGTGGTGATCGCCAGCTCGACGAGATCGGGTCTGCCGGTCGCCTCGACGACGACGTCCGGGCCGATGCGGCCGGTGCGCAGGAACACCTCGCGGCGTACGTCGGCCACGGCCGGGTCGTATACCTCGGTGGCTCCCAGCTCGGCGGCGAGCCGCGCCCGCTCCGGTGCGGGTTCGCTGACGTAGATGCCCGCCGCTCCCGCGAGCGTGAGTGCCATCAGGACAGAGATGCCGATCGGTCCTGCCCCGATGAGCAGCGCGTTGTCACCGGGCTGCACGCCGGCCCTGCGGACGGCGTGCAGCCCGACGGCAAGGGGCTCGGCCAGCGCGGCCACCTGATCCGATACGCCGTCGGGGATCGGTACCAGGCCTTCGGCCGGTACGGTGACGTACCGGGCGAAAGCTCCGGGAGAAGCGAGTCCGATCGAGCCGCCCTTCGCGCAGATGTGGTACTCGCCGTGACGGCACCAGCGGCAAACGCCGCAGCGCAGACACGGATCCACCGCCACCCGCATGTCGATCGAGATGCCCGGTACCGGCCCGCCGAGCGCGGCCACGGTGCCGCTGAACTCGTGCCCGAGTGTGATCGGCGGCTCGACCCCGGTCAGCGGGTGCGCTCGGGTGCGGATGAGGTTCGGTCCGTGGCTGTACTCGTGCAGGTCGGTTCCGCACACACCGCAGTAGGAGACCTCGACGACCACTTCGCCGGGACCGGGATCGGTGGGGTCGGGCACCTCGTCCAGTCGCAGATCACTCAGCCCGTGCCACCGCAAGGCTCGCATCCGATCCGCCTTTCGCGTCGGTGTTGTTTTTTAGCGCGATCGGTACAAGAATCGTCGTTCGCCGCCAGATGTCAAGGGGGCGGGCCGAAACTCAACGACGATGAGGGCGGGTGCACGATGACTTCCACCCAGGTGAACGACATCGATGTCGAGACACGGACGGAGATGTACCGGCGGATGCGCCTGATTCGGCAGTTCGAGGACAAGGCGTCCCGGCTGTACCGCGCGAACGAGATCCCCGGGTTCCTGCACCTCTCGATCGGGCAGGAGGCTTCGGCGGTGGGCGCGTGCTGGCCGCTCGACGAGCGCGACGTGGTGACCTCGACGCATCGCGGGCACGGTCACTGCATCGCGAAGGGCCTCGACGTCACGGGCATGTTCGCCGAGCTGATGGGCAGGCGCACCGGAACCTGTCAGGGGCGCGGCGGATCGATGCACATCGCCGACCCGCGCAAGGGGGTCTTCGGTGCCAACGGGATCGTCGCCGCCGGACTGCCGATCGCGGTGGGTGCCGGTACCGCGGCCCAGCTGCGTGAGCAGGGCGGCGTGGTGCTGGCGTTCTTCGGCGACGGCGCGGTATCGCAGGGCATGTTCCACGAGGCGGTGAACCTGGCCTCGGTCTGGCGGTTGCCGGTGATCTTCTGCTGTGAGAACAACAAGTACGCGGAATTCTCGCCGGTCGCGACGCAGACGAGGGCCTCGCTTTCGGCCAGGGCCGCCGGGTACGACGTGGATTTCCGCGCGGTCGACGGTAACGACGTCGTCGCTGTCGCCGAGCTGATCGCCGAGCTCGTGCGACAGCTGCGCTCCGGCGGCGGGCCGGTGCTCGTCGAGGCGGATACCTACCGCTGGCACGGGCACTACGAGGGAGACCCCGAGCGCTATCGGGCGCCCGAGGAACTCGCCGAGTGGCAGGAACGGGATCCGTTGGTGCTGCTCGGTGACCGGCTGCGTGCGGCGGGAGTGCCGGTCGGCGAGATCGATCGCCGGGTGGACGAGCAGATCGAGGCCGCGGTCGAGCAGGCGCGGGCCGCCGAAGAGCCCGGACCGGAGACCCTGCACCATTTCGTGAGCGTGCCGAGGGAACCGGTTCCCGAACCGCCGGCGGCCGACGGTGAGACTTTCAAGACCATGCACGCCATCCAGCACGCGCTCGAGTACGAGCTCGAGCACGACGGTTCGGTGTTCCTGGCCGGGATCGACGTCGGCAGCGGTGGCAACGTGTTCGGCTTGACCAGGGGCCTTGCCGAGCGGTACCCGGGCCGGGTGCGCGACACGCCGATCTCGGAGAGCGCGATCATCGGTACCGGGGTCGGTGCGGCGATGGCGGGCATGCGACCGATCGTCGAACTGATGTACTTCGATTTCCTCGGTGTGTGCTTCGACCAGCTGATGAATCAGGCCGCGAAGCTGCGGTACATGACAGGAGGTGCTGTCAGTCTGCCGATGGTCGTGCGCACACAGTTCGGATCGGGAAAGTCCTCGGGCAGCCAGCATTCGCAGAGTCTGGAGGCCCTGCTCGCGCATATTCCCGGGCTCACCGTGGTGATGCCGTCCACTCCCGCCGACACCTACGGTCTGTTACGCGCCGCGATCCGTGACCCGAACCCCGTCATCTTCGTGGAGAACCGGCTGATGTACGGGATGAAAGGGCCGAGGCCGTCACCGCGGCATCTGGTGCCGCTCGGCAAGGCCGTGCTGCGCCGTGCGGGCACCGACGTGACACTGGTGTCCTACTCGAAGATGATGCAGGACTGCGAGAAGGCCGCGGAAACGCTTGCGGAGGAAGGAATCAGCGTCGAACTCATCGATCTGCGCACGATCGCGCCGCTGGACACCGAGACCGTCCTGCGCTCGCTCGCCAAGACGAACCGGCTCGTCGTGGCGCATCAGGCGGTCGGTGAGTTCGGCGTCGGCGCCGAGCTCGCGGCGGTCGCCGCGAGGGAGGGCTTCTGGACCCTCGACGCACCGGTCATCCGCGTCGGCGCCGAATCGACCCCCGCACCGTACGCTCCGTCGCTGGAACAAGCCTGGCTGCCGGGCAAGGACCGCATCGCCGCGGCCGTCCGCGAGGCGGTACACGCCTGAGCCCGGCGGCGATCACGAGCTGAGTGTCGGAGCGTCGAGCGTCGCGCCCGCATAGCGTTCGCGGAACTGCCGGACGCGCTGCTCGAGATCGCCGACGTCGTATCCGGGGCTGCAGAACCCCGAGACGAGCGTCGCGCAGTACTCCCGGGAAAGGAACGACGCGTCCCACGGGCCGTCGGCCTTGGCCCACTGGTAGGTGTGGTTGTGCAGGTTGAGGAACTGCAGCATCGCCAGTCTCGGGTCGAACCGGCGGAACACGCCGGTGTCCATCGCGGCCACCAGCAGGTCCTGCACGATCTTCTCGAACTCACGGCGCTGGCGCAGCAGCCGCGACCGGTTGGTGCCCCGCAGGTGCCGGTAGTCGTGCTCGTACACCCAGACGTGGTCGAGGTTGTTCAGGATGATGCCGAGCAACGTCTCGGAGAGCAGCCGCAACCGAAGGACCGGATCCTCCTCCAACGCGGCGATCCGCCTGCCCGCGGTCAACAGCGGCCGCAGCACCCGGTTCTGGATCTCGACGAGCAGGTTCTCCTTCGAACCGATGTAGTAGTACAGCGCGCCCTTGGCCAGGCCGACGACCTCGCACAGTTCGGCGATTCCCGTCGCGGCATACCCTTGGCGCGCGAAGACTTCCGCGGCCAGATCGATGATCTCCTGGCGCCTGGTCTCGTAACCCGGTCCGTGTCCTGGTGGCCTTGGCATGACCACAGAGCCTATTCCACCGAAGCGCCCGTGTGGGTACGGCATGAGCGGATGGCGCCACCTTCACCCGGTCCGGACTTGTCAGCGGGTCGTTCGAGTCTTACAGTGCTTCCCGTCACTGTTTCGTGGTCCGACTGGTACACGAAACCCGGGAAGCGGCACAACACACCGAGGTGATGCCCAATGAGTGATCAGAAAACTCCCGTTTCGGAAGGAATTTCGGTATCCCGGGACGAGGTCAGCGAAAGCCAGTTGCGTGAGCTCGGCGTGAATCTCGAGCGGGATTTCCCGGGATCTACGGCAGCGGATTTCCGGCGCTATCCGGTGCTCTCCGAAGGCGGCTGGTTCATGGTCGTCAAGCACCAGAAGACGCTGGTCTCGGTCAGCCGCGAGCCATGGCGCCTGCTCGGCCCGATCGAGTTGACCTCCGAAGGTCTCGACGTCAATTAGAACTCCTCCAACGAAAAGGAAGGCGGTCAGCTCTATGATCGGAGTAGACGTCGGCGGCACGTTCACGGACGTGGTGGCTATCGCTGATGGGCAGATCAAGACGGTCAAGGTGACCACTGACGTGCGCACGACCGAACGCGGCGTGCTCAAGGGGGCCAAGGAGATCGGCGTCGCCGATTCCGCGGTGTTCAACCACGCCAGCACGCACGGACTGAACGCGATCATCACCAGGCGGCTGCCGAAAATAGCGTTCCTGACCACACTTGGTCACCGCGACATCCTCGACATCGGGCGCACCTGGCGCCCGGTCGAAGGACTGATGAATCCCGCGTGGCGGCGCTCCTACGGCGACGCGAACCGCCCCCTTGTGCCACGTTATCTGCGCCGGGGTATTCGCGAGCGCGTCACCGCCGACGGCGGGGTGCTGATCGACCTCGACGAGGATCACGTACGCGAGGAACTCGCCGTACTGCGCAAATGCGAGGTGGAGGGCGTGGCCATCTGCCTGCTCAACGCCTACGTGAACCACCACAACGAAGAACGTGTCCGCGAGCTGGTCCACGAGGAACTCGGCGATGTTCCCGTCTCGATCTCCAGCGAGGTCTCGCCACTGGCCAAGGAGTTCGCCAGGGCGTCGACCACCGTTGTCGATGTTTTCATGCGGTTGATCTACGGCGAATACACCGAACGGCTGGACGCCGGCCTGCGCGAGCTGAATTTCGATGGCGACCTGAACTTCGCCGACTGCGCCGCCCAGCTGGTGCGTTCCGACATCGCCATGGAGCATCCGTTCCGGATCGTGTTCGCCGGTCCCGCGGCAGGCACCGTGTCCAGTGCGCACTTCGGCGGACTGATCGACGCGGAGAATCTGCTCTGCGCGGACGTCGGCGGCACCTCATGTGACATCAGCATGGTCAGCGAGGGTGAGCCGTTCGTGAACACCACGTTCGAGCTCGAGCACGACCTGATCGTGAACGCGCTCTCCAACGAAGTCTCCAGCATCGGAGCGGGCGGCGGCAGCCTGGTCACGATCAACCACGCGGGTGAGCTCAACGTCGGCCCGGGCAGTGCGGGCGCCGACCCCGGTCCCGCCTGCTACGGCCTCGGCGGCAGCCAGCCGACCACGACGGACACCTGCTTGCTGATGGGAATCATCGACCCCGATGGCTTCGCGGGCGGCCGGATGAAGCTGGATCCGGAGCTGTCCCGGCAGGCCTTCGAGAACCTCGAGAGCAAGCTGTCCTTCGAGCAGCGGGTGAGCTACGCGTTCAACATCGGCATCAACAACATCGCCGAAGGCGTGGTGAACATCGCCATCCAGCACGGCGTCGATCCGCGTGACTACAGCCTCGTCGCCTACGGTGCCGCGGGACCGATGCTGCTGCCCGCGGTGCTGGACCTGGTGCACGCCGCCGAGGTGATCGTGCCGCCGCACCCGGGCCTGTTCTCCGCGTTGGGGCTGGTTTCCTCGGATCTGGTCTACGCCGACAGCCGAAGTGCCTACATCATGCTCGTTCCCGAGGCGGCCGAGCAGATCGACAAGGTGTACCACTCCATGGAGGAAAAGCTTCGCGAAAGCCTCAAGGAGCAGGACCGCGACCGCGTGACATTCGTGCGCAGCATGGACGCCCGGCTCGCCGGTCAGACCTGGGAGACGCCGTTCATCGGTGTTCCGGACGGCGAGATCACAGCGGACGCGGTGAAACAAATGGTGTCGAACTTCCACGATGCCTACGCCGAGCGTTCCGGCAACCGCTTCGAGGCGCTCCCCGTGCAGGGCGTCACCTATCGCGTGCAAGCGGTGGCGACCTCGGACAAGGTGGAGTACCCGGAGCTGCCCGTGCGCCCCGCGGGCGAGAGCCCGCAGATGACACGCACCCTCGGAATCCGTTACCTCACCGACGACGAGATCGAAGCGGGCGAGTACCAGCGCGAGGACCTGCGCGCCGGGGACCGGATCCCCGGGCCCGCGGTGATTCGCGAGCCGTTGTCCACCACGTTCCTCATTCCCGGCCAGGTCGCGCACGTCGGGACTCATGGCGAGCTGCGCATCCGGAAGGCGTGATACTCATGACCGATTTCTCTTCCCAGGAAACCGCACTGAAGGATCTGGACGACGCCCAGTTCGCGCGGCGCTACGGTGCCGACCGGTTCACGGCCTCGGTGTTGTCCAGCCGGATGCGCTACATCGTGCAGCACATGTGCACGGGTCTGCTGAACAACGCGTTCTCCCTGATCCTGCGCGACTGGTACGACTTCGCCGCGACGATCTCCGGCCCTCCCGAGCAGAACTACCCGATGTCCTCGGTGAGCAACAGTCTCGCCATGTTCCTCGGCACGATGGCCGAGGGCGTGCGCAACACCATCGAGGAATACGGCGTGGAGAACCTGCGCGAGGGCGACGTGGTGATCGGCAACGACCCGTACCGTGCGGGCAACCACGTCAACGACGTCATCTTCATCCGGCCCGTCTTCCACGACGGCAAGGTGGTCTCGTTCGTCTCACTGCGCGCGCACCAGCTGGACATGGGCGGCGTCGTGCCGGCGGGATTCAGCGGCACCAAGCGCAACGTGTACGAGAACGGTCTGGTCATCGCGCCGATGCTGTTGTACAAGAACAACGAGCCGATCAAGGCCTCGTTCAACCTCATTTTCGACAACGCCCGGTTCTGTGAACTGCTGTTGCCGGACATCAAGACCATCTATCAGAACCTGCTGCTCGGCGAACAGCTGATCCTCGAGAGCATCGGACGGTACGGCATCGACGCCTACCTCGGCGCGGTCCGCTATTCCACCGATGTGTCCGCCGAGTCGATGCGAGCCGCCCTGCGCGAACTGCCCGACGGGGTCTACGAAGCCGAAGAGGGGATCGACTGCGACGGCATCGACGACTCGGTCGAGTACCGGCTCCATCTGAAGATCACCAAGGCGGCCGGGAAGATGGAGCTCGATTTCAGCGGCAGTTCGCCGCAGGCGAGGACGAGCATCAACGCCGGCATCCTCGACTGTAAGACGGCGGTCGGCGTCGCGCTGAAGTTCCTGATCGATCCGGAGACACCGTTCACCTCGGGCACCTACCGTGACGTCGACATCGTGCTGCCCGCGGGAACCTTCGTCAGTGCCACACCCCCGGACGGCGCCGTGTTCCTGTACTGGGAGAGCACCGGCCCCGTGGTGCTCGCGGTGTTCCGTGCGCTGGAGAAGGCGTTGGGGCGCAAGGCGGTAGGTGGAGACTACGGTTCGCTGAACATCCACACCGCCACCGGTGTGCTCGCCGACGGCACGCCGTGGGTGACCACCGCGCAGTGCGGTGGGGAGCACGGCCCGTGGGGTGCGACGCAGGCCGGGGACGCGGACAGCTACTCGGTGATGTATCAGGCGAACAACCTGGACCCGGCGACCGAGGCCATCGAGTCGGAGACCCCGGCCGTGGTGCTGCGCAAGGAATACACGCCCGACTCCTGCGGTGTCGGCGAGCACCGCGGCGGGGCCAGCGTCCTCAAGGACACGCTCTACCTCACCGAGGCCGAACACTGGTCGAGTCCGCTGCACACCAAGAGCTCCAGCGGTATCGGCGTCTACGGTGGCCACGACGGTGGTCTCGGCGGTGTCTGGATATTCCCCGCCGAGTACAAGAACGTGGCGCGCGATAAGGATCTCATCGGTACCGAACCGGAGGTATACGCCGGATCGACACCGGTCGCCGGGATGCTCGATCCGGTGAGCAAGACGATCGATGAGGAAAACGGCGAGTACTGCTACTTCGCCAGCAGCCCGGTCTGGCACACCAAACCCAACGCGGTCTTCCGATACCTGACCAACGGTGGTGGCGGCTGGGGCGATCCGCTCAGGCGCGATCCCGAGACCGTCCGCGACGACGTGCGCGACGAGTACCTGAGTATCCAGGGAGCTTACGACAAGTACGGAGTCGTGATCACCGGACACCCGCACTCCGACCCGGAGGGGCTGGTGATCGACACCGAGGCCACGAGGCAACGACGGGCTGAAATGGCCGGAAAGTAAGGGAAAAGTGTCCAATTCTCATTCCGAGGTGTTGAGCGAACGCCAGCGGGAGCTGCGTGAGCGGTTCGTCGACGAACGAGGCTACTGGGCCCCATTCTGGGAAGGCCTGTTGACGATGGACCCCGATTTCTTCGAGGCCTACGTGAACTTCTCCGCTGTACCGTGGAAAAACGGCGTGCTCGAACCGAAGATCAAAGAGCTGATCTACACCGCCATCGATGCCTCCACCACCCATCTCTACGAACCGGGCCTCCGGCAGCACATCCGCAACGCGCTCGGCTACGGAGCCACCAAGGAAGAGATCATGGAGGTCCTCGAACTGACCAGTGTGCTCGGCATCCACACCTGCACCCTTGGCATGCCGGTGCTCATGGAAGAGCTGGAAGCACACCAAAAGAAAACAGGATGACCATGGCAGGCGTGCTCGATCCGCGTGGGCCGGCATCGCTGCACGGGCACCGTGCGGTGGTGACCGGCGCTGCGCGGGGCATCGGCAGGCGGATCGCGGGCGAGCTGGCCGCTGGTGGCGCCGAGGTGATCGTGTTCGACGCCGTGGACCCGGTTGAAACCGTGGCCGAGATCCGGGACGCGGGCGGGAAAGCCGATGGTGCCCGGCTCGACGTGACCGACCGTGCACGCGTGGATCGGGTGATTCGCGCGGTTGGGCGGCTGGACGCGCTGGTCACCTGCGCCGCGGTCTACGGCGACGCGATGCCGGTCGATGAACTGACCGAGTTCGAAGTGGACAGAGTGCTCGGGGTCAACGTCAAGGGCACCCTGTGGACCATCGGCGCCGCGCTGCCATCCCTGCGTGAGCACCGGGGACGCGTCGTCTGCGTCGGCTCGGTGGCGGGAAAGGTCGGTGGCGTGCTCGCCGGACCGCACTACGTCGCCAGCAAGGGCGCGGTGCACGCGATGGTGAAGTGGCTGGCCAAGACCGAGGCCGGCAACGGCGTCATTGCCAACGGTGTCGCTCCGGGCGTGGTCGCCACAGAGATGATCGAAGGCAAGGGCTACAGCGAGAACTACTGCCCGCTCGGCAGGTTGGCCGAACCGGCGGAGATCGCGCGCGTGGCGGCGTTCCTCGCCTCGCCGGCGGCGAGCTATATGACCGGCACGATCGTGGATGTCAACGGCGGATACGCGATGGGATGAGGAAGACCATGGACTGCACAGTCATCACCGGAGCAGGATCAGGAATCGGCCGCGCCTGCGCCTTGCGGCTGTCCGAAACGGGGGCACCGGTCGCGCTGCTCGACGTAGCCGGCGCGGCCGAGACACGGGGCGAAGTGGAAGCGCGCGGCGGGGAGGCCGTGGAGTTCACGGTGGACGTCACCGATGACGACGCGATCCGCGAGGTTCTCGACCGGCTCCCCGGAAATCCTCGGACGCTGGTGAACGCTGCGGGCATCATCGTCCGCAAGACACTGCTCGAATGCAGCCTCGAGGAGTGGCGGAGAGTGCTGGACGTGAATCTGACTGGCTATTTCGTCCTGCTCCGCAACATCGTTCCGCGGATGGCGGACGCCGGAGGCGGTTCGATCGTGCAGGTCGCCTCGATCGCCGGGCACACCGGATACGGGTTCTCCTCCTACACGGCCTCGAAAGGCGGAGTTCTCGCGCTCACCAGGCAGCTCGCCGCCGAGCTCGCCGGGAAAGGGATCAGGATCAACTCGGTGAGCCCCGGCGTGGTCGAGAGCGGGCTGAACCGGGACACCCTGGGAAACGAGCTGATCCGTTCGGCCACCGTGGACAACATCCCACTCGGGCGTCTGGGACGGCCGGACGACATCGCCCGGGTGGTCGCATTCCTGGCCGGTCCCGCATCCGAGTTCGTCACCGGCGCCGACCTCGTCGCCGATGGAGGCATGATCAGCACCATCCACTGGGGCGCTGCCGGCGGCGAGCTGCACAGCTTCCACTCGAAGGAACAGTGATGTACAACTTCGCGGCCGTACTCGACCACAACACGGGCAGATACCCGGACAAGACCGTGCTCACCATGGGCGGGACACGATTGACCAACCGTGACCTCCACAGCAGGGTCAACGCGCTCGCCGCGAGCCTGCTCGAGCTCGGAATCGCACAGGGCGACAATGTCGCCCTGCTGATGTACAACCACGTCGAGTTCGTGGAGACGATTCTTGCGCTCAACCGCATCGGTGCGGCGTTCCTGCCGCTGAACTACCGGCTCTCGCCCGCCGAATGGGAGTACATCCTCGGTAACGCGGAGGCCTCGGCGATTGTCACCGAGGAGGAGTTCGCGGATGTCGTCGCCGAAATCCCCCTGGCACAACGGATCCTGCTCGGCCGGGGGCGTGCGGGGTGGAAATCCTACGATGAGCTGATCGCCAGGAATCTGGGCGCGCGGGTACCGGTCGTGCCGGTCGAGCCCCACGACCTCCAGCGTCTGATGTACACCTCGGGAACCACCTCCCGTCCCAAGGGCGTGTGCATCTCCCACGACAACCTGCTGTACAAGAACCTCGCTCATATCGTGGAATTCGGCATCACCAGTGCGGACACGACACTGGTCTGCGGCCCGCTCTACCACGTCGGCGCGCTCGACCTTCCCGGAATCGGCACCCTGCACGCCGGTGGTTCGCTGATCCTCACGCGCAAGTTCGACGCGGCCGAGGTACTCGAGCTCATCGAGGGCGAGCGTCCCTCGAACATCTGGCTGGCGCCCTCGATGATGAACGCCCTGCTGCAACGGCCCGATATCGCCGAGCGGGACACCTCGTCGATCCGCTTCATCATCGGCGGAGGCGAGAAGATGCCCGTGCCACTGATCGAACGTATCCGGGCCGCGTTCCCCTCCGCCTGGTTCTCCGATGCTTACGGCCTCACCGAGACCGCTTCCGGAGACACGTTCAACGACGCCGAGCACATGCTGGCGAAGGCAGGCTCGGTCGGCAAACCGGTCGTGCACCTGCGCGTGCGCATCGTCGACGGCAACGGGGCCGAGGTGCCGCAGGGTCGGCTGGGGGAGATCACCCTGTCGGGTCCGAAGGTATTCGGCGGCTACTGGCGGGATGCGGAGGCGACGGCGAAAGCCATACGGGACGGCTGGTTTCACACCGGTGACGTCGGCCGTGTCGACGAGGACGGGTACCTGTATGTCGAGGATCGCAAGAAGGACATGATCGTCTCCGGCGGCGAGAACATCGCGACCCCCGAGGTCGAGCGCGTGCTGTACGAGCATCCCGATGTGCTCGAGGCAGCGGTGATCGGCGTCGCGCACGAACGATGGGGCGAGGTCCCCAAGGCCTTCGTGGTGCTGCGTCAGGGCGCCGCGCTCGAGGCTGCGGAGCTTATAGCGTTCTGCCGCGAGCGGCTCGCGAAGTTCAAGGCACCCGCGGAAATCCAGTTTCTCGACGAGTTGCCTCGAACGCCATCCGGCAAAGTACTCAAACGCGATCTGCGGACCCTTCCGGTGATCACATGAGCGAATTCGATCTCACCGGCAAGACGGCCTGGGTGACGGGAGCCGGAAAAGGACTGGGCCGGGCAATGGCGACCGCCCTCGCCGGAGCCGGTTCCGTTGTGGCCCTCACCTCTCGCACCCGCTCCCACCTCAAGTCCCTGGCGGGTGAACTCGGGGAGAACACGCTGGTACTCCCGGGATCGGTCAGTGACGAAGGCTTCGCGGAGGAATGCGTCGAGCAAATCGGCCAGATCGACATCCTCGTTAACTGTGCCGGAATCAGCCCCACCTTCAAACGCAGCGAGCAGGTATCGAACGAAGAGTGGCGGCGAGTGCTGAACGTCAACCTCGATGGGAGCTGGTTCTGCGCCCGCGCCGCGGGGCAGCGGATGCTCGAGCAAGGTGGCGGCAGCATCATCAACGTGTCCTCGGTCCACGCCGTAACCGGCTTCGAACGTATCGCGCCCTATGCGGCGAGCAAAGGGGGCCTCGAAGCCCTGACCCGAGTGCTGGCGGTCGAATGGGCGAACCGGGGTGTCCGGGTGAACACCATCGCACCCGGATACTTCGGCACGGAATTGGCGGA
Organism: Sciscionella sediminilitoris; assembly: GCF_000737195.2. Classification (GTDB taxonomy): domain Bacteria; phylum Actinomycetota; class Actinomycetes; order Mycobacteriales; family Pseudonocardiaceae; genus Sciscionella; species Sciscionella sediminilitoris. Next base: position 15,769 of record NZ_JALM01000058.1, read on the forward strand.
ACCACTGATGCACAGCCGATGGGGCGAAAAGATCACCGGTGCGATTCCCCTGGGACGCACCGGCGAACCGACCGAACTCGGCGGAGCCGCCGTCTTCCTCGCCAGTGACGCGTCCACCTACATGACCGGCACCACACTCCACGTCGACGGAGGATGGACGGCGCACTGACCGGGACCATGCGGAAGTTCAGCTTCACTGCCGTTCGCCGCTGAAAGGTTCCTGGTCCGGGTGCCAGTCTGCGGCGTTCCGCTGGAGGTAGCCGTTGCAAGCGTTCGCCGGATTCCGGTCCGGACGGAATGGCGTTCCGCGAGTAAAACCACCACATGGGTTCCTGCGCGCCGACGATCGTGGCGGGAGGACCAGAGCTTGTTCGTCGAGGGCGAGGCCGGCTCGTTGGAAGCGTGTGTGCTGCCGTTGGGCAAGCCAGCGGACGGCCCACCCCAGCAGGGTCAGCTGTTCTACATGAACAGCACTGGTGAGCGCCGCTATTACCGTGCGCCGGTGAGTGACGCGGCGGTGGTGATCGCGAGCAAACCGGCGGGAGACGTGGTGTGGCAGTATGAATGTTGGCAGGAACTGCCCTCAGCTGGGAAATTACTTGGGCGTTAACACGTGGCGCCGTTTCGCAACACGTTTGACGACTCACGAGTTACTCTACCGCGATGAAAGATCACTTCGCGGAGTACCGGTGGGAGCGTGACGAACCGCGCGTGACCGTGCTGGCCTGTCCACCGTTATCGCCCGAGCCAGCCCCACAACGCACGCGCGGCAGGTGGCCATGTGTGACGCGGCTGTCGCGCAATACCTGCACCGCGCCACCGACAAACTGCGAGACGTGCCTTAAAGTGTCGACTGCCGCGCGAGTCTCAGCCGGGATCGGTCCGACCTTCCAGCCTGTCCGACGGTTTTCTGGCTGGATCGCGCCGATAACAGCGGGAAGGATTCTCCCGTTTTCGATCAACTGCAGTGCGAGTCGGGCGGCCGACCGCCAGTGTTGCGCCGAGTTGCTCCCCCCCTACAGCGCTCTCGCTTACGAGCAAGGGGAGGATCGCTTGTAGGTCCAACCGCAAACATGTGGCCGTGATGATCTCTCCGCATCCACAACCGCCGGTAATCGCCATCCCGGCGGACCGCGAAGTTGTCCTGGTGTGGAACCGTCACATGCGCGGGATCATCGGGTATCGCGGCGAATACGTGCGGACTCCGCCTCGCCACCATGGGCTTTGCGCAGATGTCCTCGGCAGCCGGCCGCACCGCATCGGTGCCGGCGTCGATGCGCGCGACAAGCTCGTCGAGTGCGGGCACATCGTTGATCCCGGTGGCCTCCAGGTCACCGACGGGTGCTCCGCTCCAGCGCAGTTCCGTGGCCATCGCCAGCCCACCGGCGTGCAGGGCGGCGCTCACCTGTGTCCTGATCGCCGCCAGCTGTGCGGGGTCCACGGCGTTCCGCACCAGCAGGTACCCATCCCGCCCATAGTGGAGCGCGCGTTCGGTGGGATCGCCGGGCGCCGGAGGTATTTCGCTCAGCTCCACGACCGCGAGCCTACGCCGACGCCGTGTCGGGACGACAGCAGCGGCCGGGTGGGCTCTGGGCTTCCCCTGAAATCGTGGAG
>NZ_JALM01000059.1 GCF_000737195.2 Sciscionella sediminilitoris
AAAAGTGCGACAGAGCCATATCAACTGTGTAAGGCCGTGGCCTACTTGTTGAGATGACATACCCGGATCGTGATTCGGTCTCGGAAAGAGAGTGTGAGCCCGTTCAGTTGTTTGCACAGTTCCTCAGGAACTGCGACAAAGGCGACTGCGTTGCCGTCGAGTCACATCGTTGAGGGGCCCTGTCTTCCCAACTGCACAGCCGTGACCAGCGAGAACATCTCGCCGGTCACGGCTTTTCTCGTGCGCGGGAGTGAGCACAGCACTCAGTGACACTCCGCCCGAGAGGTTTTGGACGTGCGTACCGAGGTTCCCGGGCACTCCCTCCTCATCGTTCTAGCGTTCCGGAGTGGGCGCGGTCCCCGCGTGCACGGCACCCACATCGATGGTGTGACTGTCCGCATTGGCATCCACCGCACCGAGGTTCCATGCCAGGTTCACCTTCGGGTCGATCGGGTCCCCGTGCGGATTGCTGGCCGCCGCCGCGGTGTAGGTGATCGCATTCGGGGTCTGCTGCTCGTCCGCGGCAGCGATCTCGGTCCAGTGCAATGGCACATAGGCGGAACTGCCATTGGCGATCCCGACAGCAGGCGTGCCACCGGCGGCCTCGTTGTGCACCAGCACGTTGTGCGCGCCGACCAGTCCGATCTCCGGAACCCCGGAAAGGGCACAACGCTCGCCCTGCTTCGCGGTGAACTGGATCGCCCCGGAACGATTCCCCACACCCGCATCACCGGGTACGAGCTTGGTCGTGAACTGATTCGCGGTACACGGCAGCAAACCCGAACCACCGGCCTCAGCGGCACTCGCGGTAGCCCCGAGCATGCCGACACCGATCCCGGCCACCGCGAAACCGGCCACCATCCGACGCACCATACTGTTCATGACTTCCCCTTCCCAGGCACCCCGACCAGAGCACCACCATCGGTGAACCAATCACACGATTGGTCTCGCACCGGAAGAGATGCACAGCCCCGGGGAAGGGAGGCCAAAACATGACATCGCTCGCCAGAGCGCAACCTCCAGGGGCTCCCACACGTCAACAGTGCTGTCACCGACCGTCAGGTGGCAGCATTTCCGGTCACCAGCACACGAAACCGCAGTCCGCGATCAGGTCGAGTCCGGTACAGGCCGAGGAAGCCTGGGAGGCAAGGAAGATCGCCGGTCCGACGAGCTCGTCCATGTCCACCATGCGTCCCATCGGAGTCTGGTCCTCCCATTCGGCCCTGGCTCCGGCGACTTCCGGTCGCTGTGTCATGGGGGTCAGCGTGTAGCCGGGACTGATGGAGTTGACCCGGATACCGCGTCGCGCCCATTCCACCGCGAGCGATTTGGTCAGGTGCATCACGCCCGCTTTCGCGGAGTTGTAATGCGCCTGGGTCAGTCCCCGGTTCACGATGGAACCGGACATCGAGGCGAGGTTCACGATCGAACCACCACCGCGTTCCAGCATGACGCGCGCCTCCGCCTGGGCGCAGAGGAAGACGCCGGTGAGGTTGACATCGATCATCCGCCGCCAGTCGGCGGGGGCCAGTTCCTCGGCGGGCGCCTGGTGGGCGATCCCGGCATTGTTGAGCGCGATGTCCAGCCCACCCAGCTCGTCCACGGTGCGCTCCACCGCGGCGGCGACCGAGTCGGCATCGGTGACGTCACCGCCGATCCCGATGGCCTCGGCACCGAGCCCGCGCAGCGTCTCGGCCTGTGCCGATGCGGTATCGGCGTCGAGGTCGAAGCAGGCCACGGCCGCCCCGGCGCGCGCCCATCCGGTCGCGATCGCTGCCCCGATCCCCCGCCCCGCTCCGGTGACGAAGGCCGTTTTTCCTTGCAGTGAAAAGGAATCGAGCATGCTCACTCTCCTTGTTGCTTACGTGGGGTCATCGCGGTGAACCGGTCGAGCCCTGCTCGGTCGGTGATGCCCGCATCGGATCCGAGTCCGGTGGCGACGAGGCTGCCCGCCGCGAGGCCGAGCTCGGCTGCCTGTTCGATGCCCGCACCGTCCAGCAGCGCGGCGATGAATCCGGCGCTGAACGCATCGCCGCAGCCGGTCGTGTCCACAACGTCGACGGCGTAGGCGGGCAGCAATCGTTCGGTGCCGCCGCGTTCGGTGACGCTGACTCCGTCGGCTCCCATGGTCAGCACGGTGGCGCCGACGCCGTGCCGGTGATACCAGTCGATCGCGCTCGCCCGGTCATCGGTTCCCGCGACGAAGCAGGCGTCTTCCAGGTTGGGCAACAGGTAGTCCACGTACGGCAGGCAGGCGGCGAGCCTGCCGGGGAACTCCGGATCCTTGGTGGGGATGAAATCCATCAGTACGGTGAGCCCGATCTCCTTGGCACGCCGGAGAATCCGGGCACTCGGCTCGCCGTCGAGCGCGGGCAGCAGTCCGCTCCCGCCGAAGTGCAGTACCCGCGCCTCGGCCAGCAGCGGCCACGGGATCCGGTCCTCGGTCAGCTCCGCGCTCGCCCCGATCACGTGCAGCGGCGGGCGTCCGCCGTCCGGGCGGATCGGCAGGATCGTCGCCGAGGTCTGTGCGGTGTCCACTTCGGACAGACCGGTGCAGTCGACACCTTCCGCGGTCATCCGCTCGCGCAGGAAGGCACCGAGCGTGTCCCGCCCGATCGCGCCGACCGAGGCGGTGCGCACACCGAGGCGGGCCAGATCGACCGCGGTCGCGGCGGCGGTACCCGCCACGGTCATGGTGATCTCCTCGATGAGCTCGACCTCCTGCCCGGGCGGGATCCGGGTGACCGGACGGCCGAGGATGTCCAAGATGTGCAGGCCGAAGGTGACCACATCGGTGCGCATACCGTCCTCCAGCCTCAGGCGTGCAGTGTCCGCAGGGCCGCCTCCGGGAAGGCGGTGGTGGTGTCCCCGAGGCACAGTGCGCGATAGGTCGCGGTGGCCGCCTCCTCGAGGTTCATCGCGCGCCGGAACGCCATGCCGATGCTGTCCCCGAGCGCGGAACAGCCGTGGTGGCCCAGAATCACGCAGTTGTGCTGTTTCGCCTCGGTCGCGGCGGTGTCGGCCAGTTCATCGGAACCGTTCGGGTAGTAGTCGGTCCGGCCGACCGAGCCGACGTATGCCGCGTGATCGAGGGTGAACAGCCGGATCGGATGACCGAGCGCGTCCACGAGCACCGCGTGCTGCGGATGAATGTGCACCACCGCGTTCACATCCGCGCGCACCCGATAGGTCCGCTGATGCAGCTTCCACTCACTGGACGGCGCTGGATTGCCCCCGATGACCGCACCGTCGAGATTCATCACCGTGAAGTCCTCCGGGGTGAGCCGGTCCAGCCAGGTTCCCGCCCCGGTGACCACGAACTCCCCGGAACCGGGTAGCCGTGCGGAGAGGTTGCCGCCGCTGGCCAGCACGAGCCCCCGCCGCACGGCCAGTTCACCGGCCTCGGCGAGTCGCTCGATCAATTCCTCGGTGGTCGCGGCATCGCGCATGCTCAGTTCCCTTTCCTGGTTGTCCGCAACAACGTTCTCGCGGTGTCGACATCGGTGACGAGGTGGTTCATCAGCCCGGCGCTCAGCGCGGCCCGCAGCGGGGTGATCTTCTGACTGCCGAAGCCGACGGCGACGCGCTGCGGGATCCTGGCCAGTCCGCGCAAGCTCATCCCGACCACCCGCTGATCCACGGTGCTCTCGACCGCCCTGCCCGCGCTGTCGAAGAACCGGGCGGAAATGTCCCCGACGGCACCGCGTTTGGTCAGCTGTCCCCGTTCGCGCTCGGTGAGTGTGTCCGCGAGGATCCCGCTGCCCGCCGCCACCGCGCCGACCCCGGCGATCAGCAGCTGGGCCCCGGCGGCGAGCTGCAGTGTCTGCCGCACCCCCGGGTCGGCGTTGAAGGCCGCCGCCGCATCCGCTGTCCTGGCGAGAATGGGCGCGGGCAGGTGATAGGTCCGTGCGCCGAACGCCGCGCCGAACCCGATCACCAGCTCGTGCGGGCTCATTCCCCTGGAGGCACCGCCCCAGCTGCCCGCGAGCGGCACGAATCCCAGTTCCGGCAGTGGTTCCGGCGGTCGCAGGTGTGCCACGATCGCGGCCACGCTCGAGGAAAGCCCCACCGCGACGGTACGTACCGTCGGAGCGAGCGCGGTCAGACACTCCGCCCCGGCCATCCCGACCGAGGCGAGGCTGCGCTCGGGATCGGCGAAGCTCGGCGCGATCCAGGCTCCCGCCAGTCCGAACGCACCGCTCAGCTCGGCCTCGAGCTCGCCGAACGGGGTGGCCTCACCGTGGATGCGGATCTCGACGATTCCCGCGCGCCGCGCCTCGGCGAGCATCCTGGTGACCTTGACCCTGGAGAGCCCGAGCAGCTCACCGATCTCCTGGTGGGTCATGCCGTGCTGGTAATGCAGCCGGGCCACCCGGCCCAGCGGTTCGCGGGACTCCATCGGCCGAACATCCGTTCTCATTGGTGAGCATCTGTTCGCCGAATCATCGCGCTCGCGCACCGGCGCGGGCAAGCCGGGGCTCATCCGGTGATCACCTCCGTGCGTCCCGCGGACGCCTGCTCGGTGCGCTTGTCCCGCAGCACATAGGTCAACGGGATGCCCACGGCGTAGAGAGCGGCCAGCAGCCACATCAACCCGCCGACGCCGAGCGGCCCGAGGAAGATCCGGGCCAGTACCGGCCCGACCGCGTTGCTCAGCCCGGCCCCGAGGTTGAGGATGGCCACCGCGGCGGCCTTGTTGTTCGGCGCGAGCAGCGGCACGATCGCGCTCAGCGGCACATAGGCGGCCATGCCCAGCCCGAGCAGGATGGAGATCGCCATCGCGGCCGCGAAGTTCGCGCCGAGCCATTCCGGAACGTAGTACCAGGCCAGCACCGAGATCACGCAGAGCAGCCCGCCGAACCAGGCGACCACGGTGATCTGGCCGATCCGGTCGCCCAGGTATCCGGCCGCGACGTTGCCGAGGATGTTGGCGAACAGCATCGTGCCCCAGATGGTCTGCCACTGGGAGAGCGTGAACCCGATCTCGTTGATCATGTGCGTGGAGATGAAGACCGGGAACGCGTAGAAGCACAGGGTGTTGATGATGCGCACCACGCCGCCGATACCGACCTTCGGATGATCCTTCACCACGGTCAGGCCGCCTGCCACCTTCCGCAGGTTCGCCGAGAGCCCCGCATCACTGCGCTCGGAACGCGCCCGCACCGCGACGATCAGCAGTAGCCCGCCCGCGGCGATGAACACCAGCGAGAGCCACATCGTCGCCAGCTGGCCGAGCCATGGGATGACGATTCCCGCGAAGTAGGAGCTGACCACGCCGAGCCCGGCCGTCGAAGCGAACCAGTACCAGCCGACCGCCCTGCCGATCACCTCCTTCGGGGTGCGCATGGTCACCCAGACAAGGAAGCCGTAGGAGAAGAACGGGTATCCGAGGCCCCGGATCCCGTACGAGATCAGCATCACCGGGTAGTTCTTGGTGGCCACACCGATCCCGAGGAACAGCAGCTCGAACACGAACCAGATCAGGAACCCGGCGAGCATGACCCGCCTCGGCCCCCACGCCTCGGCGAGCGCACCGGCCAGCCAGGCGGCCACCGCGACCACGATGCCGTAGACGCTGACCAGGGTCGCGACATCGGCGGCCGCGAAACCGATGGATTCCAGGTAGGGAGCGAGGAATCCGAGTTCCACGCCGTCGCCGACCATGAACAGCAGCACCGCGAGGAAACCCCAGGCGAGCGGGCGGACGATCCCCTGACGGCCCAGCCACGTCCGCCGGGCGCCGTTTTCCCCCTCGGTGTTTTCGCGCATCAGCACTCCTCTTCGAGCCCGCGCAACGAACAATTGTTCATACGGTTGCACTATGGATCGGTAGAGCATCAGCTCGCCCGGCGCGGATGTCAAGAGTTGACCGAACCGGATCCGGCATCTAGATTCCGAACAGTTGCACGATGTAGTGCACATATGTTCAGTGGAGAGATGTGATGGCTACTTCCGCCATCGTCGGGATCGACGCGGGCACCACCGCGGTCAAGACGGTGATCATCACGCCGGACGGCCGGAACCTCGCGACGGCACGAGTCCCCCTCGAGGTCGAGCGCCCGCGACCGGACCGTGCCGAACAGTCGATGGAGGCGGTCTGGCAGTCGGTACGGCACACCGTCACGGCGGCATTGCATGCGGCGGGCGAGGTCGAGGTGAGCGCGATCGGCGTCACCGGGCAGGGCGACGGGGCCTGGCTGCTGGACGCCGAACACCGCCCGATCGGACCGGCGAAGCTGTGGCTGGATGGGCGCTCCGCAGCCCTGGTCGAGCAGTGGGAGCGGGACGGCAGGGCCGGGGCGGTCCGTGCGGTCACCGGTTCCACCCTGTTCGCCGGGGCCCTTCCGATCCTGCTCGAACAACTGCGCCCGGAGGCGCACTACCAGGCCAACTGCAAGGACTGGATCCGGCTGCGGCTGACCGGCGTGCTCGAAACCGACGCCTCCGAAGCATCCCGCACCTATCTCGATGTGCGCACCGGGTGCTACTCCGGGGAACTCCTCGACCGGCTCGGTCATCGGCGCTACGCCGGACTGCTGGCGCCGGTGGTCCCGGCGACCGCGACCCGCCCGCTGCGCCGCGAGGCAGCCGAGGCACTCGGGCTGCGCCCCGGGATCCCGGTGGCCACCGGGATGGTGGACACCGCCGCCGCGGGCATCGGCCTCGGCGTGGTCGAACCGGGCGAGAGCTACGCGATCATGGGCACCACCGCGTTTCTCGGCACGGTGCGGGAACGGGCCGAACAGGCCACGACCTCCACCGGCATCCTCCTGGCGACCGGCCACCGTGGCCGGATCCTCGAATGCCTCTGCCCGATGTCCGGGACCCCGAACCTGGAATGGGCCAGGGAGATCACCGGCAACGCGCACCGGGACTGGACGGATGTGGAAGCAGCAGCCGCGGAAGTCCCGCCGGGCGCGGACGGCGTGCTCTATCTGCCCTACGGGGCGCAGTCCGGTGAGCGCGCACCGTTCCACGCTCCGGAGGCCTCCGCGGGCTGGCTGGGCCTGTCCACTTCGACCAGCCCGGCCGCACTACTGCGCGCGGTCTACGAAGGCCTCGCGTTCAGCCTGCGGGAGTGCCGGGAAGCGCTCGGTACGACCGGGCCGCTCCGGCTGTGTGGCGGTGCCACCACGAGCGCACTGCTCTGCCGGACCATCGCGGAGGTCACCGGCACGACCGTGTACCGGGCCGCGGACGAGGAGACCGGGGCGCGCGGAGCAGCCGCGATCGCACTGTCCGCCACCGAGAACACGGATCTCGCCCGGACCGCGGCGAAACTGCGCGGCGAGCCGCGCCGGTTCGAACCGGCCCCGGAACGGGCCGCCGACTACGAACGGCGTTACCGGATCTTCCGTTCCGTCCGGGACGCCGTCCGTCCACAATGGAGCGAACTGCGGAAGCTCCGCGAACCCAACGAACAGGAGACCACGTGCCCGACCGTCCTCGCGTGCTGATCACCGCGGCCTTCGACAACGGAATCGCCGAAGCGCTGCACGAGGAGTTCGAGCTGACCGTGCTCGAACCGGCGAACCTGCGCCGCTCGCTCGCCGAAACCGGGGCGGACGACGCGCTCGCCGAGGCCGAGGCGGTGGTCTGCGAGACCGAACTACTCGACGCCACGGCTCTCGCCGCGGCACCGAATCTGCGCCTTGCCGTCTCCTGCCGGGCGGCGCCGGTGAACATCGACCTGGACGGCTGCACGGCGCGCGGAATTCCCGTCGCGACCACCCCCGCACGCAATGCCGACGTCACCGCCGATCTGACCTTCACCCTGCTGCTGGCCACGTTGCGCAACACCTCCCGCGCGGAAGCCTGGCTGCGCAACGGTTCCTGGAGTGCCGAGGATGTGTTCGAGCCCTATCGGGAGTTCCGCGGTCTCGCCCTCAACGGCCGCACGCTCGGCATCCTCGGCGGCGGAGCGGTCGGCAGGCGGGTACTCACCCGCGCCCGCGCCTTCGGCATGCACGTGCTCGTCTACGACCCGTACCTCGACAAGGACACCTTCGGCGACCAGGCCCGGGTCGTGGGCCTCGAGGAACTGCTCGGCGCCGCGGACGTGATCACCGTGCACACCCCGTTGCTGGAGTCCACCATCGGGCTCATCGGCGCCGAGCAACTCACCCTGATGCGGCCCGGCGGCCACCTGATCAACGCCGGACGCGCGGCGGTGGTCGAGGAGCAGGCGCTGCTCGACGCGCTGCGCACCGGTCACCTCGCCGGTGCCGGGCTCGACGTGTTCTGGGAGGAACCGCTGCCCGCGGAGCATCCACTGTTCGGGATGCCCAACGTCACCATGACCCCGCACATCGGCGGCGCCTCCGACGACGTGATCGCCGTACACTCCCGGATGGCCGCCGAGGCTCTCCGGGCGTGGCGGCGGGGCGGGGTTCCCGCGGCCGTGGCGAACCCCGCCGTGTATGACCCCGCGTGACCGGTACCGGAGCAACGGGGACCGCGCCGGTGGTACCGGCGCGGCGCTGCTCGGTCAGGGAACGTGCGCGACCACGATGATCACGCCCTGCATCTGCTGTCCGGCCAGGAGCGGGCGCCACCACTGCACGAGCTGCTCGTCGGGGACGGAGGAGAATGGCACGACATCGATGATCTGCTGCACCTCGGCGGGCACGGGGTGTTCCCGGGCGTACCGCCGCAGTGCGAGATAGGTCCACAGCGCGGTGTACTTGGTGTTTTCGGTGATGTCGGTGACCTCGTCGAGTACCAGCCCGGCCTGCTCGGCGAAGCCCTGGTAGTCCTCGGCGGCGATCGGCGCTGCCGCCCGCCATGAGTCCAGTATCCTGACGAAGTTCGCGTCGGTGGACCGCTCCGGTCCCGCACACAAGGTGAAATCCGTGAGCACGATGCGTCCGCCGGGCCGGACCACCCTGGCCATTTCGCGCAGTGCTCGCACCCGGTCGGGCACGTGGACGATCGATTCGAGCGCCATCGCATGATCGAACGAGTCGTCCGGGAACGGCAGCGCGAGCATGTCGGCCCGTTCGAAGCTCACCCGGCCCGCCACGCCGTCCTGCACGGCGCGGTTGTTGGCCAAGCGGACGTCCTCGCCGCTTGCCGAGATGCCGACCAGGCTTGCCCCGCTCGAGTTCGCCAGGCGTACCCCCGGCAGCCCCGGACCACATCCCACATCGAGCACCCGCTCGGTCGGCCGCGCGCCGACCCGATCGATCATCATCTCGGTCAGCCGCGCGCCCGCGGTCTCGAAATCGCTCTCGTCGTCCGGCCCGGTCCAGTAGCCATAGTGCATGTTCCCGCCCTGAGCCTGGGCGATGACCACGTTTGCCCGGTCGTAGAACTCCCCCACCGATTCGGGGGTCGGAACCGTGTAGTCGAGCTCAGCGTCCATTTTCACTTCCTGATCATCGTGGTGCTGGCGGTCGGGTCGATCAGCGCCAGCTCGCCCGGTGCGCAGGCGGTCCGCAGTTCCTCGCGTGACACCGGGTCGAGCCGCTGCGCTGTCCCGCTGCGGAACCTGTCGATGCCGGCGCTGACCCGGTCGATCCAGCCGGGGTCGGCGGACACCCCCAGATAGGACGCCAGGGTCCCGAGCTCGCCGCGCGGATCGGCGAGCAGCTGCTCGTAGCACAGGTCGAGGTGGTCGGTATCAGCCAATTCGCCGACACCGTTGCAGATCATCGAGGACCAGAACTCACCGAAATCGCGCAGGGAAAGGTCGACGCCCATCAGTGATTCCTCGCTGAATTCCGCGCGAAAAAACCGCTGATAGTCCGCAGGCAGCTCGGAGATGTGTTTCTGGAACAGCCGCCGCACCGGTACGTTCGCGGCCCTGGCCGCCGCCCGGGGGAGCAGCATGAGGCGGAATCCGTAGTGCCTGCTCATCGACAGCGCGCAATCCGGGCCGTCCCGGTAGAGGTGCACGAATCGCGCCTCCGGAAACATCCTCCGCAATCGTTGCACGTAGAGAAGTGATGCCCCGGATCGTTCGACGAAGACCTGGCGGCCGAACCGGGCGGTGAACCAGCCGAACAAATCCCGGTAGTGGTCGCCGATCGGGCGGCGCGGCCAGTGCGGCAGCTCGCCCGCGAGCTCCTCGTAGAGCCGGTCCGGATCGTCGCTGAGCGCCGGGAGGGTCACGTGGCGAATGACCGGCACACCGGAGACCTCGCTGGACCGGCGAGCCGAAGGTCCATGCCATGCCGGCTTCCGCGCCCCGGCGCGCATCATGGCGTCGAGCAAGGGATCCGGCTTTCTGAGCAACTCCCAGAAGCCCTGTCCGTCGAGCGGTTCCGCCGGAAAGGCCCGGTGACGCAGCGCGGCGAAGAACTCGCTGAGGCTGAGAACCTGCGGATGACCTTGCAATGCCTTGCTGAGCATTGTCGAGCCGCACCGGCCGGTGCCGACGATGAAGGTCAAGGACACCTGAACCCCCGTCTCCGATACCCGGTCATGCCGCGAAGGCACCAGCGGTGGTCAACCGGTGAGCGGCGACCTCCGCGCCGTCGCGGCGGACGGCAGCCGCCACCGCGCGAGCGGTTGCCCCCACCTCCGGCCGCAGGGCCCGATCGAGCGCGCTGAGCAGCGAGTCGACGGTCGGGTTACCGGGCGGGCACACGAAACCGGCGCCGAGCTGTTCGATCCGCGATGCCCAGTAGTGCTGGTCGTACATCTGCGGGACGAGGACTTGCGGCGCCCCGCCCAGCGCACCCATCAGCGTGGTCCCCGCGCTGCCGAAGTGGACCACGGCCGCGACCCGGGGGAACAGGGCCTGCACGTTGATCTCGTCGACGGCGAGGATCTCGTCGTCATCGGCGGGCAGTTCCAAGCCGGCCCAGCCACGGGAAACGATGGCGCGCCTGCCGAGCGTGCGGGCCGTGCGGACGACCACTTCTCCGAGATCGTCCTCCACCAGCATGCTGCTGCCGAAACCGAAGTAGATCGGTGGATCGCCACTGTCGAGGAATCGCTCCAGCCCGGGCGCGAGGGGCCGCTCGTCGGGCAGGAACCAGCCCCCGGGCTGGAAGACGTTCAGGTCCGTGGGTTCGAGCCACGGACCGACGGTCGGATCGGCGGCCACCCACGGGCGGTCGGTGAAGGCGTGATCGCGGACATCCTCGAGTGCGGGCAGCCCGACGCCCGCCCGGTGCTCGTTGAGCGCAGTGCGCAGGAAATCGTTCATGAATTTCCGGTCACGCTCCCACAGCGCCCAGTTGTCCGCGTCCGGGGGCGCAGGCGGCTCGGTGGAAAGCGGCACCGGTGGCGGCGCGTGATACGGCGAGGGCAGCATGTTCGGGCTGAGAACCGCGAACACGTACCCGATGCCCAGTGATTCGGCGACCGAGCGTGCCGCGGCGAGCTGCGGAGTCAACGACAGCAGCAGATCGCAGCCCTCGGTAGCCGCGGCCAGCTTGCCGAACTGGGCCTCGATCTGCCGTTTGGCCATCGGAGCGAGCTGTTCGGCCGTATAGCTGGGGCGTGGCCGAGTGGCCAGTGCCTTGCGCATCACCGGGCCGATCGGTGTCGCGGCGAAACCGAGACCGGCGAGCCAGTCCTGAAAGTCGGGTGGCACACACAGCCGTACCTCGTGGCCGAGATCTCTCAATCGGGTGGCGAGCGCGACCAGCGGCTGGACGTCCCCGCGCGATCCGATGGTTGCCAGCATGATGCGCATAAACTTCGCCACTCCTCCAGAGCCGCAGAACCGGCCGGTCGGCGCCGACCATGCCGGGAGCGTAACCATCCGGCTCGCGGGCGCACCACGTCATTCTGCGATACGTGAAAGACGGAGTCCGCGGACATCGCTGGCCTCCGCTTTCAAGCACAGCCTTCAACACCGCCGAGGAATTCGGAACGAGAATGTACGATGCGGCTCATGGCCAACAGCGCACCGCCGAAGAGAAGCCCGGGATGATGTGATCGAACGCGGAAGTAAACACCACTGGGGAACTTATGAAAATTCTGTTTTCAACCGATGGATTGATGCGCGTTCGCTTGATCAACATCCACAATTCCGTATCTGAAACACTATTCGCGGCACGCCTTTTCGGTCGTAGTTCGAACGCGCTGCATTTCGACCGGTGGCGGCGAACCGTGCGAAGCAAGGCCGGCCAGCAGGCCCGTGCGCTCAGTTCACTGGCGCGGGCGGTGCAGCCACCGGCCGAGCTGTTCCGGCTTCCGGTCAGCACATTCGACTCCGGCGCGGCCGCCGCCTATTACCCGGACAGGTCGGCATCGGCCGTGAGCAGCCTGCTGTACCGCTTCCACGACGCGGCCATCCTCCCCTATGGGCAGGCACTGGCCAACGCTCTGGAGACGGACCGGAACACCCGCAGCGACATCATTCTCGACCACGGCGTCGACGGCTTCCTGCGCAGTCTCGACCCACTGTGCAGGTGGCAGTTCCCTCAGCTGGAGATCCCGAACGGATCGGATCACACGATCCGGATCGATGAGCAGGGCCTGCTCATCGCACCGTCCATCTTCCACTGCGACCGTCCCGCCGTGTTCATGCCGAACTCGCGCTCGAACGGCGGGCCGCCGATTCTGGTGTGTCCTTCGCCCATCACCATCGAGACGGCACACAAGTTGTGGGACTCCGGGGCACACGCCGAGCGCGCTCTCGCGGCACTGCTCGGGCGCACCCGCAGCAAGCTGCTGGCGGCCCTGACCGGCGGCTCGTCCACGACGGAGCTGGCCCTGCGCCTGGGCATCTCCGCGGCATCGGTGAGCCAACATACCGGTGTCCTGCGGGAGGCCGGGCTGATCACCACCGATCGTCATCAGAACACCGTCCAGCACCGGCGGACACCACTCGGCCTGGCGCTGGTCAACCGCATCGGTGCCGCACGCCGGTCCGGGCAGAAGCCGCCTCCGGTGGCCACGGAAGCGCACGAACCGTGCGTCCCCGCGCCGCACTCGGGACATCCGGTGGAAACAAGCGCCCCGACCGAGGCGGCTGCTCAGACCAACGCCTCGGTGTGATCCCGGGACTTCTCGGTCAAGCCCCACCGCCGGGCGGATCCGGTACTCGCGACATCCCGGATGCCCACATCCGCCGGGCCGTTTCCGGGGCGGCACACCAACAGCGATTCGCCTGCGCCGAGGCGGCCGCGCAGCATTCCGGGCGCAGCCCGCTCGACACGAACCGGATGTCCGGCCTCATCACGAACGTCCACCGGGCCGACGATCCCGTGGCGCAACGTGAACGGGCGCCCCGCCTCGCTGCGCACCCGGATCCAGTCGGTCCTTCCGTTGCTCCGCGAGGCATCGAGCACGAAGGCCCCCGGTGCCCGCAGCCCACTCACCGAGGCCTCCGCCCACTGACCGGGCAGCGCGGGAAAGACATCCACCACATCATCGTGATCCGCGGAGACCAGCATCCGCATCATCACTTGGGCGGCTTCGAACGAAGCGCCGTGGTGCGCGAGCGCACCATCCCGGAGCAGCGTGGCCGCCGACATGCGGGAACCGGCGTGGTCCACGCCGTCCAGCACCGGGCGCAGGTGCTCCAGTGCCTGCTCCGGCGCACGAATCCCGGCCGCCATCACCGCGAAGGACAGATGCGAGCGGCTGTCCCAAGCCTGCGGCATCGAAGCCCAATGGCGCAGGCTGCGCGACATCACCGCGCGGTCCTCGGGCCGGTGCCATACCTTCTCCCCGAGCGGATGCATCCAGAGCAGGTGGGCCGGGCGCGGCTGGGATGCCGCGAGCCGTACACCCGCGCCGAGCAGCACACCGGTCTCGTCGGTGTGGTACGGCACCAGCCGGTCCGCCAATGTCCGCCAGCGCAACCGCTCGTCGTCCGGCACGTCCGGGCCCGCGAGCCGGTTCGCCGCCCAGCGCAGCAGCGAAAGATCGCAGGTGGAATCCTCCACATTGCCGAAGCCGGGTGAATAGGTCATCGGCAGGTGCAGGTACCCGTCCGGGCCTTCGAGCAAGGAACTCTCGTAGTGGCTCACCGCGCTGCGCAGCATCGGCCGGAGTACCTCGCTCAGTACACGGGCATCGGCACCGTATCGATAGCTGTCCCAGATCTCCGGCAGATTCCAGCCCAGGATCGGGTTCTCCGCGTCACCGGACTTGAGCCCCGCGGCGGGGGTCGCGGCCAGCAGATGATCGAAGTTCCGTGGCCAGTCCCCCTGCTCCGCGGCGGCCAGCGCGGGATGCGAGTCGAGATGATTGGTGGTGCTCAGCGTCACCGGGGTGTCCAGGCCACCGGCCGCGTCACCGCGCGCGATACTGGCCGCGGCATAGACCTGCAGCCAGTGGAACCGCTGAAGCGTCTTGTCCGGAACCGAAACGAAGCTGCCCCGGTAGTACTGGTGCCACCAACCGCGATGCGCGGCCAGCAGCCGCTCCGGCTCCTCGGCGGGCAGTTCTCCCGGCGCGCCGATCATCAGCCAGCGCCTGCTGCCGTACCACCGGTCGCGCCAGCCGATATCCGGCACGTCGTCCTCCGCGACCGGCGCCGCCGCACCCCGCTCCCCGCCGCGCGGGGTGAGACCGGCGAGCAGCGTCCCGGTTCCGCGCGGGACGCTCACGGTCAATTCCATGCTGCCCCTGGTCGTCGTGACGGTACCGGTCAGCTCGGCGTCCCAGGGATCGAGCCGCCAGTGCACGCCGGTGAGTGTGCCGCTCAACGGCAGCGTGTAGCGCGCCGCAGGCCGATCCAGGCCGTCCCCTGCCCGGCCGACGGCGAACACGAGGCCGGTTCCGCCCTCGGCCACCAAGACCTGCGCGGTGCGGTCACCGTCCCCGAGGAACGGCGCGTTCCACCAGTGCATCGGCGGCCGGACCCAGTGCATGATCGCGTCGCGCACGACGGTCTCGTAGAGGTCGGCCGTCCCCGCGGTGCCGCCCGCCCACGCGGCGCTGGTGCCGAAGAAGTGTGCGCCGCTCGTGGCAACCGCCGCGGCGGCAAGACCGCGCAGGAACTGGCGTCGCTCAATCGCGGCCATCTCGTCCCCTCTCCTGGCGAATGTCGGCCGGATACCTCATACTCCGTGATCCTGAAGGTGTTTCCGCAGCGCATCGGCTGCCGCACCGGCCGGATCGTCGTGGCGCAACGACTTCGCCATCCAGGCCAGCCGGTCGGCCGTCTCCGGATCGGCGACCAGCCGGCGAGCGGCATCGAGGAACGGCCTGCCCTCGGCCGGTCGGCCGACCGCCACCGCCACCCCGAGCTCCACCAGCCTCTTGGCGATGCCCACCTGGTCGTACGCGCGCGGCACCGCGATCATCGGCACCTCCTTCAGGACGGCCTCCAGCGCCGAATTCATGCTCGCCCTGGTGAGGAACACCGAAGCACGATCGAGCATCACCGACTGCGGCATGAACCGCCGGGCGATCACGTTCTCCGGAAGCTCGCCGATCTCGGCCGGATCGGTTCCGGCGGTGGCCATCAGTACCGTCCACTCCGTACCGGCGAACTCCTCGGCCAGGGAACGGAAGAACTGGGGAGAACAGCCGAACACGGTGCCCGGCGAAACGAAAAGCAACGGCCCTCGGCCGATCCGCTCCCAGGGCAGGTCGATGTCTCCGTAGGTGCTGGTGTCCTGGATCAGCGGTCCGACGAAATGGTACCGCTGCCCGAACGTCTCGAACTCGGGTTGCATGTCCGGAGTCGCGTTGACCAGCGCCAGATCGGCATGATCCCGCAAGGACGGATGGAACTGGGGCAGCAGACCGAGCCGTTTCACCGTGCGGATCCACCGTTCGCTGTGCCGTCTCCGGAGACTGGCCAGCACCATCTGCTCGCTGACCGCGTAGGTCACGGTGAACGAGGCCAGCGGGGTGCCTTCCTGATGCGCGGCGGGCGCGCCCCACCTGGCGGCGATATCGGCGACCACCATGTCCGGGCGCAACCGCGGCCATCGGCGCCGCAGTTCACGGACGATACCGCGGCGTTCCCGCATCATCTTCAGGCCCATCGCCCGGTTGCGCCGGATCTGTTCCTTGGTCGGATTCTCCGGGAAGTTCGGTATCACCGTGGTGTGGATCTCGGAGACCTCGCAGCCGAGATCGCGGAAGACCCCGGCGAACGGTGCGGCCACCGCGACCACGACCTCATCACCACGTCGTACGAGCTCGCCGATCAGCGGCGCCATCGGGTTGACATGGCCGTGCATCGGGTAGGGAATGAACAGATACCGCGACAAGGGGCGACCTCCTGCGGGATAGGACCTGGCGACCGGTGAACCGCTCCTGGACACATCGGAAAAGTCGCGAAAACGCAGCCACTCATAACCATGAAAAAGGCACCATTATCGATAGATATTGGCACACAATTACAGCCGACCCGGTCAAGTTAGCATCGGCAGGCAAGCCTGTCACACACTTTTAGCGCTGATTGAATCAGGCGTGATGATAACTGAAAGTCCGGGTCAGAAGGGTTATTCATCGGCTAAAGTCGGGCGACCTCGGATTCAGGCACGAAGGGTCATTCGATGACAGCAAGAAACGCGGACAGCCTGCTCGACCTGTTCGACGCCGACTGGATCGCGCGACCTTACGATTACTATTCCAAGCTACGCGAACAACATGGCGTCTACCGGGACGACCTGATGCGCAGCTGGGTCGTGCTGAACCATGCGGACATCACCGCGCTGTCCAAGGACGACCGGCTCTCCGGCGCGCGGATCGACGAATTCCACGCCGCGCTTCCGCCGGAATCCCGCGCGGACATGGCGCCGCTCGCCGCGGTCCTCAAGAACATGATGCTGTTCCGGGAACCGCCGGAGCACACCCGGTTGCGCAAACTCATCCAGCCCGGCCTGACGCCGCGATTCATCCGGACCGTCCGCTCGACGATCGAGGAACTGACCGGCGAACTGCTGGACCGGGTGCTGCCGACCGGCCGGATGGACGTCATCCACGACTTCGCCAAGCCGCTCACCCAGTCCGTGATCGCGCTGCTGGCCGGGGTACCCGCGCAGGCGGCCCATCTGCTGGCGGACTGGCGCGGGCTGCTGCCGGAGTTCTTCTCGCAGTCCTCGGCCGAGCTGCCCCGGCTGACCGCGTTGCGTGCGGTCCTCGACGAGAACCTCGCGCAACGACGCGCCGGGCTCGCCGAGGACCTGTTCACCGAGATGATCGCCGACCGGCTGGACGGGGGCGGCTACACCGACGATGAGGTGTTCGCCAACTTCCTGCTGCTCATCGACGCCGGACAGGCGACGACCACGCACCTGATCGGTAATGCCGCGCTCGCCCTGCTGGACCATCCCGGGCAGGCCGAGCTGCTGCGCGACCGGCCCGGACTGGCGGCGAACGCGGCGCAGGAATTCCTCCGCTACGACAGCTCGGTGCAGTTCACGACCCGGATCGCGACCGGCGAAATGCGGGTGGCCGGCCAACTGATACCCGCCGGGGACAGCGTGACCCTGGTACTCGGGGCGGGCAACCGCGACCCGAGCCGGTACCCCGAGCCGGACCGGCTCGATCTCACCCGCAAGGCAACCGATCATCTCTCCTTCGGCCACGGCATCCACTATTGCCTCGGTGCCGCGCTGGCCCTCGCGGAGATCGAGATCGCCATGCGCTGCCTCGTTCAGCGCACCGAGAACTGGCGAGCCGGCCGCACCGAGCTCTCCTGGCTCGACAGCGTCAACTTCCGGTTCCTCAGCGCCCTGCCCATCGAGTTCGACGAGCGCAAGCCAGAGGTCACAGCATGATCACCACCACCCTCGCCCCGAGCCGGACGGTGCTGCTCGGAGTCACCGCCAGTGATACCCACGCGGTCGCCAACCAGCTCATTTGCCGGCATCTGCGCGGACATGGATTCCACGTGGTCAATCTCGGGGTCTGCACGCCACTGACCGAGTTCGCCGACGCACTCGACCGGGAACCCGACATCGCGGCAGTACTGATCGGCAGCCTGAACGGGCACGCGTACGAGGATCTGCGCGAGCTGCCCGAACTGCGCCGCAAGGGCCGGTTACGCCGCCCAGTGATCCTCGGCGGGAACATCTCGGTCGGTGCGCACAAGCAGGCCGGTGACCGGCTCCGGCTGGCAACACTGGGCATCGACCACATCCTCACCGATGTGGACAGTCTGCTGCCGCTGCTCGACACCTTGCCGACGGCCCGCGTCCAGGAAGGGCGACATGGCTGAGCTGGGTGCCATCGAGGTGAGCGAGGAGCTCGCCGGCCGATTACCGAGCTGGCCGGAGATCGTCGCGCAGCTGCGGGAAAACGGTGCCGGTCGGACCGTGGACGTGCTGCGGGACGCCGATCGGTGCGGCCGGCCGCTCGTCCAGCCACGCTGTGGCGTCGGCGCGCACCAGGAGATGCTGACCCTGCTGCGCGAGCTCGAAGCGTCCGGACCCGCCATCCTTTCGGTCACCATCGACTCGTACACCCGGCTGGGCCAGTTCGACGTCGCCGCCCGGGTGCTTGCCGAGGATCCGCATCGGCTGAACGGCTATCCGCTGGTGGCGCACGGCTGGCAGCGAGGGCGCCAGCTCGTCGAGGCGGTCGGGGTTCCGCTGGAGATCCGGCACGGTTCGCCGGACGGACGGCAGCTGTTCGCCACCGCCCTCGCGGCCGGGTTCACCTCGTACGAAGGCGGCGGCATCGGCTACAACCTCCCGTACTGCAAGGACGTTCCGCTGGCCGATTCACTGCGCGCCTGGCAGCAGATCGACACCACATGCGGGATGCTGGCCACCGAAGGCGTGCTCGTGGACCGCGAGCTGTTCGGCACCCTGACAGCGGTGCTGGTCCCGCCGTCGGTCAGCATCGCCGTCACCATGCTGGAGGCGATGGCGGCGGCCCAGGCGGGCGTGCGGTGCCTGTCGATCGCCTACCCACAGGGCGGCGAGATCCACCAGGATGTCGCCGCGCTGCGCGCCATCCGCGCACTGGCCCGGCGCTACCTCGTCCCGCAGATCGAGGTCTTCCCGGTGCTGCACCAGTTCATGGGCGCCTTCCCGGACGATCCGGCCCTGGCGAGCGCGCTGATCCTCTACGGCGGGCTGCTCGCGCGGCTCGGCGGCGCCACCAAGGTGATCAGCAAGACCGAACAGGAGGCGCACGGACTGCCCGATGGGGCAACGAATGGGCGGGGTATCCGCACCACGGCGGTCGGCGCTTCCGGCATGTTCGACTTCGTCAAACTCGACGAGGACCGGATCGCCGAGGAACAGTCCTGGATCGAGCGGGAGGTCGGCGAACAGGTGGAACCGCTGCTCGCCGGTGGGCACCTCACGACGGAGATCCGGACCGGGTTCCGGACCGGCCGGCTCGACATCCCGTTCAGTGCGAGCCGGCACGCGCACAGCAGGATCATTCCACGCCGCGACCGGTCCGGGGCCATCCGCTATGCGGACAGCGGCAACCTCCCGTTCTCCGCGGCAAGCCGGCGCCGCAACGCGGCCCTGCTCGCCGATGCGGATGATTCCCCCGCCCCGGGTCGGCGGGAGACCGGGGAGATAGCGGCGATGGTGCGGGACATCGCGCATTTCTCCGGTCGCAGCGCAGCTTGTCCCTGAAACCGAAGGATCCAGTATGAGCTACCTGGGATACCCGCGGGTGAATTTCGCCGGCAAGTACCAATCGGATATCTCAACCGTCAACAACGCACTCCGCTACTACAACAACGACACCTTCGAACCACGCTTCCAGCGGCCCGCGTACTTCACCCCGAAGGGGCTGATCGACGAGAACGGGCTGTTCAATCCGCGCGGTACCGGCGATTTCCGGCTGTCCGGGCTGACCGTCCGCAGCGGACTGTCCCCGGACGGAACCCTCCTCGAGGACAGGTCCAAGGACCCGGTCGTCGGCATGTCGATACTGGAAGGCAACCGGCGGGTCAGCGCCAAGATGGTGGACATCGACCAGCGTGACCAGACCGTGCCGGGTATCTACGGGCTGTGCGTCCGGATCGTCGACGACAAGGGCCGGGAACTGCTCACCGGCGAGATGGAACCGACCTGGGTCGAAGACCTGTGGCGCCGCGGGCCCGGTGATCAAACCCCCGGCGGCACCAACGCCAGCGCCATGGTCACCTCGGTGTTGACGGATCTGCGCTGGGCCGACGATCTGCCCTCCGCGCTGCTGCACCAGCTCAGGGAGAACACCACCGAGGATCTGCTTTCCATCCGGTTCACCATGGACGGCTACGAGATCGACCTGTTGAACTTCGGCCTCGCGCACACCTACGGCCGGCTCGTCGGCAGCATCGGCCCGTACCACAGCGGGGAACCGCGCCGGTTCGTCGCAGGCCGCAGACTCCGGCCGGTGACCGGCAAGTTGTCGGACACGGCGGTCCGTGCGGACGACACCAACCGCACCGTGTTCCTGGATTTCTCCAACAGTTGGCCGACCAAGAGCAAGGGCGGGCCGCCTGCCGATCTCGGCTCCCTCAGCCTCGCGGTGCTGGACGACAAGGAGAAGCCGACCGTGTTGGCCCCGCTTCCCCGGGCGGACACCAGGTTCCTCGAGGATCACGGCGGTATCGCCGCGATCGAGCTGACCGCTGAACAGTTCGCGGCCATCGCTGATCGGCGCCTTGCCGTGGTCGACGCGGCCAGCCCGCCAGCGGCCGTCCTCGCCGAGAGCTCCGACGGGACCTGGATCCACGCCGACACGATCGTGCACCGGCTCTACCCGGCAAAGCCGTACGAGACCTCGAGCGCGACCGTCCACGTGACGAAGTTCGGCCGTCCGGCACCCGGTTTCGCGGTGACCGTCTCGGCGCCCAAACCGACCCCGGCGCTGACCTTCCCGGCCACACTGACAACCGATCACGACGGCCGGGCCGAACTCGCCCTCACCGCGAAGCCACCGCCGAGCCATACCTTCATCGACGGTGTGGCGACCTCCGTTCTGCTCACCAGCCCGGCCCGGTCGGGACAGCCGGACGCGCGGGTGGCCGCGCTCATCTTCAACGAGTACGACGCGCCGGACCGTCCGACGTGGAATCGCGATGTCCGGCCGATTTTTCAGCAGTACGCCAACCTCTACCCGGTCATGGGAGGACTCTTCGACCTCGCCAACTACAACCATGTCGTCGAGCAGAAGACCTACATCAGGCGCACCATGACCGCACCCGTCGAATCACCCACGTACATGCCGGTCAGCCGAGACCTCTCCCCAAGGAAGCGAGACATGATCATGAACTGGCTGCAGACCAAACCCGCACCGCCCATCCTGGAGATCACCTCGCGCGAGGAACTGCTCACGGTGCTGCAGCAGGCGATGCTGACCGAACTGGCGGTGATCCCGCCGTACAGCGCGGCGTTGTTCTCCATCAAACCGGGCTTCAACAAGGAGATCCGCCAACTGATCCGCGGGGTGCTGCTGGAGGAGATGCAGCACATGGCGCAGGTGTGCAACATCATCAACGCGGTCGGCGGCAAGCCGCAGATCGGCCGCCCGGGGCTGGTGCCCACCTATCCGGGACGGCTTCCCGGTCCGGTGCTGCCCGATCTGACCGTGCGGCTGCGCAAACTGTCCCCGCAACACGTCAAGGACGTGTTCATGGCGATCGAACAGCCCGAGCATCCGATGGTCGACGGCAAACCGTTCCGCGGCGCGGTGATCGCCGCCGACGAGATCTCGGTCGACAAGCAGGGCAATCTGTTGCGCAGCGGCGAAGCCTCGATGCGCAAGGTCGAGGAGTGGTTCAGCAAGGCCGAGTACACCCCGATGACGATCGGCTGGTTCTACAACCAGATCGCCAAGGCGATCATCCGGTTCGACGACGGCCGGCTGTTCACCGGTGACCCCGCCCGGCAGGTCGGCTGGCCGGACGCGCCGGGCACGCTGTTCCGGGTCACCGACAAACGGACCGCGCTGCTGGGCATCCTGCAGATCATCGAGCAGGGCGAGGGCAGCCCGCACGACCTGGACGGCGACAATCTGGGAGATCCCGAAGAGCTCGGGCACTACTACCGGTTCGCCGAGATCGTGCACGGCAGGCAGTTGATGCGCAACGGCGAGGGCAAGTGGGTCTACGAGGGCCCGGAGATCCCGTTCGACCCGGAAGGGGTCTACCCGGTGGTGGACGACGCCGACTCGTACAGCCTCCCGGCGGATTCGCTCGCCCGGCGGGAGTCACTGAAATGCGATGAGTCCTACACCAACATGCTGGCCGGGCTGAACCGCGTCTTCAACGGGCACCCCGGGGAGATGGACGACGCCGTGGCGCTGATGGGCCAGCTCCAGGTGCAGGCCAAGCGGTTGTACGAGATCCCGGCCGCGGAAGGCTCCTCGACAGTGGCCGGACCGGCCTTCCAGTCGCCTGCGCCGCGCTGAGCCCCTTGGCCGCGCGGCGCCTCGGGATTCCCGGTCACCGCACGGTGGCCGGGAATCCGGGTTCACCACGCGACGGGTAACGCCGCCAATCCACCGGCCACCCGGTCACGGTTGACCGGAAGCTCCTCGTCCGGCACGGCAAGGCGCAGCGTCGGGAACCGCGCGAACAGCCTGCCGAACACCTCCTGCAGCTCGATCTTCGCCAGGCTGGCACCGATACAGAACCGCGAGCCATAGCCGAACGACATGTGCGGATTGCAGGTACGGGTGATGTCGAACTCGTCCGGGCACTCGACCCGCTCGGGATCGTAATTGGCCGCGCCGGTGGCCATCACGACCGCGTCCCCGGCCTTGATGGTGACCTCGCCGATCGTGATGTCGTGTGCCGCCCACCGGGTGACGCCGCCGATCAGGCCCGGGGTGATGGTCATCCGCAGGATCTCCTCGACCGCGCCGGGCAGCAGGCCGGGATCGGCGAGCAATTTCGCGCGCTGTCCGGGATTGCGGATCAGCAGCAGCACGCCCAGATCGATGCGGGACATGGTGCTCTCGTGCCCGGCGAACAACAGTCCGGTGATCAGCCCGGCGGCCTGCTCCGCCGAGGTGACGGTGTCCTCGGGGTTGTGCACCAGATGGGAGACCAGGTCCTCCGCGGGTTCCCGCCGTTTGGCCGCCATCAGCGCCGCGGTGTAGTCGACGAACTCCGCGCGCGCCGCCCCGGCTCGTGCGCTGTCACCGATATCGCTCATCCGGTTCCACCAGTCGCGCAGTTTTCCGTGGTCGCCCGGCGGTGCCCCGATCACCTCGCAGATCGCCGTCATCGGCAGCGGCTGGGACAGCACGGCGTGCAGATCGACCGGCGGAGTGACCATGGCGTCCAGCACCTCGTCGATGTGCCCGCCGATCCTGGTACGAAGCTGCTCCATCCGCTTCGCCGCGAACGCCGGGGTGAGCAGTCGGCGCATCCGGTTGTGCACCTCCTGTTCCTTGTCGACCCCGGCGTGCGGCCTGCCCCCGTGGGTTGGCACGCCCGCGACGATCGGCGGGGTCGTCCTCGGGGCGTTGTCCGGATCCCGGTGCGCCCGGCCCAGCGCCTGGTTGCCGTACAGCTCACGCAGTTCGTCGTACCCGGTGACCAGCCACGCCTCGTCACCGGTCAGGGTGCGCACCCGTGCGATGGGCTGCTCCCGCTGCAGTTCACGAAACCGCGGCGGGACCTCCAGTACATCCCCGTCTCCATCGAATGGCAGCTGATCCATGAGAACCGTTTCCTTCCGTCAGGTTTCACCGGTGCGGAGCGAGGCCGTCACGGCGCGCCCGATCGCCGTGACCGACGACGAATCGCTGAGCATCTTGCCGTGCACGACATCGATGTCGTGGTTTTCGATTTCTCCCTTGATGTGTTTCCGCCAGGCCTGCGATGTGCACTTCTCCGGCGAACCCGCGGAATTGCCGACGACATCGGATTTCGACGTGGAACCGAAGAACAACAGGTCGCCGATGAATTCCTCCGGCCGGAAACCGGCCATCATCCGGACGTTGTTCACGTACACCCGCATGCTGTTCTTCAGCCCCTCCTCGCCGAGTGCCGCGAGGCGGTGTCCGGTGTCCCGCAGGTATTCGGCATAACGGCCGAGTACCGCGTCCGGATCGGCGGCAAGCTCGTCCCTGTCGAAGATGAATTCCTCGGCGAGCAGCGAGGCGATGATCTCGTGGTCCGGCAGCTCCGGTGGCCGCTGGTCCGGATTCGGGTACGCGTCGAGGATGACGAGCCGATCGACCGCCGCGCCCCGCCGCTGCAGCTCGACGGCCACCGCGTGCGCCACCAGTCCCCCGAACGACCAGCCGATCAGCCGGTACGGACCCGCGGGGAACGCGGCCAGGATTTCGTCCGCGTAATCCGCGGCCATGTCCTCGATGGACCCGGGAAGCTCGGCGGGCCCCGCCAGGCCGCGCGCCTGCACGCCGTAGAGCGGATAGCACGGCGGCAGGTGCGCCAGCAGGCCAGCGTAGCTCCAGCTCGTCCCGGAACCGGGGTGGAAGCAGAACATCGGGGGCCGATCTCCGTTGCGGCGCAGCGGCAGGATCACGCTGAACGGGTCACGCTCGACATCCGAGCCCAGTTCCACGGCGAGCGCGGCCACGGTGGGCGCCTCGAAGACACTGCGCACCGACAGCTCCACACCGAACCGTTGCCGGATCAGCCGGACCAACCGGGTGGCGAGGAACGAATGCCCGCCGAGGCTGAAGAAATCCTCGTCGATCCCCACCGGCGCCCGGCCGAGCAGTTCGCCGAACAGGACGCTCAGCGCATCCTCCTCCGGAGTGCGGGGCAGCCGGGCCGGTCCGGTGCCCTCCGGCGCGGGCGGCAGTGCGGCGTGGTCGAGCTTGCCGTTGCGGGTCAGTGGCAGCGAATCCAGCACGACGAAGGCCGAAGGCACCAGATAGTCCGGTAACCGGCGTGCCAGGTGCTCGGCCCAGTCCCGCTGATCCGCGCCCGGCGCGGCCACCACATAGGCGATCAGCACATCCCCGGGCCGCGCCAGCACCACCGCCCGGCGCACCCCGGGGTGCTCGGCGAGCACCGCCTCCACCTCGCCGGGTTCCACCCGGAATCCGCGGATCTTCAGCTGCCGGTCGGCCCGGCGCACGTACACCAGCTCGCCGTCCCGCGTCCAGCGGACCAGATCGCCGGTGCGGTACATGCGCCTCCCCGGCGCCCCGAACGGGCAGGCGAGGAACCGCTCCGCCGTGCGGGCCGCACGGCGGGCGTACCCGCGGGCCAGACAGTCGCCCGCGAGGTACAGCTCACCGGTGACACCGGGGGCGACCGGCTGCAGCGCCGCGTCCAGCACGTACGCCGCGGTGTTGGGCACCGGGTGGCCGATCGGCGGGCAGGCGGGCGGATCGGCGGCGAGCACCGTCCCGGTGACCACGTGCGTCTCGGTCGGGCCGTACTGGTTGTGCAGGCGCCGCCCGGGAACCGCGGCAAGGAAGGTCCTGGTGACCTCGCTCGGTTTCAGCGCCTCCCCTGCCTGGATCACCTCGGTCAGCGCGGGCAGCGACAGACCGGCATCGGTGGCGTTCTCCGCCACCGCCTCGATGACCAGGTTGGGCGCGAACAGCTCACGCACTTCGCTTTCGGCGAGCCAGCGCACCAGCGCCCGCCCGTCGCGGCGCACGTCCTCGGGGCAGATCGCCAGGGTGCGGCCGGTGGTCAGGGCGAAGCACATCTCCTGGACCGCGACGTCGAAGCCGATCGGCGCGAATTGCGCGGTCACCGTGCCCGCACCGGCGGGCAGGGTTTCCCGCTGCCAGTCCAGGAGATTGACGATGGTGCGCTGCGGCATCAGCACACCCTTCGGTGTCCCGGTCGAGCCCGAGGTGTAGAGCAGGTAGAGCCCGGCACCCGGGTCCGGCGGCCCGGGGACGGGGTCACCCGTCTCTCCCCCGTCCTCCTCGATCCGCACCACCCGATGACCGCTCGCCCACGGCCCTGGCTCGCCGAAGGCGACCACCAGCTCCGGGCGGGCGTCGCCGAGCACCTTCGCGATCCGGTCGGCGGGCAGCCGGACGTCGATCGGCAGGTAGATCGCACCGGCCTTGAGTACGGCGCACAACGCGACGGCCTGCTCGACCGAGCGGGGCAGGGCCACCGCGACCACGCGTTCCTGGCCGGCGCCCCCGGCGAGGAGCCTTCGGGCCAGCCGATCGGCCGCGTCGTCGAGCTGCCGGTAGGTCAGCGACATGTCCTCGTACCGGACGGCGCAGGTGTCCGGGGTGGCCCTTGCCTGCTCGGCGAGCCGCTGCGGCAGTCCGCGCCCGGCAACCGGCCGGTGGGCACCGTTCCAGTTCCGCAGCACGTTCTCGCGCTCGGCCGGGTCCAGCACCGCCAGGCCGCTGAGCCGCTCTGTGGGGGCGGCGACCGCGGCGGAAAGCAGCCGCGCCAGCCGATCGGCGAGGCTGCGCGCGCTCGCCTTGTCGAACAAGTCCACGCTGTACTGCACACTGCCCTGGATGCCGCCCGGCTGCCCATCCGGACCGGTGCGTTCGGCGAAGGAGAACAGCAGGTCGAACTTGGCCGTACGCAGGCTCACCCGCTCCCGTTGCACGGCCAGACCGGAGGCCGGAGCATCGGGCGGAGCCTGCTCGGTGGTGTTCAGCGAGAGCATCACCTGGAACAGCGGATGCCGGGCCAGTGAGCGCGGCGGGTTGAGCAGCTCCACCAGCCGCTCGAACGGGACATCCTGGTGGTCGTAGGCCGCCAGATCCGTGTCCCGGACCCGGCCGATCAATTCGGCGAACGTCGGATCCCCGGAAACATCGGTCCGCAGCACCAGCGTGTTGACGAAGAAACCGACCAGCTCCTCGAGCCCCGCATCGGATCGCCCCGCCACCGGGGTACCCATCGGAATGTCGGTGCCCGCGCCGAGTCTGGCCAGCAGCCCGGCGATCGCCGCCTGCAGCACCATGAACAACGTCGCCCGGCGTCCCCGGGCGAGCGCGGCCAGCCTGGCGTGCAGCGCCGCGGGCAGTTCGAACCCGACCTCGGCGCCGTCCTGCGAGCCGACCGCGGGCCGTGGCCGGTCCACCGGAAGCGGCAGCTCGACCGGCAGCCGCGCCAGCGTCTCCCGCCAGTACGCCTCCTGCTCGGCGAACACCGCCGCCCCCAGGACGTCGCGCTGCCAGAGCGCATAGTCCACATAGGACACTGGCAGATCCGGCCACCGCGGGGCCCGCCCGCCACTGCGTGCCGCGTAGGCCCGGGTCAGATCCCTGGCCAGCACGGACATCGACCAGCCGTCCGTTGCCACGTGATGAACCACCAGCACCAGCACGAATTCCCGCGCCCCGAGCATCAGCAACCGGGCCCGCACCGGCGGCCTCCGGTCGGCGAGGTCGAACCGCTGCCCGAGAACGGCCGCGATCTCGTCCGCGACACGTTCCGGGGCCACGTGGGCCACGGTGAACTCGGGCGTGGCATCCGGCAGCACGATCTGGTGCGGTCCCTCGTCGTCCTCGGCGAACACCGTCCGCAGCGTCGCGTGCCGTCCGAGCACATCGGCGAGCGCGGCGCGCAGTGCGGGCAGATCGAGGTTCCCGCGCAGCCGCAGCGGCATCGGGACGTTGTAGGCGGGCCTCGGTCCCTCGACCCGATTGAGGAACCAGAGCCGGTACTGCGCGGCGGAAAGCGGCAGCCGGTCCGGCCGTGGCACGCTCGGGACGATCGGCGGCCGTCGTTGCTGTCCTTCGCCGAGGATCTCGCCGAGCGCGGCCACCGAAGGAGCGTCGAAGAGTTTCCGCACCGCCAATTCGACGCCGAGGGCCGCGCGGATCCGACCGACGAGCCTCGTGGCCAGCAGCGAATGCCCGCCGAGGGCGAAGAAGTCGTCGTCGATCCCGACCTCGAGGACGCCGAGCACATCCGCGAACAGGCGAGAGAGGATCTCTTCCCGGGGACCGCGCGGCATCCGCCCGCCCGGGGCGGTGCCGCGTTCCGGCGCGGGCAGGGCCTGGATGTCGACCTTGCCGTGCGGGGTGAGCGGAAGCTCGGGCAGCACCACGAAGGCCGCGGGCACCAGGTGGGCGGGAAGCCGCGCGGTGAGATGCGACCGCAGATCCGGGTTTTCCGCTCCGGTACGGAGCACCACGTACGCCACCAACCGCCGCTCGCCATCGGGCTCGGCGCGAGCGAGCACGACCGCCCGCGCCACCTCGGGGTGCTCGTCGAGCGCCGCCTCGATCTCCGCGGGTTCGATCCGGAACCCGCGGATCTTCACCTGATCGTCGGCCCGCCCGAGGAAACACAGCGCACCGTCGGCCCGCCGGTAGGCCCGGTCGCCGGTGCGGTACATGCGCTGTCCCGGCGGGCCGAACGGACAGGCCACGAAACGCTCCGCGGACAGGTCCGGACGGTCCAGATACCCCCGCGCCAGTCCGGCTCCTGCCAGGTAGAGCTCCCCGGCGACCTCGGTCGCGGCCAGGCCGAGGCGGTCATCGAGCAAGTAGACCCGGGTGCCGTCGATGGGCCGTCCGATCGGTGGCACCCCATCGCCGCTCAGTGGTTCGCTCATCGTGGCGCAGACCGTGTTCTCGGTCGGGCCGTACGCGTTCACCATCCGGCGGCCCGGCGCCCACCGGGACACCAGCGCGGCCGGGCACGGCTCACCGGCGACCACCACGGTCGCCCCGGCGGGCAGTGTTTCGGCGGGCAGCATCGCCAGTGCGGTCGGCGGCAGCGTGACGCAGTCGATCGCGCGTTCGGCGAGCAGAGCGGCAAGGGGTTCGCCGGGCAGCATCCGCTCGCCCGCGGTCAGCACCAGGGTCGCCCCGGAGCACAGCGTGACCCACAACTCCGAGCATGTCGCGTCGAAACTGAGCGCGGCGAACTGCAGGACCCGCCGACCCGGGCGCACATCGAAGGCCCGCTGTTGCCCGGCCACCAGCGCGGAAAGCCCGTGATGGGTGACGACCACGCCCTTCGGGCGACCGCTCGAGCCGGAGGTATAGGTGACGTACGCCGGGTTCGCCGTGGTCAGCGGTGCGACGCGATCGGCGTCCACCGGATCGCGCCCGGATGCCGCCCCGGGCTCCTCGGTGTCCAGCAGCAGCACGGGAACCTCGGCCGGTTCCGGCAGCGTCGCGGCGATCGCCGCGGTGGTCAGCAGACAGACCGGGCGAGCCTCGGCGAGCAGCCGGGCCAGGCGCACCGGCGGGTGGGCCGGATCCAGTGGCAGATAGGCGGCTCCGGCCTTGGCCACCGCGAGCAACGCGACCGGAAGCACGGTCTCCCGCCCTGCCAGTACGGCGACCAGGTGCTCCGGGCCGATACCGCGGGCGATGAGGCGATGCGCCCACTGGTTGGCCCGCCGGTTCAGTTCGGCGTAGGTCACCGTGGAGTGGTCGTCCACGACGGCGGGGGTGTCCGGGGTGCGGGCCGCCTGTCGCGCGAACAACTCCGGCAGCGTGGCGGCCGGTGGCGCCTCCGGGCCCCGGCACCAGGCCAGGATCCGGTCCCGCTCCGCTGGTTCCGGCAAACGGATCCGGTGTACCGGCGTCTCCGGCGCATCGGCCAGCAGTTCCAGCACCCGGACGACCCGGCCGAGAATGCGCCGCGCCGAATCGCCGCCGAACACGCTGGGCCGGTAATCCACCCGCAGCACCAGACCGGATCCGGGCGCCGCGACCAGGGCGAGCGGGTAGTGCGTGCTGTCCCGGCCGCGGACCCGGCGCACCCGGAGCTGCTCGCCCCGCGACGCGGGGGGACCGGACTGCCCGCCGGGATGGTTCTCGAAAACGGTCGGTGCGTCGAACAGCCGTGGGTGCCCGGAGATCGCCTGCGTCTCGGCGAGGCCGAGGTGGTGATACGGGAGCAGCTCGAGCCCTTCCGCCTGCACGCGCCGGACCAGCTCGCCCAGCGCCTCGTCCGGGCGCAGCCGTACCCGCAGCGGGATGGTGTTGATGAACAGCCCCACCATCGTCTCCACACCCGGTACCTCGGCGGGCCTGCCGGATACCGTGATGCCGGTGACGACATCGTCTCGCCCGGTCAGCTGCGCCAGGACCAGCACCCACGCGGTCTGCACGGCCGTGCTCATGGTCACCCG
Source organism: Sciscionella sediminilitoris (assembly GCF_000737195.2). Classification (GTDB taxonomy): domain Bacteria; phylum Actinomycetota; class Actinomycetes; order Mycobacteriales; family Pseudonocardiaceae; genus Sciscionella; species Sciscionella sediminilitoris. Next base: position 29,841 of record NZ_JALM01000059.1, read on the forward strand.
GTGCTCGCGGCACCAATCGCTGAGCCGGGCCGTGGTCTCCTCCGGCAGCACCCGCCGTACCTGCTCGGGCAGTTCGGCGGGCCCACTGTGCTGTGGCGCCACCAGTGTCGGCCCGTCCAGCTCCGCCAGTGCCGCCCGCCATGCGGTCCGCGCCGCCCCGGAGTCCTGCTTGTTCAGCCAGTCCAGATAGGACCGATAGGGCGCCACCGGTTCGAGGCCCGAGCCGTCGCCCCGTCGTTGGTAGAGGGTGTGCAGATCGCGCCAGAGCACCGCGGTGGACCAGCCGTCGGCGAGGATGTGGTGCAACGTCAGCACCAGCTGGTGACTGCGCTCGCCGAACCGGATCAGGGTGAACCGGACCAGCGGCGGCCGGTCCAGCCGGAAGCGGGTGGTGCGGTCGGCCGCCACGATCGCCTCGGCGGCCGCCTCCCGTTCCGGTTCCGGCCGGTCCGCCAGGTCCCGTACCGTCAGCGGCAGCCGAACCGATCGGGGAATCACCTGCACCGGTTTGCCCAGCCCCTCGTGCCGGAACCCGGCCCTCAGGTTGGGATGCCGCTCCAGCAGTGCCTGCCCCGCCGCCCGCAACGCGTCCTGATCGAGGGGACCGTCCAGGTCGACGACGAGCTGCACCGCGTAGACGTCCGTGGCCTGCTCGTCGTACAGATTGTGGAAGAGCATGCCCTCCTGCAGCGGGGTGAGCGGCAGCAGGTCCTCAATCCCGGCCTTGGTCATTCGTCCAGCCCCCATTCGGCTTCGATCAGATCGATCTCGTCCTGGCTCAGACCGGAGGCCGCCACATCGGACGGGGTGAAGCCGCCGCCTGCCACTTCGCTGTGCCGAGCCAGTGCGGTCAGTGCCTCGGCCCACGCATCGGCCGCTGCCCGGATCCGCTCCTCGCCGAGCAGTTCGCGTGGCCATACCCAGGTGCTCTCCAGGCACGGCCCGTCCTCGGTCTCCCGGACGGTGGCGGCGATCTCCAGTGCGTGCGGCAACGGCATCGCCGGGTCCTGCCGTGGCGCGGCCACGGCCTCCTCGGCCACCGACCAGTCCGCGGTCCTGTCCCCCGCCGCCGGTGCCTTGCCGAGGTAGTTCAGCCCGACCTGGGCGTGGGCCAGCCGGTTCAGCGCGGCCCCGGTGCGGTGATCGAGATAGCGCAGTGCGCCGTAGCTCAGTCCCAGGTCGGTGACCCGGCGCAGCTGTTCCTTGACTTCCTTGAGCACGGTGTCCACGGGGCCCGCCGGGACGCGCACCGGATACATCGAGGTGAACCACCCGACGGTTCGGGACAGGTCCACATCCTCGATGACCTCCTCCGCGCGGCCGTGGCTTTCCAGGTCCACCAGCACTCCCCTGGGACCGGCCAGCCCGGCATCGTCCAGTGCGACGGCGAGACCGGCCAACAGCACGTGCGCCGGGTCGGCGTGGAAGGAGCCCGTCACGTCCTCGAGTACCGCGGCGGTGAGCCCGGCAGGTAGCCGCACGGTCAGGCTGGCCGCTGTGCCGATCGTGTCCCGTCGCGGATCGAGCGGCCGCCCGCCGAAGGGCGCCTCGGGTTCGCCGAGCACTTCGGACCAGGCGGCGAAGTCGGCCTGGCGCCGGACCAGGTGGCTCCACTCGTGCAGCTTCCGCGCCCAGGTCCGAAAGGATGTGCCGACCGGTGCGAGCCGGACCGGTTCCCCGGCGTGCACGGCCGCCCATGCCTCAGCGAGGTCGGGGAGCAGGATCCGCCAGGACACCGCGTCGACCGCGAGGTGGTGCACGACGAGCAGCAGCCGCCCGGCCTCCCCGGGGCCGCGGTCGAACCACACGGCGCGAACCAGCTCACCGGTGAGCTTCAGGCTTTCCCTGGCGGCGCGGGCCTCGGTCCGGATCCGGTCCTCGTACGCCGCCGCGTCGAGTCCCGTCACGTCCACATGGCGGAGACGATCGGCCGCCGCGACCGAGCCGGGTGGCAGGACGGTCAGCGTCCAATCGGTGCCCGGAGCCCCGATGGCGCGCAACCGCAGGGCGTCGTGGTGGTCGAGCAACGCCTGCAGGGTGGCGGCGAGCTGGTCGTACCGCGCGCCCGCCGGTGCCCGCAGGAACCGTGACTGGTTGAATCCGTCGACGGGACCGCGCAGATCGGCCAGCCACTGGATGATCGGGGTGACGGCCACCTCGCCGATCCCCGCGCCGGGTTCCTCGGTCCGTTCGCCGGTGGTTTCCCGCACCGCGGTGGCGAGCCCGGCGACCGTCTGGTTCTCGAACAGGTCGCGAGCGGACACGGTCAGTCCGGAGCTCCGTGCGCGGCTGGCGAACTGGATGGTGGTGATGCTGTCACCACCGAGGTCGAAGAAGTTGTCGTCGATGGTGACGTGGTCGATGCCGAGTATTTCGGCGAAGAGTCCGCAGAGGAGTTCCTCGCGCGGGGTTCGCGGCTCGCGGCCGTTCGCGTCGGCGGTGTATTCGGGAGCCGGGAGGGCATCCCGGTCGATCTTGTCGTTGGCGGTCAGCGGCAGTTCGGGCAAGACGACGATCGCCGCGGGAACCATGTACCCGGGAAGCTTTTCCGCCACATGCGCGCGCACCGCCGCCGCATCGACGGTCCCGCCGTCAGCAGCCACCACGTAGGCGACGAGTCGTTTGTC
>NZ_JALM01000060.1 GCF_000737195.2 Sciscionella sediminilitoris
GCCAGCCGCTCGGAAACCGAGCGCCCTGCTCAGGAGACCGCAGCCGATCGCAGGGCGGCCATCGCGGGCGAGGCGTCCGCGCAGGCCGCGTCCACGGCCGCCGAGCAGGACCAGGCCGAACGCGTCGAGGTTCCGCCCGATCTCACCGCGGCCGCGTTCTTCGACGTGGACAACACCATGATGATGGGCGCCTCGATCTTCCACTTCGCCCGCGGGCTGGCCGCGCGCAAGTACTTCACCTCCTCCGATCTGGCCGAGTTCGCCTGGCAACAGGTCAAGTACCGGATCATCGGCAAGGAGAGCTCCGGCGGGATCGCCGCCGCTCGCGAGCACACTCTGTCCTTCGTGCAGGGGCGCAGCCTGGACAAGCTGCTCGAGCTCGGTGAGGAGATCTACGACGAGCTCATGGCGGACAAGATCTGGGCGGGCACCCGCGCGCTCGCCGATATGCACCTGCAGGCGGGCCAGCGGGTGTGGCTGGTCACCGCGACCCCGCAGGAGCTGGCCCAGATCATCGCGCGCAGGCTCGGGCTGACCGGGGCGCTGGGCACGGTCGCCGAACACGAGGGCGGGGTGCTCACCGGACGGCTCGTCGGCGAACTGTTGCACGGTAAGGCCAAGGCGCACGCGGTACGGGCACTCGCCGCGCGGGAGGGACTGGATCTGCGCCGGTGCACCGCCTACTCCGATTCGGCCAACGATGTGCCGATGCTCTCGGTCGTGGGCACCGCGGTCGCGGTCAACCCGGACACCGGGCTGCGCGACATCGCCCGGCAGCGCGGCTGGGAGATCCGGGACTTCCGCACCGGGCGCAAGGCGGCCAAGATCGGGGTGCCCTCGGTGCTCGGCGCGGGCGCGGTCGCCGGTGCCCTCGCCGCGGGCATCGCCTACCGGCGCCGGGAACGCTCGGCCTGAACGCTCACCCGGTGAACGGGTTGGCGCGTCCCTCGAGCAGCTCGCGCAGGGTTCGCTGGATGGTGCCGCGCACCCGCTCGGCGAGGGCGAACCGGCAGCCGGGCCCCGCCTCGATGGGTTCGCCGAAATCGATGCGCCACTTGGTCGGCAGCGGGATCGCGCCGAGCGGGCCGAGCAGCGGGAAGGTCGGGGTGACCGGGAAATACGGCAACCCGAACAGCCTGGCCAGCGGCCACACCTCGGCCAGTTTCGGGTGCGCCTCCTCCGCGCCCACGATCGAGACCGGGATGATCGGCACCCCGACCCGGGCGGCGATGTCCACGAACCCGCATCGCTCGAAGCGGCCGACGGTGTACCGCTCGGCGAACGGTTTCCCGAGTCCCGCACTGCCTTCGGGCCAGGTGCCGACGAGTTCACCGGCGCGCAGCAGGCGTTCCGCGTCCGGGCCGCAGGCCAGGGTCTGCCCCGCCTTGCGCGCGAGCACCCCGAGCACCGGGGTGCCGAACAGCAGCCCGGATCCGAGCCCGCGCAGCCTGCGCCCGTTCTCGTGCACCGCGACCTGGGTCATCGCCATGTCCCAGGGCAGCGTGCCGGAGTGGTTCGCGACCAGCAGCGCGCCACCGTCGGCCGGGATCCGTTCCGCGCCGGTGACCTCCACCCGGAACCAGTGCTCGTAGACCGCGCGGGCGGCGGGCAGCAGCACGGAATCGGTGAACTCGCGGTCGAAACCGAACTCGTCCACCTCGTAGTCACCGGCGAGCCGGCGATAACAGAACTCGGCGAACCGGGTGACCGGATGCGGTTCGCCGGTGCGCGGTTCCGGTTCCGGTACCGGATCCGGATTCGCCCGTGGCGCGGGCACGCGCGGGGCGGGCGCGCTGCTGCGTTCGTGCAGCGCGACGGCGCGGGGTTTATCGCCCATGTTCTCCCTCGTGCTTCAGGTGCGTGCCGGTAGTGCGAGCCCGATGGCGCGCAGCGGCGCGGAGACCAGCTTGTCCGGATCGAGCAGGCGGCCGAGCCGGCGGCCGCGCACATAATCGTCGAATGCCTCGCGGGTGGTGAATTTCGGCCGGTAGCCGAATTCGGTGCGCAGTTTCGCCGTGTCCACGACCCTGCCGAAATTCAGATAGCGCAATTGTTCGGGTCCGAAGTCGACCAGTTTCGCACCGCGCACGAATCTCGAGGCCGGTCCGATCACCTGCTCGGGAACCGGGAGGGCGACCCGGCCCGCGCGCTGGATCGCCTGCGCGAGCGTGAGCACCCCGTCCCCGGCGACGTTGAACGTGCCGGGGAGATCGGTGAGCACCGCGCGCCGCAGCACCGCGAGCGCGTCCTCGGCGTGCAGCAGCTGCAGGCGCCCGTCGTAGCCGAAAACCGTCGGTACCACGGGAAGGGCGAAATACCGGGTGAGGACCGTGTCCACCCCGGGCCCGATCAGGTTGGCGAACCGCAGCGTGGTGACATCCACCTCGGGGCGCCGCCGGGAGAAGCCGCGCAGGTATGCCTCGACCTCGGCATTGTCCTGGGCGTATCCCGAACGCGGCAGGGTCACATCCGCGGGCATCTCCTCGGAGTACACCGCATGATTGCGCGGCCCGGAACCGTAGACCGCGGCCGTGGATTTGATCACGAGTTTGCGCACGAGCGGGGCGCGCTGGCACGCCGCGAGCAATTGCATCGTGCCGATCACGTTCATTTCCTTGTGCAGCGGCCGCCCGCTGGGCCCCGGCGGGTGCGCGGTCAGCGAGGCGTGCACCACCGTGTCCACCTTCGCCTCGAGCAGCACCTTCGCGATCAGCGGGGTGCGCACATCCGCGCGGAGGTATTCCGCGCCACCGAGCCGGGCGCGCAGTTGCGCGGTGGACAGCGCCGTGTCCACGCCGATGACCCTGCCGATCTCCGGCTGGGCGGCCAGCTGCGCCGCAAGGTGGCTTCCGAGGTAACCACTCGCACCGGTGACGAGCACGGTCGACGGCATGGGCGCCCCTCTTGGCGTCGCGGATCGGGGAAACTGCCCTCGATGCTACTCATTCCGAAGACCGGAATGGGCCCCGGTAACCCGGCATTAACGCAGTTCACAGCTTTTTCTACGCCACATGTAACCCACTCGGGCTAAGCACCGTCCACAATGGACATCGGAATCCGCTGCCGGAAGAAGGCACGAAAAAGCGGGGCCGCGAAATCTCGCGAACCCCGCCACGTGCCGCGCCCGGCGGTTACTTGCCGAGCTTGCGCCGCTGCACCCGAGTGCGCCGCAGGAGCTTGCGGTGCTTCTTCTTGGACATGCGCTTGCGGCGCTTCTTGATCACAGAGCCCATCGGGGGACCCGCCTTCCTCTCGCGGCCTTTCACTACTGACGGGGACCCCGGGCAGGATGTGCCACAGGGTTGCTGTGCCAGTTCACAAAACTCGAATGGTCAGTCTAGTGGGACCCGCGAGGGCAGCGACCGGCGGGGTAGCGAGGGCGCGAGCTTACGCGCACCCGGTACCCCACCGGCGCCGGTTACCCTACGTCGAAGTACGCGCCCCGCAGATAGTCGTGCACCGCCTGCTCCGGCACCCGGAACGACTTCCCGACCCGTACGGCCGGCAACTCACCCGAATGCACGAGGCGATACACCGTCATCTTGGAGACGCGCATCATCGCGGCCACCTCGGCGACCGTAAGAAACTGTACCTGACCTGCGGAAACACCGCCGGTCTCGCCAGCATCCTTCCGTTCCTGCGACGGCATACCTCACCGCGCCTTTCCGACACGCGTCGCGCCGCTCGGCTTCCCCACCGGCGGTATCGACACGCACGTGCTGTCCGCCAGCCTATCGGGACTAGTGGGGCTCATGCGACAGGTGGGCGAAAATTCGATACAACGATCCCGCCTACCCACCCACCGAGTGATCGGCACCTTCCGCGGATGTGCCCGGTCAGGAGCCGAGTTCCACCGAACGATCCCGCGCGGCCTCGATCGCGTCGATCAGCGCCGCCCGCACCCCGTGCCGTTCCAGTTCGCGGATCGCCATGATCGTGGTGCCGCCCGGCGAGGTCACGGCCTCGCGCATCAGCACAGGATGCTCCGCCTCCTCCGCGAGCATCTTCGCCGAACCGACCGCCGCCTGCACGATGAGCTGGGTCGCCGTCGCCCGCGGGATACCGAGCAGGATGCCCGCGTCGATCATCGCCTCGACCAGGTAGAAGAAGTAGGCGGGCCCGGAACCGGACAGCGCGGTCACCGCGTCCTGCTGTGTCTCGGGGACCCGCACCACCTCGCCGACCGAGCGCAGCATCTGCTCGACGGTGCCCAGGTGTTCCTCGGTGGCGTTCGGCCCGGCCGAGATCGCGCACATCCCGGCGCCGACCAGCATCGGCGTGTTCGGCATGACCCGGACGACCGGGGTGCCCTCCGGAAGCCGCTCGCTGAACTTGCTGGTCGGCAGGCCGGCGCAGAGCGAGACCACCAGCCGCAGCTCGCCCGCCCCGCGCAGGTGCTCGGCCAGCTCGTCCAGCAGCGGGTCCACATCCTGGGGCTTCACCGCGACCACGAGCACCTCGGCCTCGCGAACCGCGCCGGGCACGTCCGTTGCCGTGATCCCGTACTGCTCGGTCAGCTCGTCACACCGTTTCGGGTAGCGCTCGGTGAACAGCAGTTCATCCGCGCTCCGACCGGACGAGAGCAGCCCGGAGAGCAGCGCTTCGCCGATCTTTCCCGCACCAAGTACCGCGATCTTCTCCATGCGCTTCAGCGTGCCATGCGGTGCCCCGGCACCTCGTCAGGGCTGTCGGCGTGCGGTCAGCGCTTCCGGGCGAGCAGGGCGAGCTGGCGCGCCTGGCAGACCAGCCGGCCACGCGAATCGATCACGGTCGCGTCCGCGTCGAACCAGTTCCCGGCCACCGTGCGGCAGTTGCCCTGCACCCGCAGCCAGCCGGGCGCGGGCTCGGCGCGCAGCAGGGCGGTGAGCTGGACGGTCGGCGACCAGCCGATGTGCCCGAGATTGAACGGCAGCGGAGGCAGCATGTCCCCGGCGACCAGGGCGAAGAAGATGTCCGGGTGATCGTCCGGGGAGCGGAACCACGCGCGGTACTCGAGCGGATCACCCGGTTTGCGATCGGTGAACAACGAGGCGTTGTGCCGCGCGAACCGGGTGTCCATGTACCAGCCGATCTTGCTCGGGCCTTCGAACTCGGTGTTGAACTCGAGTGCGTCCGGTCCGGGCTCGACCGGGAACTCCGGCAGTTCGGCCCACGCGGGTTCCTCGTCCGGCAACCGGCCCGCGGTGACCGTTCCGGTGACCCGCACCGCGTCGTGCTGTTCGAGCGCGACCCCGATCGAGGACACGGTGCTGCCCTGTTTGCGCACCTCGGTGCGCAGTTCGGCAGGACCGGCCTCGGGCGGGCGGAGGAACTCGCAGGAGACGGCGAGCGGATCCCGGTCCCCACCGGCCGCGGCGAGTGCCGCCCTGGTGAGCACGGCCATGAGGTAGCCGCCGTGCGGTTTGTCCCCGACGCTCCATTCGGCGGAGAGGTCCGCGGAGAACAGGCCCTCGGCCTCGGCGCGTACCTCGCTCGCTTTGTTCAGATCCATGCCGTCACCGCTTCGAGAGCAGGGCTCGGCCGAAGAAGCCTACGTTCGCCGGGCGTTCCGCGAGTCTGCGCATGAGATAGCCGTACCACTGTTCGCCGTAGGGGACATAGACCCGCACGGTGTTGCCTTCGGCACGTAGTTTGCGCTGTTCGTCCGGGCGGACCCCGTAGAGCATCTGGTACTCGAACCGGTCCGGCGTCCTGCCGTGCTGCGCCACCCGCTCACCGAGGATGCCCAGCAGCGCGGGATCGTGGGTGGCGAACATCGGGTACCCCTCGCCGCCGAGCAGCGCATCGGCGCACCGGATGTAGTTGCGGGAGACCTCCTCCGCACTGGTGTAGGCCACGGTCGCGGGTTCGGCGTAGGCCCCCTTGCACAGCCGCACCCGCGCACCCTGCTCGGCGAGCTGTTCGCAGTCCTCGAGGGTGCGCTTGAGGTAGGCCTGCACGACCACGCCGGTGGACGGCCATTTCTGGCGGAGCAGCACGAGCATGTTCAGCGTGTCGTCGGTGGTGGTGCGGTCCTCCATGTCGAGGGTGACCGCGGTTCCGACGGCCTCGGCGGCCTTGCAGATCCGGGAGACGGCCTTGTACGCGTAGAGCCGGTCGAACTTCGCACCGACCGCGGACAGTTTCACGCTGACCTCGGCGTTCGCGGCGAGCCCCGCAGCACCGAGCTGGTCGAGCAGCGTGGTGTAGGCGGTGACGGTCCGCTCCGCGCGTTCGGTGTCGACGCTGTCCTCACCGAGGTAGTCAAGGGTCACCAGGCGCCCGTCCCCGGTGATCTCCGTGGTGGCGCGGATGGCGTCCGCGGTGTTCTCCCCGGCGACGAACCGGGCGACGACATCCCGGGACACGGGTGCCGTGGCCACGGTGCGTTTGATGGTCTCGTTCCGCGCGGCGGCCAGGATGACAGAGCGCAGCGGGTTCATACCCGCACTTTACTGCTCGGCGTCCGCCCCGGTCGGCATCTCCCCGGTGACCACGAACACGGTTCGCCGTGCGACCGAGACGGCGTGGTCGGCGAACCGCTCGTAGAACCGGGAAAGCAGGGTCACGTCGACCGCGGTGGCCACCCCGTGTTCCCAGTCCCGCTCCATGATCTTGGTGAACAGGTGCCGGTGCAGCTCGTCCACCTCGTCGTCGGCCTCCTCGACCTCCTTGGCGAGCCCGACGTCACTGGTGCGGATGACCTGTTCGACCCGCCGCGCCTGGGTGGCGCCGACCTCGCCCATCTTGGCGAAGTAAGGCCGGACCTCCGCGGGAACGACCTCGTCGGGGTGCCTGCGCCGGGCCGCGCCCGCGATGTGTTTGGCGAGGTCACCCATCCGCTCGAGGCTTTCCGCCGCGTACATGGCGGCGAGCACGGTGCGCAGCTCGCTGGCCACCGGGGCCTGGAGCGCGAGCAGGGCGTAGGCCTGTTCCTCGGCGTTGGTGCGCGCCTCGTCGACCTTCTGGTCGGCCCCGATCACCTGCTCGGCGAGGGCGAGGTCGGCATCCAGCAACGACTGGGTCGCCCTCTCCATCGCTTCGGCGACACTCGCGCACATTCCGGCGAGCAGATCCGCGAGCTCGCCCAATTGATCCCGATAAGCCTCACGCATGTTCCCAGCCTACGACCAGCGAGGTGCGCGCACGCGCAAGCACACATGAATCGCGGATGAACTCGGCATGATCATTGGCAACCGGGGTGATCACAGGACTCCACATGGTTGACTACCCGAACCTGTTTACCCTGTTCAGCGCCGCCCTGCCCGCTCTGGAGGCCCCAGCCGATCCCGCAGCCGAGCAGCACGAGCGCCGAGACCGCGCCCGCGGTGACCTTGCCCGCGACCACGCTCTGCTCACTGCGCCGCTGCTTCTTCTCCCGCAAGCGGGTCATCCGGGGCCGTTCGCCGTCCTCGAGGTCTTCGGCGTACTCCGCCTCGTCCAGGTCCTCCGCGCACTCGTCGTCGAGGTACTCGTCTTCGGCGTATTCGGCCTCGTCCGATTCCCCAGCTGCCCCGGGCTCGTCCTGCTCGGCGACCTGTTCGTCCTCGAGCTCGGCCGGGTCGACCGGCTGCACTCCGACCTTGGTCGGGGTGAAGGTGAGGGCTTCTTCGAGCTCATCGGCTTCGGAGACCCAGGGCAGGAAACGCGAGCGCTTGCTGCGCTTGCGCCGTTCCTCCTCGGCGAGTTCGTCGTGCACCGCGGAGAACCGGGCGAGGGTGTTGTCCATGGCGCGCAGCCGTTTGACGTCATCGCAGATCGGCTCGAGTTCGCTGGTGAGCACGTTCTGCTCGGTCTCGGGGATCGCGCGCGGTTTGGGCAGCGGCAGGGATTTCGGGTCCGGTTTCGCACCGTGCCGCGGCCTGCTGCCCTGGGCCGCGCGCGGCTGCGGCGACCGGGACTGGGCTGTTTGGGACTGAGCCGGGTGGGCTTGAACTGCCCGGTGCTGGGACATCCGCGGTTCGGCGCGGGCGGGTTCGGGTACCGGCTCGGCCCGCACCGTGGCTTCGGCGGGCCGGTCCTGCCTCGGGATGGGGCGCCGGGGCCGGGCGGCGGTGTCCCTGGAGAGCAGTTCGGAAACGTGCAGGCCACCGGAATCCTCGAGGGAACGGCGCCGGCGACCGGTCGGGGCGGCCTTGTCCGTGCGAGAGCGCGGCTGCTCGGGCACCATTACTCCTTCCACACAGCACACGTCACGAACCTGGTGTCGCGCGGCCCCGACATACGCGTTCGTACCAGAGAGGGATCACTACGGCCTTGCATCGCTGAAGTCGCGATCCTACAACGAAACGCGCGCTACGCCAGCACGACAGGCTGAATGTGTAGCACACCATCGCGGCGGTTACTCCGCCCGGGTGACAAACCTTCCGCGTGATCCACCCAGTACCTTCGCCACTCCGCCGTCGGAGTAGACGACGGCATTGCGTCCCGCGCGTTTCGCGGTGTAAAGCAGCCGGTCAGCGCTGCGTAGCTGGCGCTCACTGTCCAGATCGGCCTCCGGGCCCTGATGCCGGACCCCGATACTGACCGTGAGCCGCAGTCCCTCCGCGACCCGCGACCAGTCGTGCCTGGCCACCCGGGTCCGGGTGGCGTCGGTGTGCGCGATCGCGCTGTCCAGATCGGTGTCCGGGTAGACGAGCACGAACTCCTCGCCGCCGTAGCGCGCGCAGAAGGCCCCTTCCGGCAGATCGCGCTGCAACAGCAGGACCACCTGCTGGAGCACGAGGTCGCCGATCCGGTGCCCGTAGGTGTCGTTGACCCGTTTGAACCAGTCGATGTCCACGAGCGCGACCGCGACCCCGTGTTCGCTCGAGCGCTGCTCGTCGACCAGATCGAGCAGCCTGCTGTCCAGGTAACGGCGGTTGTAGGTGTCGGTGAGCGAGTCCCGCATGCTCTGCTGCATGGCCTCGGCGTGCTCGCGGCGCAGCCGGGCGACCTCGATGCGCAGTTCCTCGGAGACCTCGGGTGCCTCGCGCGTCCCATCGCGCAGGATGTTCATCGCCATCCGCATATGCCGATACGCGGACTCGTATTCGCCCCGTTCGGCGAGCAGTGCGGCGAGCGACTCGTGCAGTTCGGCCGCACCGGAACGGCGACGCGCTCTCGGGTGCCCGTGATCGGCAGCCGCACGCGACTCGAGCAGGCCCACGGGCTCACCTCCTCCTTACCGCGCCCGGGGAGAGCATCGACCCTTTCCGAAGGGACCTTAAGCGCGTGACACCGAATGGGTGCCCCTCACAGGTGCAATGATCATCACACCTTTGAAGTCTGATATCAGAGGTTCTGGCGAAATCCCTGGTTCCGGCCGTTTCCCGGAATTTGCTCACAGGGTTTTGCAGGGACCGAAACCGGAGATCCGCTCACCCTCGTCGACCACCCGCGCATAGGAGATCTGGCTGGCGAGGACCGAACCCGAGCGCTTCGCGGTGAACAGCACCGGAACCGCGTACACGGTTCCGGAGACGGGTTTCCCGCGCTCCGGGGACCAGCCGGGGTCGGGCCGGGCGGCGGACTCCGTGGGTTCCTCGGTGACGGTCAGCCCGGGGTTCGCGCAGTAGCGGTCGGCGAACTGGGCGACCTGGGTGCGCCGGAAGAACGTGTCCTGGGCCTGCGGCCCGCGCGCCGCGCTCGCGTTCAGTTCGGCGAAGTACGCGCCGATCCGGTCGCGCGGCACCGAGTCCGGCGGCGCGCCACCGCAGCCCGTGCCCGCGCCCAGGACACCGGCCAGGACCAGGGCCTGGACCGCTCGCGCCCTAACCACCGGAGTGCATGTCCTCCACATCCGGGGTCTGCGCGTCGCAGGGATCGTCGAGCCAGCCCTCGGGAAGGGCGACCTTGGCCGGGGAGCCCTGGCGCCCGCGCGGTCCCTCGGCCGCCGCCGGGAAGGGCGCGTCCGCGTCCAGGGCACCGAGCAGGTCCTCGAGCTCGGCGAGCCCGGAGATGAGCCCGAACCGCTGGCGCAGCTCCGAACCGACCGGGAACCCCTTGAGGTACCAGGACATGTGCTTGCGCAGATCCCGTACCCCGCGGAACTCCGCCTCGTCCCCCGCGGTCCGGTAGTGCTCGACGAGCAGTTCGGCGTGCCGGAGCACCACCGAGGAGACGGTGCCCAGGTTCGGCGGGTCCGGGATCGGCTGCCCGCTCAGGGTGGCCACGAGCTCGCCGAACAGCCAGGGCCGCCCGAGGCAGCCGCGGCCGACCACGATCCCGTCGCAGCCGGTCTGGTCGACCATCTTCCAGGCGTCCTCGGCCGCGAAGATGTCCCCGTTGCCGAGCACCGGGATGCTCTGGACCGCTTCCTTGAGCCGCGCGATCGCCGACCAGTCCGCCTGCCCGGAGTAGCGCTGGGCCGCGGTGCGCGCGTGCAGTGCCACCGCCCGTGCGCCCTCGGCCTCGGCGATCCGGCCCGCGTCCAGGTAGGTGGTGTGCTCATCGTCGATGCCGATGCGGAACTTCACGGTGACCGGGATGTCGGCGCGCGCCGCCTCGGTGACCGCGGCGCGCACGATGCTCGCGAACAGGTTCCGCTTGTAGGGCAGCGCCGCCCCGCCGCCGCGCCGGGTCACCTTGGGCACCGGGCAGCCGAAGTTCATGTCGATGTGATCGGCGAGGTTCTCGTCCACGATCATCGCGACGGCGCGGCGCATCGTCTCCGGGTCCACCCCGTAGAGCTGCAGCGAGCGCGGCGTCTCCTGCGGGCCGAAGGTGATCATGTGCATGGTGTGCGGGTCCCGCTCCACCAGCGCGCGGGTGGTGATCATCTCGCACACGTACAGCGCGCGGTCGCTGCCGTACTCCCGGCACAGGGTGCGGAACGCGCGGTTGGTGATGCCCGCCATCGGGGCGAGCACGACCGGCGGGTCCACCCGATAGCGGCCGATCTCGAGCGAGGGATTCACTGCTGACACGAGTCAAGGCTAACCGCCTCAGCCCAGATCACGGGCCATGAGGTCGCGCTCGCCCTCCCGGCGCAGCAGCACCCGGGCGGCCCCGTCGCGCACCGCGAGCAGTGGCGGCCGGCCGATGAGGTTGTAGTTCGACTGCAGCGGCACGTGGTAAGCGCCGGTGCAGGCCACCGCGAGCAGATCGCCCGCGCGGGTGTCCGCGGGCAGCGGGACCGCCTCACCGAGCACATCCCCGGATTCACAGTGCCTGCCCGCGACGGTCAGCGGCACCGTGGCCGCCGAAGACCTCCTGCCGAGCAGTCGCATCCGGTACCGCGCGCCGTACAGCGCGGGACGCGGATTGTCCGACATGCCGCCGTCCACGATCACGGTGGAGCCTTTCACGGCGAGCACCCGGTAAACGGTCACCCCGGCGCGGGCGACGATCGAGCGGCCGGGTTCGAGGATCAGCCGCGGGGCGGGCAGCTGGAACCGGTCGCATTCGTAGTGCAGGGCGATCCGCACCCGGTCGGCGAACCCGGTGAGGTCGAACTCCGGTTCCTCCTCGGTGTAGCGAACCCGGAAGCCGCCGCCGATATCGAGCACCGGAAGGCACACACCGAACCGTTCGCGGATGTCGGCGAGCAGTCCCACCATGAACCGCACCGCGGCCTCGTAACTGTCCACACCGGACACCTGGGAGCCGATGTGGCAGTGCAGGCCGAGCAGTTCCAGATTCGGCGAGCGCAGCACCCGGTCCACCGCCTCGGCGGCTTCCCCGGCGCGCAGGTCGAAGCCGAACTTCGCACCCCGTACTCCGGTGGCGATGCTGCGATGGGTGTGCGCGTCCACATCCGGGGTCACCCGGACCAGCACCTGCTGCCCGGGCCCGGCGATGCCCTCGAGGGTGTCGAGCTCTTCGAAGGAGTCGAGCACGATCCGCGCACCGGGACAGTGCACCGCCGCTTTCAGATCCTCCTTGGTCTTCCCGTTGTCGTGCACCAGGATCCGGGAACCGTCCACCCCGGCCGCGCGCACCAGGTGCAGTTCACCGGCCGAGCACACGTCGAACGAGGCCCCTTCCTCGGCCAGCCAGCGCACGAGTCCCTTGCACAGCAAGGCTTTCCCGGCGTAGGCGAGCTCGGCATCGGGCAGCGCGGCGCGGAACTCGCGCACCCGGGCGCGCACCTGTGCCTCGTCGAGCACGAGGCAGGGAGTGCCGTACCGGGCGGCGAGCCCGGTGAGGCCGAGCCCGCCGACGATCAGGTCGCCGTGCTCATCGGCGGACGCGGTCGAGGGCCAGCAGGCGCCGTCGAATCGTTCGTGCAGCAGGTGCCCGAGCGAGGGCAGGATCTCCGTGATGGTCATGGCGTCAGTACACGCCCGCAATACGGTGTTCACCCGGCGCGCGGACGGTTTCGTTACGCCGCGCCGGGTCGTTTTGACGCCACATTGACCCCGGCCGCCGCGCGGGTGCCCGCGGTCACAGCCCGATGTTCAGACAGGCCAGCCGGGCACCGGCCATTCCGGCGTGCCCCGCACCGGTGTGCGTGGGTGTCTCGTGGATGACGATGGACTTCGCCGCACGGCCCGCGAAGCGCCAGTCGAGCGAGCTGGCCGCGAATCCGGTCCCGGTGGCGTCGGTGGTGAAGTCCAGCCAGACCTCGTTGCGCGGATTGGCGTAGGCGGGATCGACCGAGGGCTGCACGGGATCGGGCACGTTCTGGAAGTGCGGCCCCGCGGCCTCCCCGGTGGCACCGCAGGCCTTGGTGTGTACATGAGCGCCGTAAGCCCGATCCGGTACCAGTCCGCGCACCCCGAAGACCACCGTCGTGCCACCGGTCCCCGGAGCGAACCGGGCGGCCCCCGCGGACGAACCGGGCGGCACGAGCGCGGGGTCGTAGGTGCTGGCTGCCCGTCCCGGTGCGTACGCACCGAAGACCCCGGCAGCAGCCGCGGTATCGGGTACGGGCTGCGCCGAGGCGAGCCCGCTCGTACCGAAACCGGCCGCGATCAGAACAGCGACAAAAAGGATCTTCTTCCTATTTCGCGAAGGCATGGACCATGCCTAGTGCCCGCGGCCGGGAAGCGCAACTCACACCGTCTCGTCCACCCCGGCGACCCGCTCCTCGGCGAGCGCGCAGGTTTCCAGGATGGTCCTGGCCACCAGCCGCGGATCATCGGGCATCGGCACGTGCCCGCAGTCGGGAAGCAGCACGTGGCGCGCGTTCGGCAGCCGTCGCGCCGCCCGCTCGGCCTGTCTCGGCGGCAGCACCCGGTCCTTGGCGCCCCAGGCGATGGTCACCGGAATGTCGGGACTCTTGCCCTGCCAGGAGTAGCGCTTGCCCGCCTCGATGGTCGGCGCGAACCCGGTGGCATCGCGCAGTGCGGCGACATCCCCGAGCGCGGTGGACCGATCGATGCGTTCCGGGTGGTTGTGCAGCACCCGCAGCAACTGGGACCGCACCGGCCCGGTGGCGAGCAGGGCACCGACCGCGGGCCGGGGCGCGCGGGCGCTGGCCCGGATCATCCGCAGGGTGGCCAGGGCGCGGGCGCGATCCCGCCGCGTCCAGAACCCGGCCGGGGAGAGCGCGGTGGCCGAGGCGACCATGCCCTGGGCCGCGGCCTCCACGGCGAGCAGGCCGCCGAGGGAGTTCCCCGCGATGTGCGGGGAACGCACCCCGAGCAGTTCGAAGCTGGTGCGCAGCCGCCGCATCGCGCCGGGGACGTCGTAGCCGCCGTGCCCGGGAAACTGCGGTGAACGGCCGAAACCGGGCAGGTCGATCGCGATCACGTCGTGGTGCGCGGCGAGCTCGTCCAGCACCGGGCGCCACGCCTGCCAGCGGTGCCCGATGCCGTGCAGCAGCACCAGCGGTGTGCCCGAACCGCGCCGTTCGTAGTTGAGGCCGTATCCGTCCACGGTGACCAACCACCTCTCCGCCGTAGTTTACGCGAGAGTAGCAACGGCTCGGCCACCATGACCAGGGTCAGCGTCCGCGCAGCCGCTCCACCACCGGCGCCAGCTGCTCATACCCTGCCGCGTTGACGGTGATGTAAGAGGTACCGAACGCATCGCGGCGGCGCTGCAGCTCATCCGCGATCTCCTGGGTGCTCCCGCGCAGTATGGCCAGCGAATCGTGCGCGATCAGCTCCTCCACGCTGGCCCCGACGAACTGCTCGACCATGGGCGGCAGCTGCTCGCCGACCGCGAAGATGTTCATGGACAGCTCGAGGTCCCTTCCGCCCGCGGCCGCGCGCACCGTGTCCGCCATCGCGGCGACATCCTCGCGGCTCGCCAGTGGCCGGGCCGCGAGCGTGACCGTGTCGGCTTTGTCCCCGGCCATGGCGAGCGCCTTCGGACCGCTCGCCGCCATGAGCACCGGGGTGCGCCGCTCGCTCTGGCTCGCCCGCAGCGCGTCGATGGCCTCGCCGACCAGCGCGAGCCTGCGCGCCCCCGACGGTTCCGGATAGCCGAGATCCTCGGTCACCTGACGCAGCACGTGCGGTGCCCCGGTGCCGATGCCCAGCTCGAACCGGTCTCCGGTGAGCACACTGAGACTGTCCGCCTCGTACGCGATCATCCTCGGATGGCGCAGCGGGCTGGCCATGACGAAGGTACCGACCCGCAGCCGGGTGGTCACCTCGGCCGCGATCGCCAGCGAGGAGGAGACCGAGGGCAGTTGCAGCCCATCCGGCATCAGCAGCGTGTCGTACCCCAGTCCTTCCACCTTGCGCGCCAGATCCCGCCACGGCCCGCCCTGCTGCGGGGCGGCGACGACCCCGAACCTGAATGTGTGCTCAGCCATGGGTAAAGGTTAGACATCAAACGATGAGCCGTCAAACGTTTGGTGACGGGAACCCGTCGAGCGCCGATTCGTAGGCCGCGGCCGCGCGCAGGCAGTCCGCGTCCGCGAAGCGCCTGCCCACCAGCATCAACCCGGTCGGGAGGCCGTCGACCAGACCCGCGGGGACCGAGATCGCCGGGTGCCCGGTCACGTCGAACGGGACCGTGTTGTGCAGCATCCCGAGCGCCGCCTCGATCAGTCCGGCCTCGGTGTACCCGCTGTCCGGGATGGGCCGCGCGGTGTACGGGACGGTCGGCAGGGCGAGCAGGTCCACCTCGGTGAGCGCCTCGTCGTAGGCCGCGCGCAACCGCCAGGCCAGTTCGCGAGCCATCGCGTAGTACCGCCCGCCGTGGCGCTCGATGGTGTAGCGCCCGCACAACGCGGTCGCCTTGAGGGTCACCGCCATCTGCTCGGCCGTGGCCACCCGGCCGTGCGCGTAGTGCTCGAGCAGTTCGGGGTCGTATCGCCCGGCCCAGTTCATGCCGAACGCGTTCCCGTCGATCATCTGGGTCGTCGCGCCCTCGGTGGCGATCACGTTCCACAGATGCAGCCCGTCCCGGTGCCAGGGAACGCCGATCCGGCTCACCCGCGCCCCCGCGGCGGCGAGCACCCGGGTGGCCTCGAGCACCGCCTCGTCCACCGGGGCCAGCGAAAGGCCCGGCCAGCCGAAGCCCTCCTCGAGCACCCCGATCCGCAGCCCGGACAGGTCCCCGCCGAGCGCGGCCAGGTAGTCCTGCGGCGTGCTCGTGCGGTACTGCCGCGGATCGTAGCCGTCGTCCCCGGCGAGCACCCCGAGCAGCAGCGCGGCATCGGCGACGGTGCGTGTCATCGGGCCGAGGTGATCCAGCGTGGTCTCGATCGGGAAGGCCCCGGTGTAGGGCACCAGGCCGTGCGTCGGCTTGTGCCCGACCACCCCGCAGAACGCCGCGGGCAGCCGGATCGAGCCGCCCTGGTCACCGCCGACCGCGAGCTCGGCCTCCCCCGCCGCGAGCAGGGCCGCGCATCCGGCCGAGGAGCCTCCGGTCATCCGGGCGGGATCCCAGGGATTGCGCACCGGTCCGCTCGCCGCGGTGAAACTGCCCGCCGAGAAACACAGGTCCTCGCACACCGCCTTGCCGCCGATCACCGCACCGGCATCGAGCAGGCGGCGCACCACGGTCGCGTCCCGCAGCGGGCGGAACCCCTCCACGGCGCGCGAACCGTTCATCATGGGCACCCCGGCCAGCGCGATGTTGTCCTTGAGCACCACCGTGCGCCCGGCGAGCGGGCCCTGCCCGGTCCCGCTGATCCGGGTGCGCACATACCAGGCCGCGTATTCGTTCTCCGCGGCATCGGGAATCGTGAATGCACGTTCCGGCATGGTTTCCCGGTACCGCCGGTAAAGCCCGTCCACCTCGTCGTAGGAGGCGAGCGCGGCGGTGACGAGATCTCGATAGGAATCGATTTCGGCCGAATTCACGCCGAATCCGTACTGGTGCGCGAGCCGGGTGATATCGGCTCGCTCTGGCGGAGTGACTGCCATCGGACCTCCTCGCCCAGAACGCAAAAGGAACGCTAGAAGGAATCGGGGAGAATGTCGAGTTCGGCGGGGCGCGGAGTGACCGGGTGCGAGAATGAGCTCGTGAGCTTCACTATTCATGCGACCGAACACACCGGAATCACCGTCGCCGACCTGGACCGCGCGCTGGAGTTCTGGACCGGAGCGCTCGGCTTTGCTCTCGTGCGCCGTGGTCGGCTGGACGGCGACTTCGCCGGGGACGTCACCGGGGTGGCGGAAACCGGGATCTCCATCGCCGTCCTCGAGGCACCGGGCGGGCACCGGATCGAACTGCTCGAATACACCACCGCCGACCGGGATCGCAGCGCCAAACGGCCCTGCGATCCGGGAGCGATGCACCTGGCGTTCACCGTGGACGACATCGAGGCGGTCCTCGCCGCCGTCGCCGTGCACGGATTCACGCCCCCTGGACGAGTACGGGCCATGCCGGACGGCCCGCGCGCGGGTACCCGGTTCGTCTACCTCACGGATCCGGACGGCACCACCGTCGAACTGATCCAGCCTGCCTGAGCGATCGGCCCGCGGCGAGCATGCTGTGGCGGGCGTGACCTTTCTGACTCACCCGGACCCGGTTACCCTCAGCCGGAGTCGCACAACCGAATATCGCGCGCGGCGGGGGAAGCCGGTGGGAGTCCGGCGCTGACCCGCAACCGTGAACGGCGATCGAGAACAGCCGTGAGCCGGGATGCCCGCCGTGCGCTCGTTCACCCCTGACTGTCGTGGTTTACAGAGCGGGGTCTCATGGCACACCCGCCCTGGGACGTCGCGTGATGTCCCAGGAGGTTCTCGTTGCTCACTCGACGGCGCTTGTTGTCCTCGGCCGCGGGCGTGGCCGCCGGGCTGACGGTGGCCGGATGCGGAACGGGGGCCGGATCGAACCGGTTACGCGTGGCGTTCGAGTCCGGCGGCTCGCGGGAAACCCTGGATCCGCTCAGCGCCACCAATTTCGTCGACCAGGCGCGGGCAAAGGCATTGTTCGACACGCTGGTCACCTATGCCGACGACATGTCGGTGCGCCCGCGGCTGGCCGAATCCTGGGAGAGCGACGACAGCGGCAGGCGGTGGCGGATCCGGTTGCGCCGGGCCCGGTTCCACGACAACCGCCCCATCGACCCCGCGGACGTGCTCTACAGCATGCGCCGGGTCGCCGATCCGAAGCTGGCCTCGGCGTCCCGGCAGTACTTCGCGGGAGTGGATTTCCCGTCCTGCCGCCGGATTTCGCCGACCGAGCTCGAACTGGTGCTGCACAATCCGGATTTCGAGTTCCCCGCGGCCTGGGGCGCGCCCTCGACCGAGATCGTGCCGGAGGGGACGAAGGATTTCACCGCGCCCATCGGCTCCGGCCCGTTCCGCTTCGTCTCCTTCACTCCCGGCGGGCAGGCGGTGTTCCGCCGCTGGCGCGGGCATTGGGCGGGCGAATCCGGGATCGAGGAGCTGGAGTTCGTCCCGGTCCAGGACGAGTCGGCACGGGCGAACGCGCTGCTTTCCGGCCAGGTCGACTACGCCCACGATGTCACGGCGACCACGGCCGCGCGGCTGACCGGGGACACCAGGGTGCTCACCGCACGGGGCACCACGATGCAGGCGGTCAACCTGCGGCTGAGCCGCCCGCCGTTCGACGATCCCCGGCTGGTGCAGGCCGTGTACTACGGCGTGGACCGCGAGGAACTGGTCCGGATCGCGCTCGCCGGGCACGGTTCGGTCGGCAACGACCTGTTCGACAAGGGTCAGCGCGGTTATGCGGCGGCCATCCCGCAGCGGCACCGGGATGTGGACCGAGCCCGCGCCCTGGTCCGCGAGGCGGGCGCGGAAGGGCTCTCCTTCCCGCTCGAAACCAGTTCCACGATCCCCGCCTTCGAATCGGCGGCCACCCTGATCGCGCGCCAGCTCGGCGAGATCGGCCTGCGGGTGCGGCCGAACACCCGTGCGGCGAGCACCTATTTCGCGCAGATCAAGACCGAGGGAGTGGCGGCACAGACCAGGACCGCGACCCTGCCGATCACGAGTTTCCTCTCCCAGCGGTTCCGCACCGGCGCCTCGATGAACGTCACCGGGTTCACCGATCCGCGCTACGACGCGCTGCTCGATCGCGCGGCGGCCACCAGGGCGGAGCCGGACCGCCTCGGTTTGCTCGCCGACGCCCAGCAGATCCTGCACGATCGCGGCGGGCTGCTCGTCTGGGGATTCGGCAACTGGTACATCGGGGTTTCCCAGCGGGTGCACGGTGTCCGCGCCGCACCGCCGAACTCGCATGCCTGGGCGCGGTTCGATTCGGCGCGGATCTCCTGAACCGGTGCGGTTTCTGCTGACCCGGTCCGCCATCGCGCTCGGCCAGCTCGCCGTGGTGCTGCTCGCCGCGTTCGGGCTCACCGCGCTGCTTCCCGGGGACGCGGCCGCGGTGATCGGCGGGGAACGGGCGAGCGCGGCGGAACTGGCCGCGCTGCGCGATCAGCTCGGGCTGGACCGCCCGCTTCCCGAGCGGTTCGGCGACTGGCTCGGCGCCCTGTTCTCCGGTGACCTCGGCCGCTCACTGGTCACCGGGGTTCCGGTGAGCACCGAACTCGCGCAGCGGTTCGCGAGCACCGCGATCCTCGCCGGGCTGGCCATCGCCGTACTGTTCCCGCTCGCCGCCGCGGTCGGGGTGACCAGCGGGCTGCGCGAGGGTTCCCGGACCGACCGGCTGCTCTCCGCGGTCACCGTCGGGCTGCACGCGATCCCCGAGTTCGTGCTGGGCCTGCTGGTGGTCGCGGCCTTCTCCGTCTACACGGGACTGTTCCCGGCCACGACCGTCGGGCTGGACGGGATCGGGTTGCTCGCCCAGCCCGCGGTTCTGGTGCTCCCGGTCGCGGTGCTCGTCGGCGCCCAGCTCGGCGATCTCGCCCGCCAGGTGCGCATCGGGGTCGCGGCGAACGCGGGGAGCCCGAGCGCCCGGCATCTGCGGCTGCTCGGGCTCGGCGAGCGCACGGTGCTGCTGCGCCACGTGCTGCCGAACGCGCTCGCCCCGCTGATCCAGCAGTCGGCGCGCACCATCGAGGGCCTGTTCTCCGGGGCACTGGTCGTCGAGACGCTGTTCTCGGTGCGCGGGCTGGGCACCGGGTTCATCGAGGCGGTGCAGAACCGGGATTTCCCTGCCGTGCAAGGGTATGTGCTCGTCTTCGCCGTCGTGATCATCACGGTGAACCTGCTCGGCGATCTGCTCGCGCACCGGTTCACTCCACAGCGGGAGCGTGCCGCGTGCTGAGGATGCTGCTGCTGGCGATCCCGCTGCTGCTCGCCGTGTTCGGCCCCGTTCTCCCGCGCAGCACGGCACCGGAGGCGGATCCGCTGCTCGGACCGGGCAACGGGCACCCGCTCGGTACCGACGCGCTCGGCAGGGATGTGCTGGCGTTGGTGTTCTCCGGCGGCACCTCGGTGGCCGGGATGACCCTGGCCGCGCTGCTGCTCGCCTATCTACTGGGAATCCCGCTCGGCCTGTTCGCGGCGAGCAGGCGGCGCCGGGGCACGGACGAGGCGGTGCTGCGGGTGCTCGATATCCTGCTCGCCTTCCCCGGCCTGCTGGTGCTCATGGTGCTCGCGGCGGCCGGGCACCGGGAACCGGCGACCCTGATCGTGGCCGCCGCGGTGCTGCAACTGCCCGCGGTGACCCGGATCGTGCGGGCCGCCGCGCTCGCTCCCGGGTGCCGCACCGCGGTCGAGGCGATGTACCTGCAGGGGATGCCGTGGTGGCGGATCCAGTTCGGCTATGTCGCCCGCTCCGCGCTCGGCCCGGTCGCCACCGATGCCGGTACCCGGCTCGGCATCGTGCTCTACCTGCTGGCCTCGGCGAACTTCCTCGGGCTCGGGCTGCCCGGTTCCGCCCCGGACTGGGCCGTGGTGATCGAGCGCAATGCCACCGCGCTGTTCGCCCAGCCGCTGGCCGTCCTGGTGCCCGCCGCGCTGCTGGCGATGCTGTGCGTGGGCGCCAACCTCACCGTCGACCGTTACCTGGCGAGGCTGCGATGACTCTGCTCGAACTCACCGAGCTCGGCGCGAGCACGGGAGAACACGAACTGCTGAGTGGGATTTCCCTTGCTGTGCAAGAGGGTTCGGTGCTCGCCGTGCTCGGTGAATCGGGCAGCGGGAAGACCACGCTCGGACTTGCCGCGCTCGGCGAGGCCGCGAACGGGGTGCGGTTGACCGGAAGCGTGCGAGCATCGGGAACGGAACTGCTGGGCCGCAACGCCTCCGAGCGCGTACGGGCGCGGGCCGGTGCGCTCGGGCATCTGCCGCAGGATCCCGCGAGCGTGCTCGATCCGGTCCGCCGCTGCGGACCGGTGCTGCGCGAACTGGCCGGGCTCCGGAACTCCGGCCGCGCCGAACGCGCGAACGCCGTCACGGCCGCACTGCGGGACGCGGGACTGGCCCCCGGGATGGCCCGCCGTCATCCGCACCGGCTCTCCGGTGGCCAGCAGCAGCGGATGGCGCTGGCCACCACCCTGGTCTGCGCACCGGGTCTGCTGGTGCTGGACGAACCGACGACCGGGCTGGATCCGGTCACCAAGGCCGGTCTGCTCGACCGGCTGCGACTGCTCACCGAATCGGGGAAGGCGCTGCTGCTGCTCACCCACGACCTCGCCGCGGTGCGCGCCCTCGCGGACGAGATCGCCGTGCTCGACGGCGGAGAACTGATCGAACACGGCCCGGCGGGGGAACTGCTCCGCGCACCTCGCGCGGCCAAGACCCGGGAACTGACCAGTGCACCGGAACCGGTGCCGCGACCGCGCACCGGCGGCGCGGCGCTCGAGGTGCGCGGGCTGCGGGTGCCCGGCATCCTCACCGGACTCGAGCTCACCGTGCCCGCCGGGGCCACCACGGTGCTGCTCGGCGCCTCCGGGGCGGGCAAGACCACACTCGGCCGGGTGCTCGCCGGGCTGACCGGAGCGCGCGGCACGGTGACCCTCGACGGGAAACCGGTCCCCACGGCCGCGGGCAAGCGGGATACCGCGCTGCGCCGCGCCAT
Organism: Sciscionella sediminilitoris; assembly: GCF_000737195.2. Taxonomy (GTDB): domain Bacteria; phylum Actinomycetota; class Actinomycetes; order Mycobacteriales; family Pseudonocardiaceae; genus Sciscionella; species Sciscionella sediminilitoris. The sequence continues at coordinate 21,265 of NZ_JALM01000060.1, forward strand.
CCAGTACGTGCATCAGGACAGCCGCGCCTCGTTCGCCGAGCACGCCGGGACACTCGGCCAGATCGCCGCGACCGCGCGGTGGCTGCGCGGCGCGAACCGGGCCACCGCCCGGGAGGAGGCCGCCGCGCTGCTCGGTGAGCTCGGCGTGGACCCCGCGGCCGCCGAACGGCCACCAGGATCGCTGTCCGGCGGGCAGTTGCAGCGGTGTGCCCTGGCGCGGGCCCTGCTCGCCCGGCCGCGGCTGCTGGTGTGCGACGAGATCACCTCCGGCCTGGACCCGGCGAGCACCACCCGGCTGCTGCGGGTGCTCACCGCGGCCGCCGAACGCAGCGCGACCACGCTGCTGCTCATCGGGCACGACCTGGACACCCTGCTGCCGTTCGCCGACCGGGTCGCCGTACTGGACGCCGGTCGCTGTGTCGAAGAGGCGGACGCGGAACGGTTCGCCGCCGAACAGACCTCGGCGCCGGGAGCCGCACTCATGCGAGGCGGGCTCCCGGCGCCGGAAGGTCAGTGATCAGGCGGGCACCGGATCCGCGACGGTGAACTTCAGTTCCCCGTCTGCCGCGGACACCTCGACCCGCTGGCCCTCGCCGAGTTCACCGTCCACGAGCAGGTCGGCGATGGCGTCGTCCACCTGCTGCTGGATGGTCCTGCGCAGCGGCCGCGCCCCGAACTCGGGCTGGTGGCCGTGTTCGGCGAGCCAGGAAACGGCCGAGTCGTGGAACTCCACGCCAATCCCGAGCCCGGCCAGCCGGTCCCTGGTGTCCTGCAGCAGCAGTCCGGTGATCGTGTGCAGCTGCTCGGAGTCGAGCCGCCGGAAGACCACGACCTCGTCGATCCGGTTGAGGAACTCCGGGCGGAAGGATTCGCGCAGTTTGCCCATCAGCCGGTCGCGCAGCGGTTGCTGGTCCTCGGACTCCCCGCGGAACCCGAGCGCCCCTCCCCTGCTGGAGATGATCTCCGAGCCGAGGTTGGAGGTCATGATCAGCACCGTGTTGGAGAAGTCCACGGTCCTGCCCTGACCATCGGTCATCCGCCCGTCGTCGAGCAGCTGCAGCAGGGTGTTGAACACATCCGGGTGCGCCTTCTCGATCTCGTCGAGCAGCACGACCGAGTAGGGGCGCCTGCGCACCGCCTCGGTGAGTTCGCCGGCCTCGCCGTAACCGACGTAGCCGGGAGGCGCGCCGACCAGCCGGGAAGCGGTGTGCCGCTCACCGAACTCGCTCATGTCCAGCCGCACCATCCGGTCCGCGTCCCCGAACAGGGCCGCGGCGAGTGCCTTGGCCAGCTCGGTCTTGCCGACCCCGGTCGGGCCGAGGAACAGGAAGCTGCCGACCGGGCGGTTCGGATCGCCGAGCCCGCTCCGGGACCGGCGCACCGACCTGGCGAGCGAGTTCACCGCGTCATCCTGGCCGATCACCCGCTGGTGTAGTTCCGCCTCGAGGTTGCGCAGCCTGGTCTTCTCGGTCTCGGTGAGCTGGCTGACCGGGATCCCGGTCGCCCGCGAGACCACCTCGGCGATATCGGTGTCCTCGACGGTGAGTGCCGTGCGCGAACGCCCGTCCGATTCGAGCGCACCGATCTGGTCCCGCAGCTTCGAGGCGTCCTCGTAGCGCTCCTCGCGCACCGCGCGGTCCTTCTCCCGTTCGAGCTCCTCGACGCTGGCGCCACCGGTCTGCCCGTTGGCGAGTGCGCGCAGCCGCACCCGGGCGCCCGCCTGGTCGAGCAGGTCGATCGCCTTGTCCGGGAGGAACCGGTCGGTCACGTAGCGGTCGGAGAGCTGCGCCGCGGCGAGCACGGCCTCCTCGGTGTAGCGCACCGAGTGGTGCTGCTCGTAGCGCTCGCGCAGCCCGGTCAGGATCGCCACGGTGTCCGGCACGCTCGGCTCCCCGACGTGCACCGGGGCGAACCGGCGCTCGAGTGCCGCGTCCTTCTCGATGTTCTTGCGGTACTCGTCCAGGGTCGTCGCGCCGACCACGTGCAGCTCACCGCGGGCCAGCCGGGGCTTGAGCATGTTGCCCGCGTCCACGGCACCCTCGGCACCGCCCGCGCCGACGATCGTGTGCAGCTCGTCGATGAACACGATCACCTCGCCCTCGGCGGCGACGATCTCGGCGATCACCTTGTTCATCCGCTCCTCGAAGTCACCGCGGTAGCGGGCACCGGAGAGCATGCTGGAGATGTCCAGGGCCACGATCCGTTTGCCCGCCAGCGTCGCGGGCACCGTGCCGTCCACGATGCGGGCCGCGATGCCCTCCACGATGGCGGTTTTGCCGACCCCGGCCTCGCCGATCAGCACCGGGTTGTTCTTGGTGCGCCGGGAGAGCACCTCGATGGTCTGCTCGACCTCCTCGGCGCGCCCGATCACCGGGTCGAGCTCGCCGGCGCGCGCCCGCTCGGTCAGATCGGTGCCGTACTCGTCCAGCTGCGGGGTCTTGCTCTCCTGCCGCGCCGGTCCCTGTCCCTGGGGCTGGCCGAATCCGCGCGGGTGCACCCCGGCGGCGTGGAACAGCCTGCCGGTCGCCGAGTTCTCGTCCGCGGCGAGCGCGAACAGGATGTGCTCGGGGCCGATGTAGTTGGACTGGGTGGCGCGGGCGATCTGGTGCGCGCCAAGCAGCGTCCGCTTGGCCGCGGTGGTTAGCGCGGGCGGCTGCTCGGTCTCGGTCTGCCTGCCCGGCAGCGCCGCTTCGAACCGCTCGGCGAGCTGGGCCGGGTCCGCACCGGAGCCCTTGATCAGGTCCGCGGTCTCGCTCGCGCGGGTAGCGGCGAGCGCGAGGTGCAGCGCGTCCAGATCGGTGTTCCCGCGCTGCACGGCGAGCGCCGCCGCGTCGGCGAGCAGTTCCTGGGCCCGCTCGGTCATCAGGCTGGTCAGATCGACCCGGTGCACCCGCTCCTCGCCGGGCGTCACACCCGCGCCGAGCAGCCGGGCAAGGAAGTCGTCAAAGGAGCCGTACTGGCCGTTCGCCGGTCCATTGCCGTAAAAGCCTGGCATCTTCCCTCCTCGGGAGCATCCACCAACTGCGAAAACTCAAAGGTTGAGTCAACTACTGTCAACTAACGTGCAGCACAGCTTAGGAATTCCAGCTGTGACCGTGGTCACCCCGTTAGACTTTCGGGTATGGACCGTGCCGTTATCGACGCCCTTTTCCCCTCGGATCTGCCCGAGCCCGAATACTGGGAACAGCGCTACCCGGCGCGTGAACTCCCCGAGGGCGCACTGGTCACCCGGTTCGGTCCCTCGCCGACCGGCTTCGTGCACATCGGCGGCGTCTACGTGGCGAACGTGGACGCCGACCTCGCGCGCCGCTCCGGTGGCCGCTACCTGGTGCGGGTGGAAGACACCGACCAGTCCCGCGAGGTCGCGGGCGCGCTCGACCAGTTCGGCCGTGCCTTCGACTACTTCGACCTGCGCGCCGATGAGGACAGCGAGCAGGGCGGCGACTACGGCCCCTACCGGCAGTCCGAGCGGGAGCGGATCTACCTCAGCTACGTGCGCGAGCTGCTCCGCGCGGGCAAGGCCTACCTGGACTTCGCCACCAAGGAGGAGCTGGCCGAGATCACCGCGAAGCAGCAGGCGGTGAAGCTGCCCACCGGCTACTACGGATCCTGGGCGATCTGGCGGGACGCCGACCCGGCGGCGGTCCAGGCCAAGCTGGACGCCGGCGAGCCCTATGTGGTGCGGTTCCGCGCCCCGGACGACACCGGAGAACGCATCCGGTTCACCGACGCGATCCGCGGCACGCTGGAGCACGAGGCGAACCGCAACGACGTGGTGATCCTGAAGAGCTCCGAGCAGTCGCCGCGGCTGCCCACCTACCACTTCGCGCACGCGGTGGACGACCACCTGATGCGGGTGAACCTGGTGGTGCGCGGGGACGAGTGGATCTCCTCGGTACCGGTGCACCTGCAGCTGTTCGAGGCGCTCGGCTTCGAGCAGGTCCGCTACGCGCACATCGCCCCGCTGCTCAAGCAGGAGAACGGGAACAAGCGCAAGCTGTCCAAGCGCAAGGACCCGGAGGCCTCGGTCGACTTCTACTTCGAGTCCGGTTACCCGGCCAAGGCGGTGCTGTACTACCTGCGCGGCCTCGCCAACGGACGGCTGGCCGAGCTGCCGCTGGACGAGGCGATGGCCGAACCGCTGCGGCTGGACGAGTTCGGGGCGGCGGGCGCGCTGGTGGACCTGGTCAAGCTGGACGACATCTCCGCCGACCACATCGCCACGCTCACCGGGCCGGAGATCCTGGACGCGGTCAAGGCCTGGGCCGCCGAATTCGACACCGAGCTCGCCACGACCCTGGACACGGAACGCGAACTGGCCCTCGGCGCGCTCTCGGTGGAACGCGAGGGCGTGCAGAACCCGCGCAAGGACCTGAAGAAGTGGAGCGAGTTCCGCGCGGTCTACGGGTTCTTCTTCCCCGAACTGTTCACCCCGCTTTCCGGGGCCACCGACGAGCGGGTCGCCCCGCTCGCCGTGGATCCCGCGCTGGTGCGCACGATGATCACCGAATTCCTCGAGGGCTACGAGCACCACGAGGACACCGACGAGTGGTTCGGCCAGATCCGCGCGCTCGCCGCGAAGCACGGGTTCGCGCGCAACGCCAAGGAGTACAAGAAGGACCCGGACGCCTACCCGGGTTCCATCCGGGAGTGCGCGCAGCTGTTCCGGGTGGCGATCACCGGTTCCACCCGCAGCCCCGACCTGCACTCCATCACCCGGGTGCTCGGCCGCGAGGAGACGGTGCGCCGGATCGGCGCGCTGGCCAGCTGAGCGGCACAGTGCTTCCATGGGGTCGAGGACACGACCCTTGGAGGCACGATGGACGCGGTGACTTCGGTTCCGGATCCGGCCAACGAGCCGGTGCTCGGCTACGGCCCGGGAAGCACCGAGCGCGAGTCGCTCTCCGGCGCGCTCGCCCGGCTTTCCGCGCAGCGGGTCGAGCTGACCATGACGATCGACGGCCGGGAACGCATGGCAGGCGGGGACCGCTTCGACGTGGTCGCCCCGCACGAGCACCGGCACGTCCTCGGCACCAGCGCACAGGCCACGAACGCGGATGTGGCCGAGGCCGTCGCCGCGGCGAAGCGGGCCGCGGGCGACTGGGCGCGTACTCCCTTCGATGAGCGGGCCGCGGTGCTGCTGCGCGCCGCGGACCTGCTCGCCGGTCCGTGGCGGGACACGATCAACGCGGCGACCATGCTCGGCCAGTCGAAATCGGTGCAGCAGGCGGAGATCGACGCGGCCTGCGAGTTCATCGACTTCCTGCGGTTCAACGTGGCCTATGCCCGGCGGGTGCTCGCCGAACAGCCGCGCTCGGTCCCCGGGGAGTGGAACCGGATGGAGTACCGCCCGCTGGACGGCTTCGTCACCGCCATCACCCCGTTCAACTTCACCGCGATCGCCGGGAACCTGCCGACCGCGCCCGCGCTGATGGGCAACACCGTGGTGTGGAAACCCACGCCGACCCAGCAGCTCGCCGCACACCACACGATGCGGCTGCTGGAGGCCGCCGGGCTGCCGCCGGGGGTGATCAATCTGGTCACCGGGGACGGGGCAGCGGTCTCCGAGGTGGCGCTCCCGGACCCCGGGTTCGGCGGGCTGCACTTCACCGGTTCCACGGCCACCTTCAAGCGGTTGTGGCGCACCATCGCCGACAACCTGGACGGCTACGGCTGCTATCCGCGCATCGTCGGCGAGACCGGCGGCAAGGACTTCGTCGTGGTGCACCCGTCCGCGGATCCGGCCGCGATCCCCGCAGCCCTCGTCCGCGGCGCTTTCGAGTACCAGGGCCAGAAATGCTCCGCCGCCTCCCGCGCCTATCTGCCGAAGTCCTTGTGGCACAACGGAATCCGTGACCAGCTCGCGGACCTGACCAAACAGGTGCGCTACGGGGATGTGGCCGACTTCGGCAATTTCGGCGGCGCGGTGATCGACCGGCGCGCCTATGCCAAGCACGAGGCCGCGCTGCGCAGGGCCGCGGCGAGCCCGGGCATCGAGGTGCTCAGCGGTGGTGGCTGCGACGACTCGACCGGGTTTTTCGTGGAGCCGACCGTGCTGCTCGGCGAGGATCCGCGGGACGAGATCTTTCACACCGAGTATTTCGGGCCGATCCTGGCCGTGCACGTCTACGAGGACCGGGACTACTCCGCGATCCTGCACACCGTGGACGAGACCAGCCCGTACGCGCTCACCGGGGCCGTGTTCGCCACCGACCGCGCGGCCATCGCCGAGGCGCACGAGGTGCTGCGGCACGCGGCGGGGAACTTCTACGTCAACGACAAGCCGACCGGTTCCATCGTGTCCCGCCAGCCCTTTGGCGGTTCCCGGGCCAGCGGCACCAACGACAAGGCCGGATCGCTGTACAACATCACCCGCTGGACGAGCCCGCGCGCGATCAAGGAGACCTTCGACGCCCCGACCACGATCGGGTACCCGCACCAGCTCTGAGGGCGCCGCCGTTCAGCGCCGCAAAGCCTTGCGGGCCAGCCAGTTGCCGAGGAACTGGGCAGCCTGCACGAGCACGATGATGGTGACCACGGCGATCCCGGTGACCACCCAGTTGAACCGGTGGTATCCGTAGGTGATCGCGAAATCGCCGAGGCCGCCCGCCCCGACCGCGCCCGCGACCGCGGTCATGTCCACCACCGCGACGAAGATGAAGGTATAGCCCAGGATCAGCGGGCCGAGCGCCTCGGGCACGAGCAGGGTGCGGATGATCCGCATCGGGCTCGCCCCCATCGCCCGCGCGGCCTCGATCACACCGGGGTCGATGGTCACCAGGTTCTGCTCCACGATCCGGGAGATCCCGAAGATCGCGGCCAGGATCAGCGCGAAGGTGGCCGCCGTGGTGCCGAGCTGGGTGCCGACCACGGCGATGGTCAACGGGCCGATCGCGGTGATGAAGATGATGAACGGGATCGGCCGGATGATGTTCACCAGCACGTTCAGCACGGTGAACACCACGCGGTTGGCCAGCAGCCCGCCGCGCCGGGTGGTGTAGAGCAGGATGCCGAGCACCAGCCCGAGCAGCCCGCCGATGAGCATCGTGACGAGCACCATCCACAGGGTCTGTCCGATGGCGGTCAGGAAGGTCGGGCCGAGTGTGCCCCAGTCGGCGTTCATGCGGACAGTTCCTCGATCTCGGTCGTCGTTGCCAGTTCGGCGATCAGCGCGTCCACATCGGCGTCCGCGCCACGCAGTTCGAGGGTGAGCCCGCCGAGCGAGCGCCCGCCGAAGGCCTGGATGCCGCCGTAGACGATGTCGAAGCGGACGTTGTGCCTGCCGACGGCCTCGGAGAGCACGCTGCCGAGTTCATCGCCCTCCCGAACCCGCGCGGTGACCAGTCTTCCGGTGTGCCGCTCGCGGATGCGTTCCAGATCGATGCCCTCGGGCTGATCGCGCAGCACGGTCTCCACGAACCGGCGGGTGGTCGTGCTCCGCGGCCGGGAGAACACGTCGAACACCGGACCGGTCTCCACGAGCCTGCCCGCGTCGAGCACCGCCACGCTGTCCGCGATCTCGCGCACCACGTCCATCTCGTGCGTGATCACCACGATGGTCACGCCCAGTTCGGCGTTGACCCGTTTCAGCAGCCGCAGCACATCCCCGGTGGTCTCCGGATCCAGCGCGCTGGTGGACTCGTCGGCGAGCAGGATCTTCGGATTGGTGGCCAGCGCCCGCGCGATGCCGACGCGCTGTTTCTGCCCGCCGGAGAGCTGATCGGGATAATGCCATGCCTTGTCCACGATGCCGACGAAGTTCAGCAGTTCCTCGATGCGGTCGCGGCGGCGCTGCTTGTCCCAGCCCGCGATCCGCAGCGCGTAGTCCACATTGCCGAAAACGGTGCGCGAGCGCAGCAGGTTGAATTGCTGGAACACCATGCCGATCCCCGCGCGCAGGGTGCGCAGTTCGCGCTCGCGCATTCCGGCGACGTTCGCACCGTCCACGATGAGTTCCCCGGACGTGACCGGTTCGAGCGCGTTGATCAACCGGACCAGGGTGCTCTTGCCCGCCCCGGAATACCCGATGACGCCGAATATCTCGCCGGATTCGATGCGCAGGTCGATGTTCTCCAGCGCGGTGACCGGGGTCGAGGATTCGGTGAACGTCTTGGTGACGTTCCTGAATTCGATGATGGGTGCCACGGAATCTCTCTCAGTGATTGTTCTGGCGCAGTACGCCTTCGACGCGGTTCATGATCCGCACCAGATCGGCTCGCGGGCGCCGCACGTCCAGCTGGGTTCCCTTGGACTCCCGCTGGGTTTCCGCGACCACTGCCCGGTCGTGGTAGATCTCCCCGAGCGTGCGGAACACCGGATTGTCCTTGTCCTGTTCCCGCGCGACGAGCACGTTGATGTACGGCTCGGCGTTCTTGCTCTTGGGATCATCACTGAACAGTGCCTTGGTCGGATCCAGGTCCGCGTCGAGGGCGAAGTTGTTGTTGGCCACCGCGGCGTCCACCGAGGGCAGCGAGGTCACCGTCTGCGCCGCGTCCACCGGGGTCACGGTGACCTTGGACGCGGACCGGTCGATGTCCGCGGGCGTGGAGGTCGCGTTTCCCCCACCGCGCAGGGTGATCAGCTTCGCCGACTGGAGCAGCAGCAGGGCCCGCGCCTGGTTCGTCGGATCGTTGGGGATCGCGATGGTGCCGCCCGCGGGGATCTGCGCGAGATCGGTGTGCTTCTTGGAGTACAGCGAGAGCGGCACGATGTACGTTGAGGCAACCGGGGTGAGGTTGTCCTGTTTGGACACGTTGTAGTTCGCCAGGAACAGCAGGTGCTGGAACGAGTTCAGGTCGATCTGCCCCTGTGAGAGTGCCGGATTGGCCTGGGTGTAGTCGCTGAAGTTGACCAGCTGGACGGTGATCCCCTTGTCCGCGGCCAGTTTCGTGAACGGTTTCCAGTATTCCGAGCTCGCGTCCGCCACCCCGATCCGCACGGTCTTGTCGTCCGCATCACCGGAGGCGGGCAGCATCGCGTTCGCGATCAGGAAGATCACCCCGGCGAGCACGATGACGGTGGTGGCGGTGGCGCCGAAGAGAAAACCCTTGCGCTTGCGCGGTTTGGGCGGCAGCGGCACGAGCTCGCCATCGGGCATGGGAATCCTCTCGAAACAAGACCGGCAGGGGGACGCGCGGCAACCATGCCCGCGCCAGGACGATTCTGGCGCAGTTCCCGCGCGCGCGGGAAATCGTTCCCCATCCTGGGACGGTTCGCCGCGGTGGTCGCCGCTGCCGTAGTGCGTAGCCGACACAGTACGTTCCGTTCACCTGCCCGGCAACCGCACACGGCACACTTGCGCGATCGGTATTCAGCGCTACTATGTACTGGTACTCATTGACACTGACTAGCTGGAGGGCGCATCCGTGGCCAGGCAGATGACGGAGATGCTCAAGGGTGTGCTGGAGGGCATCGTGCTGGCGATCCTGTCCGGCCGCCCCGCGTACGGCTACGAGATCACCGCGTGGCTGCGCGATCAGGGCTTCGCCGATATCGCCGAGGGCACCGTGTACGCGCTCCTGGTCCGGTTCGAACGGCGCGGCCTCGTGGATGTGGAGAAGGTCGCCTCGGAGAAAGGGCCACCGCGCAAGGTGTTCTCCCTCAACACCGCGGGCCGGGACTATCTCGAGGAATTCTGGAAGACCTGGGGCTTTCTCAGCGAACGTCTCGAACAGCTCCGCCGAGGAGGAAAATGATGGGCAATATTCTGGAGAAGGTCGTCGGCGATTTCGGCGGCAAGCGCCGGTGGTGGGATTACAAGGCGCGGATCAAGGCACTGCCCGCGAACTATCGCGCCTCGGCCGAGGCGCTGGAACGGTACCTGATGTACTTCGGTTCCTCGAAAAGCGATTCCCTGATGACCATGTTCGAGGATCTCGCCGATCTGCTCGAGCAGGCGGCCGCGGACGAAATCCCGATCCGCGAGGCGCTCGGCGACGACCCGGTGGTCTTCGCCGAGGAATTCCTGGCGAACTACCCCGTCAGCGAATGGATCGGCAGAGAGCAGAAGCGGCTCGGCGAGGCCATCGCGCGGGCCGCGGAGCAGGAATCCCGATGAGCACGCCACCGGCCGTCGAACCCGCGATCCGGGTGGAGGGACTGGAGAAGTCGTACCAGGATCTGCACGTGCTGCGCGGGGTGGACTTCGAGGTGGCCCGGGGCAGCATCTTCGCCCTGCTCGGCTCGAACGGGGCCGGAAAGACCACGATCGTGCGAATTCTGTGCACCTTGCTCAAAGCCGACGCTGGGACGGCGAGCGTGGACGGCAGGGATGTCGCCACCCAGGCAGCGCGGGTGCGGGAGTCCTTCAGCCTCACCGGACAGTTCGCTGCCGTGGACGAGATCCTGAGCGGTCGGGAGAACCTGGTGCTGGTCGCGAAACTGCGCCACCGCGAGGATCCGGTGGCGATCGCGAACGATCTGCTGGAGCGTTTCTCGCTGACCGAGGCGGCGAACCGCAAGGTCGCCACGTATTCGGGAGGCATGCGCCGCCGCCTGGACATCGCGATGAGCCTGATCGGGGATCCGCCGGTGATCTTCCTGGACGAACCGACGACCGGGCTCGATCCCGAAGCCCGCATCGAGGTGTGGGACGCGGTGCGGGACCTGGCCAGGCGCGGCACCACGGTATTGCTGACGACCCAGTACCTCGAGGAGGCCGAGCAACTCGCCGACCGGATCGCGATCCTGCACAAGGGGCGGATCATCGTCGACGGAACGCTGGCCGAACTCAAACAGCTGCTGCCCCCGGCGAAGGTCGAGTACGTCGAGAAGCAGCCGAGCCTGGAAGACGTGTTCTTCGCCATCGTCGGCGAGGACCGGGACACCACGGCGCACACCTGAGGAATCCCGCCATGCATCCGCATTTCTTCGGCGACACCGCCGTGCTGCTCGGCCGTTCCCTGCGGCACATCACGCGCAGCATGGACACCATCATCACCACCGCGATCATGCCGATCGCGTTCCTGCTGCTGTTCGTCTACGTGTTCGGCGGCGCGATCGATCACGGATCGGGCGACTACACGAGCTACCTGTTGCCCGGGATCCTGCTCATCACGATCGCCTCGGGCATTTCCTACACCGCGTTCCGGCTCTTCACGGACATGAAGAACGGGATCTTCGAACGATTCCAGTCCATGCCGATCGCGCGCTCCTCGGTGCTCTGGGCGCACGTGCTGACCTCGCTGGTGGCCAACCTGATCTCGCTCGTGGTGGTCACCGGTATCGCGCTGCTCATGGGTTTCCGTTCGGGCGCGGGCGTGCTCTCCTGGCTCGCGATCCTCGGCATTCTGGTCCTGTTCACCCTGGCGCTGACCTGGCTGGCCGTCATTCCCGGGCTGTCGGCCAAAACCGTGGACGGCGCGAGCGCCTTCTCCTACCCGCTCATCTTCCTGCCGTTCCTCAGCTCCGCGTTCGTACCGACCGCGTCCATGCCCGGCCCGGTGCGCGCCTTCGCCGAGCACCAGCCGGTCACCTCGATCGTCAACGTGCTGCGCGAGCTGATCACCCAGCGACCGGTGAGCGCCGACCTCTGGCTCGCCCTCGCCTGGTGCTTCGGCCTGCTGCTGCTCGCCTACGCCTGCGCCATGCTGATCTACCGCCGCAAGATCAGCTAGGACAATTCAACGGCGGCGGCGTTTCTGGCGGTCGATGCTGCCCGGCGCCAGCTGTTCGCGAAACCGGGTCAGCAGTTCCGAGGTCTGTTCGGCGCGCTGTTCGTCCCGGGCGGCCAGCGCCAGCAGCACGGCATCGGTGACGGTGAGCGCGGCGAGGCATTCGCTGGTGCCGCCGGCGGGTGCGTGCGCGGCTTCGAGGCAGACCCGGACCCGGTCCCGCAGCACGGGAGCGAGCGCGTCGGTGACGAGCACGACGTCCGCGCCGACCTCTCCGGCGCGATCGAGGAGCACCTCGCATTCGTTGAGCAGCCTGCCGGGGGCGTAGAGCACGACGCAGCTGTCCCCGGTGACCGCGAGCAGTTCGTCGGCGAGCAGGAATCCGGCCTGGGAACCGTCCTGGGCGCGCAGGCCGAGCCGGTTGAGCCGTTTGACGAGGTACTGCGCGGAAAGGGCGGAGAGGCCGACCCCGAAGGCGAACACCTCGCGCGCGCCCGCGATGGCCTCCACCGCCTCGGTCAGCTGCTCCGCGGTGACCATTCGCCTGGTCTCGGCGAGCCGTTCGGTGGCATCGGCGAACACATAGCGCAGGGTTGCCTCGTGATCGCTTCCGGTGTGCTCGATGCGCTGGCGCAGCCGCACCGAGGGGCGCACCTCGTCCACCAGTGAGCGGCCGAGCTGTTGTTTGAGCTCGGGGAGCCCGGAGTAGCCGAGCGTCCGCGCGGTCCGCACCACGGTGGCATCGCTGGTCCCGGTCAGTTTGCCGAGCTGTTCGGCGGTCGCGAACAGCGCATCGTGTGCGTGTTCGCGCAGATAACCGACCACCCGCTGCTCCGCGGGCGAGAGCGCATCGCCGCGCTGGTTGGCCCGCTCGGTGAACGACATCTCCGTCATAGGCGAATCGTAGATGACAGGTCTCGCCCTGTCTGTCGCCACGACTACAGCGGCCACCGGTTCAGGCTCGCCCCCGGTGTGCTGAGCACCGCGTCGAAGGCCGCCGGGACCGGGGCCTCGGTGACGGTGCTCTGCGCGCGCAGCCTCCCGATCGGTTCGGGCAGTCCGCGCAGGTCGGTGAGGGTGATCGACGAGCCGAGGCCCGCGGTGCACAGTTCGGCCTCGAGGGTGCCCTCGGCCGGGGCACCGATCTCGGTCGCCGCGGCGGAGAACCCGATCTCGTCCTCCCCTTCGCCGACGGTCATCTCGGGCACGCTGTCCCCGGTGTGGGTCAGTGCGATCGCCCGGTACTGGTCCCCGAGCGCGTCCGCGAGGAAGTGGCCCATGGGCAGCGCGGAGAAGAAGCCCTCGTGCAGCACCGGGGTCTTCTGGATGTGGAAGTTGTGCGCCACCAACAGGATCCGCGCGTCCGGCCCGGCGTGGTCCAGCTGCCGATCCAGGTGCCACAGCACGGACTCGGCCAGATACCGGTCCCGTACCCCGGTGTCCCCGGGCATCGGGTTCTCCGTGAACACGCCGTGCATCGCGGAGTAGGTGTAGTCGAGCGCGCACGCGGCTTCGAGGTGGCGCGCGGCCAGATCGTAGGCGGCCTGATCGGTGCGTTCGATGCTGCGTGGTTCGAGCGCGCGGAACCGCAGCAGCAGCCGGGAAAGCGTCGCGGTGAGCGCGTCCTGCTCGGCCTCGGAGAGCTGCCCCCATCCGGTGGTCGCCGAGACGGCCGATCCGCCGCCGATCCGGTCGGCGAACGCGAGCGCGGTGCGCAGCCTGGGCAGCGATTCCGGGTCGGCCTGGCCGAGATAGGCCTCGACCGGTTCGAGCACGGTGCGCAGCGCGGAACTGGTCGGCAGGTCCACCCCGGCGAACTCGATCGGCCGTTCCGCGTGCGCGTTGTGCTCGCGCAGCCAGCGCAGTAGCCCGCCGTTGATCCAGGTGGCCAGCTGCCCGCCGATCGCGGTGAGGTCATCGGCCTCACCCTCGCCGTGCGCCCAGGCGTCGGCGGCGAACCCGGTGGCGAAGCCGTATTCGGCGGCGAGCATGGTGAATCCGCAGCGCTCGACCAGGAACCGGAGCAGCCGGATCCGCGGGGTGTCGAACTCCGCCACGAAATGCGCGCCCTCGCCGAGGGCCACGACCGCGGCATCACCGATGATCTCGCGCACCGGTTCGAGCTCGTCCAGTGGCCCGTCCGGGTCGAGGGTGTCCAGCGTGTGCGCGTTGGCGCGGAACCATTCGGTGAGCGTGCTCATACCGAGCACCGTACTCAACCCTGGTGTTTCGCACCGCGGTGGTGTTTCGGGGCGAGCGCGTCCAGCGAGGACTGCAGTGCCTCGATGCTTCCCTTGCGGGCCTTGGCCATCCCGATGAACAGGCAGTCGACCACGAGCAGCTGGCTGAACCGGCTGGACAGCGAGACCGGGGGCAGTTCGGTGCCCCGCCCCTCCGCGGCGAACAGCACTTCACCGGCCACCGCGGTGATCGCCGACTGCGCGTTCCCGGTGATCGCGATCGTGTCCGCGCCCGCCTCCGCGGCCCGCTGCAGCGGTTCGATCACCTCGGCGGTGTTGCCGGAGTGGCTGATCCCGATGGCCACGTCCCCGCCGCGCAGTTGCAGCGCACTGGTGATGGACACGTGCATCTCGGTGTGCGCCTGCGCGGCGATCCCGATGCGCAGCAGCTTGTGCGCGAGGTCCTGGGCGACCAGTCCGGAGGTCATCAGCCCGTAGATGTCCACCCGCCGCGCCGCACCGACCAGTTCCACCGCGCGCCGCAGCGCGTCCACATCCAGGGCGTGGGCAGTGTCCCCGAGCGAATCCTGCCCGTCCCTGGTGAGCTTCGCGATCACGGTCGGCAACTCGTCCTCGGCACTGACCGGACCGAACAGCCGCTCGCCATCGGGTTCCCCGGCCTTGGCGGCGTACGCGACCAGCGCCATCCGCAGCTGCCGGTAACCGTGGTACCCGAGCAGCCGCGCGGTCCTGGCCACGGTCGCCTCGCTGGTGTTCGCGCGTTCGGCGAGCTCACCGAGACTGCGCTCGGCACACGCCTGCGGTTCGTCGAGCAGCAGCTGGGCGACCGCGCGCGGCAGCGCGGGCAGCGCGGGCAGCAGCGATCGGACGCCTGCGGGAAAGTCGGTCACCGGTTCATTGTGGACGCTGCGGGACCGCGGCGGCGAAACTCCTGGTGATCCAGGCCGGGTCGGTGATCGCGGTACCGACGACCGCGGTCCATGCGCCCCGCTCGAAGGCGGCGCGCACCTGTTCCGGGGTGTGCAGCCGCCCCTCCGCGATCACCGGGACGGCCAGTTCGGCGGCGAGTGTCCCGAGCAGTTCCAGATCCGGACCGTCACTCTGCCCCTCGGTCTCCGCGGTGTAGCCGGAGAGCGTGGTCCCGACACAGTCCGCGCCGGCGCGCGCGGCGAAGATCCCGTCCGCCGCGGTGGCCACATCGGCCATCACCAGTGCGCCCCGCGCGTGCACCGCGGCCACCAGATCGGCGAAGCTCTCCCCGTTCGGCCGCTCCCGGTCGGTACCGTCCGCGGCCACGATGTGCGCGCCCGCGTCCACGATCCCGAGCGCGCGTTCCACGGTCGGGGTGATGAACACCGATTCCGGGGAACGCAGGCTCTCGTCCTTCCACAGCCCGATCACCGGCAGCTCGACCCCGGCGTGCACGGCCGCGATGTCCCCCGGCCCGTTGCACCGGATCGCCGCGGCGCCACCGGCTTCGGCCGCGCGGGCCATCCGCGCGATGGTCGGGGTGTCCCGCAGCGGATTCCCCGCGCGCGCCTGACAGGACACGATCAGCCGCCCGCGCAGCTCCGCGAGCAGGTCTCGAGTGGTCACCGCAGTTCTCCTATTCACTATCGCCGAGTACGAGTGCGGCCGCCCCGATCACCGAGGCGTCCGCGCCGAGCCGGGCCGCGAGAAGCTCGATCCGGCGCAGCGGGGCGAGCAGTTCGGCTACGAAGGCCTCGCGCACCTGGTCCAGGAACGGCCCTTCCATCCGGGTGACCCCGCCACCGAGCACCACCTGGTCCGGGTCGAGCAGGTTCGCCGCACCGCCGAGCGCGCGTCCGAGGGTGGCCGCGGCGGTGCCGATCACGGTGCGCGCGAGCTCCTCGCCGGCTGCGGCGCGCCGGGCCACCTCGCGCAGATCCGTGATCCCGGCGTCCCCGCTCGCTTCCCGGTAGGCCGCGGCGATCGCGGGCCCGCTCGCGGCGGCTTCGAGGTGCCCGGCCCGGCCGCAGGAACAGCGCCGATGGCCGCCGACCGGTTGGTGCCCGATCCCGCCCGCCGTGTGGTGACTGCCGTGGCGCAGCTTTCCGTCCACGACGAGCGCGCCGCCGATCCCGGTGCCGATCGCCGCGTACAGCACCGTGCCCGCGATACCCGTGCCGAACCGCAACTCCCCCGCGGCGAGCGCGTTCACATCGTTGTCCACGGCGACCGGGACCCCGAACCTGGCGCGCAGCCAGGGCCCCACCTCGGTGCCCGCCCAGCCGGGGAGCAGGTCCGTCGCCGAACGGATCGTCCCGGTTGCCGCGTCGACCACGCCCCCGGTGCCGACCCCGATCGCGGTGAACTCCCGGCCTTCACCGACCGCGCGCGCCGCCTGTTCGATTCCCTCGAGCACTCCCTGCCCGCCGCGATCGGTCGGGGTGGGCAGGTTGGTTCGCGCGTGCACCGCGCCGGTGGCGTCCACGAGCCCGGCGGCGATCTTGGTGCCGCCGACGTCGACGCCGATGCGTAACTGATCCATGCGTTCTCCGTCCCGGTACTTGCCCGCGAGCGAGTACGGTGTAACAGTAACAGTTACAACTGTACGACGAAGTAATAGTTACTGTTTTCCGTGGAGGTGCCCTGGTGGCCAGTGGAACACGTGCGACGAGGTTGGTGCTGCTCGCCTCGGTGACCGCGGCCGTGGGCGGACTGCTGTTCGGTTACGACACCGGGGTCATCTCGAGTTCGCTGATCTTCATCAAGCGCGAATTCGGACTCGACGCGCTCGAGCAGGGCATGATCGCCAGCGCCCTCGCGGTGGGCGCGATCCTCGGTGCGGTCGGGGCGGGTCCGCTCGCCGACCGGTTCGGCCGCAAGCCCGCGGTACTCGCCGCTTCCGGGGTGTTCGCGATCGGCGGGGTGTTCGCCGCGCTCTCCCCCAATGCGGCGAGCCTGATCGCCGCGCGGGTGGTCATCGGCGTCTCGGTGGGCGCTGCCTCGGTGCTCGTTCCGCTGTTCATCGCCGAGATCGCCCCGCCCGCGATCCGCGGACGGCTGGTCACCCTCAACCAGTTGATGATCACCATCGGCATCCTGGTCAGTTACCTCATCGGGTACCTGCTCTCCGAGATCGAAGGCTGGCGGTGGATGTTCGCCTTCGCGGTGATCCCGGCCGCGCTGCTGGCCGCCGGGATGAGCGTACTGCCGGAGACCCCGCGCTGGCTGATCGCGCACGACCGGATGGACCGGGCCCGCACCGAACTGGCCCGGTTGCGCACCGGCGAGGATGTGGATCGCGCCGTCGAGGAGGAGATCGCCGCGATCCGGGACACCAAGGCCCAGGGCCGGGTCGGCTGGCGGCAGGTCACCGGGCGCAGCGTGCGGCCCGCCCTGCTCGTCGGGCTCGGTATCCAGTTCCTCGCCCAGCTCACCGGGGTGAACGCGGTCATCTACTACGCGCCGACGATCCTCACCAATGCCGGTCTCGGGGCCAGCGCGGCGATCCTGGCCACGGTCGGCGTCGGGGTGATCAACGTCGTGATGACCGTGGTCGGCATGTCGCTGATCGATCGCAGCGGACGGCGGCCGTTGTTGTTGTGGGGACTGGGTTTCATGATTCCCGCGCTGATCGTGCTCGGTTTCGTGCTCGCCACCGGGACCCTGTCCGGATTCGGCCTCGTGCTCGCGATCGTCGGGCTGCTCGCCTACATCGCCGCGGTCGCGGTGAGCGTGGACACCATCGTGTTCGTCATCCCCGCCGAGATCTACCCGCTTCGGGTGCGCGGCAAGGCGATGGGAATCACGCTCGTGATGAACTGGTCGATGAATTTCGTGATCTCGTTGAGTTTCCTCCCGGTGTTGCAGTCGATCGGGCCGCGCCCCACGTTCTGGATCTTCGCCGCCCTGTGCCTGGTGATGTGGCTGTTCGTGCGGTTCGTGGTGCCGGAGACCAAGGGCCGCAGCCTGGAGGAGATCGAGCACGGTCTGCGGCGCGACTGAGCGGGTGCCGGCTTGCACTGCTCAGCGCGGTGACAGCACAGGGCGCCGGAGGAGATCCCGTCGACGGCCTCACGTGACTGCTGACCACGTCGTCAACCGCCCCGACAACCGACGCCGCGTACACCTACAACGTGCGGTATTCGGGTGCGGTGAATTCGGGTTTTCCGTTGTGGATGCGGACTTGCCATTCGGTGTGGTGGATCAGGGTGTGATGCTGGCGGCAGAGCAGCACCATGTTGTCCTCGGCGGTGGGTCCACCGTTGGCGTGGTGCTGGATGTGGTGGGCTTGGGTGAGTGCGGGTGGTTTGTCGCAGTCGGGGTGGGCGCACCCCTTGTCTCTGGCGATGAGTCTGCGTCTGAGTTTGGGTGGTGCGGTGC
>NZ_JALM01000061.1 GCF_000737195.2 Sciscionella sediminilitoris
CTCGGCGCTTCGCGCGGGCGCGGTGTCCTCGGTTCGCTCGCAAGCTCGTTCACGTGCGCTCGCTGCCTGGGGGAGCTGGGTGCTTCGCGCGGGCGCGGTGTCCTCGGTTCGCTCATATGCGCGCTCACGGCTGAACCTCGAGGTGTCCGGTCGCCGCTTTCGCCGCCTCGCACAACCGCTGCCAGGTGTCGGCGAGCCCATCGCCCGGTCCGGCGATCACGACCGCCCAGCCCGCCGCGGTGAGCAGCTGCGCGCCCTCGTGGACATCCGCGATCTCGCCGGTGTCACCCGGGCTCCACGCCCCGACATCGAGCAGTACCGCGAGTCCGCTCGTGTGCCCCGCGGTGCTGGCGATCAGTTCCCCGAGCGCGGGCCGCGAACAGGCGCCGAGCACCGCGATGATCGCCCGCTCCTCGGCGAGCCCGCCCGGCATCGCGAGCTCGCGCCGGTGGGTCGGGCGCAGCGCGGCGAGCGCGTCCAGGGTGGCCTGGCCCTGATCGGCCGCGCCGTCCTGCCCGGCGAGCTCGGCACCGTCCTCGGTGACCAGCCGCACCGGAAAACCGTGCGCGTGCAGGTGCAGGCACACGCTCGCGGCGAAGGAGATCGCCCACTCCACCGAGGCCCCGGTACCGTGCCCGCGGTGCGCCGCCGCGCGGTGGTCGAGCAGCACCGTGCTGCCGCCACCGGAGGGGCGCTCCTCCATGCGGACCATCAGCTCGTCCCGGTGCGCGGTGGACCGCCAGTGCACCTTGCGCAGATCGTCGCCGTGCCGGTACTGGCGCACGATCGCGTCCTGCTCACCGTGCCCGGCCCGGGCGCGCCGTGGACCGGAGCTGTCCGCGGATCCGTGTCCCACCGGCATCCCGTGCAGCTTCGCCGTGCGCGGCACCACGAGCAGACCGGCCGGTTCACCGAGCCTGCGGCTGAACTCGGCCAGCCCGAACGGATCGGAGACGCGCACCACGGCCGGGCCGATCGGGTGCACGCCGCGCAGCATCGGATGCAGCGGATAACGCAGTTCGACGGTGCCCGAGGTGAGCCAGTCGATCACGAACCGGGGTTTCGCGCCCGCCGCGTAGGGCACCGTGTCCTCCACGAGCACCCCGGAGGTCGGCAGCCGGGAGGCACTGGAGAGGTGCAACAGCACCTCGGTCCTGCTGCCCGCGGCGACCCGGTGCGGGCGCAGGCTCCGGGTGCACCGCAGCCGGGTGCGCGCCCAGCGCGCGACCAGGGTGGCGAGCAGTGGGAGGGCGAACACGAATACGGCCACCCGCAGCATGTCCCGCTCATCCAGCACCACCGCGCACCCGGCCGCGGCGACCCCGGCAGCCAGCAGGCAGCGCCCCCGTGTGGTCATGCCCGTGTTGATCATCGCCTTGCCGGTGCGTGCGGTACCGGGATCTTGCCGAGCAGTGCGCGCACGAGCTCGCCGGGGGAGCGGCGGGCCGCGGCCGCCTCGGGGGTGAGCACGAGCCGGTGCGCGAGTACCGGAACGGCGACGGCCTGCAGGTCGTCCGGGACCACGTACTCCCGTCCGGAAAGGGCGGCGTGCGCCCGGGCGGCCCGCACCAGGTGCAGCGTGGCGCGCGGGGAGGCACCGAGGCGCAGTTCGGCGAGCCGCCGGGTGGCCCCGACGAGTTCGATCGCGTACCGGCGCAGTTCGCCGGCCAGGAACACCCGGGAGGTCGCCGCGATCAGCGAACGCACCTGCGCGGCGCCCGAGACCGGGCCGAGCTCGGCGAGCGGATCGTGCCCGGAGTGCTCGTCGATCATCGCGAGCTCGGCGCTCGGGTCGGGATAACCGATCGAGACGCGTGCCGCGAACCGGTCGCGCTGGGCGTCCGGCAGCGCGTAGGTGCCCTCCATCTCGATCGGGTTCTGGGTGGCCACGACCATGAACGGGCGGTCAAGCGGATAGGTGGTGTTGTCCACCGTGACCTGGCGTTCCTCCATGCACTCGAGCAGCGCGGACTGGGTCTTCGGGGAGGCCCGGTTGATCTCGTCGCCCACCACCAGGTTCGCGAACACCGGACCGTGGCTGAACTCGAAATCGCCGGTGGAGCGGTTGAAGATGGACACCCCGGTCACGTCGCTGGGCAGCAGGTCCGGGGTGAACTGGATGCGGGAGACCGAGCAGTCGATCGACCGGGCGAGTGCCTTGGCCAGCGAGGTCTTGCCGACCCCGGGCACATCCTCGACCAGCAGGTGCCCTTCGGAAAGCAGGGTGACCAGCGCGATCCGGACCACCTCGGGCTTGCCGACGAGCACGCGCTCCACATTGGCGCCGATCCGTCCGGCGACCGAGCGGACGTGGTCGATCGTCTCCCGGTCGATGCCCTCGAACCCGGCACCGTCGATCCCGGCGCCCGCGTGTGCGCCGTGTTCGCCGACCGGCAGGTGCTCGTGCCTGCCGAGGACCCCGTCGTCGGTACCCGTCCTCGGACTCGTCGTCACTCGACCCTCCTGTCTGCCGACCCTGGTGTGCTGGCAGTGCGCCCGTCAATTGTGGCCCGAAGGCGATTCGCGACGAATCCCGCCCACGTACTGCCCTCAGGTTCCCGCACCGTGCAGGTGAACGCCACCACCTCCCTCCCCACGAGTCCCCACCACGGGCTCCACCACGCTCCCCACTTCGCCCCCCGTTTTGCCCCACCAGCTTCCGGTGATCGTTCCTGACCTGCGATTTTACCGGTGGTGGGCGGTGGGGGGAGGCCTGGATGGGCGGCCTGGGAGCGGCGGCAGGGCGCGTTTCCCCCACTTCGCCCCCACCTCGCTCCACCGCGCTGGCCTGCATGGACGTCATTCCTTCGATGCGGTATACCGAGTGGGAGCGGTTGACGGTGGTTGATCGTGGGGTACAGTGGTGACATGTGGGGCAACGCGGTGGCGGACGGTTCGGTCGCTGGTTGCCGGAGCTGCGCGGAGGTGAGTGCCGGTGTTCCTCGGTACGCACACTCCGCGTCTGGACGACAAGGGCAGGTTGACGCTGCCCGCGAAGTTCAGGGACGCCCTCGCGGGCGGGCTCATGATCACCAAGGGACAGGATCACTGCCTGTACGTGTTTCCCCGCGACGAGTTCGAACAGATGGCACGCAAGGTCGCGGAAGCGCCCTTCACCAACGAGGCGGTGCGCGCCTACCAGCGGTACCTGTTCGCCGGGACGGACGAGCAGCGGCCGGATGGTCAGGGGCGGATCTCCATCGCGACGGAGCTGCGCCGCTATGCGGGGCTGGCGAAGGAGTGCGTGGTGATCGGTGCGGTCACCCGGCTGGAGATCTGGGACGCCGAGGCCTGGCAGCGCTATCAGGACGAACACGAGGACTCCTACGCGCAAGCGCAGGAGGAGGTGCTCCCAGGCGTGTTCTGACGCGCTCGCGGTGCGCTGTGGTCTCTGTCCGCCCGTACTCGGGCCCTGACGCAACTTCCCCGGCGTCAGGTAACGGCGGCGGACCGAGACCACAGCGCATCGGCGGGGAGCCGGCGAAGGGAACCGCGGTGGCCGGGTACACGCACGAGCCGGTGCTGCTCGAGCGGGTACTCGAGCTGTTCGAGCCCGCGCTCGGTGAGCCCGGCGCGCTGCTCGTCGACTGCACCCTCGGCCTCGGCGGGCACACCGAGGCGCTGTTGGAGAGGTTTCCCGGGCTCACGGTGTTCGGGGTCGACCAGGATACGAGCGCACTCGAACGCGCGCGTGCACGTCTGGCGGGATTCGGGGCCCGTTTCCAGGGCGTGCACGCGCGGTTCGACGAGTTCGGCCGGGTCGCCGAGGAAGCCGGGCGGACCGGGAACGAACTGCGTGGGGTGCTGTTCGATCTCGGGGTCTCCTCGCTGCAGCTGGACGCGGCCGAGCGGGGATTCGCCTACGCCAAGGACGCTCCGCTGGACATGCGGATGGATCCGGAGCAGGGGATCACCGCCGCGGAGGTGCTGAACACCTACCCGCACGGTGAACTGGCCAGGATCCTGCGCGAGTACGGGGAGGAGCGGTTCGCGGGCAAGATCGCCTCGGCGGTGCTCAGCGAACGCGAGCGGGCTCCGTTCGAGACGAGCGCACGGCTGGTGGAACTGCTCTACCGGGTGCTGCCCGCGGCCAGCAGGCGCAGCGGAGGGCACCCGGCCAAGCGCACTTTCCAGGCGCTGCGCATCGAGGTCAACGCGGAGCTCGAGGTGCTGCGCACGGCACTTCCCGCGGCGCTCGACGCGCTCGCCCCGGGGGGACGGATCGTCGTCGAGTCCTATCACTCGCTCGAGGACCGCATCGTCAAGCGCGAGCTTGCCGGACGGGCCCGGTCGAGGACACCGGAGGGCCTTCCGGTCGAACTGCCCGGACACGGGCCGAGCCTGCGGCTGGTCACGCGTGGCGCCGAGCAGGCAGGGGAGCAGGAGTGCGCCCACAATCCGCGCGCGGCCTCGGTTCGGCTGCGCGCGGCCGAGAAACTTCCCGAGAGCGGAAAGGCACGCTGATGACGACGAGTACCGCACCAGGAACCAGGACGGGTACCCGCGGCACGGCCGGCACCCGGGGAACCGGGGCACGGCCCCGTTCGGCGGCCGCGACAAAGGCGTACGCCCGGCGAGCACAACGTTTCGAGCATTCGCAGAAGCTGCTGCACCGCACCCAGCCGGTGCGCCAGCCGCGCCAGGCGAAGCCCGCGGCCAGGACGAGGGTGGCCGCGGCGAGTGCTTCCACCGCTTCGTTCGTCGTCCTGCTCATCGCACTGCTCGTCGCGGGGGTCGGGGCGACGCTGTGGTTGTCCACGCAGGCGACGGCGGACTCCTACCGCCTGGAGAAGCTCAAGGACACCACGACCTCGCTCGGTCAGCAGCGCGAACGCCTGCAGCAGCAGGTCGCCGAGGCCAACTCGGCCACGTCGCTGGCACAGCGGGCCAAGCAGCTGGGCATGGTTCCGGCAGCCGATCCGGCGCACCTGCTGGTCGACAAGAACGGCAAGGTCAAGCTGATCGGGAAACCGAAGCCCGCGGAGGATCCCGCCAAGGCCAACGGGGGAGAGAGCCCGGGCGGGGCACCGACGGACAACGCGGCCCCCGCCGACAACGGGGACAACGTGGCGGGTGGCGCGCGGCCACCGGCAGGGCATTAGCCGAATCGCTAGCGGTCCACGAAGGCCAGAGGGAGGGAGGTCCCCAATGCCAGGACGAACGCGAGGCAGTATCGGCGTACGCAAGGCGTCGATCTCGCGCGCGCTGTCCCGAGCGGACAAGACGCGCAGGCCGGCACGCATCATCGTGGGACGGGTGCTGCTGGTCGGCGCACTCGTGCTCGCGACCGTGCAGCTGGTCAAGGTGCAGGCCTTCGACGGTCCGCAGCTGGCCTCCGCCGCGGAGGATCAGCGCATCACCCCCGTCTCCATCCCGGCCAAGCGCGGCACGATCACCGACGCGCAGGGCACCAAGATGGCCTTCTCCGTGGATGTGGTCGCGCTGACCGCCCGGCCGAAGGCGATGCGCGGCATCTGGGACGACGCGCAGAGCAAGGTGGTCAAGAGCGGCGGCCGGGCGGTCTCCTACGATCAGCACGCTGCGGACATCGCCGGGTTCCTCAAGCAGCAGCTCGGAGATCAGTTCAACGAGCAGGACGCGCTCGCCCGGCTGCGTTCCGATCGCACCTTCACCTACCTGGACGAGAAGGTCGACCCACAGGTCGCCGCCACCATCCGGGAGAAGTTCCCGGACATCGGGCAGGAAAAGCGCTCCATGCGCCGGTACCCCGCCGGAAGCGTCGCGGCCAACGTGGTCGGCATGGCGAGCTGGCGCAAGGATCAGAAGCCGCCGGGGATGAAGGGGCTCACCGGGCTCGAGCACGCGCTCAACGCCAAGCTCGCCGGCAAGGACGGCCGCCGCGAGGTGGACACCGGCAACGGAAGCGATGTGGTCATCCCGGGCACCGAACGGGATGTGCGCCCTGCCGTTCCGGGCATGGATGTGCAGCTGACCCTCGACGAGGATGTGCAGTTCAAGACGCAGCAACTGCTCGACGAGTACCGGGACAAGGTCAAGGCGCGCGGCGGCTCGATCGCCGTGCTCGACGTGAAGACCGGCAAGGTCGTGGCGCTGGCCGACGACAAGAACTACGACCCGAACGATCCGTCCACATTGAACTCGAACAACATGGGCGATCCGGCGATCTCCTCGCCGTTCGAACCGGGTTCGGTCGGCAAGGCGATCACCGCGGCCGGCGCGCTGCAGGAAGGCGTCGCCAAACCCGATGACGTGATCACCGTTCCGGGCAGCGTCAAGGTCGCCGACCGGACGGTGCACGACGACTGGTCGCACCCGACGCAGCAGTTCTCCTTCACCGGGATCCTCGCGAAGTCCTCCAACGTCGGCATCCTCAAGATCGCCAACCGGCTCGGACCGGAGAAGTTCGAGCAGTACCTGAAAAAGTTCGGCATCGGGCAGCGAACCGGGATCGAGCTCGCCGGGGAGAGCCCGGGATTCCTGCCCTCGCGCAAGAACTGGTCGGCGAGCACCTTCGGCAACCTGCCGTTCGGTCAGGGCTACTCGATGACCACGCTGCAGATGGCCAGCGTCTACCAGGCGATCGCGAACGGCGGGATGCGGATCCCGCCCAGGATCATCCAGTCCAGCACCGGACCGGACGGCAAGGTGGTCGAGCACAAGTCGCCGAAGGGGACCCGGGTCATCGGGGAACAGGCGGCCAAGGAACTGGTCGGCATGATGCGCTCGGTCACCCAGAAGGCGCCCTCGCCGAACGAGGGCACCGCGCCCTCGGCGGCCCTGGACGGCTATCAGGTGGCGGGCAAGACGGGTACCGCGCAGCAGGTCGATCCGAAGACCGGGAAGTACTCCCAGTCCGAGCAGACGACCACGTTCGCCGGACTGTTCCCGGCCGACCATCCGCGGTTCGTCGCGGCCATCATGCTCGACCGGCCGACCGGTCAGGGCGGACAGACCGCGGCACCGCTGTTCCACGACCTCGCCTCGTACCTGACGCAGCGCTACAACGTGCCGCTCTCCGACGGTCCGACCCCGAAGGTAAAGTTCGTACTCAACTGATCACCGGCGGTTCGGGGCCGCTCGCCGCCGACTCGCCGAGGCGAGAACGGCGCGCGATCGGCTCGCCGGTAACCTTTGCGCGCACACGGATATTCTCCGTGCGGTAGCAGCAACAGCAGGGAATTCATGTGGTGAACAAGCTCGCCAGCGCGGCAGGGGTCGGCAAGGTCGCCGCGCCACCACCCCGGCCTGCCCGGACGACGCCGGTGGACGTCGGCGCACTGGCGGCCGCGGCGGGCGCGCGGCTGACCGGTACCACCGACGCGCTCGTCACCGGGGTGACCCTGCGCGCGCAGCACGTGCTCGGCGGGGATCTGTTCGCGGCACTGCCCGGGGCGAACGTGCACGGCGGGAAATTCTCCGACGCGGCCCACCGTGGTGGGGCCGCGGCGATCCTCACCGATCCCGCGGGCGCCGTGCTCGAGGAGGTCACCGGTACCGGGCTGCCGGTGCTGGTGCACGAGGACCCGCGCGCCGTGCTCGGTGAGCTCGCGGCCCAGGTGTACGGCAACCCCTCCGAGCACCTCGCCGTGCTCGGGGTCACCGGCACCTCGGGCAAGACGACGACCAGTTATCTGGTCCAGGCCGGGCTCGCCGCGGCGGGCCGGACCACCGGGCTCGTGGGGACCGTGGAGACCAGGGTCGCGGGGGAACGGCTGCCGAGCGCGTTCACCACGCCGGAGGCGCCGGACATGCAGGCGCTGCTCGCGGTGATGGTGGAGCGCGGGGTCACCGACGTGGCCATGGAGGTGTCCAGCCATTCGCTGGTGATGCACCGGGTCGGCGGGATCCGGTTCGCGGTGGGTGCCTTCTCCAACCTCTCCCAGGACCACCTGGACTTCCACCGGGACATGGAGGATTACTTCCAGGCCAAGGCGAAGCTGTTCGACGGGCGATCGGGAACCGAGATCGTGAACGTGGACGGGGAATGGGGCAGGCGGCTGGTCCGGTCCGGCACCATCACCGTGCGCAGTACCGAGGACGGGCCGGACGCGCTGTGGTCGGCCTCCCGGGTGCGCTCCCTTCCGGACGGCGGCCAGTCCTTCATCGCGCACGGGCCGCTGGTGGACTTCGAGGTGGCGCTGCGCCTTCCCGGTTCGTACAACGTCGCGAACGCGATCCTGGCCGCGGCGGTGCTCTACTCGGCGGGTGTCCCGGTCGGTGACATCGCGCACGGGCTCTCCTCGGTGGATGTGCCCGGCCGGATGGAGCGGGTGGACGCGGGCCAGTCGTTCACCGCGGTCGTGGACTACTCGCACAAGCCCGCGGCCGTGGAGTTCGCAATCGGCGCGGTGCGCACCCAGCTGGAGCGGTCCGGTTCGGGCGGGCGGATCATCGTGGTGCTCGGCTGCGGCGGGGACCGGGACCGGGGCAAGCGCCCGCAGATGGGCGCGGTGGCCGCGCGGATGGCGGATGTGCTCGTGGTCACCGACGACAACCCGCGCTCCGAGGACCCGTCCACCATCAGGAAAGCGATGCTCGAGGGCGCCTACGCGGTGCCCGAGGGCGAGCGCGGCGAGGTGCTCGAGATCGGGGACCGGCGCGCGGCGATCACCGAGGCGGTGAGCCGGGCCGGGGAACGGGATGTCCTCGTCGTCGCGGGAAAGGGGCACGAGACCGGTCAGGAGATCGAGGGTGTCGTGCACCCGTTCTCGGACCGGGACGAGCTCGAAGCGGCGATCAGGAGGGCACAGTGACCGGGAGCGCAGGGACCACGAGAGCAACAGGGGCCGAGTAGTTGATCGAACTGACACTCGCACGCATCGCCGAGATCGTCGGCGGCAGGCTGCACCGGGCGGACGGTTCCGAGACGGTCACCGGGACCGTGGAGTTCGACTCGCGCAAGCTCGGCCACGGCGGCCTGTTCGTGGCCCTGCCCGGGGAACGGGTGGACGGGCACACCTTCGCCGCCAAGGCGGTCGAGGCGGGTGCGAGCGGGGTGCTGGCCGCGCGCGAGGTGGACGCTCCCGCGGTGATCGTGCCGCCCGCCGCGGCGAACAGCGGGATCTACGCGCTCGAGGCCGATACCGACGGCAGCGGGGCCGCGGTGCTCGCCGCCATGGCCGCGCTCGCCGCGCACGTGGCCAGCGAACTGGCCGCCGGCGGGCTGCGGGTGATCGGGGTGACCGGATCGGCGGGCAAGACCTCCACCAAGGACCTGATCGGTCAGCTGCTCGAACCGCTCGGTCCCACCGTGACCCCGCCCGGATCGTTCAACGCCGAGATCGGGGTGCCGTGGACGGTGCTGCGCGCCGATCGGGACACCCGCTTCCTGGTGCTCGAGATGGCCGCGCGCGGGGCGGGGCACATCGCGAACCTGTGCCGGATCGCCACTCCCTCGATCGGCGCGGTGCTCAACGTCGGAACCTCGCACGTGGACGAGTTCGGTTCCCGGGAGGCGATCGCGCAAGCCAAGGGTGAACTGCCCGCCGCGCTGCCCGCGGACGGGACCGCGGTGCTCAACGCCGACGATCCCTACGTGTCCGCGATGGCGACCCGGGCCCGGGTACTGAGCTTCGGCACCGGGGACAACGCCGAGATTCGCGCCGAGGACATCCGCGCCGACGAGCTCGACCGGGCCCGGTTCACCCTCGTCACTCCGGACGGGCGTGCCGAGGTCGCGCTCGGCCTGCACGGCAGCCACCAGGTGCCGAACGCGCTCGCGGCCGCCGCGGTGGCGCACGCCGCCGGGGCCGGGATCGAGGGGATCGCCGAGGCGCTGCGCATCGCGACACCGCGCTCGGGCAAGCGGATGGAGGTCCGCACCCGCGCCGACGACGTGCTCGTGGTCAACGACGCCTACAACGCGAGCCCGGAGGCGGTACGGCTGGCGCTGAAGTCGCTGGCCACCATGGGGCGTTCGGCCACACCGCCGCGCCGGACCGTGGCGGTGCTCGGTGCCATGGCCGAACTCGGCGCGGAGTCCGCGCGGCTGCACGACGAGATCGGGCGGCTGGCGGTGCGCCTGGACATCGCCAAGCTCATCGTGGTCGGTGAGGGGGCGCGGCCGGTGCACACCGGGGCGACCATGGAAGGCTCCTGGGGTGAGGAAGCGGTCTTCGTCGAGGACCCCGATGCCGCCGTTCGGCTACTGCGCGCGCAACTGCGCCCACACGACGTGGTATTGATCAAGGCCGCGAACTCGCTCGGGTTCTGGCGCATCGCCGAGGCGGTGCTCGCCGAGCCGACAGCAGCCACGACCACCGATGGAGGCACGAAGTGAAGGGGATCCTGATCGCCGCCGGGGCAGCGCTCGTGGTGTCGATCCTGTTCACCCCGTATCTGATCAAGCTCTTCTCCAAGCAGGGCTTCGGTCAGGAGATCCGGGATGAGGGGCCGAAGGGGCACAAGTCCAAGCGCGGCACGCCGACCATGGGCGGGGTGGCGATCGTGGCCGCCGCATGGGCCGGGTACCTGATCACCCACCTGATCTCCTGGCTGACCTCGGACAACGCCGAGGGGATCAGCATCTCCGGGCTGCTCGTGCTCGGCCTGATGACCGCACTCGGCCTGGTGGGTTTCCTCGACGACTTCATCGGCCTGCGCCGGGCGCGCAACCTCGGGCTGAACAAGACAGGCAAGACGATCGGGCTGGTGCTCGCCGGGGTCGCCTTCGGCCTGCTCGCGATGAACTTCCCGAACCGTTCCGGGATCACCCCGGCCTCGACGAACCTCTCGTTCATCCGGGACATCAGCATCATCCCGCTCGGCGCGATCGGGTTCGTGATCTTCGCGGTGCTCGCCGTGCAGGCCTGGTCGAACGCGGTGAACTTCACCGACGGCCTGGACGGGCTCGCCGGTGGCTGCTCCGCGATGGTGCTGACCACCTACATCGTGATCACGTTCTTCCAGTTCAGCCACTCCTGCACGGTCGGCTTCGCCCCCGGCTGCTTCCTGGTGCGCGATCCCCAGGACCTCGCGATCGTCGCGGCCGGTGCGCTCGGCGCGGTCGGCGGATTCCTGTGGTGGAACGCGGCACCGGCCAAGATCTTCATGGGGGACACCGGATCGCTGGCGCTCGGCGGACTCGTGGCCGGCCTGTCCATCGTGACCCGCACCGAGCTGCTGATGATCATCATCGGCGGACTGTTCGTGGTGGAGATCATCACCGTGGTGCTGCAGATCGCGGTGTTCCGCACGACCCGGCGGCGGCTGTTCCGGATGGCGCCCTTCCATCACCACTTCGAACTCGCCGGGTGGGCGGAAACCACGGTGATCGTGCGGTTCTGGCTGCTCGCGGCGATCTGCGCGCTCGTCGGGCTGAGCGTGTTCTACACGGAATGGCTCAGCGTCGCGTGACCGCGCTCGCCGGACGGAAGGTCCTGGTCACCGGGGCGGGGGTGACCGGGCGTTCGGTGGTCACCGCGCTGATCGAGGCCGGTGCCGAGGTGACGGTCACCGATGCGAACGCCGAACGGCTGCGCGAGTTCTCCGTGCACACCGAGGCCGGGCTCACCGAGCCCCCGGAGGGCACCGAACTCGTGGTCACCAGCCCGGGATGGCGCCCGGACGCACCGGTGCTCGCGGCCGCGGCGGCGCGCGGTATCGAGGTGATCAGCGAGGTGGAGCTGGCCTGGCGGGCCGCTCCGGACACGGTCACCTGGCTGGGCGTCACCGGCACCAACGGCAAGACCACCACCGTGGGCATGCTCGAATCGATGCTGCGCGCCGCCGGACTGGACGCGGTGGCCTGCGGCAATGTCGGGCTCCCGGTGATCGAGGCGGTACGGGACGGCCACCAGGTGCTTGCGGTGGAGCTGTCCAGTTTCCAGCTGCACTGGTCGAACACCCTGCGGATGACCGCGGCCACGGTGCTCAACGTGGCCGAGGATCACCTGGACTGGCATGGTGGCCTGGAGGCGTACGCGGAGGCCAAGGGCAGCATCTACCGTGGCGAACCGCTTGCCGTGTACAACGCGCGGGACGAGTGGTCGGCCCGGCTCGCGGGCCGCGCGGCGAACCGGATGCCGTTCACCGCGGGGGAGGCGGAGCACGGCTACCGGCTCTCCGGAACGGCCCTGCTCGCCCCGGACGGTACCGAGCTCGCCCCGATCGCCGAGGTCAACCCGCCCGGACCGCACAACCTGGCCAATGCGCTCGCCGCGGCCGCGCTCGCCCAGGCGGCCGGGGCGGACGCGCGGGCGGTGCGCGAAGGACTGCGCGCCTACCGCCCGGACGCGCACCGCGCGGTGACCGTCGCCGAACGGGACGGGATCCGCTACGTGGACGATTCGAAGGCCACCAATCCGCACGCGGCCGCCGCCTCCCTCGGGGCGTACGAGAACGTGGTGTGGATCGCGGGCGGTCTGCTCAAGGGCGCCTCGGTGGACGAACTGGTCGAACGCGCCGCCTCGCGGCTGCGCGCCGCGGTGCTCATCGGCACCGATGCGGGCCAGATCGAGGCCGCGCTTGCCCGACACGCGCCCGAGGTCCCGGTCGTGAAGGGTTTCAGCGGGCACGATAATCCCATGCGCACCATGTCCGAGATCGTCACCGCGGCACGCTCGCTCGCGAAACCCGGTGACACCGTGCTCCTCGCCCCGGCGGCCGCGTCGATGGACATGTTCACCGACTACAAGCAACGCGGCGAGGCCTTCGCGGCGGCCGTGACGAGGTAATCCGCGGCATGGCGACAACATCGAACGCCGGGCCGAAGGCGCTCGGCAAGCTCCTGCGCGGGGCCCGCAAGACGCTGACGGCCTGGCTCTCCCGCCCGCTCGCCTCGTTCCACCTGATCCTGGCCGTCATGGGCCTGCTGATGGTGCTCGGGCTGATCATGGTGCTCTCCGCTTCCTCGACACTCTCGGTACAGCAGGGCAGCGGCGCCTATTCGTACTTCACCAAGCAGGCCGTCTTCATGGGCATCGGGCTGGTGCTGTTCTACATCGGCCTGCGCACCCCGCTGTCCCTGATCCGGCGGTTGTCCGGGATCTTCATCGGGGTCTGCGCGCTGCTGCTGGTACTCGTGTTGTTCACCCCGGCGGTCAACGGCGCGCGCGGGTGGATCCGGATCGGCGGGTTCGGGGTGCAGCCGGTCGAGCTGGCCAAGCTGGCGCTGGCCCTGTGGGGGGCGCACGTGCTGGTGCTCAAGCGCAATCTGCTGCACCGCTACCGGCATCTGCTGGTTCCGCTGCTTCCGGTGGGCCTCGTACTGCTCGCCCTTGTCGCGCTGGAGCCGGACATGGGCAGCGCGGTCTCACTCGGCATCGTGCTGCTCGCGCTGCTGTGGTTCGTCGGTGCCCCGCTGCGGTTGTTCGGCGGGATCCTGGCCGGAGCGGTCGTGGTCGCGGGACTGTTCGCCTTCGCCGCCCCCTACCGCGTGGCGCGGGTGTTCTCCTTCCTCAACCCGAACGCCGATCCACGTGGTGCGGGTCTGCAGTACAACCAGTCCCTGCAGGCGCTCGCGGACGGCGGTTTCTTCGGTCGCGGGCTCGGTGAGGGCGCCTCGAAATGGGGTTATCTGCCCAATATCCACACGGACTTCATCTTCACGCTGATCGGCGAGGAGCTCGGGTTCCTCGGCTGCGCCGTGGTCCTCGGCCTGTTCGCGCTGTTGGCCTGGGCCGGGCTGCGGATCGCCGCACGCAACACCGATCCGTGGATCCGCCTGGTCTCCGCCGCGCTCACGGTGTGGCTGGTCACCCAGGCCGCGATCAACATCGGCTACGTGATCGGCCTGCTCCCGGTCACCGGGGTCACCCTTCCGCTGATCTCCTACGGTGGTACCTCGGCCGCGGTCACGCTCGCGGTGTTCGGGGTGCTCGCCAACTGCGCGCGCAACGAACCCGAGGCGGTCTCCGCGCTGCGCAACCAGGGCCCGGGCACCTTCGGCAGGCTGCTCCGGCTGCCCGCGCCGGAGCCGTACAAGGCCCCGCCGAGCAAGCGAGCCCCGACCAGGCCGAGCACTCCGCCCCGGCAGGCACAGCGCCCGCCGACGGGCCCGGGAGCGAACGGCTATCGTCGTGCCCATATGAGCAAGTGGGAACCGAACAGGCGGATGCCCCGAGACGAACGTAGAGCAGGAGGCAGGCGGTGAGCACCGCCCCGACACAACACGGCGAGAACGCACCCCAGGGCAAGGCACCGTGCGTGGTGCTCGCCGGTGGCGGCACCGCGGGACACATCGAGCCCGCGCTCGCCCTCGCGGACGCGATCAGCCGCAAGCGGCCGGACGCGCGCATCATCGCGCTCGGTACCGAACGCGGACTGGAGAAGACGATCGTGCCGGCGCGCGGTTACCAGCTGGAGCTGATCCCGCCGGTGCCGATGCCTCGCAAGATCAGCGGTGAACTGCTCCGCCTCCCGCTCAAGGTGCGGGCCGCGGTGCGGGACACCCGCAAGGTGCTGCGCGAGAACGGGGCCGATGTGCTCGTCGGGTTCGGCGGCTACGTCGCGCTGCCCGCCTACCTCGCGGCGCGCGGCACCGTGCCCATCGTGGTGCACGAGACCAACATCCCGCCCGGGATCGCGAACAAGGTCGGTGCGCGGATGGCCGCCAAGGTGGCGACCGCGAACGACCGGATCGCCCTTCCCGGGGCACGCCCGATCGGTATCCCGCTGCGTGAGTCGATCACCACCCTCGACCGCACCAGCATGCGCGCCAAGGCCCGCGAGCACTTCGGCCTCGACCCCGAAGCGCCGACCCTGCTGGTGTTCGGCGGCTCGCAGGGCGCGCGCAGCATCAACAATGCGGTCGCCTCGGCCGCCGCGGGGCTCGCCGGGGCCGGGATCGGGGTGCTGCACGCGCACGGCCCGAAGAACACCGTTGCCGTGCAACAGGTTTCCGGCGCACCCGCCTATGTGACCACGCCGTATCTGGAGCGCATGGACCTCGCCTACGCGGCCGCCGACGCGGTGCTGTGCCGCAGCGGGGCGATGACCGTTGCCGAGGTCTCCGCGCTCGGGTTGCCCGCGGTCTACGTCCCGCTCCCGCACGGCAACGGGGAACAGGCGAACAACGCGCGCCCGGCCGTGGACGCGGGCGCGGCGGTGCTCGTCGAGGACGAGGCGCTCAGCGCGGGCAAGGTCACCGAACTCGTCACCGGCATCCTCACCGATCCCGAGCGCCTCGCGGGCATGACCGCGGCGACGACGCGAACCGGGCACCGGGAGGCCGCCGATGTCCTCGCGGACATGGTTCTCGGAGAGGTCTCGTGAATCCACCACTCGACAACGTCCACCTGATCGGGATCGGCGGCGCCGGGATGAGCGGGATCGCCCGCATCCTGGTCGCCCGCGGGGCCCACGTTTCCGGTTCGGACGCCAAGGAATCCCGCACCGTGCTGGCCTTGCGCGCGCAGGGAGCCCGGATCGCGATCGGGCAGGCCGCGGAGAACCTCGACCAGCTCGACGGGGGAGCCCGGATCGTCGTGGTGTCCACCGCGATCAAGGAGTCCAATCCGGAACTGGCCGAGGCACGCAGGCGCGGGCTCACCGTGCTGCACCGGGCCGAGGCGCTCGCCGCGCTGATGGAGGGGCATCGGGTGGCGTGCGTGACCGGGACGCACGGCAAGACCTCGACCACCTCGATGCTGACCGTGGCGCTGCAGCACTGCGGGCTCGATCCCTCCTTCGCGATCGGCGGGGACCTCAACGAGTCCGGGGCGAACGCGCATCACGGCGAGGGCGGGGTGTTCGTCGCCGAGGCCGACGAGTCCGATGGCTCCTTCCTGTCCTTCAGCCCCTCGGTCGCCGTGGTCACCAACGTGGAGGCGGACCACCTCGATCACCACGGCAGCACCGCGGCCTACGTGGAGGTGTTCGACCAGTTCCTCGGGCGCCTCGCTCCCGGCGGAGTGCTGGTGGCCTGCGCGGACGATCCCGGTTCCGCGGCACTGGCCGAGCGCGCCGAGCAGCGGGGCATCCGGGTGCGCCGCTACGGGTTCTCCGCGAGCGGCGAGCAGGACGCGGTCCTCGCCGAGTTCCAGCCGGTTCCCGGGGACGGGGCCGAACGCGCCGGTGGGGGCTCGGTCGTGGTCCGGATCGGCAGCGAACAGGTCGATCTGCGGGTCTCGGTGCCCGGTGAACACATGGCACTGGACGCGGCCGGGGCGCTGCTGGCCGGACTGGAACTGGGCGCAGAACTGGACGGGCTGCTCGACGGGCTCGCCGCGTTCAGCGGGGTGCGCAGGCGGTTCGAGTTCAAGGGCCGCGCGGCCGGGGTGCGGATCTACGACGACTACGCGCACAACCCGACGAAGGTGGACGCGCAGCTGACCGCGACCCGGCTGGTGGTCGGCGAGGGCAGGCTGATCGTGGTCTTCCAGCCGCACCTGTACTCCAGGACCCGGGACTTCGCCGCGGAGTTCGGCGCCGCGCTCGGCAAGGCCGACGAGGTCGTGGTGCTGGACGTGTTCGGCGCGCGCGAGGAACCCGAACCCGGGGTCCACGGCGGGATCATCGCCGCGCAGGTGCCGTTGCCCGAGGACAAGGTGCACTTCGAGCCCTCGTTCGAGCGGGCCGTCGCCCTCGTCGTGGAACGCGCCCGTCCCGGTGATCTGGTGCTGACCATGGGCGCGGGCAACGTCACCATGCTCGGCTCCGACCTGCTGGCCGCCCTGGAACGAGTCGCCGAGGGAACGAGCGAGTGAGGGACCGGACGGCATGACGGCAACCAGCGCGCGGCGGGCACCGAGCAGGCGCCCCGACGGGCCCTCGCGCGGGCGCATCCGTACCAGGCGGCTCGTCGCGCTGGGGATCGTGCTCCTGGTGCTGGCGATCATCATCGTGCTGTTCTTCACCCCGCTGTTCACCGTCGGCTCGGTCGCGGTGAGCGGGAACTCGCGGGTGTCCGCCGATCTGGTCCGCAAGACGGCGAACGTGGAACTGGGGTCCTCGATGTTCGGCACGGACACCGGGGCGATCGCGGACCGGGTGACCGGACTGGCCCCGGTGAAAACCGCCGAGGTTTCCCGTTCCTGGCCGTCCACCATCGACATCCGGATCACCGAACGCAGTCCGGCTGCCTGGACCCGGGGTGCGGACGGCTCCGTGCAGCTCATCGACGCGAACGGGGTTCCGTTCGCCAGCGCGCCGAAACCGCCCAAGGACGAGATGGAACTGCGGGTCGGCCCGGTGCAGCCGGGGGATCTGAAGGTGCGCGCGGCACTCGGGATCGCCGAGCGGATCACCCCGCAGTTGCGTGCCAAGACCGCGGCGATCACGGCCAATTCCCCGGACGACGTGGAACTGGTGCTGCGCGACGGGAAAACCGTGAAGTGGGGCGGGAACGTCGACAACGACCGCAAGAACAAGGTGCTCGCCGCGCTGCTCACCCGCAAGGGGAAGATCTACGACGTGGCGACGCCCGACATGCCGACCGTCTCCGGGGGCTGAGTGTCCGGCAGGAGTCTCGCTTCGGTGTTGTGTTGTCACCGGAATTCGCCCTCGTACGGCGTGGCTGCTTTACCGAACCGGGCGCGCTGCATAGCGTCTTTCGATGACCTACGGGGTTGATCCGGCCCTAAGTCTTAACTAGAGGTCAAAGGTTTTGTTCGCGGTACACGGTCAAGCAACGCAGGAGGGCGGACGTCGATGACACCCCCGCAAAACTATCTCGCGGTGATCAAGGTCGTCGGCATCGGCGGCGGCGGCGTCAACGCCGTCAACCGGATGATCGAGGTCGGCCTCAAGGGCGTCGAGTTCATCGCGATCAACACCGACGCGCAGGCACTGCTGATGTCCGATGCGGACGTCAAGCTCGACATCGGCCGGGAACTCACCCGCGGTCTCGGTGCCGGGGCCAATCCCGAGGTCGGGCGCAGCGCGGCCGAGGACCACCGGGAGGAGATCGAGGAAGTCCTCAAGGGCGCGGACATGGTGTTCGTGACCGCAGGCGAGGGCGGCGGAACCGGGACCGGCGGGGCGCCCGTCGTGGCCTCGGTGGCGCGCAAGCTCGGCGCCCTCACCATCGGTGTGGTCACCCGCCCGTTCACCTTCGAGGGGAAGCGGCGCGGCAACCAGGCCGAAACCGGGGTCACCGATCTGCGCAACGAGTGCGACACGCTCATCGTGATCCCGAACGACCGGCTGCTGCAGCTCGGCGATCAGGGCGTGTCCCTGATGGACGCCTTCCGCAACGCGGACGAGGTGCTGCTCTCCGGTGTCCAGGGCATCACCGACCTGATCACCACGCCCGGGCTGATCAACCTCGACTTCGCCGACGTGAAGAGCGTGATGTCGCAGGCGGGCTCGGCGTTGATGGGTATCGGTTCGGCGCGCGGTGAGGGCCGGGCCGTGCAGGCCGCGGAGAAGGCCATCAACTCCCCGCTGCTCGAAGCCTCCATGGACGGTGCGCACGGGGTACTGCTGGCCATCTCGGGTGGTTCGGACCTCGGGCTGTTCGAGATCAACGAGGCCGCCTCGCTCGTGCAGGAGGCCGCGCACCCCGAGGCGAACATCATCTTCGGTACCGTCATCGACGATTCGCTCGGC
Organism: Sciscionella sediminilitoris; assembly: GCF_000737195.2. GTDB lineage: Bacteria > Actinomycetota > Actinomycetes > Mycobacteriales > Pseudonocardiaceae > Sciscionella > Sciscionella sediminilitoris. The sequence continues at coordinate 18,472 of NZ_JALM01000061.1, forward strand.
GACGAAGTCCGCATCACGGTGATCGCGGCCGGGTTCGACAGCGGCACCCCGACGCACAAGAAGCTCGAGCCGCAGGCGATCGCCCGCCAGCAGACCCCGCAGCAGGGTGAGGCCCAGCAGGGCGGTGCGCAGCAGACCGGCGCGCCCGCTCAGCCCGCGCCCCAGAGCAACGGTGGTCCGGCCGGTGGTGCGGCACCCGAGGCCGCGGCCAACGGCGCCGGGGTCACCGAACCGCCGACCGTGCAGGCGCCCACTCCGCAGCCGTTCCCGCGTCAGGACTCCAATCCGATGGGCAACACCCCGGTGCAGGGCAACGTGATGGGTGATCCCGGGCAGCGCCAGCAGCAGCCGGGTCAGGGCTCCCGTGGCGGCGAACTGCCCACCAGTGGGACGACCATGCCGAACGCGGTCCCGGTGACCGATGAGGACAGCGACGAGGTCGACGTTCCGCCGTTCATGCGCCGATAGACTCGCCACGTGCGGATCCGTCGGATAATCACCACGAACGAGGGCGGCGTCTCGAAGCCGCCGTACGCGAGCTTCAACCTCGGCGATCACGTCGGCGACGACCCGGAATCGGTCGCGGCCAACCGGTCGCGGCTGGCCACCGAGCTCGGCCTCACCGAGGACCGGCTCGTGTGGATGGAACAGGTGCACGGCAGGACGGCCACCGTGGTGGACGGCCCGTGCGCCGAACCGGTCGAGGCCAGCGATGCGGTGGTCACCGCGGAACCGGGGCTGGCCATGATCGCGCTGGTCGCCGATTGTGTGCCTATCCTGCTCGGCGATCCGCGCGCCGGAGTGGTCGCCGCCGTGCACGCGGGCCGGGTCGGTGCCCGTGCCGGTGTGCTCCGTGCCGCGGTGGACGCCATGACCGGGCTCGGTGCGCGGGCCGGGGACACCGAGGCGTTGTTGGGGCCCTCGGTCTGCGGTGCCTGCTACGAGGTCCCCGAGCCGATGCGCGCCGAGGTGGAGGAGCGCCTTCCGGGCAGTGCGTGCACCACCCGCCGCGGCACGCCTGGGCTGGATCTGCGCGCCGGGCTGCTGCGACAGCTCGCCGAGCTGGGCGTCGGCAAGGTCGGCGCGGATCCGCGGTGCACCGTGGAGGAGGGCACCCTGTTCAGTCATCGCAGGACGGCGCCCACCGGCAGGCTCGCCGCGCTCACCTGGATCGAGCCGTGACCGGGCGGCTCGGCACGCTGAAGGCGAACCTCGCGGATGTCCGGGACCGGCTCGACCGGGCCTGTGCCGCGGCGGATCGTGCTCCCGCCGAGGTCGAACTGCTCGCCGTCACCAAGACCTTCCCGGCCAGTGACAACGCGCTGCTCGCCGAGCTCGGCCTGCGCGCCTTCGCGGAGAACCGGGCCCAGGACGCCGCCGCCAAGGTCGAGGAGTTCACCAGGGAACATCCGGAAACCGAGGTGCGCTGGTCCATGGTCGGCCAGCTGCAGCGCAACAAGGCGCGTTCGGTGGTCCGCTGGGCCGATGAGGTGCAGTCGGTGGACTCGGTGCGGCTGGCCGGGGCACTGGAGCGGGCCACCGGCAACGCGCTGGAGGCGGGGGAGCGCACCGCGGAACTGGATGTGCTCGTCCAGGTCTGCCTGGACGAGCGGCCGGGACGCGGCGGGTGCGCGCCGGAGGAAATCCCGGAGATCGCCGCGGCGATCGCGGGCACGGACACCCTGCGGCTGCGCGGCCTGATGGCGGTCGCCCCACTGGACGCCGAACCCGAACCCGCCTTCGCCCGTCTCGCCGCGCTCGCCGAGGCGTTTCGTGCCGAACATCCGGATGCCACCCGGCTCTCGGCGGGGATGAGCGGCGATCTGGAGGCCGCGATCACGCACGGCTCGACATGCGTGCGTGTCGGAACCGCATTGCTCGGCGAACGGGCACTAATCTCCCCGGAAGAGTAAGAGATCGCGCGGTAGGGCAGGGCCCTGCGGCCGCTATCGGGCGAGGTAAGTGGCGGGAGGGCCATGAGCACACTACGGAAGCTGAAGGCCTACTTCGGCATGATTCCCGCGGACGAGGTCGACGACTACTCCGACGAGTTCGCGCACGACTACCGGGACCGGCGCGCACCCGCCGACCGCTACCACCACGAGTTCCGGGACGACTACGAGGACGACTACGAACCGGTGCGCCCCGCGCCGCGGCCCTGGGAGTCGGCCGCAGCGTCCCGCACGCCGGTTCGCGGTTCGCTGGCCATGGAGCCCCAGCCCGAACCGGTGCCGAGGATCCGCGCGGTCCCCGCCGCCCCACCGGTTCCGGAGGAACTGCCGCTGTCCAAGATCACCACGGTGCACCTGCACAGTTACAACGAGGCCCGCAAGATCGGCGAGCCGTACCGGGACGGCACCCCGGTGATCATGAACTGCACCGAGATGGAGGACGCGGACGCCAGGCGGCTGGTGGACTTCGCGGTCGGCCTCGCGTTCGCCATGCGCGGGGACATCGACAAGATCACAAGTAAAGTTTTCCTGCTGTCACCACCCAATATCGACGTCACCGCGGAGGACAAGCGGCGGATCGCCGAGGGTGGGTACTTCGGTCGTAGATAACGAAAAGGTAGAGTTACGGCGTGGACCTCTTCCGGCTAGTGCTCTACTACGTGCTCTTCGGGTACTGGGTGCTGCTCACCGGCCGGATCATCGTCGAACTCACGCGTTCGTTCGCGCGGGATTGGCGTCCGGCCGGAGGGGTTGCGGTCACGCTGGAAACGATCTACACAATGACGGACCCTCCGGTGAAGCTGCTCCGTAGGTTGATTCCTATGGTGCGGATCGGGGGCGTCGGACTGGACCTATCTATTATGGTGCTGCTGTTCGCCGTGTTCATCGGGATGCGGTGGTCGTACCCGGGGTGAAGGGTGCGTGCAGCTATGGAGCGCGTGAGGTGATCTGATGTCGTTAACCCCCGCGGACGTGCACAACGTCGCGTTTAGTAAGCCGCCTATTGGGAAGCGCGGCTACAACGAGGACGAGGTTGACGCATTCCTCGACCTCGTGGAGTCCGAGCTTGCCCAGCTCACCCAGGAGAACACCGAACTGCGGCAGCAGATCGAGCAGCTCGACGCACAGCTCGAGCAGGCGCGTTCGGAGGCGGACGAGGCACGCAAGGCGGCGGCAGCGGCCCCGCAGCAGCGCGCCGACGAGCCGCGCAGGCTCTCCACGGTGCCCCCGGCAGGTGCGCTCGAGCAGACGCAGGCGCAGCAGCCGGGTGCCGGCGGCCCCGCGAGCGCGGCGGCGGCACTGGCGGGCGCGGCCGGTCAGGGCGGTGACCACCACGTCCAGGCGGCCAAGGTGCTCGGACTCGCCCAGGAGATGGCCGACCGGCTCACCGGTGAGGCCAAGTCCGAGTCGGACAAGATGCTCTCCGAGGCGCGGACCAAGTCCGAGCAGCTGCTCTCCGAAGCGCGCGCCAAGGCGGACACCATGGTCAACGACTCGCGCACCCGCGCGGAGACCATGCTGAACGAGGCGCGCACCCGCGCGGAGACCGTCGAGCGGCAGGCCAGGGAGAAGGCCACCTCGCTCGAGCGCGAAGCACAGCGCAAGCACACCGAGGTCATCGGACAGGCGACCAAGGAGAAGAACGCGCTCGATCAGGAGATCGAGAAGCTGCGTACCTTCGAACGCGAATACCGCACGCGGTTGAAGACCATGCTCGAGTCCAGCCTGCGCGATCTGGACAACCGTGCACCGGCGGCACCCTCGGAAGGCAACCAGTCCGGCTCCCAGCAGGGTGGGTACTCGTTCGGCAGCCCACGCGCCGAAGCGGGATAGGTTTTTCGGTTCGTCATCGATTTGAGCGTGGCTCGGCGTCGTCACTGGCGTCGGGCCACGCTCGCTGGTAGGCAGGCCACGTGTTGATCATTGTCCTCGCCCTCGTGATCATCGCGCTTGGGCTGCTCGTCGCTTCGCTGGCCGTCGGCTACGGCCTGTTCGCCTGGCTCTCCATCGGAGCGAGCGTCCTCGCCGCGATCGTGCTCGTGGTCGATGTGCTCCGCAGGCGCTCCGGCCGGGGAGAGCCGGAGGGACAGGCCGAACCGGAGCCGGTTCCCGAAGACACCGCGGACACCGAGGCGACGGCGGAACCCGAGGCGGCCGAGGAAGCCCAGGCGCCGGACACCGCCGCCGCGGAACCGGCAGCCGGCGAGGCCACCGAGGTTCTGGCCGGGCCCGGCGAGTCCGGGCAGGACAGCGAACGAGAAGACACCCCCGGTGGGGACGAGGCCGGTGAAACCGGGGAGATCGAACGGCCCGCCACGGAGAGCGCGGCGACGACCGTGCTCCCGGCGGCCGGATCGGACGGCACCGCGCCGGAACCGGCGGCAGCGGAACCGGACGCGGCGGGATCGACCGAGTCGGCACCGGCAGAGCCGGAATCAGCTGCGCCGGAAGCAGCGGGGCAGGAACCGGCCGAACCGGAATCGGCCGGGGTGGCCGGATCCGGGATGGCCGAGTCCCGGGAAGCGGCGAGCGAGACCGCCGGGGACGGCGGGCGTGAGACGGGGAGCGAACAGGTGCGCGACGATCTTGACGATGTGGAGCCGGGCGAGGAGGAGACCGACGCGGCCGATCTCCTCACGGTCACCGAACTCGAGGACGAGGTCGTGGTCATCGACGAACGGCCGAGGTACCACCTCACCGCCTGCGGCTGGCTCGGCGAACGGGACACGATTCCCCTCCCGGTGCGCGAGGCCCGCGATCTCGGCTTCACCCCGTGCGGCATCTGCGGCCCCGACCGCGTGCTCGCCGCCCGCTCCCGCGCCAAGCGCGGTTGATATCCTGGAACCATTGACGTAGATCCGGCCATCACCGGGGAGTCTCCGGAAGAACAGAGCCCGGCCGGGCTCCCAGTAGAACCGGACGGGTCCGGCCCGAGACAGCCGGCCATCGAGTGGCGCGCCGCCGTGCAGGCGGCGCGCAAACGGGGTGGTACCGCGGCCGCAGGGTCGTCCCCGTACGAGAATCGAGTACGGGCACGACTACTGCTAGGAGCGCATCACCCATGTCCGCCGAACGACGCTACCCACGAGCAGGGGCCGAATCGGTGCCCTCCCAGGCGGTTTTCGGGGAGCTCGAGCAGGAGATCCTCGACTACTGGGCCGCCGACGACACCTTCCGCGCGAGCGTCGAGGCACGCCCGGCGGGGGAGAACGGCTCCAACGAGTTCGTCTTCTACGACGGTCCCCCCTTCGCCAATGGTCTCCCGCACTACGGGCACCTGCTGACCGGCTACGTCAAGGACATCGTGCCGCGCTACAAGACGATGCGCGGCCGCCGGGTCGAGCGCCGGTTCGGCTGGGACACCCACGGCATGCCCGCCGAGATCTCCACCGAGAAAGAACTCGGGATCAAGCACAAGAACGAGATCGAGGAAATGGGCATCGCCGCGTTCAACAAGGCGTGCCGGGACAACGTGCTGCGCTACACGAACGAATGGCAGGAGTACGTCACCCGCCAGGCGCGGTGGGTGGACTTCGACAACGACTACAAGACCCTGGACACCGACTACATGGAATCGGTGATCTGGGCGTTCAAGTCGTTGTGGGACAAGGGGTTGGTGTACCGCGACTTCAAGGTGCTGTGGTACTGCTGGCGGTGCGAGACCCCGCTTTCCAACACCGAGACCAAGATGGACGAAGTCTACCGGCCGCGCCAGGATCCGGCCATCACGGTCACCCTGCCGATCGTGGCCCCGGACCGGCCCGAGCTCGACGGGGTCGGCATCCTGGTGTGGACCACGACCCCGTGGACCATGCCGTCCAACCTGGCCGCCGCGGTGCACCCCGAGGTCGACTACGTGGTGGTGCGCGCGGGCGATGCCAAGTATCTGCTCGCGCGGGACCGGCTCGCCGCCTACGCCCGCGAACTCGGCGAGGATCCCGAGGTACTCGGCGAGTACACCGGAGCCCAGCTCGCCGGGCTGTCCTACACCCCGCCGTTCGACTTCTACGCGGGGCGGCGCAACGCGCACCAGGTGCTGCTGGCCGACTACGTCAGCACCGAGGACGGCACCGGGATCGTGCACATCGCCCCCGCCTACGGTGAGATCGACAAACAGGTCACCGACGCCGCGGACATCGTCGCGGCGACCCCGGTGGACGTGCACGGCGAGTTCAACGCCGAGGTGCCGCCGTACGAGGGCATGCACGTGTTCGACGCGAACCTGCCCATCATGGCGGACCTGAAAGCGGCCGGGCGGCTGTTCCGGCGGGAGACCTACGATCACTCCTACCCGCACTGCTGGCGCTGCGACAACGCGCTCATCCAGCGCGGGGTGGACTCCTGGTTCGTCGCGGTCACCAAGTTCCGGGACCGGATGGTGGAACTGAACAAGGAGATCTCCTGGGTTCCCGAGCACATCCGGGACGGCCAGATGGGCAACTGGCTCGCGGGCGCCATCGACTGGTCGATCTCCCGTAACCGGTACTGGGGTTCGCCGATCCCGGTGTGGGTTTCCGACGATCCGCGCTACCCGCGCACCGATGTGTACGGCTCGCTGGACGAACTCGAGCGCGACTTCGGGGTCCGGCCCGGTGATCTGCACCGGCCCTTGATCGATGAACTGACCCGGCCCAACCCGGACGACCCGACCGGGAACTCCACCATGCGCCGGGTTCCCGAGGTACTCGACTGCTGGTTCGAGTCCGGGTCGATGCCGTTCGCCCAGGTGCACTACCCGTTCGAGAACCGGGACTGGTTCGAGCACCACTACCCGTGCGATTTCATCGTCGAGTACAACGGCCAGACCCGTGGCTGGTTCTACCTGATGCACGTGCTGGCCACCGCGCTGTTCGACCGGCCGGCGTTCCGCACCTGCGTCGCGCACGGCATCGTGCTCGGCGACGACGGACAGAAGATGTCCAAGTCGAAGGGGAACTACCCCGAGGTCACCGAGGTGTTCGAGCGGGACGGCTCGGACGCGATGCGCTGGTTCCTGATGTCCTCGCCGATCCTGCGCGGGGGCAACCTGATCGTCACCGAGCGCGGGATCCGCGAGGCGGTGCGCCAGTCCGTGCTGCCGCTGTGGAACAGCTGGTACTTCCTGGCGCTCTACGCGAACGCCGCGGACCGGCCGGGGCAGTGGCGCACCGATTCGGCGCACGTGCTCGACCGTTACATCCTCGCCAAGACACACGATCTGGTGCGGGATCTGACCGAGTCCATGGACGCCTTCGACATCTCCGGGGCGTGCGCGGAAGTCCGCGACTTCCTGGAGACGCTGACCAACTGGTACGTGCGGCGCTCCAGGGACCGGTTCTGGTCGGGCGACGGGGATGCGATCGACACCCTGCACACGGTGCTCGAGGTGACCACCCGCGCGATCGCCCCGTTGCTCCCGCTGACCACCGAGGCCGTGTGGCGCGGGCTCACCGGGCAGCGTTCGGTGCACCTCACCGACTACCCGCGGGCCGCGGAGCTGCCCGCGGACGCCGAACTCGTGGCCGGGATGGACGAGGCGCGGGCCGTGGTCTCGACCGCGCTGTCCCTGCGCAAGGCGGGCAAGCTGCGGGTGCGGTTGCCGCTGGCGAAACTCACCGTGGCCGCCGAGGATTCGGCACGGTTGAGCGGATTCCTCGACCAGATCCGCGAGGAGGTCAACGTCAAGTCCGTCGAGCTGGACACGGATGTCGCCGCACACGGGCATTTCGAGCTCGCGGTGAACGCGCGCGCCTGCGGGCCGCGGCTCGGCAAGGACGTGCAGCGGGTGATCAAGGCGGTCAAGGCGGGGGAGTGGGAACTCGACGCCGAGGGCGCCGTGGTCGCCGCCGGGATACCGCTGCTCGAGGGTGAGTACGAACGCAAACTCGTGGCAACGGACAGCGGTGCCACCGCGGCCCTTCCCGGCGGTGCCGGGCTGGTCGTGCTGGACACCGAGGTCACCCCGGAACTGCGCGCCGAGGGCACTGCGCGGGACGCGGTGCGCGTGGTGCAGCAGGCGCGCAAGGAGGCCGGTCTCGACGTGTCCGACCGGATCACCGTCACCCTTGCCGCGCCCGCCGATGTCGCCGGGGAAATCCGGGCACACGAGGAATTCCTGCGCAGTGAAACCCTCGCCGACGCGGTCGAGTACGCCGCGGAGGCGGACGGGTTCACCGGAACCGTCGGCGAGGGAGTCGAGATCACCGCACGGGTCACCAAGGTCGCCTGACTGATCCCGGTTGCGGGCGCGGGAACTAGTCCTGCGCCCGCAACCGCCACAGCACGGTACGTTCGGCGGCGCGCGCGGCGTGCAGCGGATCGCTGGAATCCTTGCTGCGCTTGTGCTTCGGCTGCGCCTCGAGCCGGCCCGTCACCGAAAGGCCTGCCGCGGCGAACATTCCGGTCAGTTCTTCGCGCCCGCGAAGGCCGAGATGCTCGGCGAGGTCGGAAAGGACCAGCCAGCCTTCCCCGCCCGGATTCAGGTGCGGAGCCAGTTCGGCGAGAAAGGCGCGCAGCATTCGGCTTTCCGGGTCGTAGATGCCCTGTTCGAGCTCGGAACTCGGAGCCGAGGGCACCCACGGCGGGTTGCACACCACCAGATCCGCGCGCATCGGCGGGAACAGGTCGGTCTCGCGCACCTCGACCACATCCGCGAGGCCGAGCCGATCGATATTGTCCCGGGCGCACGCGACGGCGCGCGGATTGGTGTCCGTGGCGATCACCGAATCCAGGCCACGGCGGGCCAGCACGGCGGCGAGCACCCCGGTCCCGGTGCCGATGTCGAAAGCGGTGCCACCGCCGGGCAACGGGGCCTCGGCGACCAGATCCACGTATTCCCCGCGTACCGGGGAGAACACGCCGTAGTGCGGGTGGATCCGCTCGGCGAGCGCGGGAACGTACACGCCCTTCTCCCGCCACTGCTGCGCGCCGATCATGCCGAGCAGCTCGCGCAGGGACAGGGTGAACGCCTCATCCGGTGGGCATCCCGCGGCCAGGCAGGCTTGCCGCACATCCGGGGCGCGGCGCAGCGGGATGACGCAGCCGGGCTCCACGGGGATCAGCAACCGGCCCAGGATCTCCGCCTGTTCCGCGGTGGCGCGGCGCTGTGCCGCGAAATCGCGCGGTGGTTTGCCTTTGCGGGCCCGCCGGCCCATGGCCGCCAGCAACTGGCGGGCGTTCTGGTAATCCCCGCGCCACTCGATGCGGGTCCCGGAACGGGTGAGCCGATACGCCGCATCGGCGGTCAGCTCATCGGTGCCACGCACCACATCCGGGCCGGGTCCGGAACCCGGGGATGTGCGGGTAGTACCAGGTCGATCGCCCATCGCCATGCACCCCGTTTCGTCTGGTTCGCACCCGCACGAGAAAATGTATCGGAGAACTGGGAGGTGGCGTGGAGGAACTCGGCGAGGTACTCGGAGTCGGCGCGCTCGTTCTGTTGCTCGCGGTGCTCGCCGTCCGGGTCTCCTCCCGCCTCGGTCTTCCCTCCCTGCTGCTCTATCTCGGCATCGGGGTCGTGCTCGGCGAATCCGGTTTCGGCATCGAGTTCAGCAACGCCAAACTGACCGAATCACTCGGCATCGCCGCGCTCGTGCTCATCCTGACCGAAGGCGGTATCACCACCAAATGGCGCGAGGTCCGGCCCGCGCTCGGGGTGGGGATCGCGCTGTCCACGGGCGCGGTGATCGTGTCCATCGGGATCGCCGGAACCGCGCTGCACTATCTGCTCGACCTCGACTGGCGCACCGCACTGCTCTGGGGCGCGGTGCTCTCCTCGACCGATGCGGCCGCCGTGTTCAGCGTGCTGCGCACCGTGGGGGTACCCAAACGCATCGCCGGGGCACTCGAGCTCGAATCCGGCCTCAACGACGCCCCGGTCTACCTTGCCGTCGTGCTGCTCGCCTCGGGTGCCCCGCTCGGCTGGCAGACCCCGCTGCTCGTGGTCTACGAACTCGTCGCGGGCGCGATCATCGGCGGCCTGCTCGGGCTCGGCGGATCCTGGCTGCTGCGGCACGCCGCGCTGCCCTCCACCGGTCTGTACCCGCTCGCCGCCGTGGCCATCTGCGTGCTCGCCTACGCCACCGGCGAGCTCGCGGGCGCCTCCGGGCTGCTCGCCACCTACGTGTCCGGGGTGGTGCTCGGGAACTCCCAGCTGCCGCACCGCTCGGACACGCTGTCCTTCGCCGAGGGACTCGGCTGGCTCGCCCAGATCGGACTGTTCGTGCTGCTCGGGCTGTACATGTCCCCGGAGAGGATGCTCGAGGCGATCCTGCCGGGCATCGTGGCCGGACTGGTGCTGTTGCTGCTCGCCCGGCCCGCCTCGGTGTTCCTGTCCACGGCGCCGTTCCGGCTGCCCTGGCGCGAACAGATATTCCTGTCCTGGTCCGGGCTGCGCGGGGCGGTGCCCATCGTGCTCGCCATGATCCCGCTCACCGAGGGAGCACCGCGCGCTGAGCTGCTCGTGAACACGGTCTTCGTGCTCGTCGTGCTGCTCACCCTGTTCCAGGGCGGCACCCTCCCGGTACTCGCCCGGATCCTCGGCCTGCGCCAGCGCGGCCAGCCGACCGAACTCGAAGTGGACGCCGCACCACTGGACACCCTCGGCGCCGAACTGCTGCAGGTGCGCATCCAGGAGAGCTCCAAACTGCACGGTGTCTACCTCTCCGAACTGCGGCTGCCCAAAGGGGCGACGGTCAGCCTCGTGGTGCGCGAGGGCGAGGGATTCACCCCGGACTCGTCCACCCGGCTGCGGCGGGCCGACCAATTGCTCGTGGTGGCCACCGAAGCCGCGCGGGAGAAGACCGAACGGCGGATTCGGGCCGTGGACCGGGCGGGTAAGCACGCCGCCTGGCGCGGAGAGACGGGTCGCTGATCCCCGGGCCGGGATGCTCGGTGGGTCCGGCCGCGGTGCGAGCTGCGTGGGTGGTGAGAGCGGCTTCGCCGCTTTTCAGAGTTGTGGTCTGGATCTCAGCGCACGGTGTTCGGGGTTTACCGGTGCGCGGCGATTCCGTTATGGTCTTTCGCGAAAGGTCATGAGTGCCAGCGACAAGCCCCGGCTAGCTGGCCGGCAACCCTCCTTCCGCGGTGGGGTGCCCCGGGTGACGACCTGGCCACGTGGGAACGCCACGGGCAAGCGCGGACCCCTCGCGGAAGGGTCCTCGACCCCCGGAGGGAAAACTCGATGACCATCGCACCAGTTCGCCCCGCCACTTACCCCGCCCCGGTGCGCGCCGCCGTTCCCGGTGTCCGCTGCGCCGGGGTGCCCGCCCCGCTCGTGGACGGGCGCCGGGTGGAATACGCGAACCTCGATCACGGGGCCAGCGCCCCGTGTCTGGACGCGGTCGCCGATGCCGTGGACGAATTCCTGCCCTACTACGCGAGCGTGCATCGCGGGGCGGGCTATTTCTCGCAGATCTCCACCAAGGTGTACGAGGGGGCGCGGGCGAGCCTGCGTGCGTTCACCGGGGCGCGCGAGCGGGATGCGGTGGTGTTCACCCGTAACACCACCGATGCGCTCAACCTGCTCGCCGAATCGGTGCCCCGCGGCACTTCCGTGGTGCTCTTCGACACCGAGCACCACGCGGCCCTGCTTCCCTGGCGCGGCCGGGTCACCCACGTGCCGACCCCGCGCGATGTCCACAGTGCACTGTCCGAAGTGGACACCGCATTGGCAGAGAGCCCGGAGGGACCGCGGCTGCTCGTCGTGTGCGGCGCCTCGAACGTGACCGGGGAACTGTGGCCGGTCGCCGAACTCGCCGCGATCGCCCGCCGCCACGGTGCCCGCACCGTGCTCGATGCGGCCCAGCTCGCCCCGCACCGCCCGGTGGACATCCGCGCGCTCGACGTGGACTACGTGGTGCTCTCCGGGCACAAGTGCTATGCGCCGTACGGGGCCGGTGCGCTGATCGGCCGCGCGGACTGGCTCAACGCCGCGCAGCCGTACCTCGCGGGCGGGGGCGCCACCAAACTGGTCAACGAGCAGCTCGGGGTCTCCTGGGCGAAGGTGCCCGAGCGGCACGAGGCCGGTTCGCCGAACGTGGTGGGGGTGCACGCGCTCGCGGTGGCGGCCAAGACCCTCGGGCGCAGCGCCGAGGCGGTCGCCGAGCACGAGAACGCGTTGCTGGACCGGTTGCGTGCCGGGCTGGCCACGATCCCCGGGGTGCGCGAACTCTCCCTGTTCGACGGTGCGCGCGAGCGGGTCGGCGTGGTCAGCTTCACCCTGGACGGGATCGAGTCCGGGCTGCTGGCCGCGGTGCTCTCCGCCGAGCACGGGATCGGTGTGCGGGACGGGAAGTTCTGCGCGCACATCGCCACCGGGCGGCTGCTCGCCGAGTCCGGGGCCGAGGCGGAGACCGCGGTGCGGGTCTCGATCGGGCTCGGCACCCGGGCCGAGCACATCGAACGGCTGCTCGCCGCATTGCGTGCGATCGTGCTGTACGGGCCGTCCTGGGACTACGCGATCGTGGACGGGAAGTACGCCCCGAGCCCCGACCCGCGCCCGCTGCCCGCCTTCCTGGAAGAATAGGCGGGGTGAGCGAAGGCGGCGAGGACACGGCGCACCCCGAGGGCGCACGGACGGGGGATGGTCCGGAGGTGGCCGAACACACCCGGCCGCTGGCCAAACGCAGGATCGGCGTGCTGGCGATCGTCGCCCTGGTCTGGCTCGCCGTGGACGTGGTGAGCAAGCTGCTCATCGTGGCCAACGTCGAGGGGCACGCCCCGATCAAACTGCTCGGCGGGCTGCTGTGGATCTCGGTGACCCGCAACCCCGGTGCCGCCTTCGGCATGGCCAACGGGATGACCTGGGTGCTCTCGCTGATCATGATCGCGGTGATCGTGGCCATCGTCTGGATGGCGCCCCGGTTGCGCTCGACCGGCTGGGCGATCGGGATCGGCCTGGTCCTGGCCGGGGCGCTGGGCAACCTCGCCGACCGGATCTTCCGCGCACCCGGGCCGCTGCGCGGGCACGTGGTGGACTTTCTGTCCTTCCTGAACCCGTACGGCACCGGATTCGCGATCTTCAACCTCGCCGACACCGGCATCACCGTCGGCGGTGCGCTGATCGTGCTGCTCGTACTGCTCGGCAGGGACTACGACGGACGGCGCACCAAGGACAAGCCGGACGACGAGGACGGCAAGTCCGGGAACGGGGCGAAGGCGTGAGGCAGCAGCGCACCCTCCCGGTCCCCGAAGGGCTCGCCGGGATGCGGGTGGACGCGGGCCTGGCGAAACTGCTCGGTCTGTCCAGGACGGTCGCCGCCGAGCTGGCCGCCGAGGGCGATGTGCTGCTCGACGGGTCCGCGGTGGGCAAGTCCGACCGGCTGGTGCCCGGGGCCTGGCTGGATGTGACCCTGCCGGAACCGGAGCAGCCGCTGCGCGCGCGTCCCGAACCGGTCGACGGGCTGCGCATCGTGGCAGAGGACGACGACCTGATCGTGGTGGACAAACCGGTCGGGGTGGCCGTGCATCCCTCGCCCGGCTGGACCGGCCCCACCGTGATCGGCGGGCTCGCCGCCTCCGGGGTGCACCTGGCCGAATCGGGTGCCGCCGAACGCCAGGGCGTGGTGCACCGCCTGGATGTCGGCACCACCGGCGTGATGGTGCTCGCCAAGAGCGAGCGCGCCTACACCCTGCTCAAGCGCGCGTTCAAGGAACGGACCGTGGACAAGGTCTATCACGCGGTCGTGCAAGGGCATCCGGATCCCACGCAGGGCACCATCGACGCACCCATCGACCGGCATCCGCGGCACGACTACAAGTTCGCGGTCGTGGAGGGCGGGAAACCGAGCGTGACCCACTACGAGGTCATCGAGGCCTTCCCGGCGGCCTCCCTGGTCGAGGTGCACCTGGAGACCGGTCGTACGCACCAGATCCGGGTGCACTTCTCCGCGCTGCGCCATCCCTGCGCCGGCGATGTCACCTACGGTGCCGATCCGCGGCTGGCCGAGCAGCTCGGGCTCACCCGCCAGTGGCTGCACGCGCACGAACTCTCCTTCGAGCACCCCGGCGACGGCAGGCGGGTGTCCTATTCGAGCGAGTACCCGGCCGATCTGGCCGCCGCGCTGGAGAAGCTGCGCAGCGCCTGAAAGTTCGCTACAGCTCCCAGGTGAGCCCGCCGCGCTGCGAGTCGGGGCGGGCCAGCCAGCGGATCTCGAGGACACGGGTGCGCTCGTTGAGGATGTAGACCGCGTGCCCGCCGACGGTTTCCCCGGGCGGAACCCCCATCGTGTGCGGTGGCCGCGAGGACAGCGAGATCGCCGCCTTGCCGATGGAGTGCCCCTCCGCGGTGTAGAGCATCAGATACTGATCGGGCAGCGTCTGGTACGTGCGGGAGCCGCGATTGGTGAGCTCGGTGTGCACCACGACCGCGCGCTCGGTCCCGCCGAGGGTGTACCCGGCCGCGGTGTAGAGGGAATCGGCGGGATCCACCACCTCGACGAGCCGGACGCTGATCGGATCACCCTCCAGTCCCGTGGTGTCCAGCCGTTCGCCGACCTTCCCGCTGGCGGCCGGGCCGTCCGGGTTGTTCGGGCCCGGCTTCTCCGTGCCCGCGACCGGTTTGTCCCCACGCGTCCAGGACGCGCTCTGCGGCGGCCCGAAGATGCTGAGCGGATCGTCGGACGGCGGATCCTGGGGCGCGGGCGGCTCGGCGACCGCGGGAATGCGCGCCACCGAACCCGCCTGCTGCGGTGCGGCGGCCGGATAGGGCCCGCTCTGCGCGCCCGGCTGCGGATACGGCCCTGGCTGCTGTGCCGGATGGTGAACCGGACTCGGCGCCGGATAGGGGCCGGGAGCCGGATAGGGCGCCGCCTGGTTCGGCGCCGGGTACGGCTGGGGCGGCTGCTGCGCCGGGTAGCCGGGCCGGGCGTATCCGGGATGCTGCTGGCCCGGGTACTGCTGGCCGGGGTACTGGCTGCCCGGATGCTGGGGCTGGCGTTGCGCGGCCTGAGCGGCGGCGACCGTCCCGCGCAGCCGTTGCTGATCGCATTCCGCGCCGACCACGAGCGGGAGCCCGCTCGCCGAGAGGTTGATCAACCGGGTGGCCACCTCGCGGGGGTCCATCCCGAGGCGCGCGGCGAACTCGTGCACGGCCCCCTTGCCTTCCTCGGCGAGCAGCGCCAGCAGTCGCAGATCGGCGGGATCGGTGGGGTTCGGCATGGTCACGTGCGCACGCTACCCCGATCGGGCGGGTCCGGTGCGGGGGAGGTGCGGGGCCGGAGCATTGCCCGCCCGCCCGCGAGAAGATACCGTCAGTACTGCAGGTAAGTCATCCTCGCGGGCGGCAAGGAGGCCGTATGCGCACCGAAAACGAGCGGGACGGGACCGGGATCGTCACCGAGATCGCGATTGTCGGCAGCGGATTCTCCGGCATGTGCACCGCGATCAAGCTCGCCGAGGCCGGGATCACCGACTACGTGATCCTGGAGAAGGCCGAGGAGGTCGGCGGCACCTGGCGGGAGAACACCTACCCGGGCTGCACCGTGGATGTGGCCTCCCCGCTCTACTCGTTCTCCTTCGAACCGAACCCGGACTGGTCGCGCACCTACGCCGGGCAGGAGGAGCTGCTCGGCTACGCACGCAAGCTCGCCGCCAAGTACCGGCTGCGCGAGCGCACCCGGTTCGGCACCGAGGTGCTGGGCGGCAGCTTCGACGAGGACGAGGGCATGTGGTCGCTGGAGACCTCGGGTGTCCCGGTGCGCGCCCGGATCGTGGTGCTCGCCTGTATCAGCCTGCATTTCCCGCACATTCCCGACATTCCGGGGCGGGACCGATTCACCGGGCCCTCGTTCCATTCCGCGCGCTGGCGCCACGACTACGACGTCACCGGGAAACGCATCGCCTCGTTCGGCACCGGGGCGAGCGCGGTGCAGTTCGTGCCGCAACTGGCCAAGCGTGCGGAGCGGCTCACCGTGTACCAGCGTTCGGCGGGCTGGGTACTGCCCAAACTCGACCTGGAGCTGACCGCTCCGGTCCGGGCCGCGTTCCGCAACCTCCCACTGGCGCAGAAAGCCTTGCGTGCCGCCATTTTCAGCGGACACGAGCTGTTGCACCACGCGCAGTTCAATCCCCGGCTGCTCGGTGCCTTCGAGGCGCTGTGCCTGCGCGCGCTGCGCAACCAGGTGCCCGATCCGGAGACCCGCGCGAAGCTCACCCCGGACTACCGGTTCTCCTGCAAACGGCCCATGGTGGCGAACAACTACTACCGCACGTTCGCCCGGGACAACGTGGACCTGATCACCGACCGGGTCACCGAGATCGACGAGACCGGGGTCATCGACGAGACCGGGCGGCGCACCGAGGTGGACGCGATCGTCTGGGGTACCGGATTCCACGTGCAGGACATGTACAAGTACTTCCCGGATCTGCGCGTGGACGGGGATTCGCTCGTGGACCGGATCGACCGGGAGGGCCTGGAAGGGTACCGGGGGATCGCGATGCGCGGGGCGCCGAACGTGTTCACCATCGTCGGGCCGAACTCGGTACTCGCGCACACCTCGTTCCTGCTGACCATCGAGGCGAACAGCGCGCACGTGGTCCGGCTGATCTCCGCGATGCGCAGACAGGGGATCAGCCGCATCGAGGTCGGTGAGCGCGCGCAACGGGAATTCACCGAATGGGCGCACGGAAAACTGCGCGAGGCGGTGTGGTCCATCGGTGGCTGCACGAGCTATTTCATCGACGAGAACCGGGTCAACCGGATCGCCTGGCCGGGATCGGCGCCGCACCAGCGCCTGACGATGCGCGGGATCGATCTGCGGCAGTTCGACGTCCGCTACGGTCAGGGACGCACCGCTGGCCGGTCCGGGTGGTCGAAGCGGACGAGCACATCGGCGCTGGCCTCGGGATCGAATTCGGCGCGGTAGCGGCGGAAAGCGGGCAGTGTCCAGCGATCCCGCGCGGGCAGCTCACGCTCCAGGGTGCGCTCGGAAAGACCGAGGTGCACCGTGAGATCGCTGGGAAAACCCTTGTGCAGCAACAAGGTTCCGGCGAGTAGCAGTACCGCGTGCTCCGGCTGCTCGCGGTACTCGGCCCGGGTGGCGCGGTCGGTGCGTGCGTCCCACAGGGACGGGAGCACCGAGCACGGGCCGGTGCGGGTCCACCGGTCGAAGACCTCGCGGCGCAGACCGGTGGCGTCGAGCCAGTCCTCGTAGTAGGAGTCCGGATCCTCCCGGCCGCGCTCGAGCCGCAGCGAGGCGGGCAGCAGGAAATCCCGCGCGTCCACCCGCTGCACCGGAAAACCCCGTTCCCGCAAGGGATCCACGAGATCCTCGGCGAACCGCTCGGGTTCGGCGAGCGGAGCGGCGTCCACGAGCACCGCGCAACGCCCGGTGCGGGCGCGGTCCCCGATCTGCTCGGCCAGCTCGGTACGCAGCGCCTCCGGGGTGATCGCCCGCATCGATCCTCCTTGCCGTGCTTTTTCCGGGTGGCTACCGTGATCCGATGGCGGAGATCATGGTTTTTCATTCGGTGTACGGACTGCGTCCGGCCGTGCACGCGGCGGCGGACCGGCTGAGCGCCGCCGGACATACCGTACGCGTCCCCGATCTGTTCGAGGGCAACACGTTCGACCGGATCGCCGACGGGCTGGCCTATCGCGATGAGCTCGGCAGGGATGTGCTCGACGAACGCGCGAAGCGGGCCTGTGCGGATCTGCCGCCGGGCGCGGTGTTCCTCGGGTTCTCCCTCGGCGCTTCACTCGGGGTCCGGATCGCCGAGCGGTTCGCCTTCTCGGCGCTCGTGCTGTTGCACGACGCGAGCTACCTTCCCGAGGTGGCGCCGCTGCCCACGCAGATCCACGTCGCCGAACCGGACGAGTTCGTGGACGAGCCGGATCTCGCTGCCTGGTCCGGGCACGGGGCGCAGGTGTTCCGCTACCCGGGCTGCTCGCACCTGTACACCGATGGCGCGACGGCCGAGCACCGGGAAGCGGACACCGCCGCGGCAGGGCAGACCTGGTCCCGGATCACCGAGTTCCTCGCCGCGCAGGGGGCTTGACCAGTTTCAGCCCGATCACCGAGCCCACGATCCCGGCGAGCAGCGCCAGCCGGACCGCGGAGACCGCCTCCTCACCGGTGAGCATGGCGTAGGTGACGGTCAGCGCCGCCCCGATCCCGGTCCACACCGCGTAGGCGGTGGAGATGGGGATCCCGCGCATCGCGTAACCGAGCCCGGTCATGCTCAGCACCAGGCCGAGCGCGAAGATCACCACCGCGACCGGTTCGGTGAATCCGTCCGAGGCGCCGAGCGCGGTGGCCCACACCGCCTCGAGCACCGCGCTGAGCAGCAGCACGAGCCAGGACGATCCGGTGTTCGTGTTCGACTGCCTGGACATGTCAGCTCACCACCTTCAGCCCGGCGACGCACCCGATGAGTACCAGCAACAGCAGTGTGCGGACGAGCGTGGCACGTTCCTCGCGGCGCACGATCGCGAGTACCGCGGTCAGTACCGCGCCGATCCCGACCCACACGGCATAGGCGGTGCCGGTCGGGATGGCGGTCATGGCGAAGGAGAGCCCGGCCATGCTCGCGGTCAGGGCGACGAGGAACAGAATCGTCGGTTTGGGTTTCCGGAATCCGTTCGAAGCCGAGAGCGCGGTGGCCCACACCGCTTCCAGCATTCCGGAGCAGATCAACACAATCCAGCTCATGACGAACCTTCGCGGCAGTCTTGTCGCTGTGCGGGTACTGCTCCCTCGTCCGCGAGCCGCGTCCAGGCGGCTCCTATCCCTGATGATAGCAACCGGCCGGTCCAGGGCAAGGGGTCGAGGTGGTGAGGCCGGTCATCACCGGTGCCCGGTCGCGGTGTCCCCGGACAGTCGCTGGGCCAGGTACACCGGGACGGTGGAGACCAGGATCAGTACCGTGGCGACCACGTTCACCACGGGAGCCTGATTCGGCCGCGAGAGGTTGTCCATGATCCACACCGGGAGCGTCTTCATACCCGCGCCGATGGTGAACTGGGTGACGATGATTTCGTCGAAGGAGAGCGCGAAGGCCAGCAGTCCACCGGCGAGCAGCGCCGAACGCAGCACCGGGAAGGTGATCAGCCGGAAGGTGGTGAACCCGTTCGCGCCGAGGTCCATCGAGGCCTGCTGCAGATTGGTGCCGCTGCGGCGCAGCCGGGCGAGGATGTTGTTGAAGGCGGTGACGATGCAGAACGTGGAATGCGCGACCACCACGGTGAAAAAGCCGAGCTCGACCCCGAGCATCGTGCGGAAGGCATTGTTCAGCGCGATACCGGTGACGATCCCGGGCAGCGCGATCGGCAGGATCAGCAACAGGGAAACCGTGTCCCTGCCGAAGAACTGGTAGCGCTGCAGCGCGAACGCGGCCATCGTGCCCAGCAGCAGGGAGATGACCGTGGCGATCAGGCCCACCTCGACACTGGTCACCAGCGCGTCGATGGCGCCGGAGTTGCCCGCGGCGCGGCCCCACCAGTCGAGGGTGAACCGCACCGGGGGCCAGCCGAAGGTGGTGTCGGCGTTGAACGAGTTGAGCACCACGACGAGCAGCGGGAAATAGATCACCACCAGCCCGGCGATCAGGGCGAGCAGAAGCAGGTTCCGCGAGGTACGGGATCGGGTCATGGTTGTCTCACAGATTGTCGAGCGCACCGGTGCGGCGCACGGCGAACAGGTAGAGCAGGATGATCACCACGGGGATGGTGGCCACGGTCGCGGCGAACGGAAGATTGTTCGCGGCACCGACATTGGCGTAGACGACGTTGCCGAGCATCTGCGAGGTCCCGCCGACGATCTGCACCGCGATGTAGTCCCCGAGGGACAGCGAGAAGGTGAAGATCGAACCGGCGATCACCGAGGGGAACACCATCGGGAAGATCACCGAGCGGAAGGTGCGGCAGCCGCGCGCGCCGAGGTCCGTGGAGGCCTCGATCAGGGACTGTGGCAGCTGTCCGAGCCCGGCGTACACCGGAAGGATCATGTACGGCAGCCACAGATAGGAAAGCGTGATCAGGGTGGCCGTGACGCCGTAACCGGGACTGTCCAGTCCGAACGGATGCAGCAGCCAGCCGATGAGCCCGTTCGGCGCCAGCATGGTGCGCCAGGCGTAGGCCTTCACCAGATAGCTCGCCCACAGCGGGGTGAGGATCGCGATCACCAGGATCCGTTGCGCGCGAACGGATGCGTAGCGCGCCATGTAGTAGGCCATGGGGAAGGCGATCAGCGCGTCGATGAGGGTCACCCCGACGGCGACACCGAGCGTGCGAAAGGTGATCGAGCGATAGACCCCGTCGGAGAACAGGCTGACGAAGTTGTCCACGTTCCAGTCGCGGACGGTCTCCCCGGTGAAGCTGTCGGTCGTCCAGAACGCGGAGACGAACAGGGCGGCGAGCGCGGCGAGATAGGCGAGGCCGAGCCAGAGCATGGGCAGCGAGAGCAGCCCGGCGAGGCGGAGCCGGGGCCGTGCGTAGCCGAAGCTGGAGATCCGGTCGGCGAATCGGGTGCGTTGTGCGGTGTTCGTAGTCATCGGTTCGACCGGGGTGGAGCGGCCTCGACCGCTCCACCCCGTCCCTCCTCAGGTCAGCCCTTGATCTCGGTCCAGGCCTTGGTCCAGTCGCTGTAGTCCTTGCACTTGACGTCCGTGCGCCCGTCGAGGCACTGCTCGATCGGGGTCGTCCAGTACTGGATCTTGTTCGCGAAATCGGCGTCCTTGGCGTGATAGGTGTCGCAGACCGTCTTGTCCTCGGCGACATCGCAGGCCTTCGCGTTCGCCGGAGCCTCACCGAAGTAGTCGGCGACCTGTGCCTGCACCTGCGGTCCGGTGATGTAGTTCATCCACTTGTAGGAGCAGTTCTTGTGCTTGGACTTGCTGGACAGCATCCAGGTGTCCGACCAGCCGGTCGCCCCTTCCTTGGGCAGCACATCGGCGATCGGGGCGCCGTTCTTCTTCGCGGTGTTCACCATGACCTGCCATGCGGTTCCCACATGGGCGTTGCCACTGGAGAAGGACTGCACTTCCTTGAGGTAGTCCGACCAGTACTCGACGACGTTCGGCCGCTGTTTCTTGAGCAGGTCGACGGCCGCGTTGAACTGTTTGTCGTCCAGGGCGTACGGGTTCTTGATGCCGAGTTCCGGTTTGTGCGCCTTGAGATAGAGCGCCGCGTCCGCGATGTGGATGGGGGAGTCGTAGCCCTCGATCTTGCCCTTGTACGGCGAATTCTCGCCGAACATCACGTCCCAGGAATCGGGCGCGGGCTTCACTTTGTCCGTGCGGTAGGTGAGCATATTGGCGCCCCAGCCGTGCGGGATGCCGTAGGAGGTTCCCTTGACGCTGTTCCAGGCACGGTTCTTCAGGAACGGCTGGATATCGGCGTAGTTGGGCACCAGTTTGGTGTTGATCGGCTCCACATCCCCGGAGGCGATCAGCCGCAGCGAGGCGTCCCCGGAGGCGGAGACCACGTCGTACTGACCGGACTTGAGCAGGTTGACCGCCTCGTCCGAGGTGCCGAAGGTCTTCACGTTGACCTGGCAGCCGGTCTCCTTCTCGAACGGGCCGACCCAGTTGATCTTGGGATCATTGGAGCCGTTCTCCGCGTATCCGGGCCAGGCGAGCACGTTCACCTGTCCTTCGCCCGCGCCGAGTTGTTTCATGGCCTCGAGTTTGGGTGGATTGAGACCGTTACCGCCCTTGCTTTCCCCGGCGTTTCCGCTCGTTCCGCAGGCGGTCAGGGCGACCCCGAGGGAGAGAAGCCCGGCGATGGCGCCGAGTTTTCCTGGTTTGCGCATCATTTTCCTCCGGTTGTTGACTCATTCGTGGTGGAGCTGGCGATCCGGAAGTTGTGTTCGCACGCCCAGCTCAGGCGGACTCGGTCGGCGGTCCGCGGTCCGGCGTTCGTGGCGCCGTCGTTCTGCCGGAGCGCGGAGAGCGTGCCACCGGCGTCCAGCTCGACCACGTATCTGGTCGAGGGACCGGTGAACACGACCTCGCGCAGCACACCCGGTGCGGTGAACTCGTCCGGCGCGGCCGGGGTTCCGAGCTCGGTGTCGAGCCGGATTTTCTCCGGCCGGACGCTGAAAGTGGCGCGTTCGCCGACGATCTGTTCGGCGGCGGCCGGTTCGAGCAGATTCGAGGTACCGACGAAACCGGCGACGAACGCGCTCCCCGGTGCCTCGTAGATCTCCGCGGGGGTGCCGATCTGCTCGATGTTCCCCTCGTTGATCACCGCGATCCGGTCGCTCATGGTCAGCGCTTCCTCCTGATCATGGGTGACGAACACGAAGGTGATCCCGACCTCGCGCTGCAGCTGTTTGAGTTCCAGTTGCATCGCGGTGCGCAGCTTGAGATCGAGCGCGCCGAGCGGTTCGTCCAGCAGCAGCACCTTGGGACGGTTGACGAGTGCGCGGGCCAGGGCGATGCGCTGACGCTGCCCTCCGGAGAGTTGATTCGGTTTGCGGTCCGCGTAGTCCCCGAGCCGGACGGTGTCCAGCGCCTCCCGCGCGCGGTCGAGGCGTTCGCCCTTGGGAACCCGGCGCACCCGCAGCCCGTAGGCGATGTTCTCCAGCACGGTCATGTGCGGGAAGAGCGCGTAATCCTGGAAGACCGTGTGCACATCCCGCTGGAACGGGGCGAGCCCGGTGACATCCTTGCCGTCCAGGGTGATCGTGCCGCCGCTGGGCTGTTCGAACCCCGCGATCATGCGCAGGATCGTGGTCTTGCCCGAACCCGATGGGCCGAGCATGGCGAAGAACTCCCCGTCGGCGATGTCCATATCCACCCCGGCCACGGCCCGCGCGGTCCCGAAGGATTTGCGCAGCCCGCGTAACCGGATGGCCGGAGGGCGTTCCTCTCGTTGTGCCGCAATGGTTTGCGTTTCCGCCGCCACGGACATCGGCGCCTGCCCTTCATTCCTCGATGTTGCTCATCACGTGCTTGATGCGGGTGTAGTCCTCGAGCCCGTAGGCGGAGAGGTCCTTGCCGTAGCCGGAGTGCTTGAATCCGCCGTGCGGCATCTCCCCGACGAGCGGGATGTGCGCGTTGATCCACACCGTCCCGAAATCCAGCCGTCTCGCCGCGCGCATGGCGGTACCGTGATCGCGGGTCCACACGCTCGAAGCGAGCGCGTACTCGACGTCGTTGGCCAGCCGCAGCGCCTCGGCCTCGGTATCGAATCGCTGCACCGTCAGCACCGGGCCGAACACCTCCTCGCGCACGATCTCGTCCTCCTGCCGGACACCCGAGATCACCGTCGGCGCGTAGAAGAACCCTTGACTGCCAACGCGTTCGCCGCCGGTATGCACCCTCGCGTGGTCCGGCAGCCGGTCCACGAACCCGGCGACCCTCGCGAACTGCGCCGCGTTGTTGAGCGGCCCGTAGAGCACGTCCTCGTCCGGGTTCCCGGTGCGGGTCGCCGCAGCCTGTCCGGTCAGCGCGGCGAGGAATTCCTCGTAGACACCGGACTGCACCAGGATCCGGGTGGCCGCGGTGCAGTCCTGACCGGCGTTGAAGAACCCAGCCTCGGCGATCCCGGCCGTGGCCTTGGCCAGATCGGCGTCCTCGAACACGAGCACCGGGGCCTTCCCGCCCAGTTCAAGATGCACCCGCTTGAGGTCCTCCGCGGCGGTGCGCGCCACCTCCATGCCCGCGCGCACCGATCCGGTGATCGAAACCATCGCCGGGAGCGGATGCTCGGCGAGCGCGCGGCCGGTTTCCCGGTCCCCGCACACCACGTTGAGCACCCCGGGCGGGAGGTGCTCGGCGGCGAGCTCGGCGAGCAGCAGTGTGCTCGCCGGCGTCGTCTCGGCGGGTTTGAGCACCACGGTGTTGCCCGCGGCCAGTGCAGGCGCGATCTTCCAGATCGCCATCAGCAGCGGGTAGTTCCACGGAGTGATCTGCGCGCACACCCCGATCGGCTCGCGGCGCACGAAGGAGGTGTGCCCGGCGAGGTATTCCGTGGCTGCCTTGCCCTCGAGCAGGCGCGCTGCTCCGGCGAAGAACCGCAGCTGCTCGAGCATCATCGGGATCTCCTCGGACCGGATGAGCGCGAGCGGTTTGCCCGTGTTCTCCGATTCGACGCGGATGATCTCCTCGGCCCGGGACTCGATGGCCTCGGCGAGCCGCAGCAGCGCCAGCTGGCGCTGCGCCGGAGTGGTCGCCGACCAGGACTCGAACGCGGCCCCGGCAGCGTCGACCGCGTCCGCGACATCCTCGGGCCCGGAGAGCGGCGCGGTGGCGTTCACACCTTCGCGTACCGGGTCGATCAGCTCGGTGCACCTGCCCGAACGTGCCTGCCTCGCTTCGCCGTACACGAAGTTGCTGAGCTGCCGCACGAGAGCTCCTTTGCTCATCCGTAGTCGTTCGCCTGCCGAGAGTGCTAAAACCTATGGGATTATATGTCAAAGTTCAAGAGTTTCGGGCAGAATTCTCGTCAGAGTGCGTGCGGTGGATCGAGTGACGGGTGCCTTGATGACGGAGAGCGCGGCGCGTTCGGCGGTGTTCGCACCGCTCGAACAGCGGGGTAGAGCCGAAACGGTGGCCAAGCGGCTGACCGATGCGATCAGCCTCGGGCTGCTCGAGGACGGGGAGCAGTTACCGAGCGAGTCGGAGCTGGCCGCGAGGTTCGGCGTGTCGACGGTGACGATTCGCGAGGCCTTGACGGCGCTGCGGCAGCAGGAACTCGTCGAGACGCGGCGCGGCCGTGGCGGGGGCAGTTTCGTGCGCACTCCTGCGGACCGCGCCAAGGCCACCGTGCGGGCACGGCTGCGCGAGATGACCCTGGCCGAGATCCGCGATATCGGGGACGAGTATTCGGCCATCGCGGGCACCGCGGCGCGGCTCGCCGCCGAACGGGCCTCCGCCGAGGACATCGCCAGGATCGGCACCAGTGTCGATGAGCTCGGTTCGGGCGAATCGGGCGTGCAGCGGGCAGAGCGGACCTTTCACCTCGAGGTGGCCGCCTCGGGGCAGTCACCCCGGCTGACCCAGCTGGAGGTGCGGCTGCAGGGGGAGTTCGGTGCGCTGCTGTGGCTGCCGACGAGCGAGCAGGGGGCACTTCGCGCGGCACGCGAGGCGCACACGGCCATCGCCGCGGCGATCGCCGATGCGGACGGACCGCGGGCGCGGGAGTTGACCGAGAAACACGTACTCGAAGCGATCGAACAGCTCGCGGAACTACACATGCGGCTCTCCACGACGTAAGGTGCCTTCGTCGGAGCGATTACCACCTGGAGCACCGGTGTTACAGATGCCAACGTTGACCGTAACCAGCGTCGCGGATGAGGTGACGGCGATGCTGGAGCGCATCTTCGCCGCGCTCGGCACGCTGCGCACCAGCGTCGAACAGGTCTATGCCGAGCGCACCGGCACCGGGGCGTTCCCCGGGGTCGCCGATCTGGAGGCCCTGCGCGGCCAGATCATCGGGATGCTCGGCACCGAGCGCGGGCTCGTGGTCGGCTGCGGGTTCATCACCGATGTCGGCATGCTCGCCGACCGGCCCCGCTGGCTGGAGTGGTGGAAGGGCGAGGTGCCCAACGATCCGGTGCGGCTGCAGGTCAGCCTCGACCCGACCAGCGAGGAATTCCTCGACTACACCCGCCAGCCCTGGTTCAGCACGCCGCGCAGTACCGGGCAGCGGCACGTGACCGGGCCCTACGTGGATTATCTGTGCACCGACGAGTACTCGCTCACGTTCACGCTCCCGGTGCATGACGGGGACCAGTTCGTCGGTGTCGTCGGTTCGGATGTGTACGTGCGCGGGCTCGAGCGGGTGCTGATGCCGCTGCTGCGTTCTCTCGGCGGGCGGATCGCGCTCGTCAACGCGCACGGCAGGGTGGTCGTGTCCACTTCGGTCCGCCAGGTGACCGGTTCCCTGGTGCGTTCCCCGGATGTGGTGCAGCTATGGGAGAACGGCGCGGGCGGCCCGCTCTACCACTGCGGGCAGCTTCCGCTCGCCCTGCTGGAATTGCCGTAGCCCGCCGGAAATGCTTTAGAGATGGTTTCAAAA
>NZ_JALM01000062.1 GCF_000737195.2 Sciscionella sediminilitoris
CGGTCTCCGGATCGAGCGGGTGCGTCTCGCGGTGCCGCCAGCACACGGTTTCCTCGAGCTCGCCCGCACCGTCCCAATCCGGAAGGCGCTCGCGCAGCGCCGCGCAGGCGGCCCGCACCGCGCCCGCGGCCATATAGGTCTGGCGCGAGGCGGACGTGGACCCCGCGCTGCCGATACCGGTGTCGGCCGGTGCGACCGTCACCACCCGGACACCGAGCTCGGTACGCACGAGTTGTTCGAGCACGGTGGTCAGTCCCTGCCCGACCTCGCAGGCGGCGGTGTGCACCAGGGCGGCGGGTTCGCCACCGAGGAGATGCAAGCGCACCCGTACCTCGGCATCGTCGGCGAACCCCTCGGCGAAGCCGACGTTCTTGATGCCCACCGCGTAGCCGACACCGCGCACCACGGATTCGCCACGGGTGGTGTTTCCCGCGGCCCCGGGCAGTTCGAGCGGATCCGTGGCCCGCGGCGGGGGAAGCGGGGCCGCGCGCACCCGGCGCAGCAGCTCGGCGACCGGGGCGGGGGAATCGATGCGCTGCCCCGTCGGTGCGGTCGCTCCCTCGTGCAGGGCATTGCGTTCGCGTAGTGCTACCGGATGTATGTCGCAGGCTTCGGCGAGCCGGTCCATCTGGGACTCGTAGGCGAACGCGGCCTGGACGGCGCCGAATCCGCGCATGGCACCGCACGGGGGGATTGTTCGTGTAGACGCCAAAGCAGTCGATCGAGACGTTCGGTACCACGTACGGTCCTACCCCCAGGGTGGCGGCGTTCGCCACGACCGAGGCCGTCGAGGAGGCGTACGCGCCGCCGTCGAGATAGATGCGCGCCTTCACGTAGACCAGCCTGCCCTCGGCATCCGCGCCGTGCTCGTAGTGCAGTACCGCCGGATGCCGGTGCACGTGGCCGTGGAAGGACTCGGTGCGGTCATAGACCATCTTCACCGGTTTCCCGGTCCGCAGGGCGAGCAGGCAGGCATGCGCCTGGACGGAAAGATCCTCGCGGCCGCCGAACGCCCCGCCCACTCCGGAGAGGGTGAGCCGCACCTTGTCCGCGCCGAGCCCGAGCGCGGCCACGAGCTGGCGCTGGTCGGCGTGCAGCCACTGCGTCGCGACATAGAGGTCGACGCCGCCGTCCTCGGCCGGGACGGCGAGCCCGGCCTCCGGGCCGAGGAAAGCCTGGTCCTGCATCCCGACCCGGTAGCTGCCGCGCACGACCACATCCGCGACCGGATTCCTCGTGCCACGGCGGATCGGCAGGTGCCGCACGATATTGCCGCCCTCGTGCAGTGGGGGAGCGGCGGGCGCGGTCTCGGCATCGATGACCGGTTCGAGCGGGGTGTAGTCGACGCGGATACGGCCGAGTGCCCGGCGCGCGGTCTCCGGATGATCCGCGGCGACGAGTGCGAGCGGTTCGCCCTGATAGCGCACCAGATTCTCGGCGAGCACCGGCTGATCGGCGCGTTCGAGACCGTAGCGGTTGCTCCCGGGAACGTCCTCGTGGGTGAGCACGGCGTGCACCCCGGCCAGGGCCACCGCCCCGGTGATGTCCACCCGGTCGACGCGCGCGTGCGGATGCGGGCTGCGCAGGGTCGCGCCCCAGAGCATGTCCTCGTGCCACAGATCGGAGGCGTAGGCGAACTCGCCGCGCACCTTCGCGCCGCCGTCCGTCCGGAGTGGACTCGTGCCGATGCCCTCGGCGCTGGTCGCGACCCCGGTCATGCCAGCCTCCCGGTTGCCGCGCGCAGCTCGGCGGCCAGCTCCCGCGGCGACCAACCGTGCGGTTCTCCGTGGGAGACAACGGGTTTCCCGCCGACGAGCAGCAGTTCGAGCGGTGCGGGCGCGCCGAGCACCAGCGCGGCCACCGGATCGGCGATCCCGGCGTGTTCGAATCCGTCGAGCCGCCACACCGCGATATCGGCGAGCTTGCCCGCCTCGATCGAGCCGAGCTCCCGGTCCCGGCCGAGGCAGCGTGCTCCGCCCATGGTCGCCATGCGCAGCGCCTCCCGCACGGTCAGCGCGCCCGTCCCATCCCGTTGCCGCGCCTGCACCAGCGCCGCACGCATTTCCTCCGCCAGGCCGCCCGCTTCGTTCGAGGCCGCACCGTCGACGCCGAGCCCGACCGGGACACCGGCGTCGAGCAGGGCGCGCACCGGAGCGATTCCGCTGCCCAGCCGTCCGTTGGAGCTCGGGCAGTGCGCGCTTCCCGAACCGGTGGCGCCGAACAGCCCGATGGCCTCGGGGTCCGGATGCACCGTGTGCGCCAGCCACACATCGGCGCCGAGCCAGCCGAGCCGCTCGGCGTACTGTGCCGGGGTGAGGCCGAACTCGGCGCGGCAGCGGCGATCCTCCTCGGCGGTCTCGGCCAGATGGGTGTGCAGCCGGACTTCCTTGCGCCGCGCCAGTTCCGCCGCGCCGCGCATGAGCCGTTCGGTCACCGAGAACGGGGAACACGGGCCGACCGCGATCCGGACTCGCGCGTTCGGCGCCGGATCGTGGTGCACCTCGATGGCCGCCTCGGTCCCGGAAAGCGCTTCCTCGGTGTCCTCGACCAGCTCGTCCGGTGGCAGACCGCCTTCGCGGGCGCCGCGGTCCATCGAACCGCGCACCAGGTGGCACCGGGTACCGATCCGCTCGGCCGCCGCGAGCACCGCGCCCACCTGATCGCCGCCCCCGTGCGGGAAGATGTAGTGGTGGTCGGCGACCGTGCTCGTACCGGTCAGGGCGAGCCGGGCGAGACCGGCGCTCGCCGCGGCGTGCGTGATCTCCGCGTCGAACCGGCTCCACACCGGATACAGCGCGGTGAGCCAGTCGAAGAGCCCGGCGTCGACGGCGTGCCCGCGGGTCGCCCACTGGTACAGGTGGTGATGGGTATTGATCAGGCCGGGGGTGACCAGGCAGCCGCTCCCGTCGACGCGGTGTTCCTGGGGCGCACCGGTCGACGGGGCCGGACCCGCGCCGACGGCGGTGATCCACTCCCCGTCGAGCACGACGTACCCGTTCGCGTACTCGGTACCGGCCGAATCCACGGTGCAGATCGCGACGTTCTCGATGATCATGCCGACCACGCCGCCCGTTCAACCCTTGCCGGGTGCCGCGGTGAACTTCGTTGTCCACGGGATGCCATGACTCAAGTACACACGCTCGAACACGCAGCGGCAACGACATGAGCGCGCGAATGGCACCATTGACGTGTCGTGGATCGGCGTGTCCGGGCCCACAGCAGGGCGCCGAAACCTCGGGAACCGATCGGCACCGCCCGACGACTCCTTATACGTGACCCAAACCGCCGAACCGGAGATCGCCACGCAGGATCCGCGCGCCCGCGCGGACTGGTGGCCGGGGCTGCGCGCGCTTCTGCTGCGGCTGCATACCTACGCCGGGATCCTCATCGGGCCGTTCCTGCTGGTGGCCGCATGCACCGGCCTGCTCTACGTGTTCAGCCCGCAGATCGACAAGCTGCTCTACGCGCACGAGCTGACCGTGCCCGCCGCGCCCGGGAACGTCCCGCTGACCGCCCAGATCGACGCGGCGCGGGCCCAGCTGCCGGGTGCCGGGCTGCATTCGGTGCTGCCCTCGGCGAGCCCGACGCAGAGCACCCAGGTGGTCTTCGACGCTCCCGATCAGGGCGAGGAGCACTTCCGCTCGGTGTTCGTGGATCCGCACGACGGTTCGGTGCGCGGCACCCTGGACAACTACCGCAATGTGCACAATCTGCCGGTGCAGAGCTGGTTCGACGAGTTGCACCGGGGACTGCATCTGGGGCAGTTCGGCCTGTTCTACAGCGAACTCGCGGCCAGCTGGATGTGGGTCCTGGTGTTGGCCGGAGTGGTGCTCTGGCTGCGCAAGCGGTTCGTGGCGCGCCGTTCCGGTACCCGGCGGCGCGCGGTGAACGGCAGGCGGCGACTGCTTTCCTGGCACGGGTGGGCAGGCCTCGGGATCAGTCTCGTACTGCTGTTCCTCTCCGCGACCGGGATGACCTGGTCCACTCTGGCCGGGGACAATGTGTCCAAGTTCCGTGCCCAGTTTTCCTGGCAGGCACCGGAGATCTCGACGACCCTACCGGCACGCGCGGCCGTCGGCGCGGACATCGGTTTCGACCGGGTGCGCGAAGCGGTCTCCGCCGCGGGGCTGCGCGGACCCCTGGAGATCACCCCGCCGAGCGGCCCGGGGGCGGCCTACGAGGTCAAGCGTGAGGTCCGGGCCTGGCCGGGGAGCATCGACACCATGGCCGTGGATCCGGGAACCGGACGGATCACCGCCGATCTGCCGTACGCCGACTACCCGTTCATGGCCAAGCTGAGCCACTGGATGGTGCTGGCGCACCAGGGACTGTTGTTCGGCTGGGTGAACCAGATCGTGCTCGCGATCGTGGCGATCGCCCTGATCCTGGTGATCGTGCTCGGCTACCGGATGTGGTGGATGCGCGGCCCGGCGAAACGCGGATTCGGCAGGCTTCCGGCCCGCGGAACTTGGCGCAGGGTCCCCGGAAAGGTGCTCGCCCCGATCGTGCTCGGTGCGGTACTCGCCGGCTACTTCGCCCCGTTGCTCGGCGGATCCCTGCTGCTGTTCCTGTTCATCGACGGACTGCTCGCGCTGCGGGCCAGGCGTAGGGAGGCCACGGCGTGATCGAGTCGATGCTGCTGCGGGTACTGCTCACGATCCTGTTCGCGGGTACCGGCCTGTGGTGCCTGTACGCCGCCGTGCGCCGGTTCCCGAAGGTGCGCCCCTCGGCCGCCGACCGGGTCAGCTGGATCGCGCACGTCCTGATGAGCGCCGGAATGATCGCGATGGCCTGGCCGTGGGGGATGAGCCTGCCGATGAACCCGCAACTGGTGCTGTTCGCCCTCGTCGCGCTGTGGTTCCTCGGTCTCGCCGTGCGCGGGCATCAGCCCTGCGTGGGGCACGGCAATCTGCGCAGGCTGCCGCACGTGCACCACGCCGTGATGATGGGGGCCATGGTGTGGATGATCGCCTCCATGCCGATGGCGATGGGCGGCGGCGCAAGCTCCGGAGGGCACCACCACATGGCGATGCCCGGGATGCCGGGAATGGACATGCCCGCCACCCCATCGCTTCCGGTGGTGTTCGTGGTCGCCAACCTGGTGCTCGGCGCCTACTTCCTGGTCACCTCGCTCGGCTGGATCGCCTCGGCCGTCGACCACGCCAAGGTCGCGGACACCGGACTGAACCGGTTCGCCGCCGGGGAATCCACCTGCCACGCGGCGATGAGCATCGGTATGGGCGCGATGTTGCTCGCCATGCTCTGATCTTCCCCATTCACTGCCGCAGCCGTGGCGTGTCGTGCTTCGGCGCGGGACCGAGCTGCTGCTCGAAGTGACCGAGCAGGGTGGCGAGCAGACCGTTGAGCCTGGCCAGTTCCCGCTCGGTGAGCGCCTCGGTGAACAGCTCGCGCTCGGATGCGGCCCGTTTGCCGGTCGCCGCCCGCCATTGGGTGTGCCCGCGCCGGGTCAGCCGCACCGGTTTGCTGCGCCCATCGCTGGCCCCTGCCGGTTCGACGAACCCGGCGCGGATCAGCCGATCCAGCCGCACGCTCACGGTGCCCGAGGTGAGCCCCAGCGTTTCGCCGAGTTGCTTGGGGGTGCGCTCGTACGGCGGGCCGCTGCGCCGCAGCACCGAAAGCGCCTCCAGGTCGCCGATGGACAGCCCCTGCCCCTCGGCGGCCCTGGCCAGCAACCCCTCGCAGGAGCGGACGAGCCTGCCGAGCCGCTGGCGCGCGGCCTCGACCTCCCCGTCGACCCCGGAAGGCATGGCCCGTAACCATTCCGGGAGTTCCGCGCCGACCGAATCCGTAACCACTGGACACCTCTTGATATTCAAGCTAATTTGTCTTGAGTATCAAGCTATCAGGTTGGAGTCGCGGATGCGGAAGGTATGGTTCGTCACCGGGGCGAACAGGGGACTGGGCAAGGCGATCACCCGCGCGGCGCTGGCCACAGGGGATCAGGTCGTGGCGACCGCGCGCGATGCCGCGGGGCTGGCCGAACTCACCGGACTGGGCGCCACGGCACTGCGCATGGATGTCACCGAACGCGGCGGTGTGCAGGCCGCGGTGCGCGAGGCGATCGACCGGTACGGCCGCATCGACGTACTGGTGAACAACGCCGGGCACGGCCTGATCGGCGCACTCG
Source organism: Sciscionella sediminilitoris (assembly GCF_000737195.2). Lineage (GTDB taxonomy): Bacteria > Actinomycetota > Actinomycetes > Mycobacteriales > Pseudonocardiaceae > Sciscionella > Sciscionella sediminilitoris. Next base: position 6,149 of record NZ_JALM01000062.1, read on the forward strand.
AGGAGTTGTCCGAGGACCAGATCGACGCGGTGCTGGACACCAATGTGCGCGGGGTCCTGCACGTGACCCGTGCGGTGCTGCCGCACATGCGCGCCCGCCGCGGTGGGCACATCGTGCAGCTGTCCTCGGTCGGCGGGGTGGTGGCCAATCCGGGGCACGGTATCTATGCGACCTCCAAGTTCGCCCTCGAAGGCATGTCCGAGGCGCTCGCCGGAGAACTCGCCCCGTTCGGCATCCGGGTCACCCTGGTCGAACCGGGGCCGTTCCGCACCGACTTCGCGGGCACCTCGATGCGGTTCGCCGCGCCGATCGAGGACTACGCGCAGAGCCCGGCCGGGCAGCTGCGCGAACGGTTCCCCGCCCAGGACGGGAAGCAGCCGAACGATCCGGACCGCGCGGCGGAGCTCATCGTGCGGCTCGCCGGTGCGGATTCCGCGCCACTGCGGTTGCCGCTCGGTCCCGAAGCCGTGGACCGGATCCGGGAGAAACTGCGCGGGCAGCTCGCGGAACTGGAGCAGTGGGCCGAGGTCGCGGCGGACACCCGGTTCGCTGGGCGATAATCACCGCATGGACCACGTGTTCCCGAACCCGCTCGGGGTCCATTCGCTGGTGTGGACCGGGGAATGGACGGCCGGTGCGGCCCGCGACGCGGTGCGCGCGACCGCGGCCTGCGGCTACGACCTGCTCGAGCTGACCCTGCACGACACCACGGCGATCGACACCGCGGGAACCAGAAACCTGCTCGCCGAGCACGGGGTGGAGATCGCGTGTTCCCGCGGCCTGTCCTTCGAGGCCGACCTGTCCAGCACGGATGCCGAGGTGTCCGCGCGCGGTGAGGCGCTGCTCGACGAATCACTGCGGGTCGCGGGGGAGCTCGGCGCCCGCTATCTGTGCGGCGCGCTCTACGGTGCGCTCGGCAAGTATCCAGGACCGGCCAGTGCGCGCGGCCGCGCGCATGTGGTCGCCGGGCTCACCAGGCTGGCCGGGCGGGCCGCGGACCTCGGGATCACCCTCGGACTCGAGGTGGTGAACCGGTACGAGAGCAATCTGGTGAACACCGCGGAGCAGGCGCTGGCGCTGATCGCGGAGGTCGATGCACCGAACCTGATGCTGCACCTGGACACCTATCACATGAACATCGAAGAGCCGGATCTCGTGACCCCGGTGCTGCGCGCGGGGGAACGGCTCGGCTACGTGCATATCGGAGAGAACCACCGCGGCTATCTCGGTTCCGGGCACCTCGACTTCGGCGCGTTCTTCCACGCCCTCGCCGAGATCGGATACGCGGGGCCGGTCACCTTCGAAAGCTTCTCCTCGGCGGTGGTCTCACCCGGACTGACCGCGGACCTCGCGATCTGGCGGGACCTGTGGACGGACGGGGCCGATCTGGCGGCGCACGCGCAGCGGTTCATCGCGGGCGGGCTCGAAGCGGCGTGGCGCCGATGAACCTGGAGGCATTGGCGCAGCGCTGCTCCGGGCTGCTCGCGGCCGCGCCGTCGCAGCGAAGGGTGATCGTGGGCATCGTCGGGGCGCCGGGAGCGGGCAAGTCCACGCTCGCCACGGCACTGGCCGAACGGCTCGGTGAGGTCGCGGTGACCGTGCCGATGGACGGGTTCCATCTCGCGCAGCGGGAACTGGACCGGCTGGGCCGCGCCGAGCGCAAGGGCGCGAGGGACACCTTCGACGCCGTCGGATACGCCGCGCTGCTGCGCCGTTGCCGGGATGCGGAGGATCCGGTGTACGCCCCGGACTTCGACCGCGGCCACGAGGAACCGATCGCGGGGTCGATTCCGGTGCACAAGGCACGGATCGTGCTCACCGAAGGGAACTATCTGTTGCTGGACGAGCCGCCGTGGAGCGCGGTCCGCCCGCTGCTGGACGAGGCCTGGTACCTCGCGGTGCCCGAGGACCGGCGAACCGGGCGGCTCCTCGCTCGGCACATGCGGTTCGGGCGCACCCGCGAACAGGCCGAGCGGTGGGTGAGCCGGGTGGACGGGCCGAACGCGGCGCTGATCGAGCGGACCGCGCGCCGCGCCGACCTCGTCCTGGACGGCTAGCCTGCTCAGGCGCGCGCGGCGTCGAAGCGGGACTGCGCGTCCGCCCAGTTCACGACGTTCCACCAGGCCTTGACGTAGTCCGGCTTCACGTTCTTGTACTGCAGGTAGAAGGCGTGCTCCCACATGTCCAGCATGACGATCGGAACCTGGTTGGCCGGCAGGTTCGCCTGCTGGTCGTAGAGCTGGTGCACCAGCAGCTGGCCACCGAGCTTGTCCCAGCCCAGGATCGCCCAGCCGGAGCCCTGGATCGTGGTGGCCGCGGCGGTGAAGTGCGCCTGGAACTTGTCGAAGGAACCGAAGGTCTCGTCGATCGCGGCGGCGAGCTCACCGGTCGGCTTGTCGCCGCCGTCCGGGGACAGGTTGTTCCAGAAGATGGAGTGGTTGACGTGCCCACCGAGGTTGAACGCCAGGGTCTTCTCCAGGCCCACGATCGCGTCGAAGGAACCGGCGGAGCGGGCCTCCTCGAGCTTGTCGAGGGTGCCGTTGAGGCCGTTGACGTAGGTCTGGTGGTGCTTGCTGTGGTGCAGCTCCATGATCTCGCCCGCGATGTGCGGTGCCAGTGCACCGTAGTCGTACGGCAGATCCGGAAGCGAGTATTTCGCCATGAAAGGATTCCTCCTCGTCGTGTCTACGGAAACGATCATGCAACCTCGATCTCGCTTGAGGTCAACGGGGGTGTGAGCTTCGGAACCAGGTTTTGTCGGTGGCCCCGGTTATGGTGCCTGGCATGGCCCTTTCCGTTACAGAACGCGAACAGTTTCTCGCCGAACCGCACATCGGCGCCCTCTCCGTACTCGAATCACCCGATCGTGGTCCGCTGAGTGTTCCCACCTGGTACGACTACGAACCGGGAGGTGAACTCCTCATCCTCACCGCGGTCGGCTCGCGCAAGGGCAAGGCGATCGAGGCGGCCGGAAGGTTCACCCTACTCGCCGAGCGAGTCGAGCCGACGGTGCGCTACGTGTCCGTGGAAGGACCGGTGACCGGCATCGTGCGCGGCACCGAGGAAGAGCTGGTCCGGATGGCGCACCGGTACCTTCCCCCGGACAAGGCCGAGGCATACCTGGAGTTCGCCCGCAGCGACCATCCCGATCAGCTCGTGGTGCGGATGCGCCCGCGGCACTGGCTCTCCGCGGACCTCGGCGGATGAGCGGTGCGGAACAGCGGACCGGGGCTGCCCGCGGGGCGGAGGACGGGGAGCAGGTCCTCACCGACGCGGTCGCCGCCGCCGAACGGGTGTTCGGTCCGGAACTCGAAGCCGCGTACGCCCTCGGCAGCCTGGCGCACGGTGGGTTCGCGCCGCTGGTCAGCGATGTCGACCTGGCGCTCGTGCTCACCGAGGTGAACGAGCACACGCCAAGCGGGATCGCCGAGATCCGGGCACGTACCCCGGGGGCGCTGGCCGAACGGCTCTCGGTGTTCTACGCCGACTGGTCCGGTGTGCGCGCCGGCCGGCCGGAACCGGGACGGCTGCCCGCGATCGACCGGCTGGACCTGCTGGAGTCCGGGCGGCTGCTGTACGGCACCGACCGGCGCACCGGAGCCGAGCCACCCGGTCGGCACGAACTCGTGCGCTGCGGTGCGGAGTTCGCCGCGGACCGGTTCGACCCCGCCTATCTCCGCGAGATCCGGGACCCGGCCGCGCTTCCCGGGCGCGGGGTACGTGCGGTGACCAAGCTCGTGCTGTTCCCGGTGCGGTTCCTGTACACCCTGCGTGAGGGGCGGATCGGGCACAACCAGGCGGCGGGGACGTGGTACCGGGGTGCGGCCCGGGACCTCGTGCTCGCGGCGCTCGACTGGCGTGAGCACGGCCTGCCCGCGGATCCGGTGCCGCTGCTGGAGAGTGAACTCGCCGGGCTGTACCTGGAATTCCTGGACGCCTACATCGACGCGGTTCCGGAGTTCGCCGAGCAGCTGCGCGTGGTGCGTTCGGGCCTCACCGCACCGGATCGACCTGCTGCTCCTCGTGCACGGGGAACCGCCGGGGAGTGAGCACCAGCAGCACGAGCAGGACGGCAACCGCGATCAGCAGCATGGCGAGGAAGACGTGGTGCGTGCCCGCGTAGACCGCGCGCGGTCCGTGCCCGGTTTCCGTACTCGCGTTCGACACGGCGCCGTACACGGCCGCGCCGAGCCCGGATCCGAGATAACGGGCGAACTGGTTGGCCCCGGTGACCACGCCACGCTCACTCCAGCCGACACCGGCCTGCATACCGATCAGCAGGGAGGCCGAGAGCAGCCCGAACCCGCCGCCGAGCAGGGCGACCGCCAGGACGCACTGCCACACCGATCCGGGGTCGGGCAGCGCGAACAGCACCGCCGAACCGGCGATCGCGAGCAGGGCCCCGATCAGCGCCGTATCGCGGAAGCCGATGCGCAGATAGCAGCGCGCCGAAAGGGCCGAGGCCAGCGGCCAGGTCAGGCTCATGGTGGATAGCACGAGCCCGGCGGCGATCGGGCCGAGTCCGAGCAGGGACTGGGCATAGGTGGGCAGGAACGTACTCGGGCCGATCAGCAGCAGCCCGAGTCCCGCGGTGGCCAGGCAGGACCCGGCGAGCGCGCGCCGGGACCAGATCCATGGCGGCACGATCGGTTCCGCCGCGCGGCGCTCCACGAACACCGCGGCGAGCAGTGCCAGGAGCCCGCAGCCGTGCAGGAGCAGGCTCGGCGCGGACAACCAGGCCCAGCCGGTGCCGCCCTCGGTGATCCACAGGAACAGCGCACCCGAGGCGAGCAGCACCAGTACGGCCCCGGGATAGTCGATCCGATGGGTCGTCCGTGGCCGCTGTTCGCGCAGATAGCGCAGGAGCAGCAGCAGCGCGATCGCCCCGATCGGCAGGTTCACCAGGAAGATCCACCGCCACGAGGCGTACTCGGCGAACGCGCCGCCGAGCAGCGGGCCGAGGATCGCCGACACGCCCCACACGCTGGACAGCCAGCCCTGCACCCTGCCGCGCTCGGCGACCGTGTAGAGGTCCGAGGCGACGGTGGCGATCATCGACTGCGCACCACCCGCGCCGATTCCTTGTACCGCGCGGAAAACGACGAGCAGCACCATGTTCGGGCTGACCGCGCACAACGCCGAGCCGAGCAGGAACACCAGGATGCCGACGAGCAGCACCGGTTTGCGCCCGTAGAGGTCGCCGAGCTTGCCGTAGACCGGGATGGTCACCGTCTGCGCCAGCAGGTACGCCGAGAACACCCAGCTGAACAGGGTGTACCCGCCGAGATCTCCGACCAGCTGGGGGACCGCGGTCGCGACGATCGTGGTGTCCATCGCGGCCAGGGCCATGGTCGCGACGAGTGCCGCGAGCACCTTGCCGCGGCCGGTGGATCCGGTTCGCGCATCGCTCACCGGATCATCCTCGAAGCTCGTGCGCGGTGGAGGTCAAGGCCGGTCAGGAGAGCGAGCCGAGCCGCACCTCGCGCGCCCAGATCGCATAGGGCGCGGGTGCCGGGCGTGCCCAGTTCGCGCCCCGGTCACCGAAAACGAGCAGCGAGTTCCCGGTCCGCACCATGGTGCCGTTGCCCGAGTTCCGGTAGTCCACCGAGATCGGTGCGTTCCACCGGATCCCGTCCCGCGAGGTGTACAGCCGCAGCCCGGGACGCCCGGTGAGCAGGGCGAGCCGTCCGCCGGGAAGTGGTTCGAGCACCGGGTAGATGCTGGTGACCGGAAGCTCCTCGGATCCGGATCGCAGCACCTGCGGCGGGTCCCAGGTGCGCCCGTCGTCGGTGGAGCGCGCGGCGACCATCGCCCGGTAGTCCCCGGTGCGCATCACCGCGAGCAGGGCACCGTCGGCCGTGTGCGCGAACGCGCCCTCCGCGTAGCCCTGGCCCCCGCCCTGCGCGGCGACGGTCGAGCGCACCGTCCAGTTCCGGCCCCCGTCGGTCGAGGCGAGCAACAGCTGCCGGTAGGTCCGGTCGTTCGCGTAGTAGCCGTAGGCGGACTGCAGCAGGGTTCCGTCCGGCTGCTCGAGCGCGCCGTGCACCAGGACGAACCCACCGAGCCGGGTACCGGGGCGGTCGGTCTCGGTGGAGATCGGCCGCATTGCCTGCGGGGTGTGCAGCACCCCGGTGCGCCGGGTCCAGCTCGCGCCGCCATCGGTGGACACGCTGGTCTCCACGCTCGCCTCGGTGTTGCTGCCCTTGCGCAGGTAGGTGTGGTAATTCGTGGCGAGCAGGGTGCCGCCGGAAAGCTTGGTGAGATTCACCGAGGGGACCTCCGGCATCGGGTTGCCCGAGCGGTCGGTGGTCCAGCTCCGGCCGCCGTCGTCGGAGTACACGTACCGGTTACCGGCACCCGCGCTGTCGTCGGTGTGCACCGGATAGCTCATCCGGATGCGTTCCCCGCGCGGTCCGGGCACGGTCACCGCGGAATTGGGCATCTGCTCCGGGGAATCCGAGTGGGACAGGAGTTCCGGCTCACCGACCCGCGGATGGGCGCTGGGCGGCCAGGCACGCGCGGAGACCGGCTCCAGCCGGGGACCGTCGGGCAGTTGCGGTTCGAACCGGACCCCTTCGAGGCGAACCGGTGCCCGCATGCCGACCGGGCCGAACTCGCCGATGACCCGGGATCCGACCGCCAGATAGGCGCGTTCCCGGTTGGGCGGTACGTAGAGCGCCATGGAGACCGGGGAATCCGGCACCGTGCCCGCGGTGGCGATCTCGGTCCAGCCCGAGCCGTCCCACCAGCGGATCGAACCGTCGGCCGGGACGGAGAACCGGAACACCGGTCTGCTGCCCGCGATACCGGTCACCGTGCCGAGCACGGTGACCGTCTGGACCGTGCGTCTCTGTTCGAGGCTGAATCGCAGCGCGAGCGAGTCCTGCCGGGTGAGTGCCTGGTACCCACTCGCCGGACCGGTGTTCCCGCCGCCCGGTTCCGCCGAGGCCGGTGTGGCCGCGAGCGAATTCGCCGCGATCGTGCTGAGGCCGAGGAAGGCGCCGATCAGGCTCGTGTTCAACCGCATACAAAGCTCCATTGCTCGTGTGTCCGGGCTGGTGGGGCTATCAGTACTGCACGCAGAGGTGACAGGCAATCGCCCTTTGTGTGGATAGTGGGTTCAGCGCACCCGGTCCACCTGCGAGCGCGGTTCGAGGGCATCGCGCAGCCCGTCCCCGAGGAAGTTGACCGCGAGCACGGTCAGCGCGATCGCCACCCCGGGTGCGGCCCACAGCCAGGGCAGCTTCGTGATGACGGTGAGGCTCTGCGCGTCGGTGAGCATATTGCCCCAGCTGGCCGCCGGTGGTTGTACGCCGACGCCGAGGAAGGACATGGTCGCCTCGAGCGCGATCGCCTGGGCCAGTGCGATGGTGCCCGCCACGCTCACCGAGGGAAGTACCGCGGGGAGCACGTGCCGCAGGAAGATCCAGCCGGACCCGGCCCCTGAGGCGCGGGCAGCCCGCACGTACTCCCGTTCCCGCAGGCTCAGGGTCAGCCCGCGCACCAGGCGGGCGATGGTGGGGAACTGGAAGATCCCGATCGCCAGGGTCATGGTGGTGACGCTCGGCCCGATGATCCCGGCCAGCACGATCATCACGACGAGGGAGGGAAAGGAGAGGAACACGTCCGCGCCGCGCATGAGGATCTGGTCGATCCAGCGGCCGAAGAGCCCGGCGATTCCGCCGATCAGGGTACCCAGCAGCACGCCGATCAGCGCGGCGCTCCCGCCGACCCCGAGCGAGACCCGTCCGGCGTAGAGCAGCCGGGACAGCTCGTCCCTGCCGAGCGAATCGGTGCCGAGCCAGTGCCGTGCCGAGGGGCCGGAACGGACCAGGTCCAGGTCGATGTCCGTCGGCGCGTAGCCGGAAAGGGGACCGGCGAAGACCGCGGCGAGCACCAGGACGGCGAGCAGCACCGCGGCGGCGACGGCCATCCGATTGCCGAGGAACCGTCTCATGTCAGCCGCACCCTGGGGTCGATGAGCGGATAGAGCAGATCCGCCACCAGATTGGAGATCAGCACGAACACCGCGACCACGAGCGCGAACCCGATGATCACCGAATAGTCGTGACTCTGCACCGAGGACAGGGCGAGCTGGCCCAGCCCCGGCCAGGCGAACACCTGCTCGATCACCACCGCGGCGGCGAGCTGCTGCGGCAGGTTCGCCGCCACCACGGTCACCACCGGGAGCATCGCGTTACGGAGGATGTGACTGCGCGCGATCCGGCCAGGCGAGGTGCCCTTGGCCGCCGCGGTCCGCACGTAGTCGGCCCCGATCTCCCCGAGCACGCTGGAACGCACATACCGCATATAGGGCCCGGCATTCGTCAGCCCGAGCACCAGCACCGGAAGGATCAGGTGCCAGACGAGATCACCGAGACCGGCACCCGATCCGGGGGTGCTGATCCCCGAGGAGGGCAGCAACGGCAGCTGCACGCTCAGCAGGAAGATCGCCACGATGGCGAGGAAGAACGGCGGGATCGAGACCGCGCCGAGGCTGAGCACGGTCACCGAATGGTCGAGAACCGTGTTGCGGCGCAGCGCGGCCAGCGTGCCGAGCGGGATCGCCAGCAACAGCGCGATCGCCAGCCCGATCCCGGTCAGCTCCAGGGTCGGCCCGATGCGCTCGGCGAGCAGTTCGCCCACCGGGCGGCCGTTGACAAGGGAATAGCCGAGGTCACCGTGCACCGCGCCGGAGACCCAGCGCAGATACTGCACCGGCAGCGGCAGATCGAGCCCGAGCTCGTGTCGCTTCGTCGCGATGAACGCCGCGCTGCCGGCGTTCAGCTGTGCGGGCGGGATCTGCATCGCGATCGGGTCCCCCGGCGCGTTGTGCACCAGCGCGAAGATGGCGATGGTGATCAACACGAACACCACGAGATTCGCGGCGATCCGGCGCACCAGGTAACCGGTCATCGGGTGAGCCGCCAGCTCGCCGGGTCCCAGAAGGCGGGCGTGTCCTGGGATCCGGGCGCCTGGAAGCCGTGCACCCGGTTGTTCACTCCCCACAGTCCGCGCGGCGCGTAGAGCCACATCAGGTCGGCCATCGCATTGCTGCGCCGGGCCGCTTCGGCATAGGTGGCCGCACGCGCCCGCGGATCGGCGAGCGCGTTGGCCCGGTCCATCAGCCGGTCGAGCTCGCGGTCGCAGAAGAAGTCGATGTTGCCTCCGTCCGGGTAGAACTGCCCGCATCCGCTGATCACCGCGACGCTGTTCGGATCGGCCGCGTAGTTCCCGCCGCCGTAGAGCGTCAGATCGTAGCTGCGGTCGGTGTAGCTCGGCGGCAGCTGCGCGGCCTGCACCTGGTCGATCCGGACCCGGACCCCGACCTTGCCCAGCTGTTCGGCGACCACCATGGCGGTCAGGTCACGGTCGCGCTGCCCGGGAACCAGCTGCAGGGTGAGGGTGCGGTTCGGATCCCAGCCCGCCTTGGCGAGCAGGGCACGCGCCTTGGCCGGGTCATAGGCATAGGGATCGAGATCCCGCGGCGCCGAACGGTTGAAGAAATCGGAATTCTGTACCTCCGCGTTGCCGAGCAGCACATTGCGCACGATCTTGCGCCGGTCGACCGCGTACAGAAAAGCCTTGCGCACCCGCACATCCCGGAAGTAGGGCCTGGACTGGTTCAGCGCGATCCGCACGAATCCGGAGCCGAGCCCGGAGGCGATCCGCACCGAGGGGAAACCGCTGGCCACGTCCAGATCGGTGGGAGAGAGGGAGGCGATGTCCAGACCGCCGCTGCGTAGCTGCGCGGCCGCGACATCGGATTTCATCATCTTGAGGTAGATATCGCGTATTCCGGCTTTCCGGTAATAAAATCGGTTCGCGGTCACGTGTACGAATTGGTTGGATCGGTAATCGACGAACCGGAATGGACCGTTCGTCACGGTCGGGGACCGGAAATACGGTGCCTTCGCGACCTTCTCGACCGGGATCTTCCCGAGCACGTGCTCGGGAAGGATGGGCGAGGTGCCGATCCGGGCGAGCAGCCCGGCGTCCGGTTTCCCGGTCCGGATCACGAAGGTGTGCGCGTCCGGGGCGGAGAGCGCGGTGATGTCCGCGTAGTTGCTCGCGTTCGCCGAGGTACTTCGCTTGTCGCCGAGCAGCCGGTAGGTGAACACCAGGTCCGCGGAGGTCAGTGCGCGGCCGTCGCTCCACCGTGCCTCCGGCCGGAGGTGGAAGGTGAAGGTGCGCGCGTCCGGGGAAACCCGGTAGTCGCGCGCGATCCGCGGCCGGATGCGGTAGTCCGGCCCGACCGCGAGCAGGCCCTCCTCGATGAAGGAGAGCACCTGGGTGTCCGGCCCGGAGGCGGGCGCGAGCGGGCTGAACACCCCGGTTGGTTCCTGGTATAGGTAGACCTGGAGCGCGGAGTTCCCGGCAGCGAGATTCGCCGAGGCGCCCGGACCGGCGCAACCGGCGAGCAGAAGCAGCAGGGCGCAGACGACCGGCCCGCGCGCGGTGTACCCGCGAGCGGGCCGGCTGGATGCGTTCCCGCCTGCCCATCCCCACCGAGCCCGGCGAACATATCGTGTTCCCCGGAGCGGGCGCAGCTTTTTTAGCGAATCGGCCTTGGTCATCTGAAAATTCATCCGTATGGACTAGGTTTGATCTTCTTAGGACGAATTTCCAAGCAATTGTCCCGGCACCGCCGACCGCCTCACTCGCTCCTCGCCTTCCCCGCGGAGTCCAGCTCGGCGCGCAGTTTCTCCAGTTCGCCCCGGATGTAGTCGCGGGTGGCGACCTCGCCGACCGCGATACGCAGCGCGGCGAGCTCCCTGGCGAGATACTCGGTGTCCGCCTTGGTCTGTGCCGCGCGCGCCCGGTCCTCCTCGAGCGAGACGCGGTCCCGGTCGTCCTGGCGGTTCTGCGCGAGCAGGATCAGCGGGGCCGCATACGCTGCCTGGGTGGAGAAAGCGAGATTGAGCAGGATGAACGGATAGGGGTCCCAGCTCAGGCTGACCGCGGCGAGGTTGAGGACGATCCAGGTGACCACGATCAGCGTCTGCCAGAACAGGAACGTCCCGGTGCCGAGGAATCGGGCGAGTGTCTCGGACACCCGGCCGAACGCCTCGGGATCGACCGAGACCGCCAGCCTGCGCGGGGTGCGTGGCTGATCGATCCGGCGTCCGCGCAGTTCAGGCATCTTCGCCCGCCTCCGTTCGCTGTTCGGTGGGCGCGGTCTCGCGCCAGCCCTCGGGGAGCATGTGATCGAGCACGTCGTCGACCGTCACCGCGCCGAGCAGGTGCTCCTGGGAATCCACCACCGGACCGCACACCAGGTTGTACGCCGCGAAGTACCGGGTGACCTCGGCGAGCGAGACGTGCGGGGAAAGCCGGGCCAGGTCGGTGTCCAGGGTGCCGCCGACCAGATCCGAGGGCGGTTCGCGCAGCAGTTTCTGGAAGTGCACGCAGCCGAGATAACGCCCGGTCGGGGTGGCCGTCGGCGGACGACAGACGAACACGATGCTGGCCAGTGCCGGGGTCAGGTCGGCATTGCGCACCCTGGCGAGCGCCTCGGCGATCGTGGAGTCCGGGGCGAGCACGATGGGGCTCGAGGTCATCAGCCCGCCAGCGGTGTCCGAGGAGTACGCGAGCAGCCGCTTCACCGGAGCGGATTCGGTGGGTTCCATGAGTTCGAGGAACCGGTCCTTCTGCGTCTCACTCAGTTCACCGAGCAGATCCGCGGCGTCGTCCGGGTCCATCGCCTCGAGCACATCCGCGGCGCGCTCTTCCTCCAGGTGATCCAGCAGATCCTTCTGGTCCTCGTCCGGGAGTTCCTCGATGACATCGGCGAGCCGTTCGTCGTGCAGTGCGTCGGCCACCTCGTAGCGCCGCTTGCCGGGCAACTCGCGCAGCGTGCTAGCCACATCGGCGGCCCGCATCGTCTCGAACAGCGCGAGCAGTTCGCGCGCACCCTGTTCCCGCTGATTCAGCTCCAGCATGTCCAGCCCGCGCACCTCGCCGACCCGAACCACGTGGGTCGGGCCCCTCCTGCCGAAATGCCCGCGCCTGCCACGCACCGCGAGCCGGGTGATCAACCAGTCCCTGGTGCGGGTGCGCTCCATGCCCGCGTCCACCACGGTCGCCGCGGTCCCGTCGGGAAGTTCCACCCGGGCGTCCAGCAGCTGCCCCACGACCAGTACCTCGTTGGGCCGCTTGTGGAACCGGCGCAGATTCACCGAACCGGTCGCGAGTGTGACCGCGTTCGGTTCGATCGCGGTCACCCGCAGCATCGGCACGAAGATGCGGCGCCGGGTCGCCATCTCCACGACGAGGCCGAGTACTCGCGGTTCACCGCCCCCGTAACGCAATCCCGCGACGAGCTCGCGTAATTTGCCGAGCTGTTCCCCGTCCGGACCGAAGACGGGAAGGCCGACCAGTTGTGCGGCGAACACCTTGTCCACGGCGGTCATTCCCAGAGGCTAGCGGAGCCCGCTCGGCGATCGGCGCAGCAACGTGCGGCAGACCGTGATCGCGCCGGAACAGACCGGGTAGTGCGGTGAACGGCGCGTGTCGCGCGCCGGGCGGCCATGTTCTCGATGAATGACTCAGCGCGACTGATCGGCAAAGTTTCGGTTGCCGTGAAATAACGCACAGGTCACGGAAGAGGCTTGCGCCACTCGCTCGGCTCCGTGAGAGTGGAATTCATGGCCAAGCATCGTCTTGAGGACAAGCTCGCTCCCGAACCGGTTCAGGTCCCCGCTCCTGCACCGGCTCCCGCGCCGATGCAGGCGGCGCCGGTGCAGACGGCGCCAGTGCAGACGGCGCCCGCGAGGCACCGCAACCAGGAGCGCAGCGGGTTCTGGAACCTCCGCCGTAAGCAGGCCGATGACCTCTACGAACGCAGTTTCCGCTTCTGCACCCGGTGTGGCAACGAGGTTTACGTGCTCGCCGACGGGTGCCGGCACTGCAACGACGCCCGCAGCCTCACCGCGGCACCCGCGCTGTAATTCTCCGGTCACGCGACGTTCCGGTCGCGGTCCGATTCTCCCGCGTGCACGAATCCGAACCGTATGTGTGCAGGCCATCGGTTCTCCCTATATCGGTGCGGGTAAATTGATTTTCCTTCCCGGATAGCGTTTCCGGTATGGATGATCTCGACCAGGTTTTCGCCGATATTCCCCGGGCGGGAACCTTCGAAGCCTGTGTGTTCGGCTGCTTTTCGGCGGCCGAGATCGCGCTGTTGTCCGGTGATCCCGCGCTGATCCCGGACGAGCTGGTGTGGTCGGTCTCTTCCGGCGGCACCGTGTGCGTCGGCGACCAGCAGCAGTTCAGCCTGCTGTACAGGGCCTTGATGCCCCGGATACTGCGCGCGTTCGAGAAGGACCTGGACGGGATGTTCCTGAACGGTCTGGACTACGCCGAGTTCTCCGCCTGGCCCGCGGAAGAGCGCGCCGCAGTCGACCGATTCCTGCGTGGCGTGTTCGATCGCGCCGTGCTCGGTGGCGCCGAGCCTGCCGCGGTGCTCGAGCTTTTGTCCTGTCTCGCTCACCTGGACGACAATCCCGGATACTGGCTCGGTTACCTCGACGCGATGCCCGTCGCCGCGGACACCGTGCTCTGTGAGCTCGCGCGCTATCTCGCCGAGGAATTCACCGAGCGTGCGGACCCGGATCCGTTGTGGCCCGAAGCATTTCGGGACTGGCTCTACTCCGACGCGCTGTACGAGCGGATCACCCGGATCGGATCGCGGGACACCCTGATCGCCATCGCCGAGATGTGAGCGCCGCACCGGAAACCCGGTGTTCCTGATTCTTGTATCGAACGGTGCGGCGCTATTCTTGAGCAATTAACAATTGACATTTCCGCGCTGCTCGGCACACCCCTTCTTTCGTCTGTCCGGCACCCTCCATTCGGCAGTTACCGCGATAAAAGCGGGCGATTACTGTGCAGAACCAGTTGGTCGCAATGCCGTTCGGATGATGCGTGGAAGGACAATTTCGTGAAAAGATTCAGGCAGTTCACCATGGCCTCGGTCGCCGCGCTGACGTTGACCGCCCTAGGTTCGCTCGCGCACGCCGCCGCCTCGAACACCGATGAACCGCGGATCGTGGGCGGCACCACCGCGCCTTCGGTTTCCTGGGGCGCGCAGGTGTACGTCAACACACCCGACCGGCCGTTCAACGGATTCAACTGTTCCGGTTCGATCATCGCCGCGGACTGGGTACTCACCGCGCATCACTGCCTTGACGAGGACAACAGCGGAATGCACGTCAAGGTCGGCAGCAACGACCTCGGTCAGGGGACCGAGGCAAAGGTGGACCGCAAGGAAGTATCGCCGAACGGTGATATCGCCCTCCTGCACCTGGCGACGAGCGTGAACACCGAATACATCAAGCTCGGCGACAAAGACCCGGCCGAGGGTGCCACGAACCAGCTCTACGGCTGGGGACGGGAAACCCCGACCGGTCCGCCCGCCGACAAACTCAAGACCGCCGACGTCAAGGTCAGCGGATCCAGCACGGACAACGACGGCGGCAAGGCGATCCAGAGCGTCGGCGTCAACGGCGCAGCGTGGAAGGGCGATTCCGGCGGCCCGGAACTCGACAACGGCGTCCAGGTCGGCGTGGCCTCCACGGTGACCAACCAGGACGGCACCAACAAACAGGGAACCAACAACTACGGCAGCGTCGCCGCCAGTCGCGACTGGATCAAGCAGACCGCGGGCGTCTGATCCGCTTGGTGTGTCAGCACCGAGGTGCGGGTGTGCCCGGCCACTTCCGCGAGAGTGGCCGGGCACCCTCGTTTTCCGTCCCTCGGCTGTGGGAAGCTGTCGCATGGCCACTGGAAAACCGCACTCTCAATCGGTGATACCGCGTGTGTTCGTTCGTGAGCCGGCCGCATTCATCGCGTTTCTTCGGGACATTTTCGGTGCTCAGGGAGAATTTCATGATGGCCGCCCTTCCGGCGTGGTGATCGGTGACTCGACCATCATGGTTTCGGGGATCGAGGAACGCGGCGAATTCCCGGCCTTTCTCTACATCTATGTCGAGAACGCGGACACGGCATTTCAACGTGCACTCGATACGGGCGCTGAATCCCTGGAGGAACCCGCGGACATGTTCTACGGGGATCGACGCGCGATGATCCGCGATCCGTTCGGCAACATCTTCCAAATAGCTCACCGCATGACCTGAACGTTCGGACGAATCAGTGCCTGAGCCGCGCTGGCGCGCCGGAATTCCTATTCGCGCTACCGACGAGTGGTCCGTACAGTCACCGCCGTGATCACGCGATGCCCGCACAACTGGCCGCCGAACCACGCGAACCTGACGTGTCTGGACGACACCGAGGTAATGCTCCGGTGTGAGGCCGACCATTCGGTATCGATCCGCTTCGCGGAACGCCATGCGGAGCCCGGCTCGCCTGCCCCGCACTGCGCTTTGCCGTCTATTTGCAGGCGCGCGATATGGACGCGCGGGTTCAGGGCATCACCAACTATGTCACCGGGCGTGGTCTTGCGCGGTTCATCGACGGCCTCGACTTCCGCGGCTGGCGTGGCGAACAGCACTGGGTCAACTCCAATCGCGATCTGAAAGTCAGTGCTGTCTACGGAACCAGGGGACACATCGCCCTGACCTGGACGCTGCGAACCGGGATTTTCGGCACCTGGGAAGCCCGGGTCATGACGTGGCTGGAAGCCGGTGCTGCCAAGGACGATTTCGCCGCGCGACTGCACCACTTCCTCACCGCGGACGAATTCCCCGTCGTTTACGGCGACGGCGGCAACGAGTTCGGTGACTGGCCGCCCCTTGGATGTTTTGCGGATGAACAGGGCCCCTGAACACTCCCGGATGGACCGAGTTGTTCGAGACCCAAGGTGCACTGATCGACATCGTCGTCACGGACATGACCGCCGAGGACTGGGGCGCCGTATTCGCTCACTTCGCGGCTCGCCCGGCCGTACGGACCCTCAGCATGAGTGTCGAACGTGCCGAACGAAGGGTCGCCGATATCCCACGGTGAGACCCGACGAATGGGCTTTCGCCCGGTCGGACCACCCAGGGCGATCCTTCACATAATCGAGTGCCCGCGCCAGTTCGTCATGGCAGCTTCCATCGGTGGAATTCCGCTGCGAGCTACAGGGCACGGGATAGGCGGAAGCCTCGATCAATGACGGGAAGAACACGGTCACCATCCTGCGGCGTACATGTCGGATGCTCTGAGGGGATTTGCTCGGCACGGTTCGGAGACTGCTCGAAGGCGCCAAGAACGCGCGCTGCTCGAAGGCGCCAAGAACGCGCGCTGCTCGTGGACGGATGAGCTGACGCGATACGAGCGGGTTCTCAACCGGAGCAGTGACCAGACCACCTCTCTTCGCGTGTTCCGTCTCGTTGATCGTCCGTACTTCGAGAACGAGAACATCAACGACCACATGTCCCTGTACTTCAGGACGCGGCAACCGAAACGAATGCTGGAAGAAGCCATCGCCCGGGGTGCCTCGGAGGTTCGTGAAAAGCACGGAGCTGAGGGGTACTTGGCGGAATGGCAAGGGCACGCTTTCCCGTCCGGGCACCTTGCCGTCGTCGAGCAGCTACTGCCCCAGGAGTGACCCGTGGCGGCGCCGAATCGGCCGGACGCGCATGGCGAGCGCCCTACCCGCGCGGATCGTCTCCCGGCAGGCGGTGAGACCTGGGTAACAGCGGCTGACCACGCGACGGAGTCTCCAAGGTGACATTTACCTCATACGAGGCAGGGCGGTCCGCGCCTCGTGATGTCATCTCGTTCGCTCGCCGAATCGAGCTGATCAGCCGCGTTCCGGCCGCGTGGCTGCTCGGAGTCGATCAGCCTCCCACTCCGGGTGACGGGGGTGAGCTTGATACCGGGTGGAATACTGCTCGGTAACAAACGAGGTGAATGTGGAGGACGCAGCATGGCTCGCCTTGCCCAGACCACGGGATTGACCGATGTTCAGCAGGAGATTCTGAGCACGGTGCGGGATTTCGTGAACAAGGAGATCATTCCGCATGCGCAGGCGCTGGAGCATGGGGACACGTATCCGGCGGACATCGTGGCCGGGATGAAGGAGATGGGCCTTTTCGGCCTGATGATCCCGGAGGAGTACGGGGGTCTGGGTGAGTCGCTGCTGACCTACGCGCTGGTGGTGGAGGAGATCGCGCGTGGCTGGATGAGCGTGTCCGGGGTGATCAACACGCATTTCATCGTGGCCTACATGCTGCGTCAGCACGGTACGGATGCGCAGAAGCAGCATTATCTGCCGAAGATGGCCGAAGGAGAGATCCGCGGCTCGTTCTCGATGTCGGAGCCGGATCTGGGTTCGGATGTGGCCGCGATCAAGACCCGCGCGAAGCGTGAAGGCGATGACTATGTGATCGACGGTTCGAAGATGTGGCTGACCAACGGTGGCAGCTCGAACCTGATCGCGTTGCTGGCCAAGACCGATGAGGGCGCGGAGAAGGCGCACCAGAACCTGACGGCGTTCCTGATCGACAAGCCCGAAGGCTTCGGTGAGGTGGCTCCGGGGCTGCGGATCCCGGGCAAGATCGACAAGATGGGCTACAAGGGCGTGGACACCACCGAGGCGGTGTTCGAGGGCTTCAAGGTCGGCGCGGACAAGGTGCTCGGCGAGGCCCCGGGCAAGGGGTTCGCGTACATGATGGACGGCATCGAGGTCGGCCGGGTGAACGTGGCCGCGCGGGCCTGCGGGATCGCGATCCGCGCGTTCGAACTCGCGGTGGAGTACGCGCAGCAGCGCACCACCTTCGGCAAAAAGATCGCCGATCACCAGGCGATCTCGTTCAAGCTCGCGGAGATGGCCACCAAGGTGGAGTCGGCGCACCTGATGATGACCAACGCCGCGAAGCTCAAGGACTCCGGGGAACGCAACGATGTCGCCGCGGGAATGGCGAAACTGGTCGCCTCCGAGTACTGCGCCGAAGTCACCCAGGAATCGTTCCGCATCCACGGCGGC
The DNA here is from genome assembly GCF_000737195.2 of Sciscionella sediminilitoris. Taxonomy (GTDB): domain Bacteria; phylum Actinomycetota; class Actinomycetes; order Mycobacteriales; family Pseudonocardiaceae; genus Sciscionella; species Sciscionella sediminilitoris. The sequence continues at coordinate 24,081 of NZ_JALM01000062.1, forward strand.
TACGGCTACTCCAAGGAGTACGAGATCGAGCGCCTCATGCGCGAGGCACCGTTCCTGCTCATCGGCGAAGGCACGAGCGAGATCCAGAAGACCATCATCAGCCGCGGACTGCTGCGCGACTACAAGATCTAATCCCGCACGGCGGCGACGAGCGCGTGCAGCACGGCCGTGACGCGCTCGCTCGCCGCCGGATCGGTGAGCAGTCCGTCCGCGCCGACCGACTCGTGCGCGACCGGCACATGGGCGCAGGCTCGTTCGACGATCACGGATCCGGCGTAGCCGAGGACCTCGCGCAGTGCGGCATGTGCCTTCTCGGCGCCGCGTTCGGCGGCGTTGATCCAGGCGAGTGGTTTGCCGTTCAGCGAGCCGGGGGAGTCGTCCGCGATGGTCCAGTCGATGAGGTTCTTGAAGGAACCGGGAAGCCCGCCGGCGTATTCGGGAACGGCGAGCAGGACCGCGTCCACGGCGTGGATGCGGGCGCGCAGTTCGGCGACCGGTTCGGGGAGCGGATCCGTGTCCTCGTCCGGATTGAACTGGGGGAATGCGGCACCGGTGTAGTGGTGGGTGATGATTCCCGGTCCGGCATTCGCGGCGGCGGTACGCAGTGCGGCGGTATTGGTGGACTGCTCGCGGAGGCTTCCGGAGATCAGCAGTAGTTCGGTTGTGCTCATGGCTCGTCCAACCTTGCCAGCATCCGGGATGGTCCGTAAAGGGTCACCCGCAGGTGCCGCCCGATTCGCGGAGTTCCCGGCGGTCTTGGCAAGATGGGAGCAGAACCGGAGGTGATCGTGGTGACGGGTCCATTCCAAGGTCAGGGGCAGCAGCCGCGCAACATGCCGCGCCTGCCGACTCCGCCGACCGGCTGGCCGATCGGGTCGTACGAGACCTACGAGGAGGCGCAGCGAGCCGTCGACTATCTCGCGGACTCCGAGTTCGCCGTGCAGGATGTGACGATCGTCGGGGTCGACCTGATGAGCGTGGAACGCGTGGTGGCGAGGTTGACCTGGGGCAAGATCCTGGCCAATGGCGCGCTTTCCGGGGCCTGGTTCGGTCTGTTCGTCGGGCTGTTGCTGTCGTTTTTCATCTCCCGGGGCAATCCGCTGTGGCCGATCCTGCTCGGTCTCGGATTCGGGCTGGTGTTCGGCATCGGATTCGCCGCGGTGGCCTACGGCTCGAGCCGGGGGAACCGGGATTTCGCCTCGACCTCGCAGTTGGTCGCCGGTCGGTACGACGTGCTGTGCGAGCCGCGCAACGCCGAGAAGGGGCGAGAATTGCTCGCCAAACTGCAGTTGCGCGGCCCGAACCCGAACCCTGGTGGCTCAGCTCTGTGAAATGAGCAGGAATACGCCGGCGACCCAGCCGAGGGCGGCGGCCAGTGCCCAGAAACGGAAGTTCGTGAGTGCGCGCAGCATGACAAAGTCCTTTCGATGGTGCGGGGGATAATCGCCTCGATCAGGGACGCGCCGGAATCCGGCACGCCCCTACAACCATCGATTTCGTCGCAGAATCCGGTAAAGGAAGAAGCAGACGACGAGGATGATGAGCAACGTCAGCGGGTAGCCGAATTTCCAGTGCAGTTCCGGCATGACGTCGAAGTTCATCCCGTAGATACCGGCGAACATCGTCGGGATGGCAATGATCGCCGCCCATGCGGTGATCTTGCGCATATCGGTGTTCTGCTGCAGCGAGATTTTCGCCGTCGTCGTGTCGAGCAGTGAGGAAAGCAATTCGTTGAATCCGGTCACCTGCTCGGCGACTTTGGTGAGGTGGTCGTCGACGTCCCGGAAATACGAACGGACCTCGTCGTGCACGACACGCGAATATCCCTCGGCGAGCCGGCGAAGCGGGGCGGCGAGCGGAAGCACCGCGCGGCGCATCTCGAGCACCTCGCGCTTCATCAGGTAGATGGATTCCGAACCCATCACGGTGCGCGGCGCGAAAACCCGCGTCTCGAGCTCGTCGATGTCGTCCTCGACCGCCTCGGCGACCGCGAGGTAGGAGTCCACGACGTGGTCGGCGATCGCGTGCAGCACCGCGGAGGGGCCGTAGGCCAGTTGCTCCGGGTCGTTCTCCAGCGCCCTGCGGATCTTGGCGAGGCTGGAGTGATTGCCGTGCCGGACGGTGACGATGAACTCCTTGCCGAGGAACGCCATGATCTCGCCGGTGTCCACGATCTCGTTCGCGGTGTGCGGCGACTCGTGCTCCACGAACCGCAGTGTCTTGAACACCATGAACAGCATGTCGTCGTAGCGCTCGAGCTTCGGGCGCTGGTGCGCGTGCACCGCGTCCTCGACGGCGAGCTCGTGCAGGCCGAAAGTCTCGGCGACACCCTGGATCTGTTCGTCGTCCGGCTCGTGCAGGCCGATCCAGGTGAAGCCCTCGCCGCGGCGCGCGACCTCTTCCACGGCCTCGGTGTGCGTGTAGTGCCCGGGTAGCCGTTTCCCGTCGACGTACACGGCACAGTCGACGACATAGGCCGAGGTCGGTGGTGGTGCGGTGACCTCGGTGAGGCCTGCCTTGCGGGTGGCACGACCACGGAGACCACCGAGTGGGCGGATGGCGGGCATGGGACACCTCCGGACTTCGCGGGGCTGGGCTTGGCGAACTGGCGTGCCGCGGCCCCGACCGACTGCGCTCGGTTCGTCAGCGAAGGCCGAGCTCGATGGGGACGCGGGTGGTACTGGAACCGCTCGCACTATCGCTTGGACTCATCCGCGTCCTCACCTCCTTCGGGTGTCCTCTCACACAGACAGTTGTCGAGAATACTCCTGCTCCGGCCACACTGGGTACCCGGTGCTGGTTCCGTGCGGCTGGGCGGGGAGCGTGCGGCGCGAGGAGCCGGGTGACACAGGTAGGTTGAGCATTCCCACGAGTGCGCCGACATAGTCAGGAGAGGTCGTGCAGTTCGGACGCTATTACGAGGAATTCGAAGTCGGTGCCGTCTACAAGCACTGGCCGGGCAAGACGGTCACCGAGTACGACGACCACCTGTTCTGCCTGATCACCATGAACCACCATCCGCTGCACATGGACACGAACTACGCCGAGCAGACCACCGACTTCGGCCGCAACGTCGTGGTCGGGAACTACATCTACTCGCTGCTGCTCGGCATGTCGGTGCCGGATGTCTCCGGGAAGGCGATCGCGAACCTCGAGGTCGAGTCGCTGCGGCACATCAAGCCCACCTTCCACGGGGACACCATCTACGGCGAGACCGAGGTGCTGGACAAGACTCCCTCGAAGTCCAAGGACGACCGGGGAGTCGTGGCGGTCGAGACGCGCGGTTACAACCAGGACGGCACCGTGGTGTGCGTGTTCCGCCGCAAGGTCATGGTGCCCAAGCGTTCCTACGGTGAGGCGCGCGGTGGCGAGCAGCCGGGCCGTCCGGAGCCGAAGCTGGACGGCAAATGACCGAACTCGCCGCACTGCAGGGCAAACTGCGGGAGTTCGCCGAAAGCGGCGAGGTGGCCGCCTCGCCGCTGTACGCCCATCTCGCGGCGCAGGCCGCCGAGGACACCGAGATCGCCGGGCTGCTCACGGCGACCGCACCGGAGGACGCGGTCCCCACGCTGTTGCTCGCGGCCGCGCACCGGCTGGTGATCGCCGAACCGATCAGTGATCTCGCCGAGTACTACCCCTCGGTGGGCGGCACCCACGGGGTGGACGAGCAGGTCTGGGGAACGTTCCGCTCGTTCGTGCTCGACCGCGCCGATCGGATGCGCGAGCTCATCGGTACCCGGGTGGTGCAGACCAACGAGGTGCGCAGGGCGGCGGCCGCCTACCCCGCGGTCGCTCTCGCCGCGCGCGAGGCGGGCGGGCCGATCGGCCTGCTCGAGGTCGGCTGCAGCGCGGGCCTGTTGCTGGGGATGGACGCCTACGGGTACCGCTACACGCTCGGGCAGTCGGATCAGCTCACCGGTGGACCGGTGCGCTCGCCGCTGGTGCTCACCGCGGATCTGGCCCTGGGCACCGGCGCGGGCAAACCGAAGGTGCCCAAGAAGCTGCACCTGTCCGCCAAGGTGGGGCTGGACCGGCATCCGGTGGACGTGGCCGACGAGGACGAGCTCGCCTGGCTCGAGGCCTGCATCTGGGCCGATCAGCCGGAGCGGCTGCGCCGGTTCGGGCTGGCCGCCTCGCTGGTGCGGGCCAAACCGCCGGAGCTGGTCACCGGGGACGCGGTCGAGGGAATCGAGGAGGCCGCGGAGCGGATTCCCGAGCACCTGCCACTGGTGGTGCTCAGTTCGCACGTGCTCGCCTACCTGGACGAGGAGCGCCGGGCCGCCTTCTCCGCGCGGATCGCCGAGCTCGGCGCGCGGCGACAGCTCTGGTGGGTGAGCAAGGAGGCGAACGACGCGGGCCTCGACACGGTGTTCGGGGAACGGGCGCGGCTGGATCACACGAGGCCGGAGAACTGTGCGGTCGGCATGGCGCGGTACCCGGGTAACCCGAACGGCCGGGTGGACGTGGAAGTGCTCGCGACCGCCACCTCGCACGGTGACTCGCTCACCTGGCTGGTGTGACCCGCCACTGCCGCAGCGCCTCGGCGAGGCCGGTGGTGAGCTCGCCCGCCTCGTCGAGCGCCTCGAACTCGGCGGAGGTCACGAAGCCGAGGTCGGCCGCGTCGTCCCCGGCACGCGGCCGGCCACCGGTGACCGTCGCGGTGTAGTCGAAGATCGCGTACCGGCCCCTGGTCACCGTGCCGCACACGGGGCCGACCTCGACCGCGAGACCGGTCTCCTCGGCGATCTCCCTGCGCACCGCGGCTGAATCGGTCTCGCCGGGCTCCACCCGGCCGCCGGGCAGTGACCACCGTCCGCATTCGGGCTCATGACCTCGGCGAATGAGCAGAAGCCTGCCCAGTTCATCGTGGACGACGGCCCCGACGCACCGGATCGGGTCACACACGGTAACTCCCCTGAGATCGGTCCCACCCGTCCGGTGGCTGTCGCCGGAGGGCCGGGCACGGTACAACGGTGTTTGGTTCGTGTTGGCTTTCCACCCTATGTGGTGGGCCAGTACGATTGCCGCGAATTCGTAGAGCAGACAGGGCAGGTGCCATGAACGTCAAGAAGATAGCGATCATCGCGGCAATCGCGTTGGTTGCCTTCTTTCTGATCACCCAGCCGACTTCGTCGGCCAACGTGGTCAAGAACATTCTCGGTGGTCTCGGCGACGGCGCGGAAGCCGTCGTCAGCTTCGCCAAGAACCTCGTCGCGTAGAGGGAGGTCGCAGCGCACCGTGTCCGCGTTGACACCACGGGACGCAGACGATTACCTGCTCGCGAGCGAGCGGCGGGTGATCCGGGTACGTCGGCACTGGGCGTGCCTGGCATGGGAGGTGTTCGAGGCGGCGGCGCTGGTCGCCGTCGCGGTGATGCTCTCGTACATCGTCGATCCGGAATGGACGATCGTGCAGAACATCCTCTGGTACGGTGCGCTGCTGGTCATTCTCCGATTCGCCTACCAGGTCGTCGACTGGTGGGTGGAGCAGATCATCGTCACCGACAAACGGGTCATGCTCACGACCGGGGTGTTCACCACACAAGTGGCGATGATGCCCATCGGCAAGGTCACCGACCTCACCTACGAACGGAGCGCGAACGGGCGTGCCTTCGGCTACGGCACGCTCGTCGTGGAGTCCGCGGGACAGATCCAGGCGCTGAACCGGATCGAGTTCCTTCCCCGCCCGGAAGAGGTCTACGACGCCATCTCCGAGCTGGTCTTCGGCGACAAGAAGGAGCAGGAGGAGCGCTTCTCGATGCGCAAGGCCGAGCAGATGGCACGCAAGCGGCGGCTGCTGGACGGCAACAAGCGCTGACCGTGCGGACCACACCGGGAGCTTCTCGATCAACGTCGCGGCCGGCTTCGCGATAAGCTCCCTCGTCGTGCGCATCGACCTGCATACCCACTCTCATCGTTCGGACGGCACCGACAGCCCCGCGGAACTGCTCGAGAATGCCGTCGCCGCAGGTCTGGACGTACTCGCGCTCACCGATCACGACACCACGGCGGGCTGGCCGGAAGCGGCGGCCGCGGTACCGGAGGGGCTGCGCGTGGTTCCGGGTGCGGAGTTCTCCTGCGAGTCCGAGACCGGCAGGGGCGGCACCTGCACCGTGCACCTGCTCGGCTACCTCTTCGATGCCGAAGCCCCCGCCATCGTCGCCGAACAGGGGCGGCTGCGGGCGCAGCGGCGCGAGCGGGTGGACCGGATGGCCCGGCTGATGCGCGCGGACGGATACCCGGTGGATCCGGACACGCTGATGGCCGAACTGCCGCCGGACGCGCCGGCCGGACGGCCGCATCTGGCACGGGCGCTGATCGGGGCGGGCGTGGTCGCCACCGTGGACGAGGCCTTCCGGTTGTTCCTGCACAGCAGGGGCCGCTACCACGTCGCCAAACGGGACACCCCGGTGCGCGAGGCCATCGCGATGGTGCACGCGGCAGGCGGGGTGTGCGTGCTGGCGCACCCGTTCGCGGTCACCAGGGGGCCGACGGTCACCCGCGAGGTCGTCGCCGCGCTCGCCGAGGCCGGACTGGACGGCGTCGAGGTGGACCATCCGGACCACGCCGAGCCGGAACGAACGGACCTGCGCGCGCTCGCCCGCGCGCACGGACTGTTGATGACCGGCTCGAGCGACTACCACGGGGAGAACAAGGTCAACCGGCTCGGCCAGGAGACCACGAGCCCCGAGATGTTCGAGCGGCTGCTGGCCATGGGTACCGGTGCGAAGGTGATCGAGCGATGACGTTCTTCGACGCGACCCTGTTCGCCCATTCACTGATCACCCTGCTGGTGATCATGGACGCGCCGGGCAACATCCCGGTGTTCCTCGCCCTCGTCGGGCGCAAACCGCGGGAGGTGCGCAACCGGGCGGCGCGCCAGGGCGTGCTGGTCTCGTTCGGAGTGATCGCCGGGTTCGCCATCGCGGGCGGCTGGATCCTCGACTACCTCGGCATCGGCATCGCCGCGCTGCAGGGCGCGGGTGGCCTGCTGCTGCTCATCGTGGCGCTGGATCTGCTCATGGACCGCGAATCCGCGCAGCCCAAGCAGGTCGAGGATGTGAACATCGCGCTCGTCCCGCTCGGTATCCCGCTGCTCGCCGGTCCCGGTGCCATCGCGACGACGATCGTGTTCGCCAGGCAGGCCGAGGGCAACTTTGGCAGTTATGTGGCGATCGGGGCGGCCATCATCGTGGCGCACCTCGCGCTGTACCTGGTGCTGCGGTTCTCCGGTGCGCTGATCCGGGTGCTGCGCGAGGGCGGGATCGTACTGCTGGCCAAGATCGCCGGCCTGCTGGTCGCGGCGATCGCGGTGAACCTGATCGCGACCGCGGTTCGCGGGTTCGTCGCCGGTGGGTAGCGTTGGGGATGTGGCGCAACAGCAGCTTGGTTTCGAGAGCATGCCGACCCGGTTGATCAAGGTGACCCCGGCGCGGCTGGCCACCTGGACCGACTGCCCGCGCCGTTACCGGATGACCTATCTGGACCGGCCGACGCCGCCACGGGGCGGCGCCTGGGCGCACAGCACCCTCGGCGCGAGCGTGCACAACGCCCTGCGCGCGTTCTTCGACCTCCCGCCCGAGCGGCGCACCCCGGAGGAGGCGGCCGCCCTGGTGCGCGGCTGCTGGAAATCCGAGGGCTTCGCCGGACTCGAACAGTCGGCCGAGTACCGCGAACGGGCACAGGGCTGGGTCGCCGACTACGTGGAGGGGCTCGATCCCGGACTGGAACCGGTGGGGCTGGAGCGCTGGGTGGCCGCTCCGGTGGGCACGATCATCGCCGAGGGCCGAGTGGACCGGATCGACGAACGCGACGGCGAACTCGTGATCGTGGACTACAAGACCGGAAGGCACGGGCTCAGCACCGACGAGGTGCGTTCCTCCCAGGCGCTGGCGATGTACGCGACCGCGGCACGGCGCACCCTGCGCCGGGAATGCCACACCGTGGAGCTGCACCACCTGCCGACCGGTGAGGTCTGGCAGTGGGAACACACCGAGGCCACGCTCGAACGGCATGTGCGGCGCGCCGAGGAGACCGCGGCGGATCTGCAGCTGGCCAAGGATACCCTCGATGCGGGCGGTGATCCCGAGATCCTGTTCGAGGCACGGCCGGGCAGGCGCTGTGCCTGGTGCGATTTCCGGCGCAGCTGCCCGGAAGGTCAGCAGGCCTCCGCCGAACTCGAACCGTGGGCGCTGCTCGGCTGATGAGTACCACTCGATCGATCAGTGCCGAAGGGAGTCAGGTGACCGAGGAGTACCCGGTGCGGCCCGCGCGGGCGAATCCGCCGGGCATCGCGGGCCGGATTCTCGCGTGGTTCTCGGGTGCCGCGGCCGCGGCACTGGTGCTGCTCGCGCTCGTGCTGCTGGGCGCCGTCGTGGTCACCGCACTGGACGACCGGCCGGGCCCGCTCGCCGGGACCGTCATCGTGCACGTGCTCGCCGCACTGGTGACCGTGGTGCTGCAGCGGTTCGCCGACCGCTATCCGGGACGGGTGCGGGTGCTCTGTTCCTGGGCGGTGCTGGTGATCTTCGTGGTCGTGCTCGCGCTCTACTGGTGGTTCTAGGGCCGGATCAGGACTGCCGAGTGCGGTAGCGCTCGGTGCCGAACAGCGAATAGCACACCCACCCGGCGCAGGCGGCGAGGATCCCGCCGATGGTGTTCGTGTAGAAGTCGTTGCTCTCGCAGACCCCGATCCCGGAGGCCGCCTGGAAGAGTTCGATGCCTCCGGAGAGCACCGCGCAGCAGAGCATCAGCACGATGGGGCGCCGGGCGGCGATGGTGCCGAAGAAAGCGAACGGCATGAGCATCGCGAAGTTGAGCTTGTTCTCCGTGCTGGACAGGGAGAACTGGCTGTCGACGCAGGAAGCGAACGGATTGCCGCTGGTGTCCGGGGTGGAGAACACTCCGGGCCGGGCCAGGGTGACCGCGAGGGCGAGCGCGAGCCCGCACGCGGAGAGCGCGGCCGCGATCCTGGACCAGCCGAGCCGCCCAGCGAGGAACCAGGCGAGGACGCCGATCACCAGTGAGCCGAGCACGGTGGCGGCGAACACACCGGGCTTGCTGAGCATCTCCTCGGCGGCGCCGAGTTCGGCCTCACCACGCATTCGCATTCCCCTTCCCGGTTTCACTGCTAGCGACGCGCGTTCGCACGAACGGGTTGCCTCGCGGCGGTGGGACGTAGTTCACGCTTCCGTGCGCTGCCGTGCCGTTCACGTGCACCTATGCTCGGCGCCATGTTCACCCAATCTCCCGTGATCCTTGGCCCCATGGCCGGAGGAGTGAGCACCCCGGAGCTCGTCGCCGCGGTGAGCGAGGCAGGTGGGTTCGCCTTTCTGCCTTCCGGCTATCTCAGCGCGACGGAGTTCGCCACGCAATGGGCGCGCACGCACGAACTGACCGGTGCACCGTTCGGTGCGAACCTGTTCGTCCCGGGTGCGCAGAGAGCCCAGGGAGTGCGGGAGTACGCGGAGCGGCTCGTTCCGGACGCACTGGAGTACGGCATCGCGCTCGGTGAGGCGCGCTTCGAGGACGACGAGTACGCGGCGAAACTCGAGCTGCTCATCGCCCAGCGCGCGCCGGTCGTGTCGTTCACCTTCGGGCTGCCCACCGATGGTGACGTGCGCAGGCTGCACGCGGCGGGCAGTACCGTCGTGGCCACGGTGACCACCCAGGGGGAGGCGGCCGCCGCAGCCAAGATCGGCGTGGATGTCCTTGTCGCGCAAGGGATCGAGGCGGGCGGACACCGCGGCGGATTCGATCCGGGGCAGACCACGGGGATGGGCTTGCTCGCGCTGATCGGTGCGATCACCACGACCCTGGAGCTGCCGGTGATCGCCGCGGGCGGGATCATGCGCCCGGCCGATGTGTCCGCGGTGCGCACGGCGGGCGCGGTCGCGGCGCAGTGCGGTACCGCGTTCCTGCGCTGCCCCGAGGCGGGCACCAAGCAGACCCACCGGAACGCGCTGGCCAAGGGAAACCGGGACACCACGGTGACCAAGGCGTTCACCGGGCGGGCGGCGCGGGCGCTGACCAACACGTTCATCGCCAAACACGACCGGCACGCCCCGACCGCCTATCCGCAGGTGCACCACCTCACCAAGCCGCTGCGCACCGCCGCCGCGGAGGCGGACGATCCGGAACGCCTGCATCTGTGGGCGGGCCAGGGGTACCGGCTCGGCAAGGAGGAACCGGCAGCCGAGGTGCTGCGCTATCTGACTTCCGGGCAGTAGGGCAGCACCCCGGTCACCCCGGACCGCTCGCTCAGCTGTCCGGGGTGACCGACCCGGTGTCCTGCCCCTTGCTCATCTTGGAGTGGCGGTAGCCGTAGAGGCCGTAGACGATCATGCCGATGACGAACCAGATGGCGAAGCGCAGCCAGGTGGCCGGTTCGAGGAAGGTGACCAGCCAGAGCGAGAAGACCACACCGATCAGCGGCACGACCGGCATTCCGGGGCAGCGGAAACCGCGCTCGAGCTCGGGGCGTTTGTAGCGCAGGACGATGACCGCGAGACAGACCACCACGAAGGCGAGCAGGATGCCGATGTTGGTGAGCTCCGCGGCCTCGCCGATCGGCAGTACCCCGGCCAGTACGGCGGCGACGATGCCGATGATCCAGGTGAACCGGCTCGGGACACCGCGTTTGGAGGTCTTGGCGAACCAGGAGGGGAGCAGTCCGTCACGGCTCATGGAGTAGCCGACCCTGGTGGCGCCGAGCATGAAGGTGAACAGCACGGTGAGCACGCCGATGATGGCGCCGATCGCGATCACCGCACCGAGGATGGGCAGTCCAACGGAGGCGAAGGCCGAGGACAGCGCGGAATCGGGGTCGATCTTGGTGTAGGTGACCATGCCGGTGAGCACCAGGCAGATGAGCACGTACAGGACCATGGAGATGGCCAGGGACAGCATGATCGCCTTGGGCAGGTGCTTCTGCGAGTCCTTGGATTCCTCGGCCGCGGTGGACATCGAGTCGTAGCCGAAGACGGCGAAGAAGGTCAGTGCGGCCCCGGAGAAGGCACCGGTGACCCCGAACGGGAAGAACGGGGTGTAGTTGCCCGCCTTGATGTGCCCGATACCGGCGATGATGACCACGAGGACGATGCCGACCTTGAGGAACACCAGGGTGGTCTCGAACCGGGCGGCGTTCTTCATCCCCTGGTTGAGTACGAAGGCGATCAGCAGGCACAGCAGGACCGCGATGAGGTTGACCTTGTAGGAGCCGGGGTCCACCCCGGCCGGTTCGGTGCCGGGTGCCCCGGTCATCCACAGCGGCAGATGAATGTCCAGGAAACCGAGCAGGTCGTTGAAATATCCGGAGATGGAGATCGCGACGACCGAGACCACGGCGGTGTATTCCAGGAGCAGGTCCCAGCCGATCAGCCAGCCGACGACCTCGCCGAGCACCGCGTAACCGTAGGTGTAGGCCGAGCCCGCCTTCGGGATCAGTCCGGCGAATTCGGCGTAGGAGAAGGCCGCGGCGGCCGAGGCGATCCCGGCGATCAGGAACGAGATGAGTACCGCGGGCCCGGCCTTCTCGTTGGCCACGGTTCCGGCGAGGGTGAACACTCCCGCGCCGATGATCCCGCCGATCCCGATCGCGGTCAGCTGCCAGAGCCCGAGCGTGCGCTTGAGCCCGGGTCCGGCTTCCGGTTCGATGGCACCGATCGGTTTGCGCCGGAATATGCCGGAACTGCTCACGACCCCGGAACGAGTGACCACGCTGTTACTCCTTGCACTGACTGGTGACTACGGTTCGCAAGACAGTACGGCAGGGTGTTCCAGATGGACACTGTTCCGGGGGACGACGATCCGCGATATCTGTTGTCCGATGGGACAAGAGTTAGCGGGTGAGCACGATCTTGCCCGCGGTCTCGCCGTCCAGCATCGACTGCATGGCCGTGCGCGCCTCGGTCATCGGTGTCTCGGTACCGATCGCCGGGCGGATCCCGGTCAGCGCGCAGAACGAGAGCAGCGAACCGAGCTCGTCCCTGGTGCCCATGGTGGAACCGATCACGCGCAGCTGGAGGAAGAAGATGCGCTGCAGCTCGGCCGCGGTGGCGTCCCCGCTCGTGGCACCGGAGATCACCAGCGCACCGCCCGGTTTGAGGGACTTCAGCGAATGCGACCAGGTGGCCTTGCCCACGGTCTCGAACACGCCGTCGACCCGCTCGGGCAGCCGTGCCCCCGACTCGAAGGTGGCGTCCGCGCCGAGGCCTTCGGCGATCGCGCGCTTGTCCGCGGTGCGGCCGGTGACCCAGACCCGCAGTCCCGCCGCCTTGCCGAGGGCGATCAGTGCGGTGGACACCCCGCCGGAGGCGCCCTGGACGAGCATGGTCTGGCCGGGGCGCAGGCCCGACTTCACGAACAGCATCCGATAGGCGGTCAGCCAGGCGGTGCCCATGCAGGCGGCCTCCGCGAAGCTGAGCTCGGCGGGCTTGGGCAGCACATTGCGCTCCGGCACGATGACCGAATCGGCGAAGGTGCCCTGATGCTTCTCGGTGAGCAGGGTGCGTTTCGGGTCGAGGGTCTCGTCGGCGACCCAGCCAGGGGAGGGCACCACCGAGTGCAGCACCACTTCGGTGCCGTCGTCCAGGACGCCCGCGCCGTCGCAGCCCAGGATCATCGGGAACTGTTCCTCCTTGATCCCCACCCCGCGCAGGGTCCAGAGGTCGTGCATGTTGAGGCTCGCGGCCTTCACGTTGACCTTGACCCAGCCCTCCGGGGCGACCGGTTCCGGTCGCTCACCGATCTCCAGTGCGGCGAGCGGGTCTTCCTTGTTCGGTTTGGCTGCGTATACGGCGAACATAGGGGTCACTCTTACATACCTGGGCGGGCTTGGGCACCACCCGCGTACGATGCGAGACGTGTTCGAGTGGTGGAACCAGTTCGCGCTGTGGCTGACCGGGCTGCAGTTCTGGATGCAGTTCGCCCTCGTGATGATCGTGCTGGTACCCGTGTGCGCCGTCGTGGCCTTCGCCGCCGACCGGGTCGCGGGCTGGCTCGGCAGGATTGTTCATCGGAGGGACTCGTGAATTCCTCACGCGGGCGGGTGGCCTTCGCCCTCATCGCGCTCGCGGTGATCGTCGTACTCGGTTGGTGGGTCGGCCTTGGCAAATGAACTGAGTCACGCGGACTCCGAGCGCGAAGCGGTGCGCCCCGGTGAGATCGCGCACCTGCTGCGCGCGCCGGGCTCCAAGCAACAGGCCCTCGCCGGGGTCGCCGAAGCGCTCGCCTTCCCGTCCTGGTTCGGGGGCAACCTCGACGCGCTGTTCGACTGCCTCATCGACCTGTCCTGGTTGCCCGAGGGCGAGCACGTGCTCGTGTGGACGGGGACGCGTGCGCTCGCCGATGCCGATCCCGGTGCCTACGCCGCCATCCGGGACACCCTCGCGGACGCGCTCGCGCAGCGCCCGCTGTTGCGCGTCGTTCTCGTGGACTAGCCAGGCGCCAGGGCTGTGTGGTGCGTCATGGACTGACCGCGCACAATGCGTGGAGCGTGGTCAGCCCCGGGTAGGTGGCACATGAGGTGTGTCGCGTCCGGTGGTAGCAGTCCCAGTAGCTGGTGGCCCGGGATTCGGTCAGGGCGATGAATTCCGGATTATGCTCGAAGAAGGACACGAAATTTCGCCGCATCGTTTTCCGTGTTCTCAGCGTCGTGTTCGTGAACTCGGCGATGTCCTCGCAGATATCGATGACATATTCGCCGAGTAGCTGAACAATGAACGGGATCACCCACGGCTCGTCCGAACTCAGTAACGGTGCGAGGTTGCGTTGCCGGACGAACCCGTCATGGTTTCTCGTGTACAGACAGGCGAGCAGCAGCCGCTCGAGCGCGTCGAGCTCGGCCAGGAACGCTTCCGATGGCTCCGGGTTGTAGATCCGATACGGGATCAGTAGCTTTTCGCCCTCCACTGATGGTTCCGGCCACGGCGGGCGTGCGGGATCGGACCATCGTGATCCGGTACTCGTGATCGACCGGGCGGGAGCGAGTCCGGTCTCCGGGAGTTCGGCGAAGACCGGTGCGGTGATCGACGCCAGGTGACGGGGAAATGCGGCGAGAAGAACCGGATTCACCCGCGCACCGGGAGCGCTTTTCATATCGGAAGGCTGTGACTACTGGCCTGGCACCCAGGAGGGCTTGCGCTTCTCCGCGAACGCGCGGATCCCTTCCTGCCCCTCCTCGCTGGCGAAGTGTTTGGCGGAGAGTTCGAGCAACCGGGGGAAGTCGTCGGCCGGGTTGGTGGCCCGTTCCCCGCGCAGCAGGCGTTTCGTCGCGGCGAGCGCGTTGGGCGCGGCGAGGGTGAGGGATTCGGTGAACCTGCTCACCTCGGCGTCGAGTTCGCCCGCGGCGACGGCGGAGTTGATCAGCCCGATCTCGGCGGCCCGTGCCGCGCTGAACGGCGCCCCGGTGAGCAGCAGTTCGTGTGCGGGGCGGGGGAGTAGCCGGGGAAGCACGGTGGCGGAGATGAGTGCGGGCACGACGCCGATGCGCACCTCGCTGAAGGCGAAGTTGACCTCTTCGGCGGCGACGACGATGTCCGCGGCGGCGATCATGCCCACCCCGCCGGCGCGCGCCGGACCGGCCAGCCGGGCCACGACCGGGGTCTCGGAGGTCCACAGCTGGTCGAGGATGGCCGGGAACTCGTTGACGCCCTGGTCCTCGGCGTCCGCTCCGCCCGCCTCTTTGAGGTCCATACCGGAGCAGAACACCGGGCCCTCGTGGGTGAGCACGATCACCCGCACGGCCTCGTCCTGTTGTGCGCCGCTCAGTGCCGCGCGCAGTTCCCCGCGCAGCTGCCTGGACAGGGCGTTGCGGTTGTGCTGCGAGTCCAGCGTGATCGTCGCGATGCCGTCCGAGACCGTGTAGTGCACAAGCTCCGTCATGCCGCGAGCGTATCGCGCGCCGTCGCGGCAAGGTAGCGGTCCAGCACGACGGCGGCGACGCGGGGATGCACCCCGAGCGGATCCGCGACCCGTGCGTCACAGGACTCCGCCTGCCCGGCGATGCGGTCCGGCAGCAGCCCGGGGGCGAGGAACCAGGAGGCCACCACGAGCCGTCGGGCCCCCGCCGCGCGCAGCGTTTCCACGGCCTCGGGAAGTTTCGGAGTGCCCGCCGAGGCGAACGCGGCGACCGTGGGCAGCCGGTCCGACCAGCGCCGCGCGGTCGCCCGGACCAGATCGTTGGCCTTTTCGAAGGAGGAACCGGCCGCGGCCAGCACGATCCCGTCGGCTTCGGCACCGATGCGCTCGAGCCGTTGCCAGGCAACGGTTTCCAGTCGCCGGTCGGGTCCGAGCACGGGTGCGGTGCTGACCTCCAGCGGTGCCTCGGCGGCGATCCGGGGAATGTCCACGGTCGCGTGGTAGGCCTCGCCGAGCAGCAGGGGCACCACCACGGCGTGCCGGTGTCCCTCGGCGTGCAGCCCTTCGAGCACCTCGGGCAGGCGTGGTTCGGACAGTTCGAGGAAGGCCACCCGCACATCCAGCCACGGCGCCCGGGCGCGCACGGTGTCCACGAGCGTGGTGATCGTGGCGGCCGAGCGGGGATCGCGGCTGCCGTGCGCGACGGCGATCAGCGGCGCGTTCACTGCGGTGCCCCGGACAGGCCACGCGCGCGGAGCACCGAGCGCTCCGCGGGCCGGAAGGCGAGCAGTTCGATCCCGATGCCCACGACGAGGATCAGCGCGATCGCGGCGATCACGGTCGGCATATCGGAGAACGAGCGGCCGTCGTCGAGGTAGGCGCCAAGCCCCTTGCCCAGCTGCGGGGAGCGGGCGATGATCTCGGCGGCCATCAGGGAACGCCAGGAGAACGCCCAGCCCTGTTTGAGCCCGGCGAGATAACCGGGAAGGGCGGCGGGTAACAGGATGTGGCGCGCCGCGGCCAGCCTGCCGGCGCCGAGTGCCTTGCCGACCCTGGGCAGGATCGGTGGTATCTGGTCGATCCCGGAGACGAGCCCGTTCGCGATCGAGGGCACCGAGCCGAGCAGCACGACGACGTAGATCGCGGTCGGGGTGACGCCGAACCACAGGATCGCCGCGGGAACCCAGGCGACCGAGGGCAGGCTCTGCAGTCCGGTCAGCAGTGGGCCGATCGCCCGGCGCACCACGTTCACCTTCGCCACGAGCAGACCGAGCGGGGTCGCGATGACCACACCGATCAGGAAACCGAGCACCGCGCGGTGCAGCGAGGTCCACAGGATCGTGAACACCTCGCCGGTGTGCAGCCGGGCCGACAACTCGTTCCACACCGTGAGCGGGGCGGGCAGCTGGTACTCCGGCCAGAAGGCCAGCGCCCACAGCAGCTGCCAGATGGCGATGATCCCGACGAGCGCCACGAGCGGGGGCACGACCACGCGCAGGAACTTCCGGGTCCGCGCAGCCGCGTTCGTCCGCTGCCGCACCGGAGTGTCCAGTGCGTCGAGGCCCGCCTCGAGTTCGCCGACCGTGTCAGGAGGTTGCGTGGGCACTGATCACCTCGCGCAAGGCGCCGTTGATCTCGTCGACGAGCTCCGGTTCGCTGTCCGGGTCCGCGTCCGCGGTGCGCCAGTCCCGGACGACCTTGCCCGGGCGGGAGGACAGCAACACCACTCGCTGGCCGAGCCGCACCGCCTCGCGCACGTCGTGGGTCACGAACAGCACCGAGGCGCCGGTCTGCGCCCAGACCCGGATCAGCTCGGACTGCAGCACGTCCCGGGTGATCGCGTCCAGCGCGGAGAAGGGTTCGTCCATGAGCAGCAGGACATCCTTGGCGGTTCCGGATTCCGCACTGTCCACAGTGGAGGCAAGGGCGCGGGCGAGCGCGACTCGCTGGCGCATTCCGCCGGAGAGTTCGTGCGGGCGCTTGCGGCCGAGCCCGCCGAGCCGCACCAGCTCCAGCAACTGCTCGACGCGCTGTTTGCGTTGCCCGCGCGGGATTCCGGCGAGTTTGAGCGGCAGCTCCACGTTGCGTGCCGCGGTGAGCCAGGGCAGCAACGCGGACTCCTGGAACATCACCGCGGGCCGCCCGGTGGCGAGCTCGATGCGCCCGTCGCTCGGCCGGTCCAACCCGGCGATGAGGTTGAGCAGGGTGCTCTTCCCGCACCCGGAAGCACCGAGCAGGCACACGAATTCGCCCGGAGCCACGTCGAGGTCGACCTGGTCGAGCGCGTGCACCTCGGCGCTGAACGACTTCGAGACCCGCTCGATGCGCACGGCGTTCGTCCGGATCGGATCGGTCAGCTCGTCCATGATCGCGGTCATCGTCTCGCCCTCACTTCTTGTCGAGCCCAGCTGAGCTGATGGTCGATTGGTGTGCCTGTGCGCGGACCTCGTTGAGCGCCCGCAGGTCCGCCATTCCGGAGACCTCGGGGGAGCGTGCGGTGATCCCGGCGGTCTGCTGGTCGCGGGCCAGTGCGGGGAACCGGGAACAGAGCGGATCGGCGGACACCGTGATGTCCGTCCATGCGCGGTCGATCACCTTGCCGGACAAGGATTTCCCGGTCAGCTTCTTCAGTTGCGCGTTGACCTCGGCCTTGGCGCCCGCCGGATCCCGCTCGGCGTAACCGATCGCGTCGAGTTCGCCGCGCAGCAGCGCGCGCACGGTCTCCGGATGCGCGTGCAGGAATTCGGTGCGCACCACGAGCACCGTGGTGGGGAACTGCCCGCCGGGCCACAGCGAGCTCTCGTCGAGCAGCACCTTAGCCCCGGCATCGAGCACCAGGCGTGAACTCCACGGCTCCGGCAACCAGGCGGCCTGTACCTCTCCGGAGCGGAAGGCGTTGAGCGTCTGGGAGTTCTGCATGCTGGTGATGTTCACCTTGCCGGTCAGCCCCTTGGTCGCGAGCCATTTCTTCGCCGCGACGTCCTGGGTGTTGCCGACCTGCGGGGTGGCGATCGTCTTGCCGCGCAACTGGTCCGGGGTGCGGATCTCGGGGCGCACCACCAGCTGCGCGCCCCGGCTCGTGGCGCCGGCGATCATCCGCACCGCGCTGCCCTCGGACTTGCTGAACGCGTTGATGGCCGGTCCGGAACCGATGAACCCGGCGTCCAGCGAACCGCCGAGCAGCGCGCCGACCTCGTCCGGTCCGGCGTTGAACTGGACCGGGGTGAGCCTGGTCTTGCCGAGCCGGTTCGCGAACAGGCCCTTGCCGGTGCCGATCAGCGCGGCGGCGTGGGTGACGTTCGGGAAGTAGCCGAGCCGCAGCTCCGCGGCGGGTCCCTGGTCGGGTACCCGCTCGGCCTCGTCGGTGCGCTGGATGCGGGTGCACCCGGCGGCGACCAGCAGCAGGATGGCCGCGGCCAGGAGCGCGGACGGACGGGCTCGGCGCCGGTTCACGGTTGGGTCCTCACGGTCCGGGGGAGACGTCGGTGTCCGCGCCGGTGGCCGAGGTGAGCGCCCGCAGTGGGGAGCCGACCAGCCCGGCGGCGAGGGTGGAGCCGTCGCCGGCGTCGATCAGGATGAAGGAGCCGTTGCGCGGATCGGTGCGGTAGTCGTCGACCGGGAGCGGCTCCGCCACCCGTAGCCGCACCTGGCCGATCTCGTTGAGCGACAAGGTTTCCGGTGCGTCCACACAGGACAGTGACTGCTCGTCGAAGCGGGCGGTGAGCTCACCGAGCATCGCCTGGGTGGTCCTGGTGCCGTGCTTGATCAGCAGCCGCGCGCCGGGGCGGAGCTGTTTATCCGCGAGCCAGCACAGGGTCGCCTCGATCTCGGTACTGGGCTGCGGGGCGTCCGGTTCGGCCGCGATGAGGTCGCCGCGGGAGATGTCGATCTCGTCGGCGAGCCGGATGGTCACCGAGCGGCCGGCCGCGGCGGAGTGCAGCGGCCCGTCGTAGGTGTCGATGGCCGTGATCGTGCTGGTGGCCCCGTTCGAGGCGATCACCACCCGGTCGCCGACGGTCGCGGTTCCGGAGGTCACCTGCCCGGCGTAGCCGCGGTAGTCCGGGAAATCCGCGGTGCGCGGGCGGATCACGTACTGCACCGGGAACCGGAACGGGGCATCGTGCGGATCGGTGGCGATGGGCACCGATTCCAGGTGCCGCAGCAGGGTCGGCCCGGTGTACCAGGGGGTGTTCGCCGAGGACTCGGCCACATTGTCGCCGACGAGCGCGGAGACCGGGATCGTGGTGACCGCATCGTCGGTGTAACCGAGTGCGGCGGCGTAGGCCGCGAACTCCTTGGCGATCAGCTCGAACGCGGACTGGTCGTAGCCGACGAGATCGATCTTGTTCACCGCGAGCACGAGCCGGGGCACCCCGAGCAGGGCGAGCACGGTCGCGTGCCGCCGGGTCTGCTCGACCACCCCGTTGCGCGCGTCCACCAGCAGCACGCCGAGCTGCGCGGTGGAGGCCCCGGTCACGGTGTTGCGGGTGTACTGCACGTGCCCCGGAGTGTCGGCGAGCACGAAGGAGCGCTTCGGGGTGCCGAAGTACCGGTAGGCCACGTCGATCGTGATGCCCTGCTCGCGTTCCGAGCGCAGCCCATCCACGAGCAGCGAGAGGTCCGGAGTGGACAGTCCCTTGTCGACACTGGCGCGGGTGACCGCGTCGAGCTGGTCGGCGAGCACGGACTTCGTGTCGTAGAGCAGCCTGCCGACGAGGGTGGACTTCCCGTCGTCGACGCTGCCCGCGGTCGCAAGCCGCAAAAGGTCGCTCATGGTCAGAAGTACCCTTCCCGTTTGCGGTCCTCCATCGCGGACTCCGAGATCCGGTCGTCCGCCCGCGTCGCGCCGCGCTCGGTGAGCCGGGACGCGCTGACCTCGGCGATGACCGAGGCCACGTCATCGGCCCCGGACTCGACCGCCCCGGTGCAGGAGCCGTCTCCGACGGTCCGGTACCGGACCTGCTTGCGGTGCACGGTCTCGCCCTCGCGCGGTCCGCCCCAGGGACCGGCGGTGAGCCACATACCGTCGCGGGCGAAGACCTCGCGGGTGTGCGCGAAGTAGATCGAGGGCAGCTCGATGTCCTCGCGCTCGATGTAGCGCCACACATCGGCCTCGGTCCAGTTGGACAGCGGGAACACCCGCACGTGCTCTCCGGCGGCGTGCCTTCCGTTGTACAGGTTCCACAGCTCGGGCCGCTGCCTGCGCGGTTCCCACTGGCCGAACGCGTTGCGCAGGCTGAAGATCCGTTCCTTGGCCCGGGCGCGCTCCTCGTCCCTGCGGCCGCCGCCGAACACCGCGTCGAAGCGGTTCTCGTTGATCGCGTCCAGCAGCGGGACGGTCTGCAGCGGGTTGCGGGTACCGTCCGGGCGCTCGCTCAGCCGCCCGTCGTCGATGTAGTCCTGCACCTTCGCGACGACCAGCCGCAGTCCGTGCCGCTGCACCATCCGGTCCCGGAATTCGAGCACCTCGGGGAAGTTGTGCCCGGTGTCCACGTGCAGCAGCGGGAACGGGACCGGGGCGGGCCAGAAGGCCTTGATCGCGAGGTGCAGCAGCACCGTGGAGTCCTTGCCGCCGGAGAACAGGATCACCGGCCGGTCGAATTCCCCGGCCACCTCACGGAAGATGTGGATCGCCTCGGACTCGAGCGCCTCGATGTTGTCCGCGACGACGGGTGCGTCCTCGTCGATGATCTTGCCTTCTTCGATCGTCTCGGCGTTCATCCGTGCAACCCGCATTCCGTCTTGGCCTGGCCCGCCCAGCGGCCGCTGCGCGGATCGGCGCCCGGCGCGACCTTCGCCGTGCACGGGGCACAGCCGATGGACAGATATCCCTGTCCGACGAGCGGGTTCTCCAGGACCCCGTTCGCCTCGAGGTACTCCCGGAATTCCTCGTCGGTCCACGCCGCGATCGGGTTCACCTTGACCAGCCCGTTGCGTTCGTCGAAGCCGACGATCGGGGTCTGCGCCCTGGTCGGCGCGTCCACCCTGCGTACCCCGGTCACCCAGGCCGAGTAACGGGAAAGCGTGCGCTGCAACGGAACCACCTTGCGCAGCTGGCAGCACCGGTCCGGGGCGGTCCGGTTGAGCTTGCCGTACTGCGCCTCCTGGTCGGCGACCGACTGCTCGGCCTCCGCATTGACGATGCGCACACCCGGGTAGATCAGATCGACCGCGTCCCGCACCCCGATGGTCTCGGCGAAGTGGTATCCGGTTTCGAGGAAAAGCACGTCGAAATCCGGTTTGGTGCGCGCGGCCACATCGATGAGCACCGCGTCCTGCATATTCGAAGCGACGATGAAATCGTCACCGAAAGTTTCGGCTACCCAACGCATAGCGGCATCGGCTCCGATTTCACCGAGTGCCGCCCCCTCCTCGGCGATCTCCCGCAACCGTGCGGTTTCCATCGTGGTCATGAGTTCACCTCGGTCACGCTCAGGCCGACAAGTTTCACCGAAAAAACGCGCATGCACGACTCACAACGCCAGGCGCCACGCGGATCTTCCCTCGGCATCAAATCCTCTTCACCGCAGTACGGACAATAAAACGGTGCCGCGCGTTCCATTATAGGGATTCCTCATCGTGAAGAATTGTCCGGACATTGCCTCGGCGCATTGTCCGGACAATCATTTCAGTTCGTCCTCCGAAGCGCGGGCGACCCAGGTGGCGAATCGCTCATCCGGTTCGCGTGCGGCGACGTAGCGCCGCACGACGCGCTCCACGTAATCCACCGCTTCGGCGCTGGTGACCTTGAGGCCGCGGACCTTGCGGCCGAAACCCGCGTCCACGCCGAGTGTTCCGCCGAGGTGCACCTGGAAGCCCTCGACCTGCTTGCCTTCGGCGTCGGTGACGATCTGTCCCTTCAGCCCGATATCGGCGACCTGGGTGCGCGCGCAGGCATTGGGGCAGCCGTTGAGGTTGAGCGTGATCGGGTGTTCCAGCTCGGCGTTCACATCGGCGAGCCTGCGCTCCAGTTCGAGCACGGCGTCCGCGGCCCGCCGTTTGGTCTCCACGATCGCGAGCTTGCAGAACTCGATACCGGTGCACGCCATGACACCGCGGCGCCACGGAGAGGGACTGGCCTGCAGGCCGAGCGAATCGAGTTCCGCGCTCAACCCGTCCAGCTCGGCCGATTCCACGTCCAGCACGAGCAGGTTCTGTTCCACCGTGGTCCGGATCCGCCGGGAACCGGCCCGTTCCGCGGCCTTGGCCACGTTCTGCAGGATCGAACCGGAGACCCGTCCGGCGATGGTGGAGACACCGAGGTAGTTGCGCCCGTCGGTCTGCGGGTGCACGCCGAGATGATCGCGCGCCCCGGTGTAGATCTCCGGTGCCGCGTTGTCCGCGAGTTTCCGGTCCAGGTACTCGGTTTCCAGTACCTCGCGGAAGCGTTCCACGCCCCAGTCGGCGATCAGGAACTTGATCCGGGCACGGTGACGCAGCCTGCGGTAGCCGTAGTCCCGGAAGATCTGCACAACGCCGTGCCATACCTCGGGCACATCCTCGAGGGAGACCCACACTCCGAGGCGCTGGGCGATCTTCGGGTTCGTGGAAAGGCCGCCGCCGACCCACACGTCGAAACCGGGGCCGTGCTCGGGGTGCACCGAGCCGATGAACGAGACGTCGTTGATCTCGTGCACTACATCCTGGCGTGGCGACCCGGAGATCGCGGTCTTGAACTTGCGCGGCAGGTTGGACAGGCTCTCGTCGCCGATGTAGCGCCGGGTGATCTCCTCGACGGCCGGGGTGGCGTCGATGATCTCGTCCGCGGCGATCCCGGCGACCGGGGAGCCGAGGATCACTCGCGGGCAGTCCCCGCAGGCCTCGGTGGTGGACAGGCCGACGGCTTCGAGTTTCTGCCAGATCGCCGGGACATCCTCGATGCGGATCCAGTGCAGCTGCACGTTCTGCCGGTCGGTGATGTCCGCGGTGTCCCTGGCGTAGGTCTCGGAGATCTCGCCGATCACCCGCAGCTGCTCGGTGGTCAGCGCACCACCGTCGATGCGCACCCGCAGCATGAAGTACGAGTCGTCGAGTTCCTCGGGTTCGAGGGTGGCGGTGCGCCCGCCGTCGATGCCCTGCCTGCGCTGCGTGTAGAGGCCGAACCAGCGGAACCGCCCGCGCAGGTCACCGGGATCGATCGCGTCGAACCCGCGGTGGGCGTAGATGTTCTCGATGCGCTCGCGGACGTGCAGCGGATTGTCGTCCTTCTTGGAGCGCTCGTTCGGGTTCAGCGGCTCGCGGTAGCCGAGTGCCCACTGGCCTTCGCCTCGGCGTTGCTTGGGCTTGGCTGGTTTGGCCGCGGGCTTGTTCGCGGTCTGCTCTGGAGCGGTCGTGGTGGGAGCCATGGGATTCCTCGCGGTTCACTGCGGCAGGATGCGGCGACGGGCGGAAACTTCCGGGCAGCTGGACCGGCGCTGAACCGAGAATGCGGAGTTCGACCGGGAGCTCAGGCGCCGGAAAGACGGACGCGCGGGCAGAGCGCGCTGGACACTCGCTGATAATCGACGTGCCTGCGCACGACGAGCCAGACGGACAGCGAGATCATGGAGAAAGCGTGCCACGCGTCTGTTCGGTGAGCGAGCCTTATCCGCATCGTGGGATCACGGTGCGGCAGGGGGTTGCGCCGGGCGTATCCGCACCACAAGCGACCAGAGGAGAGCCATTGCCATCCGTGCTGCCCGAGGGCGAACCAGCGCCGCGCGACGGGCGACTGCCGGAGTCCGCG
This sequence comes from Sciscionella sediminilitoris, assembly GCF_000737195.2. Classification (GTDB taxonomy): domain Bacteria; phylum Actinomycetota; class Actinomycetes; order Mycobacteriales; family Pseudonocardiaceae; genus Sciscionella; species Sciscionella sediminilitoris. Next base: position 47,664 of record NZ_JALM01000062.1, read on the forward strand.
CTCGCCGGTCTCGGGACACGGCCGTTCGGGGTGTACGTGCACGTGCCGTTCTGCGCGAGCCGCTGTGGTTACTGCGATTTCAACACCTACACCCCGACCGAGCTGGACGGAGCCGCCTCCCCGCAGACCTGGCTCGAGGGCCTGCGGGCCGAGCTCGAGCTCGCCGCCCGGGTGCTCGGTGCACCGCCGCGGGCCGAGACGGTGTTCGTCGGCGGCGGCACCCCCTCGCTGCTCGGGGCGGACGGGCTCGGTCAGGTGCTCGACGCGGTGCGCGGCAGCTTCGGGCTCGCCGAGCACGCCGAGGTGACCACCGAGTCGAACCCGGAGTCGACCTCCCCGGAGTTCTTCGCCGGGCTCGCCGAGGCCGGATACACGCGGGTCTCGCTCGGTATGCAGTCCACGGCTCGGCACGTGCTCGCGGTGCTCGAGCGTGCGCACACCCCGGGGCGTCCGGTCGCCGCGGCCAGGGAGGCGCTCGCCGCCGGGATCGAACACGTGAACCTGGACCTGATCTACGGCACGCCGGGGGAGCGGGACACGGATCTGCGCGCCTCGCTCGACGCGGTGCTCGAAGCCGGGGTGGATCATGTCTCGGCCTATTCGCTGATCGTGGAGGACGGCACCGCGATGGCGCGCAAGGTGGCGCGTGGCCAGCTGCCCGCCCCGGACGAGGATGTGCTCGCCGACCGTTATGAGCTCATCGACGCGCAGCTCGCGGCGGCCGGTCTGCACTGGTACGAGGTGTCCAACTGGGCGGGCACGGAATCCGCGCGATGCGCGCACAACCTGATCTACTGGCGCAGCGGGGACTGGTGGGGCGCCGGGCCCGGAGCGCACTCGCACATCGGCGGCACCCGGTTCTGGAACGTCAAGCACCCTGCCCGCTACGCCGCGCTGCTCGGTGAGGGCGGTTCCCCGGCTGCCGGGCGCGAGGTGCTGACCGGGGCGCAGCGCCGCTTCGAGCGGGTGCTGCTGGAACTGCGCTGCGCGGACGGGCTTCCCCTCGACGTGCTGGACGAGCGGGGAGTGCGGGAGGCCGAGGCCGCGGTGGCCGAGGGACTGCTGCGGATCGGGGACGGAGTGGCCGTGCTCACCCCGCGCGGCAGGCTGCTGGCGGACGGCCTGGCCACGCGGCTCGCCGATGCCGAGTGACCGAGCAGACAGTCTTGCTCTCTTGCGGGCGAACTCTCAGAGAGTTATTACTTAGGTGTGCTAATTAATCGGCGTTGAGCCGCCGGCCCCGGGACCGCGAAAGCGATTCCCCGACCTCCGACTCACACCGTCTACGAACTCTGTGGAGGTGTGCGGAAATGAAGATCAGTGCTCGTTTCGTCGTTGACCTGCTCGCCGTGCTCGGTGGAGCGTTCCTCGTCGTCGCCACGATGGCGTTCGGTGCGGGAACCACCGGCTGGCTGGGCTTCGGCGTCTCGACCGCGGTGCTCCTCGCAGCCGCCGCGGGCGCACTCGCAACGGGTCGACTCGACGCGCGGATCGGTGGCGCCACCCTCGGTGTCGTCGCTGCGTGGTCGCTCATCGCGGCGCTCGTGTTCAGCGGGACCGCGATGACCTGGCTGGTGTTCGCTGATGCCCTCGCGATCCTCGCGATCGGCGTCATCGACCTGGTGGTGCACGAAGCGCGCACCGAACGGGTCGTGCACCAGCTCGAGGTCCGGGAGTACGCCACGACCGCGTGATCGCCTGGCACGAATAGCGTGGTCCCCGCCGGAGATCCCGGTGGGGACCACTGCTGTCCGTAGAATGGAGACCGTGAATACCGACGAGCGCAGGTTCGAGGTGCTACGCGCGATCGTCACCGACTACGTCTCCGATCAGGAACCGGTCGGTTCGAAGGCGATCGTGGACCGGCACAACCTCGGCGTGTCCAGTGCGACCGTCCGCAACGACATGGCCGCGCTGGAGGAGGAGGGCTACATCGCCCAGCCGCACACCAGCGCCGGGCGTATCCCGACCGACAAGGGGTATCGGCAGTTCGTGGACCGGCTCGCCGAGCTCAAGCCGCTTTCCGAACCCGAACGCAGGGCCATCGACACCGTGCTCGGCGGCGCGATCGACCTCGAGGACGTGCTGCGCCGCAGCGTGCGCCTGCTCGCGCAGCTGACCAGGCAGGTCGCCGTGGTGCAGTACCCCATGCTCACCCGCTCGAGCGTGCGGCACGTGGAAGTCGTCTCGATCACCTCGGCGCGGCTGATGCTCGTCTCGATCACCGACACCGGACGGGTGGACCAGCGGCTGGTCGACCTCGGTGACGTGCTGTCCGAGGACGACGTGTCCCGGGTTCGCGCGCAGCTGAACTCCGCGCTCGCCGGGGAACGGCTCACCGATGCCGCGACCAAGCTCGCCGAACTGCCCGAGCAGGTGCCCCCGGAACTGCGCGATGCCATGGTCCGGATCTCGACCGTGCTCGTGGAGGCGCTCATCGAGCATCCGGAGGAGCGCATCGTGCTCGGCGGGACCGCGAACCTGACCCGCAACGTCGCCGACTTCCCGGGCTCGCTGCGCGGGGTGCTGGAAGCGCTCGAGGAACAGGTCGTGCTGCTCAAACTGCTCGCCGCGGCACAGGATCCGGACATCATCTCGGTGCGGATCGGCGGGGAGATCGAGCCCGCGGAGATGCGCAACACCTCCGTGGTCTCCATCGGCTACGGCGCCGACGGCTCGCTGCTCGGCGGGATGGGCGTGGTCGGTCCGACGAGAATGGACTACCCGGGCACCATGGCCGCGGTCCGCGCGGTCGCCAACTATGTAGGGCGGATCCTCGCCGGTCGGTAAGGCGGGTTCGGCAAGTCCAGCCAGTGCAGGCACACTGGATGGGGGAACGCAGGCAATCAGGAGGACTGGGAGAACGTGGCCAGGGACTACTACGGCACGCTCGGCGTGCGCAAGGACGCGAGCGCCGACGAGATCAAACGCGCGTACCGCAAGTTGGCCCGTGAGCTGCACCCGGACGTGAACCCGGACGATGCGGCACAGGAACGGTTCCGCGAGGTCACCGAGGCGTACGAGGTGCTCTCCGACCCGCAGAAGCGCCAGGTGGTCGACCTCGGCGGGGACCCGCTGGACGGTGCCATGGGCGGGATGCGCGGCGGCGGGGGCGGTGACCCGTTCGCCGGATTCGGCGGACTCGGCGACATCATGGACGCCTTCTTCGGCGCGGCATCGGGTGGCGGTGCCGCGCGCGGCCGCGGACCGCGCAGCAGGACCCAGCCCGGTTCGGACGCGCTCATCCGCATGGAGCTCTCCCTCGAGGAGTGCGCGAGCGGGGTGGAGCGCGAACTCACCGTGGACACCGCCGTGCTGTGCGACAAGTGCCGGGGCGCCGGGACCACCGAGGGCAGCGGCACCCGGACCTGTGACACCTGCGCGGGCCGCGGCGAGGTGCAGAACGTGCAGCGCTCCTTCCTCGGCCAGGTGGTCACCGCCCGGCCGTGCCCGGTCTGCCACGGTTTCGGCGAGGTCATCGAGCACCCCTGCGGACAGTGCGCGGGCGACGGGCGGGTCCGCTCGCGGCGCACGATCACCGTGAAGATGCCGCCCGGTGTCGGTGACGGCATGCGCGTGCGGATGGCCGACCAGGGCGAGGTCGGGCCGGGCGGCGGTCCGGCCGGTGACCTGTACGTCGAGGTGGCCGAAAAGCCGCACGAGGTGTTCGAGCGTGACGGGGCCGATCTGCACTGCGTGGTGCGGGTGCCGATGACCGCGGCCGCTGTCGGTACGACCGTTCCGCTCGAGACCCTGGACGGGGTCGAGGAGCTCGACATCGAACCGGGCACCCAGCCGGGTACCGAGCTGGTGATGAACGGCAAGGGCATGCCGCGGTTGCGCTCCTCGGGGCGGGTCGACGGCTACGGCGATCTGCACGTGCACCTCGAGGTCGTGGTGCCGACCAAGCTGGACGCCAAGCAGAGCGAACTGCTCCGTCAGCTCGCCGAACTGCGCGGCGAGGAGCAGCCGGAACTGGCCGTCAACGGCCGCGGCGGACACGGCCTGTTCTCCCGGCTGCGCGCCAAGCACCGGTGAGCACCGCGCCGGTCTTCCTCACCGAACGGCTCCCGGACGGCGAGTTCGCGGTGCTCGACGGGCCGGAGGGACACCACGCGGCTACCGTGCGCCGCCTGCGGGCCGGTGAATCACTCGTGCTCACCGATGGCGCGGGCACCAGTGCGAGCTGTGTGATCGAGAACGTGGAGCGTGACCGGCTCGAGCTGCGGATCACCGAACGCGTGCGCAGCGTACCCGCCCGGCCCCGGGTGACCGTGGCGCAGGCGCTGGTGAAAGGGGACCGGGGCGAGCTCGCCGTGGAACTGGCCACCGAAGCGGGCGCCGACGCGATCGTGCCGTGGCGGGCAAACCGCTGCGTTGCTCGCTGGGACGAGGGCCCACGTGGTGCGAAAGCCCTGGCCAAATGGCGGTCGACGGTGACATCGGCGGCCAAGCAGGCGCGGCGCTCCTGGGTTCCCGAGGTCGCCGAACCGGTGAACACACGCGGGCTCGCGGACCTCGCCGCCGAGATGGACCTGGCCCTCGTGCTGCACGAGTCGGCGAGCCGTCCGCTGACCGAGCTCGACCTCACCGAGGCGGGCGAGGTGCTGCTGATCGTCGGCCCGGAAGGCGGCATCGACGACGGTGAACGGGACCGGTTGACCGCGGCGGGCGCGGCCGAGATCCGGCTCGGCCCGCAGGTGCTGCGCGCCTCGACGGCGGCCGCCGTCGCCCTCGGTGCGCTCGGTGCGCTCACCTCGCGCTGGTCAGGCTCCGCCGGGGGCGACAGGATCGCCACTTAAGACACTCGTCCAGCTCAGCGGGGGTATGTGCATCAGCAACAACATGCTCGGGGAGATATTTTAGTTTCCAACGACGCTGGCGAACGCCGCGCGGAGGGGCTATTCTTTCAGTGACGGACACGAACGGCTGGCCCAGTGGACACGGAGTGTTCACCGGCCTCCTTCGACTCGCCGGACACCTCCCCCCTCGGTCCGGCGCGCGCCGCGTCGCGGTGGAGCGACCCCCAGGTTCCACCGCGACGCGGCCCTCCCTCGTTTCCCGGCCTTTGCTCGCGGAGAGCGCTCGCCTTGACTCGGTCGTCGATTGTTCGTGGGCGCCGAGCCCCCACGCCGCGCGGTGCGGTCGGTGGCGGTTGGCTGCGTGGTCCAGGACGGCGGTTGCTTTGGACGGCGTTTGGTTGCTTTGGGTTGTGTTGGTTGCCCGGGTTTCGGGTGCTTGGGGGAACTGTGGTGCGCTTGAGGGGGGCTTGGTTCTAGACTTTCGGTAGCGATATGCAGCCGGAGCGCACGAAGGGCGCAGGAAGTGGGCTAGAACGTCTGTGGCAGGCACAGCGAACAACGAGGCGGCGCGACTGGTGCCCGCCGAGCAAGCGAGTGAACCAACAAGCCCGGTCGGTGAGGTGAGCTCGCGACTGACCATCCCGGACGAGGCCCAGCTGCACGTACTCGGCGAAGCCGACGAGAACCTCCGCGTGCTTGAGGACGCCCTCAGTGCCGATGTGCACGTGCGGGGCAACGAGATCACGCTCTCCGGGGAACCGGCCGACGTGGCCTTCGCCGAGCGCGTGTTCGGCGAACTGCTCAGCCTCGCGGGCACCGGCAACCAGATCCGCCCGGACGCGGTGCGCCGTACCGTGGGCATGCTCTCCGCGGGGCACTCCGAATCCCCGGCGGACGTGCTCTCGATGAACATCGTGTCCCGGCGCGGCCGCACGATCCGTCCCAAGACGCTGAACCAGAAGAAGTACGTGGACGCGATCGACGCCAACACCGTGGTGTTCGGCATCGGGCCCGCGGGCACCGGCAAGACCTACCTGGCCATGGCCAAGGCCGTGCAGGCGCTGCAGGCCAAACAGGTCAACCGGATCATTCTCACCCGCCCCGCCGTCGAAGCGGGGGAGCGGCTCGGTTACCTGCCCGGGACCCTGTACGAGAAGATCGATCCCTACCTGCGCCCGCTCTACGACGCGCTGCACGACATGATCGACCCGGAATCGATCCCCCGGCTCACCCAGGCGGGCACCATCGAGGTCGCTCCGCTCGCCTACATGCGCGGGCGCACCCTCAACGACGCGTTCATCCTGCTCGACGAGGCGCAGAACACCACGCCCGAGCAGATGAAGATGTTCCTCACCCGGCTCGGCTTCGGCTCCCAGATCGTGGTCACCGGCGACATCACCCAGATCGACCTGCCCGGCGGCCAGCGCAGCGGACTGCAGGTGGTGCGCGACATCCTCAACGGTGTCGAAGACGTCGCCTTCCCGCAGCTCACCAGCGAGGACGTGGTGCGGCACAAGCTGGTCGGGGACATCGTGGACGCCTACGACCGCTGGCAGGCCACCCAGCCGCCCGCCCCGCAGCGACAGGGGAGGCGAGTGTGAGCGTCGAGATCGCCAACGAATCCGGGGTCGGGGTCGACGAACAGTCGATCGTGGACGCCGCCCGGTTCGCGCTCGGGCAGCTCGAGGTGTCCCCGCTGGCCGAGCTGTCCGTGCTGCTCGTGGACCTCTCGGTGATGTCCGATCTGCACGAACAGTGGATGGACCTGCCCGGGCCCACCGACGTGATGTCCTTCCCGATGGACGAGCTGGACACCGCGCGCCGCCCGGACGCCACCGAATCGGGGCCGAGCATGCTCGGGGACATCGTGCTGTGTCCCGAGTTCGCTCGCGACCAGGCACGCAAGGCGGGACACGCGCTCATGGACGAGCTGCACCTGCTCACCGTGCACGGGGTGCTGCACCTGCTCGGCTACGACCACGCGGAACCCGCCGAGGAACGCGAGATGTTCACCCTGCAGAAGCGCATCCTCGCCGAACTGGCGACCGCCCGCCGGGAGGCACGCGCGCAGGAGGCGGCCCGCGCCGCGGACAGCAGGCTGCTCGGCACGGTGGGGCTCGACGAGTAGCCTGCCGTGATCCCCACCCTGCTGATCGTCGCGGTACTGCTCGTCATCGCAGCCGGCGGGTTCGCCTGCGCGGACGCCGCGCTCGGGGCCACCTCCCTGGCCCGGGTCGAGGATTTGCGCCGCGAGGGACGGCCGGGAGCCAAGGCACTGCTCGCCGTGGTGCGGGAACGGCCGCGGCACATCAATCTGCTCCTGCTGTTGCGGCTGGTCTGCGAACTCACCGCGACCGTGCTGGTGACCATGGTGTGCTGGCAGCTCATCGACCCGATCTGGCTCGCCGCCCTGGTCGCCGCGGCCGCGATGGTGATCGTCTCCTACGTGCTCGTCGGGGTCGGCCCGCGCACCATCGGCCGCCAGCACTCCTACCGCGTCGGGCTCACCTCGGCGGTCGTGGTGCGCGCGCTCGGGGTGCTGTTCGGCAGGCTCTCCCGGCTGCTGATCCTGATCGGTAACGCGATCACCCCGGGCCGGGGATTCCGGGACGGTCCCTTCTCCTCGGAGGTGGAGCTGCGCGAACTCGTCGACCTCGCCGGGGAGCGCGGACTGGTCGACGCGGGCGCCCGCGAGATGATCCACTCGATCTTCGAGCTCGGCGACACGATCGCGCGCGAGGTCATGGTCCCGCGCACGGAGATCGTCTGGATCGAGCACACCAAATCGGTGCGCCAGGCCCTCGCCCTTTCGCTGCGCACCGGATTCACCAGGATCCCGGTGATCTCCGAGAGCGTGGACGACATCGTCGGCGTGCTCAACCTCAAGGACCTCGCCCGTGCCGGGATCCAGCATCCCGGGGAGGCGAAACTCACCGACCTCATGCAGCCCGCCGCGTTCATCCCGGACACCAAACGCCTCGACGGGCTGCTGCGGCAGATGCAGCGGGACAACACGCACCTGGCCGTCGTCGTGGACGAATACGGCGGCACCGCCGGACTGCTGACCATCGAGGACGTGCTCGAGGAGATCGTCGGGGAGATCACCGACGAATCCGATGCGTCCGAGAACGTACCCGTCGAACACCTCGAGGACGGGCTGCTCCGGGTTTCCTCGCGGCTGCCCGTCGAGGACTTCGGCGAACTGTTCGGCCTGGAATTCGACGAACCGGATGTGGAGACCGTCGGCGGGCTGCTCGCCCAGCGCATCGGGCGGGTACCGCTGCCGGGCACCGAGGCCGAGATCGACGGCCTTCGGCTGCGTGCCGAGGGCGGCAAGGACCGCAGGGGACGGATGCGGATCACATCCGTGCTCGCGCACCGCACCGAGCGCGCGGACGGGAACGAGGAACAGGAGACACGGGAATGACCGGACAGGACGTACACGGGGAACTCGGGGACCTCGGAGCCGAGGACGCCAAGCTCCTCACGCTCGCCCGGTCCGCGCGGGCGCGCACCGGGGCCGCGGAAGGCGCCGCGGTACGCGACACCGAGGGGCGGACCTACGCGGCGAGCACTGTCGCCCTGCCCTCGCTGCGGCTGACCGCGGCCCAGGCCGCGGTGGCGGCCGCCGTGGCGAGCGGGGTGGACGGGCTCGAGGCCGCGGTGATCGTCACCGCCGCGGATGCCGTCGACGGGCCCTCGCTGTCCGCCGTGCACGATCTCACCGGCGACGCCCCGGTGTTCCGCGCGGACGAGAGCGGTTCGGTGCGCGAACGGCTATAGCCCGACCCGGTTGCCCGCGGGCGGTTCGCCACCCGCGCGCGCGAACGACCACAGCGCCTCGACGAATCCGGCGCGCTCGGCCGCGGGCATCCGGGCCACGATCTCGGCGATCTCGGCACGCCGCTGCGAGGTCACTCGTTCCACGACCCGCTCGCCCTCGGGGGAGAGGCGCAGCAGGATCTCCCTTCGCGAGGCCGGATTCGCCTCGCGCGTGACCATTCCTGAGGAGATCAGCCGGTCCACCGTGCGGGTCGCCGTCGAGGGATTCACCCCCAGCTGCTCGGCGAGCGTGACCAGTTTCGTCGCCCCGCCATTCGCCAGCACGACCAGCAGCCGGAACTGCGGAAGCGTCAGCGAATCCGCGACGGAGGCGATACTGCGCGCGGAGATGGCGATCAGCAGCCGCGAGGCGGTCAGCATCGCATCGGTGACGGCATCGATATCCGTGTCGTCATCAGCGGGGTTGGTCACGGCACCGTTTTACCGCATGTCGGGAAGCTCACGTACACATGTCGTGTGCAATGGTTTCATAATGCAATAGTGAGTGAAGCCGCCGGACGTCGTTGGTCGCTCGCGGTCCCCGGGCGGGTACCGCTGCGTGAATGGATCGCCGAACGCACCGGAGGGCTCGTCGCGCTCGCCGTGCTGATCGGTGCGGGCGCGGGGATCGGTGCGGTGGGATTCCGCTGGCTGATCAGCGCCGTGACCAGAGTGTTCTCCGGGCACGCCGACTACTCCGACGCCGGGCGCGCAGCCAACGGGCTGGTGCCCTGGCTCGGCCCGTACTTCGTGCTGTTCGCCCCGGTCGTGGCCGGGCTGATCTACGGGCCGCTGGTGAACAAGTTCGCCCCCGAGGCGCGCGGGCACGGGGTGCCCGAGGTGATGTATGCGGTCGCCGAGCGCGGTGGCCGGATCGCCCCGCAGGTCACCGTGGTCAAGGCACTCGCCTCCGCGCTGTGCATCGGCGGTGGCGGATCGGTTGGCAGGGAAGGCCCGATCGTGCAGATCGGTTCCGCATGGGGATCCACGATCGGCAGGCTCACCCGGATCCCCGAGGCCCGGCTGCGGGTGCTCGTGGCCTGTGGGGCCGCCGGCGGGATCGCCGCGACCTTCAACGCCCCGCTGGCCGGGCCGTTCTTCGCGATGGAGCTGATCCTGCGGGACTTCGCGGCGCGGGCCTTCGGCGCGGTGGTGCTCTCCAGCGTCACCGCGAGCGTCATCGGCCGGGCGATGCTCGGCGACCACCCTTTCCTGGATCTGCCGAAGCTGCACATCCACCACGCGTATCAGTACCTGCTCTTCGCCCTGCTCGGTCTGGTCGTCGGGATGGTCGGGGTGGCGTTCTCCCGGCTGCTGTACCTGATCGAGGACGTGTGCGACTGGCTCTGGCGCGGTCCGGAGTGGCTGCGTCCCGCGGTGGGCGGGCTGCTGCTCGGCGGGCTGCTGCTGGTGCTGCCGCAGATGTACGGGGTCGGCTATCCGGTGATGCAGCACGCCATGGACGGGCGGTTCGGCCTGTGGCTGCTGCTCGCGCTTGCCGCGGGCAAGATCCTGGCCACCGGGCTGACCATCGGCATCGGCGGCTCGGGCGGGGTGTTCGCGCCCTCGCTGTTCATCGGGGCGATGTCCGGGACCGCCTTCGGGATCCTCGCCGATCAGCTGGTGCCCGGGGCGGGAAGTCCCGGACTGTACGGGCTGATCGGCATGGGCGCCGCCTTCGCCGGGGCCACCCGGGCGGCGATCACCGGGATCATCGTGCTGTTCGAGCTCACCGGCGAGTACTCGATCATCCTGCCGCTCATGCTCGCGATCGTGCTCGCCACGGTGGTCTCCAGGAGGCTGTCCGGGGACACGATCTACACCTTCAAGCTCACCCGCCGCGGCGTCCGGCTGGACCATCCGCGGCGGTTCGGCAGCCGGGCCGTCGGCACGGTGATGGAACCGCTTCCCGAACCGCTGCCCGCCCACACCCCGCTCGAACACGCCGCGCGCGAGCTGCTGCTCTCCGCGAACGGCGCCGCGCCGGTGATCGGCGAGGACGAGCAGTACCACGGCTGCGTGACCGCCCGCGCGGTCGCCGAGGCCCTCGATCAGGATGCTCGGCGCGCCGGTCTCGCGGAGCTCGCCCAGCATCCGCCGACGGTCACCGCGGACGCCTCGCTCGATGCGGCACTGGACGCGCTCGTGGAAGTGGACGCCAGCGGGATTCCCGTGCTGGACGAGAAAGCGCACGAACTCGTCGGCTGGATCACCCACCGCACGGTGCTCGCGGCGCTCCCGGAAACGGCGCTGCCTTCCGGCGGGAGATAATGACCGGCATGCACCGTTCCGGTTTCGCCTGCTTCGTCGGACGCCCCAACGCGGGGAAGTCCACGCTCACCAATGAGCTCGTCGGCAGCAAGGTCGCCATCACATCCGACAAACCGCAGACGACACGGCACGCGATCCGGGGCATCGTGCACCGGCCGGACGCGCAGCTGATCATCGTGGACACCCCGGGGCTGCACCGCCCGCGCACGCTGCTCGGCAAGCGGCTCAACGAGGTGGTGCTGGAAACCTGGTCCGAAGTGGACGTGATCGGTTTCTGTGTCGCCGCGGACGCCAAGCTCGGCCCCGGCGACCGGTTCATCGCCGAGCAGCTGCGCGGAGTGGCCAAGCGGACCCCCGTGCTCGGCGTGGTGACCAAGACCGACCTGGTGGACAAGCCGGTGGTCGCCGAACAGCTGCTGCGGATGCAGGAACTCATGGAGTTCGCCGAACTCGTCCCGGTCAGCGCGGTGGACGGATTCCAGACCGGGGTGCTCGCCGATCTGCTCGTCGGGCAGCTGCCCGAGGGGCCGCAGCTGTATCCGGACGGGGAACTCACCGACGAGCCCGAGCAGACCCTGATCGCCGAACTGGTGCGCGAGGCCGCGCTGGACGGGGTGCGCGACGAACTGCCGCACTCGATCGCGGTGACCGTCGAGGAGATGCTGCCCCGCGAGGGACGCGAGGACATGCTCGACATCTACGCCTCGGTGCACGTGGAACGGCAGTCGCAGAAGGCGATCGTGCTCGGCAAGGGCGGTTCGCGGATGCGCGAGGTCGGTCAGAAGGCGCGCCGCCAGATCGAGACGCTGCTCGGCTCCAAGGTTTACCTCGACTTGCACGTGCGAGTGAGCAAGGAATGGCAGCGCGATCCGAAACAGCTGCGCAAGCTCGGTTTCTAGACGCTGTTACCGATTCGGACGGTGGCGTACGTCATGTCCGGATCGGCCGGGGTACCCTGCCGCGTGAACTCGCGCCGTGATGTCGGGGGCGCGGTGATCGAAGGGGAGTACACCGATGACCAATCCGTACGGCCAGGGGCCGCAGCAGTACGGACAGCAGATGCCACCGGGATACGGCGCGCACCCGCAGCAGTACCAACAGCCCGGGTATCCACAGCAGAGCTACGGACAGCAGGGCTATCCACAGCACGGCTATCAGCAGGGTTACCAGCAGCAGGCGGCCTATGCCGGGCAGCAGGGAGCGCCCGGCACCATCGCGACCTGGGGTGACCGGGCCGGTGCCTACCTGATCGACGCGCTGATCAGCTACGCGGCGCTGGTGCTCGGATTCGTCTTCCTGATCACCGGGCTCTTCAGCTCTGCTGCCCTGCTCGTCATCGGGATCATCTTCTTCGTCGCCTCGATCGGGCTGCTGTACTGGAACCGGTGGTTCCTGCAGGGCTCGACCGGGGCCAGCATCGGCAAGAAGTCGAAGGGGCTCATCCTCGTGGACGCCGGGACCGGCAGGCCCCCGGGGCTGGGCACCACGATCGCGCGCGAGTTCTGCCACGTCATCGACGGCATCTTCGCGATCGGTTTCATCATGGCCAACAGCGATCCGCAGGTGCGCACCTTCGGCGACAAATGGATGAACACGCTCGTCGTGTACGGCCAGCCGGTGCAGCAGGCGGTTCCGCAGGGCTATCCGCAACAGGGGCACCCACAACAGGCCTACGGCCAGCAGAGCTACGGGCAGCCGGGGTACGGGCAGCAGGGCTACCCGCAGCCCGGTCACCCGCACCAGCAGCCGGGATATCCGCAACAGGGCGGCCATCCGCGGCAGTGGTGACCCGGACCGTCGGTGGGTGGTGCGATGATTGACGGGTGACTGAGCGGGCGAACAGGCGGCGGGGGACGAGCGTCGGCGAGGTGCGGCCGTGAGTCTCTACCGCGATACCGGGGTGGTTCTCCGGGTGCACAAGCTCGGCGAGGCCGACCGCATCATCACGCTGCTGACCAGGCGGAACGGCAAGATCAGGGCGGTGGCGAAGGGGGTGCGGCGGACCAGTTCGCGGTTCGGCGCCCGGCTCGAACCGTTCTGCCACGTGGACCTGCAGTGCCACACCGGGCGCACCCTGGACATCGTGACCCAGGTGCAGACCGTGGACGCGTTCGCCGCGCCCATCGTCGGCGACTACGGGCGCTACACCTCGGCCTGCGCGATCATCGAGACCGCGGAGAAACTGGTCGTCGAGGAGGACGCCCCGGCGATGCGGCTGTACCTGCTGCTCGTCGGCGCGCTACGGGCGCTGGCCTTCTCCGACCGGGAACCGGGCCTCGTGCTGGACGCCTTCCTGTTGCGCGCCATGGCCTTCGCGGGCTGGGCAACGGCGGTGCGGGAGTGCGCCCGCTGCGGCGCCGAGGGCCCGCACGCGGCCTTCTCGGTGACCGCGGGCGGTTCGGTCTGCGCGCGCTGCCGCCCGGCCGGTGCGGTCACCCCGGACGCGGGCACCCTCGCGCTGCTCGGCGCGCTGCTGCACGGGGACTGGGATGTGGCGAACGCGGCGAGCGAGGCCGCGCGCCGGGAGTCCTCCGGCCTCGTCGCCGCACTGTTGCAGTGGCATCTGGAGCGCCAACTACGCTCGTTGCCGCTCGTCGAACGCCGGGCACCGCGCGCCAGGGCGACGAGCGAGTAGCACCGACCATAGGGAGGACCATGGCGAAGGCACCGACGACGAGCACCGGCGCACCGGCGCGCCCACCGGACCCGCATCCCTCGGGTGCGCGCCCGCCCGCGATCCCCGCCGAGTTCGTCCCGGACCACATCGGCATCGTCATGGACGGCAACGGCCGCTGGGCCAATCAGCGCGGAATGACCCGCATCGAGGGGCACAAGCGCGGCGAGGCGGTCGTGCTCGACGTGGCGAAGGGCTGCATGGAGCTCGGTGTCCGTTGGCTGTCGCTGTACGCCTTCTCCACCGAGAACTGGCGGCGCAGCCCGGAGGAAGTGCGGTTCCTGATGGGCTTCAACCGGGACGTGATCGCGCGCCGAGTGGACGAACTGGACGAGATGGGAGTGCGCATCCGCTGGGCGGGCCGCAAGCCGAAGCTCTGGGGAAGTGTGGTGCGCACCCTGCAGGCCGCGCAGGAGCGCACCAAGTCGAACACCGTGCTGAACCTGACGATGTGCGTGAACTACGGCGGGCGCGCCGAGATCGGGGACGCGGCACGGGAGATCGCCCAGCGCGCCGCCGCGGGTGAGCTCAACCCGAACCGGGTGGACGAGCGCACCGTGGCCAAGTACCTGTACCAGCGGGACATGCCCGATGTGGATCTGCTGATTCGCCCCTCGGGCGAGCGCCGGACCTCGAATTTCCTCGTCTGGCAGTCGGCCTACGCGGAGATGGTCTACCAGGACGTGCTGTGGCCCGATTACGACCGCAGGCGGCTGTGGGAGGCTTGCGAGACGTACGCACGGCGTGACCGCAGGTTCGGCGGTGCCACCGATGCCGTCACCGGAACCGGTGAGACGGTGGCCGACCGTACGGACGGAACGGAGGAGCGATGACCGAAGCGGCTACCACCGCGAGCTTGCTCGCGACGGCCCGCGAAGCCCTCGAGCTCTACCACGAGGTGCACACCGACGACGACGGGGCGCTGAGCTTCCAGCACGCCGGGGTGCCGTGCGCCCTGCAGGCCATGCAGCTCGCCGAAGGACTGGCGGTGCTCTCGCTGACCTGCGTCGTCGGCTGGGACCTTCCCGATGACCCGCAGCGGGCGGAGTTGCTCGCCGAGCGCGCCGGAGACGGCATGTTCGGCACTCTCGGCCTGGTGCGCACCGAGAAGGGCAGCGACATCACGCTGCGGTACACCTTCCCCGCCGAAGGTCTGGCCGCCCCCGCGCTCGGCACGGTGCTCATGCTGGTGGTGTCCACCGCATCCCAGCTGCGCAGCGACCTGGTGGAGGAATCAGAAGGGGGATAGGCGCAGCAGCTTGTCGTCCGCACCGTTCGAGGTGGTGACATAGAGCGCACCATCCGGACCGGTGCGGGCGGCACGCAGCCTCCCGTACGACTCGTTCAGCGCCCCGGGCAGCCGCACCCGGACGATCGTGCCCTCCCGGGACAGCTGATACAGCAGCAGTTTCTGGCCCTTGAGCGCCACCACGGCCAGCGCGCCGTTCAGCTCACCCCACGAGGGACCGGAAAGGAAGGTCGCGCCGCAGATCGCCTCGGTGATCCGCCCGGAGGTCCACAGCGGGCGCACCGCGTCCGGGAACCGCGCGGTGTCGGTCATCGGGACACTCTCGTCGTAACCGCCCTCGGTGCCGCCTTGGGAGGGATCCCAGCCGAAGTTGCCACCCGGGACATTCCGGTTGATCTCGTCGTCGAAGGACGGACCGTGCTCGGCGAGGTAGACCTGGCCGGTGCCCGGGCGTACCGCGACACCCTGCACATTGCGGTGACCGTAGGAGAGCACCGGGCTGCCGGGGAACGGATTGCCCGCGGGCGGCTTCCCGGTGCGCGGATCGAGGCGCAGCACCTTGCCGCCGAGCCCACGACGATCCTGGGCGGCGTCCGCGCGTGCGGCGTCCCCGGTGCCGACGAGCAGCATGCCGTCCGGTGCGAAGGTGGGGCGGCACCCCGAATGCCGCCCGCTCGGGTTGAGCGGAAGCCCGGTGAGCAGATCGCCGAACCGTTGCGCGGACCGTTCGTCGGGGGAGAGCCGCCAGCGCACCAGCCGCACATCGACCGGGGAACCACCCTCGGCGTGCGCCTGGCAGGTGTAGAAGGTGCGGTTGCGGCCGAAATCCGGATCGAGTGCCAGTCCGAGCAGTCCGCCCTCGCCGACGGCGTACACATCGCCGAGTTCCGCGCGCACCGGGCGGACCTGGCCGTCGGCCACCGTGACCAGCGCGCCGGGGCGTTCGGTGATCAGCTGCGCCCCGCTGGGCAGAAAGCCGATGTCCCAGCCGTGTTCGAGGCCACCGGCGAGTTCGGTGACCCGCAGCGCGGAGTCCGTTCCCGGTACCGGCGGCGGTTCGCTCGCGGCGTCGCACCCGGCGAGCAGGAGCGCCGCGAGCAGTACCGCGCCGGTACGCACGTCAACCTCTCGAGCAGTCCGAGCAGGTGCCGAAGATCTCCACGGTGTGCGCGATGTCGGAGAAGCCGTGCTCGGCCGCGACCCGCTGCGCCCAGGACTCCACGACCGGGCCCTCGATCTCCACGGTGCGCCCGCAGGAGCGGCACACCAGGTGGTGATGGTGGTGGGCCGAGCAGCGCCGGTAGGTCGCCTCCCCGCTCGCGGTGTGCAGCACGTCGATCTCCCCGGCCTCGGCGAGCGACTGCAGGGTGCGGTAGACGGTGGTCAGCCCGATGCCCGCGCCCGTGGTGCGCAGCTTCTCGTGCAGTTCCTGGGCCGAGCGGAACTCCTCGACCTCCTCGAGCAACGCGGTGATCGCGGCCCGCTGCTTCGTCGAACGCTGGCCGACCTTGGGGCTGCTCATCGCCTTCCCTCCTTCGCGGAGCCCGGCTCGCTCATCGCCCTCGCTCCTCGGCGGAACTCGGCGCTTCGCGAGGGCGCCCTATCGATGATTCACTCGCGAGCTCGTTCATAGATGCTCCTGTGCGTGGCTCACCGCGTCCACCACGATGTGCGCGAGGTGGTCGTCCACCAGGCGGTACATCACCTCGCGGCCGTGCCGCTCCCCGTAGACGACCCCGGTGGCCTTGAGTACCCGCAGGTGCTGGCTGATCAGCGGCTGCGCCACGCCGAGCGCCTCGACGAGCTCGTGCACGCAGCGGGCCGAATCCCGCAGCTGGAGCACGATCGCGATGCGCACCGGGGCCGCGAGCGAGCGCAGGAGATCACCTGCGGCGGTGAGTACCTCGGTGGAGTGCGTCGGGGTCGGGGGAACACCCCGGTCGTCGTGCACCTCTTCGACGGGGGACGGGAGACCCGGCCCGGGTTCCGCCGCGTCGTTCGTCCTCGGAGCGTCTGCGCTCGCCTGCCCGGTCGCCTCGGTGGTCATGGTTTTCATTTTACGTGCATACCCAGCGGTGGTGCGCGCACTCGGCTCGCTACGCTGTTCATCAATCAACCGAGTGCGATTTCCCTGGAGTTCCATTGCCGGCCGACCGTATCGAGACCGTTGTCAGCTTGTGCAAGCGCCGTGGCTTCGTCTACCCCAGTGGGGAGATCTACGGCGGCACGCGCTCGGCATGGGACTACGGACCGCTCGGGGTGGAGCTCAAGGACAACATCAAGCGCCAGTGGTGGCGTTCGATGGTCACCGGCCGGGACGACGTGGTCGGGCTCGACTCCTCGGTGATCCTGCCCAAGGATGTCTGGGTCGCCTCCGGGCACGTCGGGGCGTTCAACGATCCGCTCGTGGAGTGCACCGCCTGCCATCGCCGGTTCCGCGCCGACCACCTCGCCGAGGAGTACACCGAGCGCACCGGCAAGGAAGCCGATGAGCACAACCTCGGCGATGTGCCCTGCCCGAACTGCGGCAACCGCGGCCAGTTCACCGCGCCGCGCGAGTTCAACATGATGCTCAAGACCTTCCTCGGCCCGGTCGAGTCCGAGGAGGGCCTTGCCTATCTGCGCCCGGAGACCGCGCAGGGCATCTTCGTGAACTTCCTCAACGTGCTGACCACCGCGCGCAAGAAGCCGCCGTTCGGCATCGGCCAGATCGGCAAGTCGTTCCGCAACGAGGTCACCCCGGGCAATTTCATCTTCCGCACCCGGGAGTTCGAGCAGATGGAGATGGAGTTCTTCGTCGAGCCGGGCACCGACGACGAGTGGCACCAGTACTGGCTCGAGGAGCGCACCCGCTGGTACACCGACCTCGGTATCGCCAAGGACAATCTGCGCCAGTACGAGCACCCGGCGGAGAAGCTCTCGCACTACGCCAAGCGCACCGTGGACATCGAATACCGGTTCGGGTTCTCCGCCGGTCAGGAGTGGGGCGAGCTCGAGGGCATCGCGAACCGCACCGATTTCGACCTGACCACGCACGCGAACCACTCCGGTGTCGACCTGTCCTACTACGACCAGGCCAGCGACAGCCGCTACCGCCCGTTCGTGATCGAGCCCGCGGCCGGTGTCGGCCGCCCGATGATGGCCTTCCTGCTGGATGCCTACACCGAGGACGAGGCGCGCAACGCCAAGGGCGGGGTGGACAAGCGGATCGTGCTCAAGCTGGACCGGCGGCTGGCCCCGATCAAGGCCGCGGTGCTCCCGCTGTCCCGCAACTCCGATCTTTCCCCGGTCGCGCGGGATGTGGCCGCCCGGCTGCGCGCGCACTGGAACATCGACTTCGACGATTCGGGCGCGATCGGGCGCCGGTACCGTCGTCAGGACGAGATCGGTACCCCGTTCTGTGTCACCGTGGACTTCGACTCGCTCAACGACCAGGCGGTCACCGTGCGCGAGCGGGACAGCATGGACCAGGAGCGGGTGAGCCTCGACCAGCTGGAGAGCTACCTCGCCGCGCGCCTGATCGGCTGCTGATTCGCCGTACCGTCAGGACGAGCCGGCGGGACGGGCCGAGCCTCCGGTGGCCAGGCGCATCAGATCGGTGCTGAGGTCGATCTCGAGTTCGGTGCCGCCCGCGCTGCCGTACTCGTGCTGGTACCGCTGCCAGGACTCGTTCTGGATCTTGTGGGAGAAGCCGCTTTCGAGCAGTACCAGCATCTCGAACGCGGCCCGGCCGATCCTGGTGCCGAGTTCGCCCGAGTTCCAGTCCTCGCTCGCCGCGAACACCGCGGTCGGAACCGTCAGGGTCCGCAGGTAGGCGAACAGCGAACGCATCTCGTTGTCCACCACCAGCGCGTGCCGTGCGGTGCCCGCGGTCGCGGCGAGGATCACGGGTTTCCCGATGAGCAGGTCGTTGTCGAGGACATGGAAGAACGAGCTGAACAATCCGCTCGGCGCGGCCTTGTAGACCGGTGCGCTGGCGATGATCCCGTCGGCCTCGCGCAGTGTCGCTACCGCACGGGTGAGCTTGGGACCGAGTAGCTGGGACACCAGGGCGGTGGAGATCTCGGCGGCCAGCTCGCGCAGATCGATGGTGCTGATGTGCACCTGTTCCGCACGCTCACCCGCGAGCTCGGCGGTGCGCCCGGCGATCCGGTCGGCAAGCAGCCGGGTGGACGAGGGATCACTGGTGCCCCCGCTGACCACGACCAGCCGGAAGCCGGTCGCGGGCGGTTCGGTGCCGTCGATGGGGTCGGTCATGAGGTCTTCTCCTCGTGGTCGGTGGCCAGTTTGTGGCAGAGCTCTTCGAGGGTGCGCAGTTCGGCGGGGTCGAGCCGGTCGCGCACCAAACCGGCGATGTCGACCGCGTGCCGGCCGCCGACCCGGCGCTGGATGGCGCGGCCCTGCTCGGTGAGGCTGAGCAGCACCCCGCGCCCGTCGGCCGGGTCCGGATCGCGCGCGATGAATCCGCGGCCGATCAGCCGGTCGATCATCCGGGACAGGGCGGGCTGGCTGAGCAGCACGTGCCGGGTCAGCTCCCGCGCCCGGACCGGTTCCGGGCACTTGGACAGGGTGTACAGCACGTCGTATTCCCGCATCGACAACTCGTTCCAGATGTCGGTGGCCGCCATCTGCTTGATCAACACCGCGTGTGCGGTGAGCAGTGCCTCCCAGGCGTCGTTGGCCAGCCGGCTCGTGGACCTGCCCATGGTCGTCTCCTTCTCCTCGCGGCTCAGACCAGGCCGGGGTAGGACGCCGTGGCGTTCTCGCTGTCCTGGTACGGCGAACCGCCCGTGACGTTGTCGCCCCGGTTGGCGTTCGGCCGAGGCTGCCGGGCCGGCTGGTCACCGTACTTGGCCCGGACCAGTCCCTCGTGGGTCGGCGCCGGGGCCGATTCCGGGTCCCTGCGCGATTCCAGTTCCTTGCGCAGCACCGGAACCACTTCCTCGCCGAGCAGGTCGAGCTGGTTCAGCACGGTCTTGAGCGGCAGTCCGGCGTGGTCCATCAGGAACAGCTGACGCTGGTAGTCGCCGAAGGTGTCGTGGAAGGTCAGCGTCTTGTCGATGACTTCCTGAGGGCTGCCCACGGTGAGCGGGGTCATCTGGCTGAAGTCCTCCAGCGAGGGGCCGTGGCCGTAGACCGGCGCCTCGTCGAAGTACGGCCGGAACTCCTTGACCGCGTCCTGCGAACGTTTGGCGATGTACGCCTGGCCACCGAGGCCGACGATGGCCTGCTTCCTGGTGCCGTGGCCGTAGTGTTCGAACCGCTGCCGGTAGAACTCGATCAGCCGCAGCGAGTGCGCGGTCGGCCAGAAGATGTGGTTGGCGAAGAATCCGTTGCCGTAGAACGCGGCCTGCTCGGCGATCTCCGGGGTGCGGATCGAGCCGTGCCAGACGAACGGTGGAACATCGTCGAGCGGGCGCGGGGTGGAGGTGAACCCCTGCAGCGCGGTCCGGAACTGGCCTTCCCAGTCGACCACGTCCTCGCGCCACAGCCGGTGCAGCAGGTTGTAGTTCTCCAGTGCCAGCGGCAGTCCCTGCCGGATGTCGGCACCGAACCACGGATACACCGGCGCGGTGTTCCCGCGGCCGATCATCAGGTCCATCCGTCCCTGGGAAACGTGCTGCAGCATCGCGTACTCCTCCGCGATGCGGACCGGGTCGTTGGTGGTGATCAGCGTCGTGGCCGTCGTCACGAGCAGCCGCTGGGTCGTCGCGGCGATCGCGGCCAGCAGTGTCGTGGGCGAGGAGGAGAAGAAGGGCGGGTTGTGGTGCTCACCGATCGCGAACACGTCCATCCCGACCTCGTCGGTCTTCTGCGCGATCTTGATGATCGCGTCGATCCGCTCCGCCTCGGTCGGTGTCTCGCCGGAGACCGGGTCACGTGTGATGTCGCTGACCGAGAAGATTCCGAACTGCATTCTGGCTCCCGTTCATGTCGGTCATGTCCATGCATTTGCATCTATCTCAAGGCGTGGGTCCCGCTCGTTATTCCCGCCTCCCGGAAGAGGACCCGGGCTGCGGGCGAATCCTTGTAGTATCGGTGTTTCCGGCGGTCACCGGATCACGAGAGGGCGCATGGATGAGCACTCCGGAATCGATCGAACCGTTCCGTGCCGAGATCCCCGACGGGCAGCTCGAGGATTTGCGCGCCCGGCTGGCGAACACCCGCTGGCCGGAGGACGACCTGCCCGGCGACGACTGGTCCGCCGGAATCCCCGGCGGCTATCTGCGTGAACTGGCCGAGTACTGGCGCACCGAGTACGACTGGCGC
>NZ_JALM01000063.1 GCF_000737195.2 Sciscionella sediminilitoris
GATCCTCGAACAACCACCCGGGGAGCCGGAAACGACACCGGACGAGGAAACCTCCGCGCCGCTGCTGCTCTCGGCGCACACCGAGACCGCGCTCGCCACCATGGCCGGAAAACTGGCCGGACGACTCGCGGACGAATCCGTATCGCTGCCCGCGGCCGCCGCCGCGCTGACCACGCGGACCGGCCTCCGTACCCGCGCCGCCGTGGTCGCAGCACTGGGCAGGGAGACAGCGACCGAAGCCCTCGGCGCGCTCGCCGAGGGCCGCAGCCATCCCGGGCTGGTGCGCGGAACCGTCACGGAAGGCGGCACCGGCGTGCTCCTTCCCGGACAGGGCGCGCAACGCCTCGGCATGGGCCGCGAGCTCGTGGCCGCGGAACCCGTTTTCGCGGAAGCCTTCGAGCAGGCGTGTGCCGCCGTCGACTCCCAGGTGGACGGTTCGCTGCAGGACGTGCTGTGGGGCGAGGACCCCGCCGCCCTCGCCGACACCCGTTGGGCCCAGCCCGCCCTGTTCGCCTTCCAGGTGGCGGGATTCCGGCTCGCCGAATCCTGGGGACTGCAGCCGAGCGTGCTGATCGGGCACTCCGTCGGCGAGATCGCGGCCGCGCACCTCGCGGGCGCGCTGTCGCTGGCGGACGCGGCGCGGCTGGTGACCGCACGCGCACAGGCGATGGCCCGGCTGCCGCGCGGCGGCTCGATGGCGGCGGTCTCGGGCCCGCCCGATCGCCTGGCCGCACTCGTGTCCGGGCTCCCCGGGGAGGTCGCGGTGGGCGCGTACAACGCGGCCACGAGCCTGGTGCTCTCCGGGGAGACCGCGGCCGTGGAACGCGTACTCGATTCCCTGGACCAGGATCTCCGGGTCTCCCGGTTGAAGACCAGCCACGCGTTCCACTCCCCGGCGATGGCCCCCGCCGCCGAAGAACTCGCCGCCACGGCCGGCACGCTCGACTGGTCGCCCGCGCGCCTGCGGATCGTGTCCACGGTCACCGGAACAGCACTGGACCCGGATGCCATGGCCGAGCCCGGATACTGGGCAGGACAGCTCACCGCACCCGTCCGGTTCGCCGCGGCCGTCGCGACGGTGGCGGCCCAAACCGAGGTGTGCCGGTGGCTCGAACTCGGCGCGCACCCGGCGCTGCTCGGCCACGTGCGCGGCGAACACGACACGCTCGCCGTGTGCCTCGGCCGGGAAGGTGAACCGGCCGCGACCGCGGCCGACCGCGCCGCCGCGAGCCTGTGGTGTGCCGGGGCGGAGCTGACCGGCTGGCGCCCGCGCGGACCCGCCCGCGCGCAGCTGCCGACCTATCCCTTCGAACACCGCCGGTTCTGGCCGAGCGCACCGCGGGCCGAACTCACCTGCCTGCGGGAGGACTGGGAACAGCTCGAACTCCCCGCGGCGCGGCCGAACGGACGCTGGCTGCTGTACTCCGCGCCATCCGCTGCGGACCCGGCGCTGGCCGCGGCGCTCGGTGCGGAGCCCGTGAGTGGCCCGGACCGGCTCACCGAACTCCTGTGTGGACAGTCCACAGTGGAGGGTGTGCTCGCGCTCGTCCAGGAACCCGCTCAGGTGCCCGAACTGCTGCGGACCATCGACGCGGCCGGAGCGAAACCACGGCTGTGGTGCCTGACCCGGAGCGCGGTACGGGTCGACGACGAGGAGGGCGCACCGGAACCGTCATCCGCGGCCGTGTGGGGAATCGGGCGCAGCGCGGCACTCGAACATCCGGACCGGTGGGGCGGACTGATCGACCTCGCACCGGACAGCGAACCGGAAACGGTCGCCGCCGCCCTCGCCGGTGCGGACGAGGATCAGCTCGCCGTACGCGCCGGACGCGCCTACGGCCGGCGACTGGTACCGGCCGAATCCGCGGCAGCGCAAGCCTGGCAGCCCTCGGGCACCGTGCTGATCACCGGTGGCACCGGGGGACTCGGCGCGCGGATCGCGAGCTGGGTGGCCGAACACGGCGCCGAACGGGTCGTGGTCACCGGGCGGCGCGGACCCGAGGCCCCCGGCGCGGACGCGCTGCGCGCCGCCATCGAGGCCGGTGGAGCCCAGGCGCGGATTCTGGCCATGGACGCGGCGGACGCGGAAGCGGCAACCGCGCTGCTCGCCGAACTCGACCGGGAGGGGCCGCCGCTGCGCACCGTGGTGCACGCCGCCGGTGTGCTGGACGACGCCGCGCTGCGCGACCTGGACGAGCCGGTGATCGCGGCGAGCGCGCGGCCCAAGGCGATCGGGGCCGCCGTCTGGGACACGGTCACCAGGGGACGCGCGGTGGACCTGATCGTGCTCACCTCGGTCGCCGGGATCTGGGGCAGCGGTGGGCAGGGCGCCTACGCTGCCGCGAACGCCGCAGCCGACGCGGTCGTGCTCGGCCGCAGGGCCGCGGGGGACCGCGGTATCGCCCTGGCCTGGGGACCGTGGGACGGCGCCGGGATGGCCGCGGATCCGGAATCCCGTTCCGCACTGGCCCGCAGGGGACTGCGCCCGATCGATCCGGACCGCGCGCTCGCCGCGCTGCCCGCGCTGATCGGGCGCGAGGACGCGGTACTGGCCGTCGCCGACCTCGAACTCGATCGGTTCGCCACCGCGTTCACCGCGGCCCGGTCCGCCCCGCTGCTCGCGAACCTGGTGCGCAGCCCGGAGCCGATCGGCGAGCAGCAGGGCGGGACCTGGCTGATCCGGTTGCGGGACACCGAAGCGGGCGAACGCCGGGATGTGCTCGCCGGACTGTTGCGCGCCGAGACGGGCGCGGTGCTCGCTCATCCGCGCCCGGCCGCGATCGATGCCGCCACCCCGCTGCGTGATCTCGGGCTCGACTCGCTGACCGCGGTGGAGCTTCGCGACCGTATCCGCGCCGGGACCGGGCTCGAACTGCCCGCGACCCTGGTGTTCGACCATCCCACGATCGGCGAACTCACCGAGGAGATCCACGCCCAGCTGGCCACGGAGGAAACCCCGGAACCGGATCTGCTGACCGAACTGGACCGCCTCGCCGCACGGCTGCGCGAGCACGGGCCGAACGGGGATCGGCAGCGGCTGCGGGAACGCCTGCACACCATGCTCGGCATCGTGGACGGTGCACCGGTGGCGCTGGTGGCCGCCGAATCCGCGCGGGAACGGCTGGCCGATGCCGATGACGAGGCCCTGTTCGCGTTCATCGAGGACCAGGTCCGGGGCCGGTGATCCGGGATGAGCCAAGTCTGGGTGTTTTTCGGTCTCCGCGTTCCTAAGTTCGTGGTGACATCTTCTCGCTACCGAGCCGGAGGCACCTCGTGACCACCAATCTCGGCGGCCGGACAGACCGCAACCGGGCCTTCAGGCGGCCGGTTTCCCCTGTCGAACGGCAATTCCTCGAGGCAGGGCCGGACGCCGCGGTGACACTGCAGCTGTGCGTCGAGGGGGACGGCGACCTGACCGTCGCCGAACTGGAGCAGGCGCTCGCCCTCGCCGGTGCGGCCGTCCCGGGCAGCAGGTGCGTCGCCGCCGTGGACGGGTACCTGATCGACACCGGGCTGGCGCCCGCTGTGCGCGAGGCCGGGCACCGCGGCGCCGTCCGGGACCTCGCCGAACTGCGCCACCGCCCGGGTGCGGACGGGCGGCCACTGTGCGAGGTGCTGCTCGCCCGGCCGGAAACCGGTGGCACCACGGTGATTTTCCGGGCCGACCACGCGCTGATGGACGCGCGCGGCCTGGTGTTGTGGTCCGCGGCCGTGTTCGCGGCGCTGCGCGGGGAAACCCCGGCGCCCGCCACCGACACGGTCACCGATGTGGAACTGGCGAACCGCCTGCTCGCCGCGCTGCCCGGGTCCGGGGACCGCACGCCGCCACTGCTGACCCCCGACTGGCCCGTGCTGCTGCCCAGAACCACCACCGAGGTGCGCGAACCGCTGTGGCGGCGGCGCGGCATCGAGGGTGTGCACCACGGGCTGATCGCGCGCCTGGTCGCAGGGCTCGCGGCCCGCGGGGAACCGGTCCGCTGCCTGATCCCGGTCGATCTGCGCCGCCACGATCCCGCCGTGTCGAGCACCGCGAACCTGGTGCTGCAGGTCGTGCTGGACGCCTCGGCCGAGGACGACTGGACCGAGCTGCACGCCCGGCTGCTCTCCGCGCTCGCCGAACGGCGCGAGCTGGACATGTGCCCGCCGCCGCAGTCCGAGGGCGAGGACCCGGACACCATCCGGCTGATCCAGCGCGGACTGGACCGGATGGCCGTCGATCAGGGGGTGGGCACCGCGACCGCGATCGTCTCGCACTGGGGACGGCTGCGCTGCGCGGACTACAGCGGCGCCGGGTTCACCGCGCGCGCCCTCTACACCCTGCCGGTGGTCCCGCCGGGTGCCGCGGTGGTGATCGACGCGATCGAATCCGAGGGCCGCACCGATATCTCGGTCGGCTGGTACGCCGAGGACGAAGCCGGGCCCGCGGCCGAGCGGCTGCTCGAGGACCTGGCCGAAGGGGTCTGGCCCGCGCGGCGAAGCCACTGGGCGGGCAACGACACCGCGTGCCCGCTTCCCGGGACCACCGTGGTCGAGGACCTGGCCGCCACAGCCGCCGCGCACCCGGACGCGGTGGCGATCGCCGGGCTGGACGGTACCGGGATCAGCTACCGCGAACTCGACGCGCGCGCCGACCGGATCGTGGCCGCGCTGGTCCGCAGCGGGGTGCGCCGCGGGGACGTGGTCGGTCTCGTGGCCGGGCGCAGCGCCGCGGCCATCGCGGCGATCTGGGGTGTGCTGCGCGCGGGCGCGGCCTATCTGCCACTCGATCCCGCCCACCCCGATGCGCGGATCAGCGATCTGCTCGACGATTCCGGTGCCCGCCAGTGCCTTGTCGAGGCCGAACAGACCGGACGGCCGCTGCTTCCCGCCGGGGTGCGCGAGATCATCCTCGAGGACGCCCTCAGCGAGGAGTCCGCCGGGGCATGCCCCAGACCGGTTCCGCCCGGCCCGGACGATCTGGCCTATGTCATCTACACCTCCGGGTCCACCGGAAAACCCAAGGGCGTGCAGATCGAGCACGGCGCGCTGGCGAACTATGTGCGCTGGGCGGCAAGGGAATTCGGGGTGCGCGCCGACTCGCGCATGCCGTGGCTGACCTCGCCTTCCTTCGACGTTTCGGCCACCACGCTGTACGCCCCGATCGCGGCGGGCGGGGCCATCGTCCCGGTACCGGGCGAACCCGCCCCGGATGTGCTGCGCGCGGTGCTGCGCGATGCGCGGGCCACCGAGATCACGCTCACCCCGACGCATCTGGAACTGATCGGCCGCCTGGGGATCACCGTGCCCGGGGTCCGTTCCCTGATCGTCATCGGCGAACAGCTGAACACCGCGGTTGCCCGCAGGGCCCGCGAGGTGTTCGGCCCGGACTGCCGCATCCTCAACGAGTACGGGCCGACCGAGGCGACCGTCGGGGTCTCGGTGCACGAGTACGAGGACGCCGCCGACGGCGGTCCGGAGGCCGCGGCGGTGGTCCCCATCGGGCGCCCGCTGGACAACTGCACGATGCACATCCTGGACACCGAGGGCCGCCACGCCGGGGTCGGCGAGGTCGGGCGGCTGTTCCTCGGCGGGGCGCAACTGGCCCGCGGCTATCGTGGGCGTCCGGACCTCGACCGGGAACGGTTCGTGCGGCTCGCCGACGGGGAGCGGGTGTACGACACCGGGGATCTCGCGAAGCTCCGCCCGGACGGTGCCGTGGAGTTCCACGGGCGCACCGACGACCAGATCAAGATCCTCGGCCACCGCATCGAACCCGCCGAGATCGCCCAGGAAGCCGAGGCGCACCCGGAAGTCACTCAGGCCTTCGTGCGCGCCCGCGCGCCCCGGCCCGGTGCGGCGCGGGTGCTGTGCCTGTGGGCCTGCCTGCGAACCGGGGCGCCGCCCGGAACAGCCGAGGACCTGGAACGGTGGCTGCGCAAGCGATTGCCGGACTACATGGTCCCGGCGGCCACCGCCTACCCGGACGCGCTGCCGCAGACGGTCAACGGCAAGGTGGACGTGCTCGCCCTGCCGGATCCGTTCGAACAGGACACCGGCGGCGCGGTGGCCGCGGCCGAGGAAACCGCCTCCGACGGCGATGAGGTGACCGCGGCGGTCGCGGCGATCTGGTGCGCGGTGCTCGGGCTCCCCGAGGGACAGGTTCCCGCGTCCACAGTGGACTTCCACCGGTTCGGCGGGGACTCGCTCTCGCTGCTGCTGATGATCGACCGGGTGGCCAACGAGGTCATCGGCCCGCCCGGCAGCGCGCGGCTCTACGAGCGGCTCGGTGAGCTGATCCGCGAACCCACCATCGAACACGTCGCCGAACTGGCCCGCGCGTCCCGGGATCGGGAACTCGACCGAGCGGGGACCGGGGCATGAACGAGACGATGACCGTGGAACGGGGGAGCACCGAGGCCCCGCTCGCGCCCTACCGTCCGCCGCGAGTGCGATTCGAGGGCCTGCGCGTGTTCGGCGCGCTGCTGGCCCGCGATCTGTTCGTGACCGTCCGCGAGCTGCCCTCGTTCATGGTCCAGGTCATCCTGCAGCCGCTGTTCATGCTGTTCATCTTCGGCGTCGTGCTGCGCGGGCTGGACCTGGTGACGCCCGCGCTGGTGCGGATCCTGCTGCCCGGGGTGGCGAGCATGACGATCTTCCAGACGGCCGTGCAGAACACCGCGCTGCCGCTGGCCGTCGACTTCGCGGCCACCAGGGAGATCGAGGACCGGTTGCTGGCCCCGATCTCGACCACCGCCGTCGGCGTGGAGAAGATCGTGTTCGGCGCGGTCCGCGGACTGATCGCGGGCATCATCATGGTGCTGATCGGCCTGCCCATGCTCGACGGATACTGGCCGCCGCCGGTATGGCCGGTGCTGATCGTGATCAGCGTGCTCGGGGCGCTCGCCGGCGGGGCGCTCGGTCTGGTGATCGGCACCTCGGTCCCGGCACGGCACATCGGCGTGGTGTTCGCCGCGATACTGCTGCCGTTGATGTTCACCGGGGCCGCCCAGTACCCGTTCTTCGGGCTGCACGCACTGCCCTGGTTCCAGGTGATCGTCGCGCTCAACCCGATGACCTATCTCAGTGAGGGCATGCGCTGGCTGGTGCTGCCCGGACGGGACTCGATTCCACTGTGGATCGACTTCACCGTGCTGCTCGTCGCGACCGGGGTGCTGCTGCTCGCCGGTACCTCCGGATTCCACCGCAAATCACAGGATTGAACCGATGCACTATTCCCGACTCGGCCGCACCGCGCTCACGGTCAGCCGACTCTGCCTCGGCACCCTGAACTTCGGGGTGCGCACCACCGACACCGAAGCCTTCGACCTGATGGACACCGCGCTGGAGCGGGGTATCAACTTCTTCGACACCGCGAACCACTACGGCTGGCAGAAACACCGTGGTTACACCGAGGAACTGCTCGGGGAATGGTTCGCGAAAGGGGACCGCCGCCGGGAGAAAGTGGTACTGGGCTCCAAGGTCTGCCAGCCGATGGGCGACTGGCCCAACGACCAGGGCCTCTCCGCGCGGCACATCATCGCCTCCTGCGAGGACTCGCTGCGCCGGATGCGGACGGACTGGATCGACCTGTTCCAGATGCACCAGATCGATCGCAGCGCCCCGTGGGACGAGGTGTGGCAGGCGATGGAGACCCTGGTGCAGCAGGGCAAGATCCGCTACGTCGGCTCCTGCAACTTCGCGGGCTGGCACCTGGTCTCCGCGCAGGAGTCGGCGAGCCGCCGCAACTTCCTCGGGGTCGTCGCCGAGCAGTGCGCGTACAACCTGGTGCGCCGCCATGTGGAGCTGGAGCTGATCCCGGCCGCGCAGGCCTACGGGATCGGGGTCTACGCCTGGTCCCCGTTGCACGGCGGCCTGCTCGGTGGCGCGCTGCGCAAACAGACCGAGGGCACCGCGGTGAAATCGGCCCAGGGCCGGGCCATGGTCGCATTGGAGACCCAGCGGGACACCGTCACCGAATACGAGAAGTACTGCGCCACGATCGGGGCCGATCCCGCGGAGATCGCGCTGGCCTGGGTGCTGTCCCGGCCGGGCGTCACCGGGGCCGCGATCGGGCCGCGTACCCGGTTCCACCTGGACAGCGCGCAGCGGGCCCTGGAGCTCGAACTCGACGAGGATGTGCTGCGCGAGCTGGACGCGCTGTTCCCGCCCATCGGCAACGGTATGCCCGGCCCCGAGGCGTGGGCCCGATGACCGCCCGGGAAGGGAACGGATTCGCCATGCGGGCACGCGAGCTCGCGGTGGACGGCGCCTTCGAGTTCACCCCGCGGGTGTTCGGTGACGACCGGGGCCTGTTCGTCTCGCCCTTCCAGGAGCCGGTGTTCGCCGAAACCCTTGGCAGGCCGCTTTTCCCGGTGCGCCAGACCAGCTACAGCAAATCCCGGCGCGGGACTGTCCGGGGCATCCACTACACGGCCACCCCGCCCGGCGCGCACAAGTATGTGTGCTGTGTGCAAGGGAAAGCGCTCGACATCGTGGTGGACATCCGGGTGGGTTCGCCGACCTTCGGCCGCTACGAGGTGCTGGAACTGGACGCGGAGAACTTCCGCTCCGCGTACTTCCCGGTCGGGGTCGGCCACGCCTTCGTCGCCCGCACCGACGACACGATGATGTCCTACACGCTCTCCGCGAGCTATGTTCCGGAGAACGAGCTGGCGATCGCCGTGCTCGATCCCGAACTGGCGCTGCCGATCCCCGATGATCTCGACCCCATCCTTTCCGAGCGGGACCGGGCCGCGCCGAGCCTTGCCGAGGCGAAGTCCGCCGGTCTGCTCCCGGAATACGAATGCTGCACGGAGATCGAGTGAACCGCGGACGGTCTGAGGAGGAATGCTGATGAGTGCGCCGAAGGTGGCCGTACTTGGTGCGAGCGGTGGCATCGGGCGGTTCGTGTGCGCGGCCTTCGCGCAGCAGGGCTACGAGGTGCTCGCGGTCGCCAGACGGTACACCCCGCAGGTCTACGAGTACGAGTTCGCACCGCTCGACCTCGCGGCCGCCGCACCGGAGGAGATCGCCGAACTCCTCGACAGCGCGGAGGTTTCCGTCGTGGTGAACGCGACCGGCAGCTGGAGCCAGGACGAAGCCGAACTGGTGTACGCGAACGTGACGCTGGTGCAGCGGCTGCTCGCCGCCTGGCCGAAACTGTCCCGCCGCGTTCGCCTGGTGCACCTGGGATCCATCCACGAGTACGGCCCGGTCCCCGAGGGCACGCTGATCGGTGAGGACCGGATCCCGGCGCCGCGGACCGCGTACGCGCGCAGCAAACTGGCCGGTTCACAGGCGGTCCTGGACGCCACGCGCAGCGGTGCGGTGGACGGTGTCGTACTGCGCGCGGTGAACGTCTGCGGTCCCGGAACGACATCGGCGAGTTTCCTCGGCGCCGTGGTCGGCAAGCTGCGGGCGGCCGTTCCCGGGGAACCGGTGGAGCTCACCATCGCCGACGCCAAGCGGGACTTCATCGATGTCCGGGATGTGGCCGAGGCTGCGCTGAAGGCGGCGACCGCCCCGGTGCTCGGGCAGGTGATCAACATCGGCTGGGGTGTCGCGGTGGAGCTGCGCCAGCTGGTCGGCCTGCTGCACACCGCATCCGGGCTGCCCGGGGACGCGGTGCACCGGCGGGACGCGGCACTGGAGAGCAAGGGGGGCGGCTGGACCCAGGCGGACATCCGGTTCGCCGCGGAGGTTCTCGACTGGAAACCCACGACCGGGCTCGCCGAATCACTGCGCGATATGTGGGCGGCCGCCGCCGTCCCGCAGCACGCGGATTCCGAGTGATTCCGGTCCGGAGAAACACGGAGGCTGGGGTATGAGCCAGGATTCGGCCGTCGAGGTCCGCGATCTCGTCAAGCGGTATCCGGGCGGGGACACCAATGCGGTGGACTCGCTGAGTTTCACCGTGCGGCCGGGCGAGGTGTTCGGGCTGCTCGGGCCGAACGGCGCGGGCAAGACCACCACGGTCGGCGTGCTCACCACGCGCGTGCGGCTCACCTCCGGGTACGCCTCGGTCTGCGGGGTCGACGTGGTCCGGGATCCGATCGGTGCCCGCCGGGTGCTGGCCGCGGTCTCCCAGCGCAACACCCTCGACGGCTCGCTGACCATCCGGCAGAACCTGTTGTTCCACGCGCGTTATCACCGCATTCCGCGCGCGGAGCGGACCCGGCTCGCGGACGAGATCCTGGAGCGGATGAGCCTGACCGCGGTGGCGAACCGCAATATCGGCCAGATCTCCGGCGGTCAGACCCAGCGCGTCATGATCGGCAGGGCGCTGATGCACAAACCGGATGTGCTGTTCCTGGACGAGCCCGCGAACGGACTCGACCCGCAGGCCCGGCTGTTCGTGCACGACCGGGTCGAGGACCTGCACCGGGACGGCACCGCGGTGGTCATCACCACCCACGACATGAGCGAGGCCACCAAGCTCTGCAACCGGGTGGGGATCGTGGACCACGGCCGGATGCTCGCCGTCGACACCCCGGCCAACCTCACCGAGCTGCTGCCCGGTTCCTCCTCGGTGACCCTGACCATCGCGCACAACGAATCCGCGGCCGAGAAAGCCCAGGACGCCCTCGCCGGGATCCCGGTGGTGCGGCGGGTGGAATCGATCGAGGGCAGTGCGGGTTCGGCCGAGGAGACGATCCGGCTGTACTCGGACATCGCGGCGCCGCGGGTGGTCAAGGCCGCGCTCGACCTGTTGTCCGAGGGCGGCTGGGAAGTACGGGATGTGGCGATCGGCAGGCCAGGGCTCGAGGACGTGTTCATCGAACTGACGGGACGGGATCTGAGGAAATGACCACCGTCTCCGAAGCCGACACCGCCGCCCCCGCGCTGGCGAGCCGCCCGCGGACGGGCAGCAGCCTCGCGACCTTCGGCACGCTGCTGGCCCGCGATCTGTTCGTGATGGTGCGCGAGGTGCGGCCGTTCCTGGTCCAGGTCGTCCTGCAGCGCATGGTGACGCTGTTCGTTTTCGGCGTGGTACTCGGCAAACTGGGGCTGGCCACGCCCGCGATGGAGAAGATCCTGCTGCCCGGCGTGGTGAGCATGACGATCTTCGGCGCCGCGGTGCAGAACACCGCGCTGCCCATGGCCATCGACTTCGCCGCGGGCCGGGAGATCGAGGACCGGCTGCTCGCCCCGATCTCGACCACCGCCGTCGCGATCGAGAAGGTCGTCTTCGGGGCGATCCGCGGGCTGATCGGCGGGATCATCATGGTGCCCGCCGGTCTGGCGATGCTCGGCGGGCATTGGCCGGGCACGGCCTTTCCCGCGGTGGCCGGGGTTTCGGTGCTCGGCGCGCTGGCGGGCGCCGCGATGGGCCTGGTGATCGGGATTTCGGTCGCCGCCCGGCACATCAACGTGGTGTTCGCCGCGGTGCTGCTGCCGATGACCTTCACCGGCGGGGTGCAGTTCCCGTTCTTCGGACTGGACAAGCTGCACTGGTTCCAGGTGATCGCCGCGCTCAACCCGATGAGTTACCTCAGCGAGGGGCTGCGCTGGCTGGTGCTGCCGGAGATGCACTCCATCGCCCTCTGGATCGACGCGGCCGTACTGCTCGGGGTGACCGCCGTGCTGCTCGTGATCGGCACCGCCGGATTCCGCCGCCGCGCGCAGGATTAGGTGTTTCGCTAGAATCCGGACATGCTGGTCGTGCTGCGCGCGATGACTCCGGCGGCCGCGGACGCGATCCTCGCCGGTGACCGCCCGAGCGAGGTGCGTCTCGCGGACGACTACCCGACAGAATTCTCCGCGGACGTGGCGCAGGGGGTGCGCGGCGCGGGCCGGCTCGGCCCGTTTTTCGTGCAGCGCCGCGAAGACGAGGTCGTGGTCGGCGAGATCGGCGGCGCGTTCGTGGCGGAGGCGACGGTCGAGATCGGGTACGCGATCGTCGCGTCCCAGTGGAACCGCGGGTACGCGACCGCGGCGGTCGAGGCGCTCGTGACGAAGGCGCGCGCGACACCGGCGGTGCGCCGGATCGTGGCCCACACGCCGCTCGAGCGTCCGCGCAGCGGCCGGGTGCTCGAGAAGGCGGGCTTCGTGCGCGTGCGGGAAACCGAGGATGTGGACGAGGCGGGCGGCATCCTGCTTGTCGAGGAGTGGGAACTGCTGCTCTAGTGCCGCTCGCCGTCCTCAGGCGGTGATCAGGCGGCGCAGTACCCTGCCGAGCGCGTCCAGGCGAAGCCGGGATTCCGTGTTCTCCTCGGGGGAAGGCGAATGGTGCTCGATACCGAGCCGGCCGTCGAAGGTGCTCGCCGTGTACCGGGAGACATTCGCCGCCCGCTGCTGACCGGCCGGAACCCTGGTACGGCGCGCGGAGTGGAAGTTCGTGATGCGCAGCTCGTCCGGCAGCCGCAGCGCCGGGATCCGGCCCCAGTTCGTCAGGCTCAGGATCGACGGAGCCGGTGTGCCCGCCCCGGGATCCGGAGCGGACCGGGCATTGCGCGCGCTGGCCGCACGGTACTCGGTGAGATCGAGGAAACTGGTCAGGATGGAGTCCTCGGCCAGCCGCGCCCGCAGCTGTTCGCCGACCGCGCGCCCGATGGCCACGGCATCGGGTTCGGTGGTCTCGGAGACCGCGAAATCCGCGTAGCCGAGCACGATCGTGCCCTCCGCGGGGCCGACCGGCGGGTCGAGGCGGCGGCGCAGATCCATCGGGAAGATGTACTGGAACTCGGTCAGCGCCCGGCCGGTCACCTCCGCCTCGGCGAGCAGGATCGCCCCGGAGAGCAGGCCGTTGATGGTGACCTGCTCGCGGTGGCCGAGCTCGACGAGCGCGGTGGTCTCCGCCTCGCTGAGCCGGATCTGGGTCAGGGCCTGCACGACCTCGACCCGCTCCGGTTCGGCTTCGGATGTCTCGGGCGTCTCGGGCGGAGCAGCCGCGGAATCCCGCTCGATGCCCCGTTCGGCGAGCAGCTGCTCGAGCGATTTCGGGAACGGGTGCCGGGGCAGATCCACGCTCGTGCCCTGCAAGGCGGCGCAGTACACCCACCACAGCGAGGTGAGCACCTCGACCATGAAACCCCGGTCGCAGATGCTGTGCTTGCCCATCAGCGCCACACTCGACTCGGTGCCGTCGCCGACAATGTTCAGCGCGCTCAGCGCCCGGCTCGAATCGATGGCCGCACCGGCGAGTGGCTCGTCCGGGTCGCCCTCGTGGAACCGGGGCGCCGGGGTTCCCGTGGACTCGATGAGGAAGGTCTGCCCGGAATCGGCCCGCAGGGTGGCCGCGAGGACCGGAAAGGCCTGACACACCGTGGAATAGGCCAGCCGCATGGCGGGCCGGTCGATTCGCCCCGTCACCCGCATCACGAACCCGGAGAACGCGTCGTGCTGGGCGAAGGACAGTTCGGTTGGTGCCAGCGGCCGCCGGAATACGCCTTCGGTCATCCTTGCCTTCCTCGTGGTGGAGCTCGTCAGTAGATGCCTTCGATGACCTGCTCGTTGTCGAAGACGTCGACGGGTTTCGGGCCGGCGACCGAATCGCCGATCTGGCCGGGCAGGCCCTCGATCCGGATCGCGCTGTCCCGCTCCAGATTGTTCGGCAGGAACATGCCCTTGCTGATGTGGTTCATCACGACCTGGCCGCGCTGACCGTACGGCACGGGTTCACGGGTGTCCGGATCGACGACGCGGAAGGTGACGATCGGGCTGCGCGGGTCGTAGACGATCTCCTCGTCCGGTCCGATCCCGGCCCGTTCCCGCGCACCCTCCAGCACCAGTGCGCTGTTGTACCGGCTGATCAGGGTGACGTCGGGATAGTGCTCATGGGTCAGCGCGAACCGGTCGTCGAGGGTCATGTGCGAGCCGCCCCAGAACACCACGTCGATCTTGGCATTGATCAGTTTGGCCAGCCCCGGGCGTTCCGCGCAGGCCTTGAGCAGCTGCGGGGTGGTGACCAGCATCCCGATCTGCTGGCTCTCCAGCAGATGCTCGATCTGGTCGAGTACGTGCTCGACGTAGGCCTTCGCCTCCTCGTGCGCGCCGCGCCGGATCAGCTTCTTGACCCAGCGCGGGTCGATGTCGATGGAGAACTTGACCGTGTTCTGCCGTGCCACCACCCAGTCGTACTGCGAACCGATCTTGTGCGGTCCGGTGGGCGCGGCCACCAGGATGTTCGACGGTTCCCGTCCGCTGAACACCGGACCGGCGAGCATCCGGTCGATGGCCGCCTCGATCCAGTCCGGCATCAGGATCACCCGCTTCGGTGCCCCGGTGGTGCCGCCGGTCTCGAAAACCCTTGGTGCGGGCGGATTCGGGCCGTAGCCGCGCGGAATCAGGTCCTCGACGGCCACCTCGCGCAGTTCGTCCACCACATTGGGGAACAGCGCCAGATCCGCGAAGCCGCGCACCTCGCGGCGCGGATCGAAGCCCAGCTGCGCGGCGCGGCGCAGCCAGAACGGGGAACCGGTCTCCTCCCCGAAATGCCAGTCCAGCGCGACCCTGAGGTATTCCTCGGGATCGGCGGGGTGGACGGCGGGATCGATGGCGGCCCACTTCGGGTCCGTGCTGGCGCTGGTCATGCGTCACCTCTCGAGTGTCGGGGTGCTGAGCAGTTGGATGGCCGGCCGGGCATCCGGTGCCTCGACCAGTTCACGGATCCGGGAACCGATCGCCGCGGCGTCCTCGGCGTCGTACCGGGTCGCCGCGTTGAGCGTGAACTTGCGATCCAGTTCGGCGTCGCTGAGCGGCCGGTGCGGGCCACCGCGGTTGGTCAGGCAGGCGACCTGCTCGGTACGGCCGCCGGACAGGCGCACCGTCACCCGGGCCGGGAACTGATCGGGGAACAGCGCGGCGCATTCGGGATCCGCGTGACAGGCCACTTTGCTCGCGAGCGCGAGGACTTCGGTGCGCTGCACCGCGGTATCGGTGAAGTCCTCGATGTACAGGCCGAGCCCGTCACCGCCGATCAAGGCGGCCGCCAGGGTGTACGGGCCGGAGAACGCGGCCGCGTAGCCGGTCGTGGGCGCGACCTTCGCGGCGACCGGTTCGGCGATGGTGCGCAGCACCGGCTCCGGCACGCCGAGCTCGATGGCCTCGACCTCGCCCGCGCGCACACCACGGCGGCGCAGTTCGATCGCCGCGTCGATGCCGGAGTGGGTGAAATGGTTGCACGGATAGGGTTTCACGTGCATGCGGTCGCTGTGCCAGTGCGCGCCGAGCTCCTCGGTGACCCGTTCCGGGCGGGCCCGTTCGCCGCAGAATGCCTGGAAGAAACCGAACCGGCCCTCGAGCACGGTCGGTGGCCCGGTGAGCCCGGCGACCGCCAGCTGCGCCGCGGTGACCCCGCAGTGCGCGGCCCAGCCGGTCTGGATGCGTTTGACCGTGCCACCGGTGCGGTTCGCCTCGATCAACCCGCTCGCCATGCTGGCCGCGATGCTCGCCGCGGCCGCCGTGGTCGCCGCGTCGCCCGCCTGCAACATGGCCGCGGCCACGGCCGAACCGATGGCCCCGCAGATGCTCGTGGCGTGCTGGCCGCGGTCGAAGAAGATCGAGTTCCGCCGCCCCTCGTCGTAGCCTGCCATGCCGAGCCGGATGCACACCTCGGTGCCGACGGCGAGGGCGTCCAGCAGCCGCGGCCCGTCCGCCTCGGTGGCCTCGGCCACGGCGAGCACCGTAGGCACCACGCACGCGCTGGGATGCAGCACCGAGGGCAGATGGGTGTCGTCGTAGTCCATGCAGTGCGCGAGCGTGCCGTTGACGAACGCGGCCGAGGCGCTCGGCATCCGGTCGGGCTGGCCGATCACGGTGCAGTCCGGCGCGCTGCCCCACTGCTGTGTCGCGGCGAGCACGGTTTCCCGGATCGACTGTGTGGAACCGAGGATCATCACGCCGACGGTGTCCAGCACGGCGCGCGCCGCAGCCTCCCGCCGTCGCCGGGGAAGCCCGTCGCGCACCACCAGTTCGGCGAACTCGGCGACCTCCTCGATGAGTCCCCGCACCGCGTTCACCGGGCCTCGCTCACGGCGGCGAGCGGGCGGATCGGCGAACCGGTCGCGCCGAGGATGTTCAGCGGTGCCAGGACGAACGCGAACTCGCCTACTTCGTGGGCGGCGAGTTCGGTCAGCCGCAGATGCTCCATGATGTGGATTCCGTTCTCGACGAGCAGGATGCGGTGCACGGGAAGGGTGGCGTGCCCCCGGCCCGGATGCACCTGTTCGAAGGCCGAGGTGTCCGCGCCGGCCGCCGCGACCTCGTGCCGGGCCAGCCAGTGCGCCGCCTCCGGGGTGACCCCGGGGACCCCGGACTCGACACCGAGATAGCGCTGCGGCTGCGCCCACAGCGTGCCCCAGCCGGTGTTGACCAGGCAGACCCCGCCGGGGCGCGGGGCCGCTCCTGCCTGTTCGGCGGCCGCGGCCAGTTCCTCCTCGGTGATGCCGTGCCCGCCGGGAAGATGCGGCACCCCGTGGAGTTTCGCGATGTCCAGCAGCACACCGGGGCAGATCCGCGGGGTGATCGCGTCCACGCCACCGAAGGAGAACGAGCCGCCGGTCTGCGCGGCCATGCAGTCCACGCCGTCGTAGAGGAAGCCGTCCTGGGAGACGTGGGCGAGGGCGTCGATATGGGTGCCGACGTGCCCGCCGGTCATGATCACCTCGCTTGCCGCGGAGCCACCGTCCTCCCGGACCATGTCGCCGTGCCTGCGGGAGAGCATCATCCGGAACCCGGGATGATTGGGGGAGCAGGGCATTCCGTTCGCGAGCGGCTGGGCGAGGTCGATGGTCCGCACCCCCGCGGTGACCGCGGCCAGCAGCGGATCGGCGATCCGTTCCGGGGTACTCGTCACGGCTGCACACTCCCCACCAGATCCAGCGCGCTGGCCAGGCGCAGGGTCTGCCGCGCATTCGCGATGGCGGGCGGGCCGACCATCTTCCCGTTGCCGTCCATGACGATCGACTGATCGGTGTCCTCGGCGACCGCGGCCACCGCGCAGATCTCCATCGCCTCCGCGATCTCGTGCGGCTGCGGGGTGAACACGCGGTGGATGATCGGGATCTGCGCGGGATGGATGGCCATCCGCCCGATGTAGCCGAGTGCCTTGCCGTGCACGCTGGTCAGCTCCAGCCCTTCGAGGTTGCGCGGGTCGGGGAACACGCTCTGCAGCGGGTTCGGCAGCCCGGCGGCCCGGGAGGCGATGATCATCCGGCTGCGTGCCGCGTCCATGGTGGCGCCCTCCATCTCCGCGTGCAGATCGGCGCGCAGATCGGACTCGCCCAGGCCCAGCATGCGCACCGAGGGCGCCGCGGTGGCCAGCCGGTAGGCGTTCTCCAGTCCGCTCGCGGTCTCGATCAGCACGTGGATCGCGGCCGCGCTGTTCCGTTCCCGCAGCAGCGCGGCCACCTGCCGGATGTCGTCCGGCTGCTCGGCTTTCGCGAGCCGCACCCCGGCGAGGCCGACCCCGGCGACGGCGAGCACGTCCTGGGTGCACAGCGTGGACCGCATCGAGTTCAGCCGCACGAAGGTGGGTTTGGCGGTGGGCCGCGCGGTGATGTCCGCGACGATGTCCCGCGCCCGCGCCTTGTGCCGGACCGGGACCCCGTCCTCCAGATCGAGGATCACCGCGTCCACTTCGGACTCGTAGGCCCGGGTGATGCGGTCCACGTGATGGCCGGGGACATACAGGCAACTGCGGTAGACCGGATAGTCCAGCGCGAGCTCGTTCATATGCCGGCTTCCTCCTTCAGCGGACGCGGCAGCAGTTCCTCGGTGTGCGCACCGAGATCGGGCCCGGTTCGCCGGATGCTCCCCGGGGTCCGGGAAAGCCGGAACGGGACCGTCGGCATGGTGACCGTGCCCAGCTCCGCGTCCGGCACCGAGACCAGCAGCGAACGCGCCCGGAACTGGGGATCGGCCGGGATGTCGTCGACCTCGTAGATGGGCGCGGCCGCCGCCTCGACCCGATCGAACTCGGCGAGCACATCCGGTCGTTCGTGCGCGGCGATCCAGTCACCGAGGGCCTCGTCGAGCACCTCGCGGTGCGCGGCGCGCCCGGAACCGTCCGCGAACCACGGCTGCTCGGCCAGTTCGGGCCTGCCGACAAGGCGCACGACCCGTTCGGCGACCGCCCGCGATGGCGCGGAGATGGCGACCCACCGGTCGTCCACGCAGCGGTACACCCCGCGCGGGGCGTTGTTGTTGGAGCGGTTGCCGAGCCGGGCGGGCTTCACGCCGAACTGCTCGTACTCGCTCAGCTGGGCGCCGAGCGAACCGATCAGGGTCTCGGTGATGGCGACATCCGCGGTCTGCCCGTATCCGCAGCGATCGCGGGCGCGCAGCGCGATGAGGGCCGCACAGGCCGCGTGCAGACCGGCGATGGCGTCGCCGAGCGGGAAGGAGGGCAGCAGCGGTGCGCCTTCGGGTTCGCCGGACATGGCGGCCAGCCCGCTCATCGCCTCGGCGAGCGTGCCGAAACCGGGGCGGCGGTGGTAAGGGCCGTCCTGGCCGAACGCCGTGACCCGGGTGAGGATCAGCCCCGGGTTGAGCTCGGCGAGCACATCGGGGCCGAGCCCCCAGCGCTCCAGTGTGCCGGGACGGAAGTTCTCGATGAGCACGTCCGCGGTGCCGGCCAGTTCCCGGAAGCGCTCCGCGTCCGCGCTGTCCGAGAGGTCGAGCGTGACGCTTTTCTTGTTGCGGTTGAACACCTTCCACCACATCGACCGGCCCTCGCGCACCTGGCCGAACCGGCGCAGCGGGTCACCCGAGGGATGCTCGACCTTGATCACCTCGGCGCCGTAGTCGGCGAGCAGGCGGGCGGCGAAGGGGCCGGCGAGCAGCGTGGAAGCATCGATGACGGTCAGACCCGCCAGGGCGGGGCCCGCTTCCGGCGCGGCCCGGTCTTGTTCGTCCAATGTCCGACCATCCATCCGTTCTGGCGCGACCGAGAGCTTCCAGTCGCGCTCCAAGGGATATCCCCCGGACCGCTTCGCGGGTAATGGTTCGCCGCCGATTCCTGGGGAGTTTCGTAGTCTTTCGGCCCGCCGCGGAGTCTGAGGGATTTCCGGCTCCGGGGTTCCTAGGTTGGTCGGGGACGGGCCGACGAACCGGTAGGAGCATCGACGATGAACGACCTGGTGGTGGAGACCGCGTCCGGGCAGGTGCACGGCCGTCTCGACCGCGGCGTGCCGAACTGGCGCGGCATCCCGTACGGACGGATCGAGGAGCGGTTCCGGCCGGCCGTCGCGGCACCGCCCGCCGCGCGGGTGGACGCGACCTCGTGGGGCCCGGTCAGCTGGCAGGTGCCGATGTACGCGTGGATGCCCGCGCGGTTCGTGCACCCGGACGCCGTCGAGGACGAGCAGTGCCTGAACCTGAACATCTGGTCGCCGGGCGCCGACGGCGCGCGCCGCCCGGTGCTGGTGTGGCTGCACTTCGGCGGGCACGTGTACGGCAGCGGCAGTGTGCCCTCCACGGATGCCTGGGTCTACGCCGCGAACCACGACGCGGTGATCGTGACCGCGAACTACCGGCTCGGGCCCTGGGGCTGGCTGTATCTCGGCGAGCACGATCCGGAGTACGCCGACGGCGCGAATCTTCCGGTACAGGACCAGATTCTGCTGCTGGAGTGGATCCGCGAGAACATCGCGGGGTTCGGCGGGGACCCGGGCAATGTGACGATCTTCGGTTCCTCCTCCGGTGGTTCGGACGTGGGTACCCTGCTGGGAGTCCCGGCCGCGGAAGGGCTTTTCCACAAGGCCGCGATCTACAGCGGCACCGCCGAGACACCGGTGAGCAGGGCCGAGGCTGTGTCCCGGGCCGAGCGATTCCTTGCGGGGGCCGGGAAACTGGCCGGTTCCGCGCGCGAGCTCGCCGCGGCGGCGAACGTGGGACTGCGCTATGTGCACAGCAAACAGCTCGAGCAGGACGGGCGGATCGCCTATCACCCGTTCGTCGACGGCCGGGTGCTGCCCCGGGAGCCGCTGGCCGCGGTCGCCGAAGGCCGGATCCGCGATGTCCCGCTGCTGCTCTCGGTCACCGCGGCGGAAGCCCAGTTCTACGAGATCATCGCGCCGGACGCGATCGAGCGGATGTACGAGGCCCACGCCGGTCCGGAGCCGGATGCCGATCGGGACACCAAGATCGAGTACCTCAGCGATGTCATGTTCTGGCAGCCGACCGAACGGCTGCTCTCCGCCTCGCTCGCGGCGGGCGGACAGGGCTGGTGGCAGGTGTTCGACTACGTGCCGAGCAATTCGCCCAACGGACACCGGCCGGAGTTCCGCGGGCGGCCGATGCACGGTGCCGACGCGCCGACGATGTTCGCGGACCCCGGGGACGCCGAGCTGACCGAGACCGACCGCGCCGTGGGGGCCGAGGAACAGCGGGCGCTGATGGAACTGGCCCGGCACGGGCGCCCGCACTGGCCGCAGTGGTCCCCGCAGCACCCCGCGCCCTATCGGATCGGTCCCTAGCACCGCCCTGAATTCGTGACGAGACAAGGAGAATCCAGCATGCGCGTGCTGTTCGCAGGCCTGCCAGAACGGTCCCACCTCTACTGCGCGGCGCCACTGGCCTGGGCGTTGATCGCCGCGGGGCACGAGGTGCGGGTGGCCGCGCCGCCGTCGTTCGTACCGACGGTGCACCAGGTCGGGCTGACCGCTGCCCCGCTGAGCGCGGAGGGCATCATCCACGAACTCATGGCCGAGGCCCCGCCGGAAACCCAGGACGAGCCCACCACCAACTGGAGCCGCTGCGAGCCGGGCGAGGTGAGCTGGCCGGAACTGCTGGAGCGGTACGAGGTGGGTGTGCCGTATGGGTTCGCCCTCTACAACGATCACATGGTCGACGATCTGGTGGACCTGGTCCGCGACTGGCGGCCCGATCTTGTCGTGCGGGACCCGATCGCGTTCGCGGGCGGGCTCGCCGCCCACATCGCGAACGTGCCGCAGGTCCGCCTGCTGTGGTGCGCCGACGTGTGGGGCCGCAGCCGCCGCACCTTCCGCAGGCTGCGCACCGAGGATCCCGTGACCCGGGACGCGGACCCGCTCGCCGCGTGGCTCGGCGCGGCGGCCGCCCGGTTCGGCGCCGAATACGACGAGGTGATCTCCGACGGGCACGCCACGATCGACCTGCTGCCCGCGCCGCTGCGCCTGCCCTCGGATCTGGTCGAGCTCCCGATGCGGTTCATCGCGCACAACGGCCCGGCGAGCACACCCGACTGGCTGCGCGCCCCTGCCGAGCGGCCGCGGGTCTGCCTGACCCTCGGCACCACCAACGCCGAGAGCTACGGCGCCGACTACCTCTCGGTGCCCACGCTGCTGCGGGCGTGCGCGGACGCCGATTTCGAGGTGGTGGCCACGCTGCTGCCCGCCCAGCAGGAGGCGGTGCGCGCGGCCGGTCCGGTGCCCGGGAACGCGCGCCTCGTCG
Source organism: Sciscionella sediminilitoris (assembly GCF_000737195.2). Taxonomy (GTDB): domain Bacteria; phylum Actinomycetota; class Actinomycetes; order Mycobacteriales; family Pseudonocardiaceae; genus Sciscionella; species Sciscionella sediminilitoris. Next base: position 21,352 of record NZ_JALM01000063.1, read on the forward strand.
ATCCGGTCGCGCTGCATCTGCTGCTGCCGAGCTGTTCGGCGATCGTGCACCACGGTGGGTTCGGTTCCTTCGCCACCGCGCTCGCCGCCGGGGTGCCACAGCTCATGGTGTCCACCTCGCTGGCCGACAACGAGGTCCGGGGGCAGGCCTACGAACGCAGCGGGGCGGGCCGGTTCTTCCACCACACCGAGGCGCGGCCGGACACCGTGCGGGACGCGCTGGACAAGCTGCTCGCGCCCGGTTCCGGGGCCGCGCAGGCCGCGGGCGCGCTCGCCGCGGAGGTGGCCGCCATGCCCACCCCGGCCGATGTGGTGCACGAGCTGGAAGAGCTCGTCACGTCCTACTGATTCTTGTATGACCATGCAAATATTCGGAGATGCATGCTAAAATCAGCACATGCACGCGGACAACGGCGCGGCCATGCGGGAGCGGACGTTCACCGAGGTCGCCCGCCGGGATCAGATCGTGCGGGCGGCGATCAGCACGCTCGCCGAACTCGGCTACGCCGAGACCTCGCTGGGCAAGATCGCCCGGACCGCCGGCCTGAGCAGTGTCGGCATGATCTCGTACTACTTCGACAGCAAGGCCGATCTGATGGCCGAGGTCCGCACGACCGTCCTGGCGGGTGCCGAGGCCGAGGTGGGGCCGAGGGTGCGCGGGGCGCCCGGAAAGCTCGCCGCCCTGCGGGCCTACATCGAGGCCTCGCTGGAATACATCGCCGGGCACACCGCCGAGATGGCCGCGCTGTTCGAGATCTCCTCCGGCAGGCGGACGCGGGTGGAGTCCACCGAGGAGGACATCGAGGCGGTCAGCGTGCGGATCGTCGCCGAACTGGTCGCCGGTGCCCAGGAGGAACTCGGTATCCCGGACCCGCTCGACCCGCGAGTGGTCGCGCGCGCGGTGCGTGGTGCCATTCGTACGGCGACCGCGGCCCGGGTGCAGGAGGAGGGGTCCGCGCATCCCGTCGACCTCTCCCGTGAAGGCCCCCGCATCGCCGATCTGTTCGAGCGATCACTGCGTTTCGTTCCCGACCCAGGAGGTTCGCGATGACCTTCCCGAGCTACCGCTGCGATCCCTCCGATCCGGAGGCCTTCGCCCGCTGGAGCCCATGGCAGGGGCGGCTGCGCGGGCTGCTCACGGTGCACGCCATCCTGGCGATCATCCTGCTGCTCAGCGCCTTCTTCGCGGCCACCCCGTCGGAGACCTGGACCTGGATGCGGGTCGGCCCGCTCGCCGCGCTGTCGCTGCTCTATCTCGTGCTCGCCTTCCAGGTGAACCCGCGCAGGCCGGGCACCGGGATCGCGCTGCAGGGGCTGAACCGCTGCGTGTTCATCGGCCTGGCCGCCCTGCTGGTCATGGTCATCTATCCGGGCGGGTACCCGCTGTGGATGCGCGGTGTGCAAGCGGTGCAGGTGCTGCTCCTGCTCGGCGCGGTCTACGTCATCCGCCGCCCGGAGGTCGATGCCGTGTTCCCGGCCTGGCGCCAGCAGCCACGCAGGCGCCGCGGCGTCTACTGATCCGGTCGCCCCGCGGCCGAATTCCGGTGTTCCACTAGAAACCACCGCCGAAGCTTCGAGCTCCCGCATCGTCCGTGTTGTTCTGCGATGAACGACTCGGTCGACATTTCAGGGAGCGTCATGACTTCATCCGGCACGGCCAGTCCGCTCGGCGTCGGTGCCAGCATCGCCACCGATCCCGATGCCCTGCTGGCACTCGGCACACCACCACCGGTGGAGACCGACGGGGGCGCGACGCTTCTGGAATGGTTGCGGGCCCGGCGCGCCGCGGGGCCGATCTGGCAGGACGAGCGCGGCCACTACCACCTGTTCCGGCACGCCGATCTGCTCGATGTGGTCGCCGACCCCGTGACCTACTCCTCGGACACGGTGACCCGGCCAAGTGGCGGTGCCGAATCCCCGCCGCCGGGCACCCTGCTGCTGATGGATCCGCCCGCGCACCGCACCATGCGGCGGCTGGTCACCAAGGCGTTCAGCGCGCGGCGGGTGAACGATCTCGGCCCCCGGATCACCGAACTGGCCACCGAACTGCTGGACGGTATCTCCGCGCGCACCCCGGAAGCGGACGGTGCCGTCGAGGTCGATCTGGTCGATGCCTTCGCCAATCCGCTCCCGGTCACCGTCATCGCCGAACTGCTCGGTGTCCCGTTCACCGATCTCGACCGGTTCCAGAAATGGGCGGACTGCCTCCTGACCGACCGGATGGACGACGAAAAGGGCGCGGAACGGCTCAACACCACCATCCTGGAGATGCGGGACTACCTGCAGGGGAGGGTGGACATCCGGCGGGCCGAGCCGGCGGAGGACCTGATCGGCACCGTGGTCAGCGCCGAGGTCGACGGCCGCACCCTCACCGATCAGGAAGCCATCAACTTCGCCGCGCTGCTGCTGCTCGCCGGGCACGTCACCACGGCCGTGCTGCTCGGGAACACCTTGCTGTGCCTGGACACCGCGCCCGGTGAATGGGCGGCGCTGCGCGCGGACCCGTCCCGGATTCCCGCGGTGCTCGAGGAAACCATGCGCCTGCGGCCGCCGTTCCTGGCGATCGAGCGGGTGACCACCGCCCCGGTCGAGCTCTGCGGGGAGCAGCTGCCGGAGAACGCGGTGATCCACTTGTGGCTGCTGTCCGCGAACCGGGACGAGCGGGTGTTCGCGGACCCGGATGTGTTCCGCCCCAACCGTTCCGAGACACCGCAGATCGCCTTCGGGCACGGCATCCACCACTGCCTCGGCGCCTCACTGGCGCGGATGGAGGGCAAGATCGCGATGGAGCTGATGCTGGAACGGTTCGCCGAGGTCGAGGTCCGCAGGGACGTCGAACTGTGGTGGCACCAGGACAACGTGCTCGGCGCCCGGCATCTGCCGTTGCGGATGCTGCCGGACAGCCGGGACTGAGCCGGCGAGGTTCACCGAACCGGGCCGGCCGGGAACCGACCGGCCCATGAGCTGCTGGGGTTTGATGATGACGTCTGTCAAAACGGAAGTACCGGCCGAGATCGCGCCGGTGCGGGCGCCGCGAGCCGTCGCGGTGGCGTGGCTGCCGGTGCTGGTGGTGGCGGCCGGTCTGGTCGCGCTGCTGATCGCCTTCGCGAACCAGTACGGGTACCTGCCCGATGAACTGTATTTCCGGCTGCTCGGCAAACACGGCCCCGCCTGGGGATACGTGGACCAGCCGCCGCTGCTGCCGATGCTCGTCCGCACCGCGATGGCGGTGTTCGGGGACAGCGTGTGGGCGATCCGGGTACCCGCGATGCTGTGCGCGGCCGCGCTGACCGTGCTCGGCGCGATGATCGCCGCCGAACTGGGCGGATCCCGGCGCGGGCAGACGCTGACCGCTTTCGCGGTGGCCAGCTCGGCTCTGAGCCTGAACATCGGCCACTACATCGTCACCAACAGCCTGGACACCGTGGCGTGGGCGGCCGTTCTGGTCTGCGTGCTCCGGGCGCTGCTGCGGGAGCAGGGCAAGTGGTGGTGCTGGGCCGGGCTCGTGCTCGGTCTCGCCCTGTACGCGAAGTACATCGTGCTGCTGCTGATCGCGGCGCTGCTGGTCGGTCTGCTACTGGCGGGACCGCGCAAGGTGTTCGCGGACCGGTGGCTGTACCTGGGCGCCGGACTGGCCCTGGTGCTCGCCGCGCCGAACCTGATTTATCAGGCGACGCACGATTTTCCGCAGTTGCACATGGCGCAGGCGCTCGGTGCCACCGACGGTGCGGTCTACCGCGCCATGTTCTTCACCAACCTGGTGCTGCTCCTCGGGCCGATCCTGTTCGTGCTCTGCCTGATCGGACTGGTCCGGCTGTTCCGGGTGCCGGAGTGGAAACCCTTGCGGGCACTGGGAATCGGCTACGTGCTGGCCACCGCGGCCACCTATCTCGTGGACGGTGGCCGGCCCGACTACACCGCGGGCCTGCTCGTCATGCTGCTCGCCGCGGGGTGCGTGGCCGCCGATCGCTGGGCCGGGCGTGGGCGTCTGCGCCTCGCGCTGCTGGTGATCCTTCTGGTGCTGGGCTTCCCGCTGCAGGTGATGCTCTCGCTGCCGGTCATCCCGCTCAGCGATTTCCACAAGTTCCAGCGCTCCGGCCGGTCGCTGCAGGATGTCGGCTGGCAGCAGCTGGCCGCACAGACCGAGGCGGCCTATCGGGCGCTGCCCGAGGCGGACCGCTCCGGCGCGGTGCTGCTGACCCAGAACTTCGCCGAGGCCGGTGCCCTCGACCGGTACGGTCACGGCCTTCCTCCGGTCTACAGTGGACACAACGAACTGTACGAGTGGGGCCCGCCGCCGGAATCGGCCCGCGTGGTGATCGCGATCGGCGAGGACAAGGCCCGGCTCGCCGCCGGCTTCGGCTCCTGCCGGACGGTGGGCACCGTGGACAACGGGCTGGGCATCGACAATCCCGAGCAGGGCAGGCCGATCACCGTCTGCCGGGACCGCGAACGGCCCTGGGCGCAGTTGTGGCCCGGTTACCGGCATCTCAGCGCCTACCCGTGATCCGCTGCCGACTGCTCGCCCGGATCGCGGAAGGACGCGTACAGCGCCGAGCGGCCGTCGAACAGTCCGGCGAACCGGTAGTAGATGTTGGTGGCGAACAGCAGCACGACCGAGGTCACCGTGTACAGCGGCGTGCTGAGCGCCGGGACCGTGTCCACGGGGAGGGTGTAGGCCATCAGCACGCGCAGCACCGCGTCGCCGAGCAGCCCGATGCCCCACATCACGGTGGCGATCCGCCAGATCCGGCGGAAGCCCGGCAGCTGCGTCCACAGCTGATCCCAGTCGCCGGGCACCCCACGGCGGGTCAGCCGCCCCTCGAGGAACGGGCGGCTGTAGAGGAAGGCAAGCGGCCTGCGCCCGAAGCCGACCGAGATGAGGAACCACAGGCCGGTGAACCCGGTCAGCCAGCCCTCCCTGGCGAGCATGAAACGCGGGCTCCCGGCGATCAGTGACACGATCGCGCCGAGCACCATCACCGTGACCGCGTACACGGCCAGCCCGTCGATGTGGCGGGTGCGGATCAGCCGCACGATGGCGATCGCCGCCGGGATGGCGGCCGAGATCAGCAGGCTCGCGTAGATCCCCATCCCGGTGCTGCGCAGTACGTAGTACAGAACGACCGGCAGGATGAGGTCGGTCACCAGGTTGATCAGCGTCTGCCGTCCCGACTGCTGCGGGGGCGCGGCGGTGGTCCGTGTGGTGGTCATGCGGTGCTCCCGGTGGCGAGGATGGTCAACCGGACTGTGCTGCCTCGTTCAGCGGTTCTTGGCGTACCAGGCCCGCATCTGGGGGTGCATGGCGGCGGCGAAGATACCGATCTCGGAAAGGGCGAGCAGGCCGTGGGCGATCTGCAGCCAGCTCGGTCCGCTGTCGAACAGGGTCACGGCCAGCAGCAGCACGGCGGCGATGATGGCGACCCTGCGGCACCTGGCGTACACCTTGAGGCTGCCGCGGCCGAGTTGCCGCAGCGCCAGCGGCCAGCTCACCGCGAGCAGGACACCGAACGCGACCCGGCCCCACACCTGGGCGAGGATGCCGCCGTGCGGTGCCGAGGGGTCGGCCGCCTGTGCGCTGGCCACCAGGGCATCGGCCTGGAAGAGCGTGGTCACGAAGACGACGACCACGATCAGCATGGTCAGGCCGACGGGCACCATCAGGAGCTTCCAGGCCGGCGGCGGCGGGACTTTGGTCGGGGAGGGGGTTTTCGTCGTTGTCATGACCATCAAGTTAGGCGTTGCGCTGGGGTTTTCGCGTCGGTCGGCGGTCGGTGATGTTCTCGACCCGGGTCGAG
>NZ_JALM01000064.1 GCF_000737195.2 Sciscionella sediminilitoris
GCGCGATTAGCTCAGCGGGAGAGCACTGCCTTCACACGGCAGGGGTCACTGGTTCGATCCCAGTATCGCGCACCAGCTGGTAATCGAAGCCCTGTTCCTCTTCACGAGGAGCAGGGCTTCGGTCATGTACGGGCCACCTTGCGGTCGACGATGCGGGCTGGTGACGCGATGGCCTCCGCGATCGGCCCGTGCACCGGGACACCGCTCGCCCTGCTGATGTTTCCGTTGTCGTCGAGCGATTCCCCGATACCGGTATTCGCGGAACCGTTGCCGATGCCGGTCGCGGTGGCCGGCGCGATCGTCAGTCCACTGGCGGCACACCGCATCCGCGGCAACGGGCCGCGACAGCCAGCGGCGTGTTCGCGGTGCTGATCACCGGAACGAGTCTCGTCGCCCGCGCCCGGTAACCGCTATCCGGCGGACCGGGCGCGTTCGAGGGAACGCAGCAGCGTCGCGCTCTCCTGTTCGGTCAGTGCCTGCAACGGTGCCCTCGGCACACCGGCGTCGAGCCCGGTGAGCCGCAGCCCTTCCTTGACCGAGGGCGGCAGTCCGCGACTCACGATCAGATCGAGCAGCTCCCGGATGTCGGCGAAGATGGCGGCGGCACGCTCCTCGCCACCGAGCACCGCTCGGTGGAATTCCTTGATCTGTTCGGGAATCAGGCACGGCGCTGCGGTGCACCATCCGGCCGCACCGGCGTGGAAGGCTTGCAGCGCAAGCGGATTGCTCCCGTTGAAGAACTGCAGGGTGCCCTCGCTGAGCTCACGTAGCCGGTGCATGCGCGCGATATCGCCAGTGGATTCCTTGACCATCGTGATGTTGGCAACCTCGCGCACCAGTTCCCACAACAACTCCGGCGCCATGTCGACACCGGCCGTCGCCGGGTTGTTGTACACCATGACCGGGATTTCCACGGCAGCCGCAACGGTTTCCAGGTGCTTCCGGATTTCCCGATCCGTCAGCTTCCAGTACGAGACGGGCAGCACCATGATGGCCGAGGCACCGAGAGCTTCGGCGGCCCGGGCACGGCGCACGGTTCCGTGGGTGGTGACATCGGAGACCCCGGCCACGGTCGGCAGGGCACCGCGCAGATGCGCGATCGTGGCACTCGCGACCTCGATCCATTCCGCGAAATCGAGGTAGGCCGATTCCCCCGTGCTGCCGAGCGGGGCGATCGCATCGGCCCCGCCGGAGACGAGCCGATCGAGCACTCGCCGCAGCTTCGGGTGAGCGATCGTGCCGTCCGCGGCGAACGGTGTCACGGGATAGGCGACGATACCGGAAATGGTCATACGGCTGCTCCTGGCGAAAAAGGGTCGGTGACTAGATGACATCCGGGTGTCCGCGCAGCGCGCGGCGCGCGTAGTACTGGAAATTCGCCCGGCTGCGCCGTGGTGACAGCGTCCAGTCGTGCGCTTCCCGCGCCAGCCTCGGCGGCAGCGGCTTGATCTCCCCCGCCCCCATGGCCAGCAGCTGCAGCCGCGCGCCGCGTTCGATCAGGTGCGCGAGCGAACAGGCCTCTTCGATGCTCTCGCCGACAACGAGCTGACCGTGGTGCGCCAGCAGGATCGCGCGTTTGTCGCCGAGTGCCGCGGAGATGATCTCCCCTTCCTCGTTGCCGACCGGAACACCGGGCCAGTCCGGAAGGAACGCGCAATCGTCGTAGAGCGGCGCGATGTCCATCTGGGACACTTGCAGCGGTACTTCGAGCATCGAGAGCGCCGCGGCGTGCAGTGGATGCGTGTGCACGATGCACCGCACATCCGGGCGGGCGCGGTAGATCCAGCTGTGGAACCGGTTGGCGGGATTGGCCATGCCCGATCCCTCGAGCACGGTGAGGTCCTCGTCGACCAGCAGCAGGTTCTCGCTGGTGATCTCGTCGAACCCGAGGCCGAGGCGCTGGGTCAGAAAGGTTCCCGGGGTTTCACCGCGAACCGAGATCTGCCCGGCCAGCCCCGAATCGTGACCGGCGTCGGACAACGCCCGGCAGGTCAGTGCGATCTTCTCCCGATCGGTCCACTCCTGGGACTCGAGCTCGGTCCGCATCGCGTTGTCCGCGGTCTCCATCAGCTCCTGTTTGCCCAGACCCATGCTCGTCATCGCCGGACTCCTCTCTCGCAGGGTGATCCCTACCGTAGGACACAAGTTTCCTATTGGCAACTAGTGTCTTTTGTGAGGTCAACAGGCGATGCAGTACCGTTCGGAAGCCGAGGCAGGCGGGAGGACGACACGATGACGGCGGCGATCCGCGTACACCGGCTCGAGAGCGGGATGACACTCGACCAGCTCGCCGCGGCGGCCGGGGTCACCAAGAGCTACCTGTCGAAGATCGAGCGCGGGATCAGTTCCCCCTCGATCGCGATCGCGATGCGCATCGCCGAAGCCTTACAGGTCGACGCGGCGGAGATCTTCGCCGCGCCCGAGGAGAGCACCGAGGCGATGGTGGTCGAGCGCGGCGAGGGCCGGACCACCGTGCCCGCCACGGCCGGCGCACCGGTCTATTCGGCGATCGCCGCCTCGCTTCCCGGTAAGCACATGCATCCGTTCCGGGTGCACCCCACCGAGGATGAGGACGGCCCGCTCGTCCAGCACGCGGGGCAGGAGTTCCTCTACGTCGTCACCGGCACGGTCGAGGTCACGGTGGACGGCGAGACCAGCAGGCTCGGTCCCGGGGACACCGCGTATTTCGACGCGACCCGGCGGCACCGGCTGCGTTCGCTCTCCCCCGGCGCGGAGCGTGCCTCGGTGCTGCTGGTCACCACGATCGACCGGCACCCACCGGACTAGACGGCCGCGGTTCAGGTGCGCGCGCCGAGGGTCCGGGAGATCGCCAGTGCGGCGGTGCGCACGGCGGGGGTCATCCGGCGCAGATCGAGCCGCCCGGAGAGTCCGGAAACGGAGATGGCGCCCGCGACGGTCTGGTCGGTGTTGAGAATGGGACTGGCCGCGCACACGATCCCGGCCCCGGATTCCTCGTAGTCGTTGGCGACGCCGTTGGCTCGTGCGGTACGCAGCTGCCTGGTGAGCATGGCGGGATCGGTGATGGTGCGTTCGGCGACCCGGCGCAGTCCCCGATGCAGCACCTCGTCGAGCACCTGCTGCGGGGAGAACGCGAGCATCGCCTTGCCCACTCCGGTGGCGTGCGCGGGAAGCCGGCCACCGGTGCGCGAGGGAAGCGGGGGCGCGTCGGGATTGTGGAAGATCTCGAGATAGACGACATCGGTGCCGTCGAGCACGGCGAGGTGCACGGTCTGCCGGGTGGCGGCACGCAGATCGGCCATGTACGGCAGCGCGGCCTCGCGAAGACCGAGCTTGCGCGGCACCCGCTCGCCGAGTTCGAACAGCCGCAGGCCGAGGGTGAACCGGACACCGGAACGCTCGAGCACACCGTGTTCGAGCAGGGTTCCGGCCATCCGGTGCACCGTCGACTTGGCGAGTCCGGTCCGCCGCGCGAGCTCGGAGACGCTCAGCACCCGGTCGGTGTCGAAAGCGCTCAGAATGAGCATCATGCGGTCGATGACCGCGTTCGGCGGCTCGGTCATGCGGCGATGGTACGTGCCGCCGCTACGCCGAGCCCGCCTTGACATCCGAGGACTGGGCAGCGAGCTGGATGGCGATGTCGATGATCATGTCCTCCTGGCCGCCGACATAGCCGTGCTCGCCGACCTTGCGCAGGATCTCGTGGCTGGGCACCCCGTAGCGCGCGGCGGCCCGTTCGGCGTGCAGCAGGAAGCTGGAGTACACCCCGGAATGCCCTTGCACGATGGAACTGCGATCGGCCCACGGCAACCGGGTGATGAACGGCAGCGCCACATCCGCGGCGGCGCCGAGGGTCTCGGTCAGGTTGAGCCCGGTGTCCACGCCCATCCGGTCGAACGCGGCCACCAGCACCTCGGTCGGCGAGTTTCCCGCGCCCGCGCCGAGCGCGCACAGGGTGCCGTCGATCTGGCGCGCTCCCGCCTGGTAGGCGGCCAGCGAATTGGCCACCCCGAGCGAGAGGTTCTGGTGCCCGTGCAGGCCGACCTGCGCGTCCTCGCCCAGTTCGGCGACCAGTGCTTCCACCCGGGCCCGCGCGTCGTCGGGAAGCAGCGCGCCCGCCGAGTCGACCACGTACACGCACTGGCATCCGGCATCGGCCATGATGCGCGCCTGCTTGGCGAGCTCTTCCGGGCCGATCCGGTGCGAGAGCATCAGGAAACCGACCGTCTCCATGCCGAGATCGCGTGCCGCGCCGAAGTGCTGGATCGACACATCGGCCTCGGTGCAGTGCGTGGCGATCCGCGCGACCCGAGCGCCGATATCGTGCGCCTGCTTCAGATCGGTGATGGTGCCGACCCCGGGAAGCAACAGTACCGCGATCCGCGCGCGGGTGGCCTCCTCGGCGGCGGCCCGGATCAGGGTGAGCTCATCGGTTCCGGAGAAGCCGTAGTTGAAGCTGGACCCGCCGAGCCCGTCGCCGTGGGTGACCTCGATGACCTGGACCCCGGCGCGATCGAGCACGCCGACCACATCCCGGACCTGCTGCTCGGTGAACTGGTGCGCCATGGCATGGCTGCCGTCGCGCAGGGTGGTGTCGGTGATCCGGAGATCGGTCATGCCACGCCCTCCTTGCTGATGATGTGCTCGGCGAGCAGTTCCCCGGTGCGCGCGGCCGCCGCGGTCATGATGTCCAGGTTGCCCGCCCATTCCGGCAGATAATCGCCGTTCCCGCGCACCTCGAGGAACACCGCGACCCGTGCCTTGCCGCCCCAGTCGGCGCGCGGCTCGTCGAACTGCGGGTCCGCCTTGAGCCGGTAACCGGGCACATAACGGCGCACCTCCTCGATCATCCGGTGGATCGAGTCGGTGATGGCATCGGTGTCCGCGTCCGGATCGATCGCGCAGAACACGGTGTCCCGCATGATCATCGGCGGGTCGACCGGGTTGAGCACGATGATCGCCTTGCCCTTGTCCGCCCCGCCGACGGTCTCGATACCGTTCGCGGTCGTCTCGGTGAACTCGTCGATGTTCGCGCGCGTTCCCGGACCGGCCGAGCGCGAGGCGATCGAGGCGACGATCTCGGCGTAGGAAACCGGGGTGACCCGGGAAACCGCGTGCACCATGGGAATCGTGGCCTGCCCGCCGCAGGTGATCATGTTGACGTTCGGCGCTTCGAGGTGCTGACCGAGATTGACCGGCGGGCAGGCGAACGGCCCGACCGCGGCCGGGGTGAGGTCCACGGCCCGGATTCCCGCGTCGGCGTAGCGCACGGCGTTGGCCGCGTGCGCCCGCGCCGAGGTCGACTCGAACACCAGATCAGGCAGTTCCGCCTGGGACAGCAGCCAGTCGACCCCCTCGGCCGAGGCCTCGATGCCGAGTTCCCGCGCGCGGGCGAGTCCATCGGATTCCGGGTCGACCCCGACCATCGCGGACACCTCGACCAGTTCGCTGCGCCGGAGTTTGGCGAGCAGGTCGGTGCCGATGTTGCCGGGACCGACGATCGCCGCTTTCGCCTTCGTCATACGTCCTCCTGTTTGCCGAATACCGCCGTGACACTGCCGAGCCCGGCGAACTCCGCGGTCACCGATTCGCCGGGAGCGACCGGATGCGCGGCGGTGAGCGAGCCGGGGAGCACCACGTGCCCCTCGGCCAAGGTGATGCCGAGTGGCCCGACGGTGTTCGCCAGCCACACCAAGGAATTCAGCGGTGAACCGAGCACGGCCGCGCCCGCTCCGGTGTCGATGACCTCGCCGCCCTTGCGCAGCACGCAGCCGGTCAGCCGGATGTCCACATCGGACGGATCGAGGAACCTGCTGCCCAGCACCAGGCCACCGGAGGAGGCGTTGTCCGCGATCGTGTCCGGAAGGGCGATCCGCCAGTCCTTGATCCGCGAATCGATGATCTCCAGCGCGGGAACCACATAGCGCACCGCGGCCGCCGCCTCCGCCGCGGTGACCCCGGGACCGCGCAGCGGCGCACCGAGCACGAAGCCGATCTCCGGTTCCACCTTGGGCTGCAGGTAGCGCGCCGCGTCGATCGGCAGACCCTCGAGGTGGAACATCGATTCCATCAGGTGCCCGTAGTCCGGCTGGTTCACGCCGAGCTGGCGCTGCATCGCCGCCGAACTCAGGCCGACCTTGTGCCCGCGCACCACATCGCCCTCGGCCACCCACTGGCGTACCTGTTCGAGCTGGATCCGGTACGAGTCGGTGACCTCGAGCCCGGGATATCGCTGGATGAGCGGGTCGATCGGTCCCTCGCGGTAGGCGGCGAGCAGTTCCCGCGCCACAGCCTGCCGCTGCTGTTCCTGCATGCAACACCTCGTCTCTTCGCTGGCCCCGACGCTAGGCGCGGTGCCGGAACGGGACAAGGGGCGTGTGCCACTGAGTGGGACACTTCAGCGGTCGTAGATCCGCTGGGCGTTCTCCGCGCCGATCATCCGCGCCACCCGGAGCGCGTCCGCGCGCGACCAGGAACCCTCGGTGACGAACCCGCCGAGCACCCGGCGCATCGCCCGCCGCCACAGCAAGGCACCCAGATAGTGCAGCTCCGCGGGCCCGAACGCGTCCGAGGAGAACAGCAGCTTGCCGAACGGGGCCAGTTCGAGCGATTCGGCGAGCACGGTCGCGGCGCGCGCACCGAGATGGGTCAGCGCGAGCCCGGTGTCCAGGTACACGTGCGGATAGACCTGGGCGAGAAATCCCGCGTTGCGGTGGAAGGGATAACAGTGCAGCAGCACCACATCCACCCGGTACCGCTCGATCCGCTCCAGCCAGTCGGTCAGCAACGCCGGATCACAGCGTCGCAGCCGCAGGTCCGGATCGCCGAACCCGGTGTGCAGTTGCAGCGGAAGGCCCCGCTCGACCCCGCACCACAGCAGAAAGCGCAGCAGCACCGGATCCGCGAGGCGCGCCGTGCCGCCGTTGTCCCGGGCGCGCAACCAGTTCCCGGCCGCGCGCACCACCTCGTGCCCGGCGGGTGGATCGGGGTCGAAGGCGAGCCCGTGCCGGTAGGCGATGATGCTCTTGAGTCCGGCCGCGGCGGCGCTGCGTTCGGCGAGCAGTTCCGGGAACCGGCGGGCGAAGGCCGCGGCCCCGATCCCGTCCGCGGCCAATCCTTCGGCGAAGCTCTCCAACCGCAGGATCTCCCCCGCCCGCGCTCCGCTGGCCGCGGCCATCGCGGACGGCCCGAGCACCGGAGCACCGAGGATCCCGGTGTCCACCAGGAACCGGCCGATCCCGCTCGCGGTGAGCAGTCGCCGGTTGACCTCCTCGGTACCGAGCGCGGCGCGGCGGGCGCAGTACGGCCCCGGCCCGGTGTGCGGCTCGAGCCCGAGCACCGGGGCACACCACCGGCGCACCGCGAACCCGAGCTGCGAGTCGAACCGGCTCGTGCCGACCGCGGCCGGCCGGTCGGACTCGGTGAGGAAGGACTCGAACCCGGACCGATCCGCCGGTTCCGCGAGCGCCCCGTGTACGTGGTGGTCCACCAGGCGTAGTTCCTCGATCTCCGCGAGTGCCAAAGCCTCCACACCGGCCTCCACGATGACCTCCCTTTCGCGTACCCGGCCACGGTAGCGCCGTAAACTCCCGCCGAGCAGTGATCGGCAGACGGGAGCAGGGCCAGTGACCGAACGGGAAGTGCTCACCTGGGAGCGATTCGGTGTCGCAACACGTGAGCTGGCGACGATGGTCGCCGAGGACGGGTTCCGGCCCGATCTGATACTCGCCATCGCACGCGGTGGACTGTTCGCCGCGGGAGCGCTCGGTTACGACCTCGAGGTGAAGAACCTGCACGTGATGAACGTGGAGTTCTACACCGGCGTGGACAAGCGCCTGGACATGCCGGTGATGCTGCCACCGGTGCCGAACGCGGTCGATCTGACGAGCAAGCGGGTGCTCGTGGCCGATGACGTCGCGGACACCGGGGCCACCCTGAAGCTGGTGCGCGATTTCTGCGCCGAGCACGTCCTCGAGGTGCGCTGCGCCGTGGTCTACGAGAAGCCGCGCTCCTCGGTGCAGTGCGAGTACGTCTGGCACCGCACCGATCGCTGGATCGATTTTCCCTGGTCGAGCCAGCCTCCGGTGGTCCCCCGCGACTGAGCAGGTTCTCGCGTTCGGCCCGGTTTCGGTACAGGATGGAGGCCCTGGACAACAAAGGAGTCGCGCATGGCCGAGGTACCGACGGGATTCGACTATGTGGTCATCGGGGCCGGTTCGGCGGGCTCGGCGCTCGCGGCACGGCTGAGCGAGGACGAGAACCGCAGTGTGCTGCTGCTCGAGGCCGGGCCGTCCGACAAGGTGATGGCGGTCCGCACCCCGGCGGCGTTCGCGAACCTCTTCGAGACCGACCGGGACTGGAACTACCGCACCGTTGCGCAGCCCGAGCTGGCCGGCCGCCGGATCTACTGGCCGCGCGGCAAGATGCTCGGCGGTTCCTCCTCGATGAACGCGATGATGTGGGTGCGCGGGTTCGCCGCCGACTACGAGGAGTGGGGTGAGCTGGCCGGGGCTCCGTGGTCCGCGGCCAAGGCGCTGGAGCTGTTCACCCGCATCGAGGACACCGAGGCACCCGATGGCGGGCACCAGGGCCGCGGCGGTCCGATGGCGGTCGGCAGGCAGCGCTCCCCGCGCGCGATGACCGGGCAGTACCTCGCGGCGTGCGAGAAGTTCGGGCTGCCCCGCGCGATGGCGGTCAACGGCCCGCACGAGGCCGGGTTCACCGAGACCATGGTCAGCCAGCGCGCCGGCCGCCGGTGGAGCACCGTCGACGGCTATCTGCGCCCGGCTGCCCGGCGCCCCAATCTGACCGTGCTCACCGGCGCCCACACCCTGCGCATCGCGGTCGACGGCGGCCGGGCGCGCGGGGTGGAGTACCTGCACCGGGGGCGGCACCGCACCGTGACCGCGGGCACCGAGATCATCCTGTGCGGCGGGGCGATCAACTCGCCGCAGCTGCTGATGCTCTCCGGGATCGGCCCCGCCGAACAGTTGCGCGCGCACGGTATCCCGGTCGTGGTGGACAGTGCCGAGGTCGGCGCGAACCTGCGCGATCACCTCGCCGCTCCCCTGGTGCTCGGCGCCCGCGAGGGTTCGCTGTATCCGGCGACCAAACCACCGGCACTGCTCGAATACCTGTTGCGCCACACCGGAATGCTCACCTCGAACATCGGTGAGGCCTACGGTTTCGTCAGCAGTGACCCGTTGCTCGGCGCCCCCGATCTGGAGCTGATCTTCGTCCCGGTTCCGTTCCTTGCCGAGGGCCTGGAAGCACCGCAGAGCCACGGCCTCACCACCGGACCGGTACTGCTGCGCCCGGACAGCACCGGAACGGTCACCCTCGAATCGGCCGATCCGCTGCGGGCGCCGCTGGTGGATCCGCGCTACCTCAGCGATCCGGCAGGCCACGACCTCGCGCGGCTGCGGTACGGACTGGAGCTCACCGAGGAACTCCTGGGAACCGAACCGCTCGCCGGACTCGTCGACGGCTGCCTGCAACCCGCGGGCATGGGACCGGGAGCCGAGCGCAGGGAAACCGCCCTGCGCGAGCACTCCCAGACCCTCTATCACCCCGTCGGCACCTGCCGGATGGGCCGCGACGAGAACTCCGTGGTCGACCCGCGGCTGCGGGTGCGCGGCGTACCGGGACTGCGCGTCGCCGACGCCTCGATCATGCCGAGCATCATCCGGGGGCACACCAACGCTCCCGCGATCCTCATCGGTGAACAGGCCGCCGAGTTTCTGCGCGAGGACACCTGAGAAAGCGATCCATGGCAGGCTTGGCGGGACCATCCCGCACGCGAGCTAGGACCGCCATGTACCCGCAACAGCCCGGCTATCCGTCGTATCCGCAGCAGCCGAACCGACCGAGCGGATCGACCGCGACCACCGCCGCGGTGCTCGGCATCGTCCTCGGCATCGGCTCGATCGTGGGATTCAGCGCCACGAGCATCCGCCTCGTCGGAGGAATCCCGCTGGCCATCGTCCTGCTCGCCGGCGCCGTCGGGGTGCTCACCGGACAGACCAACGGCCGCATCGTGCTGATGATCGGCGGCGCGCTCCAGGCCGTGACCTCAGTCGTTTTCGGCGTCGTGCGGGGATCCTTCGCCCAGCTGACCGCCTCTCCCGTTCCGCTGATCCTTCTCGCCATGGCGCTCGCCGGGATCGTGGTCACCGTGCTGGCCGCGCTCCCCGCCACCGCGAACCATCTGCGCGCCCGACAGCAGGAGCGCCAGGGATTCTCCGGGCAGTCCCCGCAACAGCAGTACGCACAACAGTCCTATCCGCAGCAGTCCTATCCACAGCAGCCGCACCCCCAGCAATTCCCGCCACAGCAACAGTTCCCGCCACAGCAGTTGCCCCCACAGCAAGTCCCGCCGCAGCAATTCCCACCGCAGGCACCGCCGAATCAGCCCTATCCGCCGCAGAATCCGGGTCCGCGATGATCGATACGGGTCTTGCCGGGCGGGTCGTACTCGTCACCGGTGGCGCGGCGGGAATCGGGGCCGCGATCTCGCGTGCCTTCGCCGCACAGGGCGCGCGCCTCGCGGTGCACCATCTCGGCGCGGAATCCCGTCCGCCCGAGGGAAGTCTGTGGGAGCACCGCAGCCCGGCCGAGGGGCAGGTCGCCGCACTGGCCGGGGAACTGGACGCGGCCACCTTCCCCGCCGATCTCACCGCGGCCGAGGCGCCACGGCTGCTGCTCGATGCGGTCACCGAACGGCTCGGCCCGGTGGATGTGCTGGTGAACAACGCCGCGCACTGCGAACAACCGGACGGCATCGAAACGCTCGGCCTCGACGGGCTCGCCAGGCACTACGCGGTGAACACCTTCGCGCCCGCACTGCTCACCGCCGAACTCGCCCGGCGCGCGCACCATCCGCCGCCGTGCGTGGTGAACATCTCCACCGACGCCGCCCGCGCCTTCCCCGGGCAGACCGGTTACGGCACCTCGAAGGCCGCCCTCGAAGGGTTCACCAGATCGGCGGCGCTGGACCTCGGCCCCAGCGGGATCCGGGTCAACGCGGTAGCCCCCGGTCCGGTGCAGACCGGCTGGCTCGAGGGGGAAACACTCGAACACGCGCGCTCGATCGTGCCGCTCGGCCGGGTCGGCGAACCCGAGGACATCGCCGATGCCGTGGTGTTCCTCGCTTCCCGGCAGGCGCGCTGGATCACCGGTCAGGTGCTGCAGGTGGCCGGCGGGCACGCGCTCTGATCGGTGTCCACAGTGGACGGATTCACCTGCGGTACAGCTCGACCGTGCAGGGAATCTCGTCCTCGGTGTACCGGGTGGACTCGGTCAGCGTGAAGGCCGAGAGATCCGGTTCCCAGACCGTGTCCCCCTCCGGGCTGGCGTGCACCCTGGTCAGGTGCACCAGATCGGCGATCGGCAGCGCCGCCCGGTACACGGTCGCACCGCCGATCACGAACGCCCGGCCCGGTCCGGCAGCGGCCACTGCCTGATCGAGTGAGGAAAACCATTCCACCCGCGGATCCCCGGAACCTGTGGAGAGCACCAGGTTGCGGCGACCGGGAAGCGGGCGCCCGATCGATTCGAAAGTCCTGCGTCCCATGATGATCGGGTGTCCGAGGGTGAACCGTTTGAACCGCGCGAGATCACCGGGAAGTTTCCAGGGCATGCCACCGCGGTCGCCGAGTACTCCGTTCTCGGCGACCGCGGCGACCAGTCCGATCTCAGTCAACGGCGCTCATCACGTGCTTGATGCGGGTGTAGTCCTCGAAACCGTAGCCGGAGAGGTCCTTGCCGTAACCGGAATGCTTGAACCCACCGTGCGGCATCTCGGCGGCGAGCGGAATGTGGCAGTTGATCCACACGCAGCCGAAGTCGAGGTCCCGCGAGGCACGCATCGCGGTGCCGTGGTCGCTGGTCCATACCGAGGAGGCCAGCCCGTACTGCACATCGTTGGCCATCCGGAACGCCTCGGCCTCGTCGGTGAACGACTGCACGGTGATCACCGGGCCGAACACCTCGTTCTGCACGATCTCGTCGTCCTGGCGCAGCCCGGAGACCACGGTCGGCTCGAAGAAGAATCCCTTGTCCCCGAACCGTTTCCCGCCCGCGTTGACGACCGCGTGCCCGGGCAGCCGGTCGATGAAGCCCTGCACCTTCTCCAGCTGGGCCGCCGAGTTGAGCGGACCGTAGAGCACGTCCTGTTCGTCGGGCTTGCCGGTCTTGGTCGCCTTCGCCACCTCGGTCAGCGCGCGCACGAAGTCCTCCTGCGCGCCCTCCTGCACGAGCACCCTGGTCGCGGCCGTGCAGTCCTGGCCGGCGTTGAAGTAGCCCGCCTCGGCGATCTGCTCGGCCGCGGACTTCAGGTCGGCGTTGTCGAACACGATCACCGGGGCCTTGCCGCCGAGTTCCAGGTGCACCCGCTTCAGGTCCACGGCAGCGGAACCGGCGACCTCCATACCCGCGCGCACCGAACCGGTCACCGAGACGATGCTCGGGGTCTTGTGCTCGATCAGCAGCCGTCCGGTGTCCCGGTCGCCGCAGACCACGTTGAACACCCCTGGCGGGAGGAATTCGGCGAGCACCTCGGCGGTGAGTACGGTCGAGGCGGGGGTGGTGTCCGAGGGCTTGAGCACCACGGTGTTGCCCGCGGCGATCGCCGGGGCCCACTTCCACATCGCCATGACCATCGGGTAGTTCCACGGCGTGACCTGTGCGGCGACCCCGATCGGCTCGCGGCGGATGAAGGAGGTGAAGCCCTCCATGTACTCGCCTGCCGACTTGCCCTCGAGATTGCGGGCCGCACCGGCGAAGAACCGGGTGTGGTCGATCAGCTGGAACATCTCTTCGGACTCGACCAGTGCCAGCGGCTTGCCGGTGTTCGCCGACTCCAGCTTGACGAACTCGTCCTTGCGGGCCTCGAACGCGTCGGCGATCTTGTTCAGCGCGAGCTGGCGTTCCCGCGGCGTGGTGCGCGACCAGGTCTTGAAGGCCTCGGCCGCGGCGGCGAAGGCGGCGTCCACATCCTCGGCTCCGGAAAGGGCCGCGGTACCGAGGACTTCGCCGGTCACCGGATCGATCAGCTCGCTCGTCTTGCCCGAGACCGCGTCCCGGTGCTCGCCCGCGATGAAGTTCCGGACGGTGATACTACCCATTCCGATCCACTCTCCCGCTCTTGTTACGAATTCGGCCAGGATCGTAGCGATATACTACGAAATTGTCACGCCTTCACGGCTTGAAGCTCCTCGCGCACCGCAGCGGCGAACGTGTCGATGTCCGCCTCGGTGGTGTCGAAGGTGGTCACCCAGCGCACCTCCCCGGTCTCCTCGTCCCAGGTGTAGAAGCGGAACCGCTTCTGCAGCCGCGCGGTCACATCCTTGGGCAGGATCGCGAACACCTCGTTGGCCTGGGGTTCACGGGTCAGCCGCAGCCCCGGCACATCGCGCACCGTCCCGGCGAGCCGCGCGGCCATGGCGTTCGCGTGGGTGGCGTTGCGCAGCCAGAGATCACCGGAGAGCAGGGCATCGAACTGCGCCGATACGAACCGCATCTTGCTCGCCAGCTGCATGGACATCTTCCGCAGGTACGGCAGCCCGCGCGCGGCCTCGTGGTTGAGGACCACGACCGCCTCGCCGAACATCATCCCGTTCTTGGTGCCGCCGAAGGAGAGCACATCCACCCCGGCATCGGTGGTGAACTCGGCGAAGGGCACCCCGAGGTGCGCGGCCGCGTTCGACAACCGCGCCCCGTCCATGTGCACGACCATCCCGCGGGCGTGCGCGTGCTCGCACAGCGCGGCCACCTCGGCCGGGGTGTAGCAGGTGCCCAGTTCGGTGGACTGGGTGATGGCCACGACCTTCGGCTGCGCCCGGTGCTCGTCGTCGAAGCCGTAGGCCTCGGTGTCCACCAGTTCCGGGGTCAGTTTCCCGTCCGGAGTGGACACCGTGAGCAGCTTCAGCCCGCCCATCCGTTCCGGAGCGCCGCATTCGTCCACGTGGATGTGCGCGGTGTCCGCACAGATCACCGACTGCCAGCGCTCGGTCAGCGACTGCAGGCCGACCACATTGGCCCCGGTCCCGTTGAACACGGGGAACGCCTCGGCGCCCGGGCCGAAGTGCGACTGGAACACCTGCTGCACGGCCTCGGTGTAGTCGTCCTCCCCGTAGGCGATCTGGTGCCCGCCGTTCGCGGTCGCCAGGGCGGCCATGATCTCCGGGTGCACGCCCGAGTAGTTGTCGCTGGCGAACCCGCGGTATTCCGGATCGTGCTTGCGGGCTATGGCGTCAGCCAAAGTCGTTCTCCGTTCAGTTCCGTCGCCGGTTTGTCCCACAGGCTAACGATGGCCTTCGCGACATCCGCGACATCGGTCATGCTGGCGAATTTCGCCTCCGGTTTCGCGGCCCGCATCTCGTCGGTCACCAGACCGTTCACCACGAGGATCGTGGCCGCGGCGGTCTCACTGGCCCGCCAGCCGTGCGCGACCGCGAGCATCCAGGCCTCCGAGGCCGCCTTCGCCGCGGCGTAGTGCGCGCCCTTCGAACTCGGCGAGCCCGCCGCCTTCGCCGAGACGATCACCGCACGGCCCGCCTCGCTGTCCGAGAGCGCCGCGTGGAAGGCCCGCGTGGTGCGCTGCAGGGTGCGCACCAGGCGCTGCTCGAGGAAGTCCCAGTCCGCCAGGTCCTCCTCGACGAAGCTCTTCCCGCCGCGCCAGCCGCCGACGAGGTGCACCAGGCCGTCGATGTGCCCGTGCCGGGAACGCAGTTCACCCGCCCAGGCCTCGGTCGCGGCCTCGTCGAGCAGATCCACCGCGTGGGTCTCGATCGTGCCGCCCTCGGCCCGGATGTCGTCGGCGAGCGGGTGCAACGAGGACTCCAGGACATCGCAGGCGATGACCGTGGCCCCGGCCGCGGCGAGCGCCCGGCAGGCCGGTGGACCGGCCGCCCCGCCCGCCCCGGTGACGACGATGACCTTGTTCTGCACACTCATGCCGTAATCCCAGCTGTCGATGCCACCACGGTCTTCAACTTCTTGCGCAACGCTTCATAGAAGGTGTTCAGCGGGAACTCGTCCGGCAGCACCTCGTCCACCATCTTGCGCGGTGGCCCGTCGGTCGGCAACGCCTCGATGCCCTTCGCCCACACCGAGGCCGGGTGGGCGGCGACATAACCGGACATCAGCTCGTGCGCGGCCATCCAGTGCGCCATCCGGGAGCGGTCGATCCCGTCCGAGTAGAGCTGCTCGACCTCCTCGCACAGGCCGAGCACCCCGGAGGGCAGCGCGGTCCAGTCCACCCGCAGCGTGTTGTCGGTCCAGGCGAGCACCCCGGCCTTGCGCAGGTAGGCGAACAGCAGCTGACCGCCGAGCCCGTCGTAGTTCTTCACCCGGTCCCCGGTGATCGGGAAGCGGAAGAGCCGGTCGAACAGGATCGCGTACTGCACGAGCTTGCCGTACGGATTCCCGGACCGCTCCAGTTCGATCGCCTCACGGAAGGCGTTCAGATCACAGCGCAGTTCCTCGATCGCGTACATCCAGTACGGCATCCGCTGCTTGATCATGAACGGATCGAAGGGCAGATCACCGTGGGAGTGCGTGCGGTCGTGGATGAGATCCCAGAGCACATAGGTGTTCTGGGCCAGCCGCTGATCCGCGAGCAGCCGGGCGGCGTCCGGCGGCAGGGCCAGCCGCAGGGTCTGCGCCGCGGCCGAGCCGACCGCACGGAACCGCGCGGCCTCCCGGTCGCAGAAGATCCCGCCCCAGGTGAATTTCGGTACCTCGCGCACGGCGACGGTCTCCGGGAAGAGCACGGCGGAATTCGTGTCGTACCCCTCGGTGAAATCCACGAAGGTGATGGGCACGAACATCGGATTGTCATAGCGGGCCGATTCGAGTTCGGCGAGCCAGTCCGGCCAGAACGTGCGCAGCACGACCGCTTCGACGTTCCGGTCCGGATTCCCGTTCTGGGTGTACATCGGGAAGACGACCAGGTGCTCGCGCCCGTCGATACGCTGGGTCTCCGGGCGGAACAGCACCAGCGAATCGAGGAAGTCCGGCACCCCGAACCCGTTGTCCGCCCACTTGCCGAAGTCCGCGACGACCGCCTCGAGGTAGTCCTTGTCGTACGGGAACCGCGGCGCGAGCACCAGGATCTGCTCGCTGATCACCCGCACCAGTTCGGCGGCCTCGTCCGAGGCGTTCTCGATCGAACCGTCGCCGGACTGCAGCCCGCGCAGCCGGGACACCGCGTCCTTGAGCGTGTTCCAGGCCGGCTCGGTCACGATCGACTCGCCCGTGTCCTGTTCCGGCTCGGTATGCGCTCCCCCGGCCGCCCAGGTGACCACATTGGACCAGAGCCGCTCGTGGTCGAAGTCGCCGATCGAGTCGTCACCGAACAGGTCCGAGTCCGCGAAGGCGATCACCCGGCCCTGGTCGACCCGGGCCACGGCGGCCAGCGGGGCACCGGCCGGATCCGCGCTCGCATGGGTGCGCAGCACCGGGCGGCCGGCGGACTCCGGCTGCACCCGCAGCGCCCCGGCGCGGTAGAAGCACGCCTGCCCGACCCCGGCGAGCAGATCCTCGGCGTCGTGTTCGGGTACCGGCTCGGCGAGCACCCAGGCGGCCACATCCCGGAAGTTGTGGCTGACGTCGAGGGTGTTGCGGTTCTCGATGAGGATGCCGAACCGCAGCAGGAGTTCGTTGAGATTGTTGCCGTACTTGCCCTGTTCGGATTCGCCGAGCACGACGAGTCCGCCACCGCGCCGGACGAACTGCTCGATCGCGTCCAGCTCGGTCTCGGTGAGCACCGGGGAGCCCGAGCCCGTCGTCCGCTCCCAGTCGGATTCCGAGGGATGGGCAAGCACCAGCACATCGACCCGGTCCAGGGCCTCCTGATCCAGACTCGTGTCGACATTGGCCACCACGGTGTGCCCGTGCGCGCGCAGTGCGGCCGCCGCCTTCACATAGCCCGAGTCATCGGGATGCGAGGGGTTCATCTTCGCCGCGACTTCCGGGCGGATCGTCCACGCTTCACTGTGCGATTCGTCGAACAGCACCGTCGGGAACAACCCCTCGTCCTGCGCGCCCCGCTGCCCCCGGCCGGTGACCGGTGCGGTGTCCACGAACATGCGCCACACTCCTCAGGTATCCGTAATACTTCTTGTTCCTGTCTACCATCGGCGTAAATATCGCGTCAACATGACCGTCCTGACACACAATTTTCCTGTGTCGAGGCTGTGGCGCTGGAGATCCGGAGCCCGCGAGAGGAGCCCGGCCGAAACGTGCACCGCTCACCGGAGGAGACGGCCGGGTGAATAATGCGTGCGCGGACGCGTGGTATCGCTCACGAAGAATTCCCGTAATTAACCGGACATCCCCCTGGTCACACCGGTGCACCCGGTTTGTTGAGGGCGATTCCGCGCGCTCCGGTATTGACGTACCACTATTGGCCTGCCGTTAAGATGAACACGGGGCGATTCGAAACTTTACCGCCGATACCGCAGCGGCCCGGCACCCGAGAATGGCAGGCGGGGTGTGCCTGCCATAATGCGCTATAGTCGGAGCCAACTCCACGACAATACCGTGTAAGCGGCTACCGCGACGCACATCGATCAGCAGGAGAAGAGGAGCAGTGGCACAGAAAGTTCTTGTCCAGCTCGTCGACGATCTCGACGGCACGAGCGCCACGGACATCGAGACCGTCACGTTCGCCCTCGACGGCGTGAACTACGAAATCGACCTCGGCCCGAAGAACGCGCGCAAACTCCGCGAGAATCTTGCCGACTTCGTTTCCGAGGCGCGTCGTGTCGGCGGGCGAATGAAGCGTGGCACGGCGGCCAAGACCGCGGCCGCGAAGGCTCCTGCCGCGCCCGCGAACCGGGAGCAGACCAAGGCCATCCGTGAATGGGCCCGCAGCCAGGGGCACAACCTCTCGACCCGTGGCCGCATTCCGGCGCACATCGTCGAGGAATTCGAGGCCGCGCACCAGCCCAAGCAGACCAAGAAGGGCGGCCGCGGCGGCGGCCGGAAGAAGGCGGCCACCCCGTCGTTCTCCGGCTGAGTCGAATTTCGCGGTCTTCGTAAATGTGGGCCCCGCCAACATCGTTGGCGGGGCCCACATTTGTGTGCGGTCAGTGTAAACCAGAGGTCGCCACCCCCGGTTCCTCCTCGACCGCGCTCAGCGGGGTCGCCACTTCCTCGAGCGGTTTGCGTTCGGCGGCCACCCCGAACGCGATCGCCACGATTCCCCCGATCGCCATGATCACGCCGCCACCGACATAACCCCAGAACAGTTTCGTCGGATCCGGGTGTTCCTTGTCGATGAGCAGACCGTAGATCAACGGCGCCACGGCACCGAAAATCTGCGCGATCGAGAAGAAGATGGCAATTGCCTGACCGCGCACCTCGAGCGGGAAAACCTCGCTCACCGTCAGATACGCCGAACTCGCTCCCGCGGTCGCGACGAAGAACACGACGCACCAGCAGATCACCAGCGTCGTCGCGGTGAGCAGATCGAATTCGAACAGCAGACCGGTCAGTGCGAGCAGCGCACCCGAGACGAGATAACTGGCCGAGATCAGTTGCTTACGGCCGACGATATCGAACAGGGGCCCGAGCACCAGCCCGCCGATGAAGTTCGCCGCGGCGAACGGGATCGAGTACAACGGCACCACCTTCTCGTGGATCGAGAAGAAGGTGGTCAGCACGATTCCCTGGGTGAAGAAGATCGCGTTGTACAGGAACGACTGGGTGATCATCAGAGTGGCACCGAGGATCGACCGTTTCGGATACTTCACGAAAAGCACGCGCAGCATCGTGAAATAGCCGTATCCGGAGCTCGGTTTGATGAGCAACGATTTGCTCTCGTCGACCTCGGGCAGCCGGTGCCCTTTTGCCTCGACCTCGCGCTCGATGTACGCGATCGAGGCCTCCGCCTCGTCCTGTTTGCCGTGCATCACCTGCCAGCGCGGACTCTCCGGCAGGTTCCGGCGGACGATGAGGATCACGAGCCCGAGAATCGGACCGAGAATGAACGCCGCGCGCCAGCCCCAGGATCCGACGAAGCTGTGCAGTACGAAGAAGGTGAGCAGTCCGCCGACCATGGCGCCGAACCAGTAGGAACTGTTCACCGCGATATCCACCCGGCCGCGATAGCGCGCCGGGATCAATTCGTCGATGGCCGCATTGATCGCGGTGTATTCCCCGCCGATGCCGAGCCCGGCGATAAACCGCGTCACGTACATGAACCCGATCGCCCAGGCTCCCTGGCCCATGGTCAGTGCGGAAAGGCCGGTGCCGACCAGATAGACGGCGAGAGTCACCATGAAAAGCCTGCGACGGCCGATCCGGTCGGCGAGCCTGCCGAATCCGAGCGAGCCGACCACCTGGCCGATCAGGTACACCGTGGCGATCGCCGAAACCGAGGCGGAACTGACCCCGATACCATCCTTGCCCGCGAGGCTGGGAATGACGTTCTCGACAATGCTGATTTCCAGTCCGTCGAGCACCCAGGCCACACCGAGCGCGAGCACCATCCTGGTGTGGAACGGCGACCAGGGTAATCGGTCGATCCGCGCCGGAATCAGACTCCTGATCGCATTCTCCGGCTCTCCCGGGGAATCGGACTTCTCTGTCGTGCTCACAGCGCCTCCCGGCGGTCCCAGTGGAGTTGGTGCCGGACATAGTGACACACGACGCATTCGGAATGCATTCAGGCTCGGCGAATGGGTGAGAAGAAAAAACGCCGCATCCCGGAACCGGCTCCGGGATGCGGCGTTCGCCGGGCGATCGTGCCCGAAAAATGCGGAAGGTCAATGCCCGGCGGGCTGCGCAGGCTGCCTTTCGTGCCACGGCAGTACGGATTCGACAAGCTTGCACACGGCGAGTACCAAATCATCGGAATGCCGCGGGCCGACGATCTGCAATCCGACCGGGAGCCCGGCCGAGGTGAATCCGACGGGCACGGTGGCCGCGGGCTGCTGGGTCATATTGAACGGGTAACCGAATTGCGACCAATTCGGCCACCTGGCATAGCCACCGCCCGGTGGCACCTCGGTCCCCGCCTCGAAGGGCGGGATCGCCACGGTCGGGGTGAACAGAATGTCGTAGCGCTCGTGGAAGGTGCCCATCGTGCTGCCGAGCCACACGCGCCGCTCATCGGCCTCGAGGAAACGCAAGGCGCTCAACGACTTGCCCCGCTCCCAGGCCGCGCGCAGCCCCTCGTCGAGCCGGCCGGTCCGCTCGGCGGGCAGCGCCTCGAGCCATTTCGCCAGGCCCGCGTCCAGCAGCACCTCGTAGTCCTCGATCGGATCCGTGATGTCCGGGCTGTCGTACTCGATCAGCAGTCCGGCATTGCCGACCGCGTTCACCGCGGCGGCGACGATCTCGGCGATCTCCGGATCGACGTCGACATAACCGAGGTCCGGGGAGAACGCGGCCACGATCCCGCGCACATCCCGGCGCACCGCCTCGCGATAGGAACCCGGCGGGGAGGGCATCGCGCTGGGATCGCGCGCGTCCGGAAGGGAGAGCACATCCAGGATGAGCGCGAGATCGTCCACCGACTGGGCCATCGGCCCGGCGTGCGCGAGCTGGCCGAACGGGCTCTCCGGGAACAGCGGGATCTGCCCGAAGGTCGGTTTGAGCGCGGGGATCCCGCAGAACGCCGCCGGAATCCGCGCCGATCCCCCGCTGTCGGTGCCCAGCGAGATCGGCCCCATTCCGGAGGCGACCGCGGCCGCGCTGCCACCCGAGGAACCACCCGCGGTCAGTGCCGGGTTCCACGGGTTCGTGGTCACCCCGCCGCGCGGCGAGTCGGTGACGCCCTTCCAGGCCAGTTCCGGGGTCGAGGTCTTGCCGAGCAACACCGCCCCGTTCTCCCGCAACCGGGCGGTCGGCGGGGAATCCTCGTCCCAGGGACCGTCCTCCTCGACGGTGTAGGAACCGCGCAGGGTCGGCCAGCCCTCGGTGAGGAACACATCCTTGACCGAGGCCGGAACCCCGTCGAGCAGACCGCTCACATGCCCGGAGCGCCAGCGCGCCTCGGATTCGGCGGCCTGCGCCATCGCCTGCGCGCCGTCGACGAGGCAGTAGGCGTTGAGCGTGCCGTTCGCCTCCTCGATCCGCTCGAGCGCGGCCGCGGTGACCTCGACCGGGGAGAGTTCCCCGGCCGCGAACGCGGCGAGCATTTCGGTCGCGGTCCGTGGAATCTGGCGCTGCGGCAAAGCCTGCCCCTCCTTGTCCGTGACGTTATTCAGGGTCCAGGAACGTATCCGAGACTCTTGTCGACGATATTGCGCAGTTCCGCTCCGGCGATCCAGCGCTCGAAGTTGTCGGCGAACAGTTCCGCGAGCGCATCCTCCCATCCGATGAAGTCACCGGACATATGGGGTGAGATGAGCACATTCGGCATCGTCCACAGCGGAGAGTCACCCGGCAGCGGTTCGGTGGCGAACACATCCAGTGCGGCACCGGCGATTTCCCCGTTGCCGAGCGCCTCGACGAGTTCGGGCTCGGCGACCAGTTCCCCACGCCCGACATTGATGAACCGCGCGGTCGGTTTCATCGCGGCGAACGCGCGTGCGTCGAACATGCCCCGGGTGCGATCGGTCAGCGGGGCCAGGGCGACCACGTAGTCCGCCTCCGCGAGCCGCGCGGGCAATTCCTCGTCGCTGTGCACCACACCGAAGTCCGGATCACTGTCCCGCGCGGTCCTGCCGATCCCGGAAACGCGCATGCCCGCCGCACGCAGCAACTGCGCGGTGGCCCTGCCGATCGGCCCGGTTCCCGCGATGAGCACGGTCCGCCCGGTGATCCGTTCGGTTTCCCGGTGCCGCCATTCCCCGGAACTCTGCAACCGGAAATTGCCCGGAAAATCTTTCGCAAACGCGAGAATCGTGCCGAGCACGAATTCGGCGATCGAGGACTCGAAAATGCCACGCGAATTCGTCACCGTGACATCGGATTCGACGAGTTCGGGGAACATCAATTTGTCGACCCCGGCCGCCGCGATATGAATCCAGCGCAGATCCGGACCGTCCTCGAGAGCTCCCCAGGCCTGCCGGGTCGCATCGGAGAGAAAGTCCCACAGGAAAAGGGCATCCGCCCCCTCGAGCGCCTCGGCCAGCCCGGCCGCGTCGGTGTACCGTACCTCGGCGCGCGGCTCGACCCGCTCCATGGCGGAGGGACGGCCTTTTTCGCAGAGCACGACCAGTTTCGGTGGATGATGATCTGGGGAAACCCGCACATTGACACGCTATGAGTTGATCGTATGATTGTCAACAATCCGCGGGTTCACCACCCAGGGGAGCAACCGACCGTCGATACGAACCTGGAGGTGAGCGAATGGACCTGACCGTGTGCGAGCAATTCGACGGCTTCGAGGGCCCGCTCGCGCAGCGCGGCATCGGTATTGTCGCACCGTACGATCTCGCACTCGACCGCGAACTCTGGCGCTTTGTGCCCGCCGAGGTCTCGCTGCACTTTGCCCGCACACCCTACGAGTCCGGCCAGATGGACATGGACATGGCGCAGGCGCTGCGCAATCCGACCCATCTCAAAGCCGCCACCCGTGATCTGCTGCACATCGAACCCGAGATCATCAGCTACCTGTGCACCTCGTCCACCTTCGTCAACGGCGTCGCGGGTGAACGCGAGTCCTGCGCGGTGATGCGCGAGGCGGGCGCCCCGGACGCGCTGACCACCTCGGGCGCGCTCGCCGAGGCCGTCTCGGAACTGAACCTCACCAAGATCGCCGTGGTGACCCCCTACTACGCCGATGTCACCGCGAAGCTGCACGACTACCTCGGCGAGCTCGGGGTGGAGACCGTGGCCAGCGAACACCTCGGCCTCGGCGGCGGGATCTGGCGGGTCAACTACCGCACCGTCGCCGAACACATGCTCCGGGTGGACCGGCCCGACGCCGAGGCGATCTTCGTCAGCTGCACGAACCTGCCGACCTACGACGTGATCGAGCCCCTCGAGCAGACCCTCGGGAAACCCGTGCTCACCGCGAACCAGCTCACCATGTGGGCCACCCTGCGCCGGATGCACCTGCCGACCGTCGGCCCGGGCGGATGGCTCTCCGAACTGGCCTACCCGAACCCGCAGACCTCGACTCCCGCGGCAAGCTGAGAAAGGACGATTCGAGTGACCGTCGTTGGATTCATCTACCCCGATCACGCCGCCGAAGACGACTACCCCTCGGCGGAGGCGCTGCTCGACGGCGTGCGGCTGCACGTGGCGCACACCTACGGGACCGATCTGCACGCCATTCCCGAGCTGCTCGATCTCGGCAGCCCGGACAAGCTCGCCGGTGGCGCGGAGCAGCTGGCCGGGCACCGTCCGGACGCGGTGGTCTGGGCCTGCACCTCGGGCAGTTTCGTGTTCGGCACCGAAGGAGCGCGCCAGCAGGTCGAGACGCTGCGTGAGACCACCGGGGTGCCGACGACGAGCACCTCCTTCGCGTTCACCAGCGCGGCCAAGGCACTCGGGCTGCGCAAGGTCTCGGTCGCGGCGAGCTACCCCGCGGACGTGGCCGACCGGTTCCGCCAGTTCCTCGCCGATGACGGCATCGAGATCGTCAGCTTCGCCAGCGCCGGGATCGACACCGCCGCCGAGGTCGGACAGCTCAGCGATGAGCAGGTGATCGAACTCGGACTCGCCAACGATCACCCCGATGCCGACGCGGTGCTCATCCCGGACACCGCGATGCGCACGGTGCTGCTCGTCGACGAACTGGAGCGGCGCCTCGGCAAACCGGTACTCACCGCGAACCAGGTGACCATCTGGGAAGGACTGCGGCTGGCCGGGCACACGAAACCGGCCGAGGGACTCGGCAGGCTCTTCCGTGACGGGGCGCTGGTGTAGCCATGGAACTCGACGTGGAACCGGTCGCGAGAGAGTCGACAGCCGGGATCATCGCCCGCCAGCTGCGCGCGGCGATCACCACCGGCTCGCTCGCGCCCGGTGCCCAGCTGGGCGAGGCCGAGCTCGCGAACCAGTTCCAGGTGAGCAGGGGCCCGTTGCGGGAGGCGATGCAGCGTCTCGTGCAGGAGGGGCTGCTGCGCAGCGAGCCGCACCGCGGCCTGTTCGTGGTCGACCTCGAACCCGAGGACGTCTACGACCTGTACGCGGCGCGCACCGCGATCGAGTCGGCGGCGGCGATCCGGGTGATCCGCGCCGAT
Source organism: Sciscionella sediminilitoris (assembly GCF_000737195.2). GTDB lineage: Bacteria > Actinomycetota > Actinomycetes > Mycobacteriales > Pseudonocardiaceae > Sciscionella > Sciscionella sediminilitoris. Next base: position 24,126 of record NZ_JALM01000064.1, read on the forward strand.
CCACGGCCGGTCGGTGAGCTCTGGACCGCGCATGAGCGCATGACCTCTGCCGCCGACCGGGAGGACCCCGCCGCGGTCAGCGATGCCGATCTGGAGTTCCACGAGCGCCTGGTGGCGCTTTCCGGATCGAAGCGGCTCGCCAGGATGATGCGCACTCTGATGGTGGAGACGCGGATGTGCCTGACCGCGCTGCAGCGCACCTACGCGGATGTGCGGGAGCGGGTCTCCGAGCACGGGGCGATCATCGAGGCGATCGCCGAGGGGGATGAACGGCTGGCCACCGCGCTGCTCGAACGGCACATGGAGGACGCGGTGCGCAGGCTCGCACCGGGCACCTCACTGTTCACCAGCAGGTCCGAGGGGTAGGTATTCCCCGTAGAGGCGCCAGCCGGACGCGGTCGGCTCCCAGTGCAGGAATTCGTTCTCGGGTTCCGGGTCGAACCGCTGATAGTGGTCGGCGAGGATCTCGTTCGCCGTGTTGACCTCGCGGAACACCTTCGCCACGGCGGCGAGCAGTTTCCGTGGCCCGGTGGCGATCAGCGGTGGGAACCTGGCCCGCGGCAACAACGCGCGGTGTTCGTCTCGTGTGTGCATGTGACCATCCTGCGCCGGTCACCGAACGGGCAACAGTGGCTGAATGGACAGGTATCACGAATATACTGCCACCATGTTGCACAAGATCGCGGTCCTCATCGGACGGCACACCGCCCCGTTCGAGCTCGGCGTGGTCTGCGAGGTGTTCGGGGTCGACCGCAGCGATGACGGCCTTCCCGTCTTCGACTTCGCGGTCTGCTCGCAGCACGCCGAGCCGCTGCCGTGGACCGGAGGGCTCAGCCTGAGCACCCGGCATCGGCTCGAGCACGCCGCGGACGCCGACCTGATCGCGATCCCCGGCGGTTACCTGCCCAACGAGCAGCCGACCGCCGAGCCGATCCTGGAGACCCTGCGTGCGGCCGTCGACCGGGGCGCCTACGTGCTTTCGGTGTGCACCGGGGCCTTCGTACTCGCCGAGGCCGGGATTCTCGCCGGACGCGCCGCGACGACCCACTGGCACCACCTCGAGCGGTTCCGCGCCCGCTACCCCGATATCGAGATCGAACCCGACAAGCTCTACGTGCAGGACGGTCCGGTGATCACCAGCGCGGGCACCGCGGCGGGCATCGACGCCTGCCTGCACCTGGTGCGCACCGAACTCGGGGCCAGCGTGGCGAACGGGATCGCCCGCCGCATGGTCGTCCCGCCGCACCGGGACGGCGGCCAGGCGCAGTTCGTGGACACCCCGGTGCCGCACGCGCCGACCGAGGACGACACGATCGCCGCGCTGCTCGAATGGGTTCCCGCGCACCTGAACCTGCGGCTGTCCGTCGAAGACCTCGCCACCCGCGCGCACATGTCCGAGCGCACCTTCGCCCGCCGGTTCACCAAGGCCACCGGCACCACCCCGGCGCGCTGGATCGCCGGACAGCGGGTGCTGCTCGCGCAGCGGCTGCTCGAGGACGGCGAACTGGACGTGGAACGGATCGCCACGCGCTGCGGGTTCCCGAGCGCGGAGCTGCTGCGCCACCATTTCACCCAGATCGTGGGCACCACGCCGAGCCGGTACCGCCGTCAGTTCCGCCGCGCCGGTTGAGCCATCTCCGTCCGGCCCCGGCGCAGCCCGTCCAGCACGAGGGTGATGACATCGTCGGCCTCGGCCCGCCAGCCGGGGCGGTCATGGGCCGCACCGATGCCGTGCAGCGCCATCAGCACGGCACCGGCGTCCACGTCGTCACGGACGGTGCCGTCCCGCACGGCGGCGGCCACCAGGTCGGTGACCGCCTGCTCCAGCGCTCGGCTGCCCTCGGCGAGGTCACCCGAGCGATCGGCCATGAGCGTGGCCAGGGTCCGGGCCAGACCCGTGTGGGCATCGATGTGGTCGACCATGCCGCGCAGGAAGGCCGCCAACGCCTCCGCCGCGGGCAGCGTGGCCTGTAGCCGGCGGGCGCGGTCGCACAGCCCGGCGACCTCCTCGTGGTAGACCGCCTCGGCCAACGCCTCCCGGGTGGGGAAATGGCGGTACAGCGTGCCGGTACCCACCCCGGCCAGCCGAGCGAAGTCATCGAAGCGCAGGTCGAAGAATTCTCCGGCGTCGAAGACTTCCCTGGCCTTGGCGAGCAGGGCCTCGCGCTTGCGCCGGGCGTCGGCCCGCAGCGGCTTGTCGGCGGTCATGCGTTGCCTCCCATTGACAAGTGGAGATGACCTCCATATCTTGGAACTGGAGATAATCTCCAAATCGAGCGTACCCCACGAGGTGCACCGTGAAGATCCTGATGTTCGGCCGAGGCGTGATCGCCACTGCCTACGGCTGGGCCCTGGAACGGGCCGGGCATGACGTCGAGTTCTACGTCCGGCCGGGCCGCGCGGCGGCATACGGAGACGTGGTGAACCTCGACCTGATCGATATGCGCCGCCGGGTGCGGGGAAAGCGCGTCGCCGAGAAATGGCCGGTGCGCTACCGCGAGGCGCTGGAGCCGGACCACGACTTCGACCTGATCGTGCTCAGCGTGCCGCATCACCGCCTCGCGGACGCGACGGCCTTCCTGTCCCCGCGGGTCGGCCAGGCCACGGTGCTGGTCTTCGGCAACCTCTGGACCGAACCGCTCGCCGCGATCGGCGCACTCCCGCCCGACCGGATCGCCTGGGGCTTTCCCCAGGCCGGTGGCGGTTTCGGCGCCGATGGCGTGCTCCGGGCGATGCTGCTGCCCTCGGTCATCTTCGGCACCCTCGGCCAGCCCCCGACCGAGCGGGAACTCATCGTGCGCCAGGCATTTCGCGAGACCGGGCTCCGGATCAACGAGCGACCCGACTTCCGCGGCTGGCTGTGGGTCCATTTCGTCTCGGATGCCGGTATGTTCTCCCAGGGCCTGCGGCGGGGTTCGCTGTCCGAACTGGCCGGGGCAAGGGACGACCTGCGCGAGGCGCTGCTGGCCGGCCGCGAACTGCTGCCGCTGCTCACGGCGCGCGGCATCGACCTGCGACGGCACCGGGGCGCTCTGCTGCCGTTCCGGGCACCCACCTGGCTGACGGCCCCCGCACTCGCCTGGCTGACTACTCATGTCCGGCCCGCGCGCGTGAGCCTCACGATGCACGACGACCCCGACGCCGAGGAACCGCGCGAGGTCTGCCGGGACACCCTGGCCGAAGCACGACGGCTGGGCATCCCGGTACCGCGACTGCAAGCGGCGGAACCGCACTTCGCCCGCGAGGAGACGGGGCGCGCCTGAATCCGCCCGCTGTCGACCACCCCGGAACCGGAAACTCCCGCGCGGACCGGGTTCGCGCGGGAGTTTCCGGCAGGAGATTCAGAAAACGATCACGGCTCCGCGATCGCCACGTACTTGGTCTCCAGGAATTCCTCGATGCCGACCCGGCCACCCTCGCGGCCGAGACCGGACTGCTTCACCCCGCCGAACGGGGCGGCCGGGTTGGAGACGAGCCCGGTGTTGAGCCCGACCATGCCGGTGTCCAGGCGCTCGGTGACCCGCAGCGAACGGTTCAGGTCCTGGGTGAACAGGTAGGACACCAGGCCGAACTCGGTGTCGTTGGCCGCGGCGATCGCCTCGTCCTCGGTGTCGAACACGGAGATCGGCGCGATGGGGCCGAAGATCTCCTCGCTGGCCATCCGGGATTCCGGGGCCACCTCGGTGAGCACGGTCGGCTGGTAGAAGTGCCCGGCTCCCTCGTTCGCGGCGCCCCCGGTGAGCACCTTGGCGCCGCGCGAGACGGCATCCGAGACCAGGGTACCGACCTTCTCGATCGCATCGGTGTCGATGAGCGGACCGATGGCCACCCCGTCCTCCACCCCGGGGCCGACCTTGAGCGCGCCCATCCGCTCGGCGAGCTTGCGGGCGAACTCCTCGGCGACCCCGCGCTGCACGTAGAACCGGTTGGCCGCGGTGCAGGCCTGGCCGATGTTGCGGGTCTTGGCGACCATCGCACCCTCGATCGCGGCATCGATGTCGGCGTCGTCGAACACCAGGAACGGGGCGTTGCCGCCCAGCTCCATCGAGGTGCGCAGCACCTTGTCCGCGGACTGCTGCAGCAGGATCTTGCCGACCGGGGTGGAGCCGGTGAACGAGACCTTGCGGGCCCGCCCGTCGCGCAGGATCGGCTCGCACACCGCGCCCGGGTCGCTGGTGGTGACCACGTTGAGCACGCCGTCGGGCAGCCCGGCCTCTTCGAGGATCCCGGCGAGCGCGAGCATCGAGAGCGGGGTCTGCTCGGCGGGCTTGATCACCATGGTGCAGCCCGCGGCGATGGCGGGCCCCATCTTGCGGGTGCCCATGGCCATCGGGAAGTTCCACGGGGTGATCAGCAGGCAGGGCCCGACCGGCTGGCGCAGCACGAGGAACCGCCCGGTGCCCGAGGGCGCGGTCGCGTAGCCGCCGTCGATGCGCACGGCCTCCTCGGCGAACCAGCGGAAGAACTCGGCCGCGTAGAGCACCTCGCCCCGCGCCTCGGCCAGCGGCTTGCCCATTTCCAGGGTCATCAGCAGCGCGAGGTCGTCGGCGCGGTCCACGAGCAGCTGGTATGCCCTGCGCAGGATCTCGCCGCGCTCCCGCGGTGCGGTCGCCGCCCAGGAGGGCTGCGCCGCGTGCGCCGCCTCCAGCGCGGCGAGCCCGTCCGCGGTACTCGCGTCCGCGATCGAGCACAGGGTTTTCTCGGTCGCCGGATCGGTGACGTCGAAGGTCTTGCCTTCCGTGGCACTACGCCACTTCCCGCCGATCAACAGCTGCTTCTCCACGGCGTCCACAACGGCCGTCTGGCGGTCCTGACCTGCCATCACCACTTGCCTTTCCTCAGCCTTCGCTCGAAATCAGCTCGAAACTGCGCTTTTTCGGGGTACGCCTTGACTCTATCGCCCGCGTACATGGCATGCTATGCACGATTGTCAACAATCGACAACCCGGTACCAGTATCCGATCCAGGGAGCAGAGATGGCGAGCCTTTCCCCACTACTCAAGCAAGCGACGCCGGTCGTAGTCGACCACGGGGAGGGTGTGTATCTCTACGACACGAACGGGCGGCGCAACCTCGACTTCACCTCGGGCATCGGGGTCACCGGCACCGGGCACTGCCACCCGAAGGTGGTCGCGGCGGCTCAGGAGCAGGTCGGCAAGCTGATCCACGGGCAGTACACCACGGTGATGCACCAGCCGATGCAGAAGCTCACCGAACGGCTCTCCGAGGTGCTGCCCAGCGGGCTCGACTCGATCTTCTACGCCAACTCCGGCAGCGAGGCCGTGGAGGCCGCGCTGCGGCTGGCCCGCCAGGCGACCGGCCGGCCGAACATCATCACCTTCCAGGGAGGCTTCCACGGCCGCACCGTCGCCGCCGCCTCGCTGACCACCTCCGGGGCGAAGTTCCGCGCCGGGATCTCCCCGGTGATGTCCGGGGTGCACGTGGCTCCGTTCCCGTACGCCTACCACTACGGCTGGGACGCCGAGACCACGACGGACTTCGCGCTGCGCGAGCTGGATTACCTGTTCGCCACCCAGACCCCGCCCGGCGACACCGCGGCCTTCCTGGTGGAGCCGATCCTCGGCGAGGCCGGCTACATCCCGACCAGTGAGCGGTTCCTCGCCGGGCTGCGCGAGCGCGCCGACAAGTACGGCATGCTGCTGATCTTCGACGAGATCCAGACCGGTTACGGGCGCACCGGGAAGTTCTGGGGCCACGAGCACTTCGCGGGCAAGCCGGACATCATCACCATCGCCAAGGGACTGGCCAGCGGCTTCCCGCTGTCCGCGATCGCGGCGAACTCCGAGGTCATGGGCAAGGCCTACCCGGGAACCCAGGGCGGGACCTACGGCGGGAACGCGGTCGCCTGTGCCGCGGCACTGGCCACCCTCGACGTGATCACCGAGGAAGGCCTGGTGGAGAACGCGGCGGCGCGCGGGAAGCAGCTGCTGGACGGCGTCCGGAAGCTCGCCGAGCAGTACCCGCAGATCGGCGATGTACGCGGGCACGGGCTGTTGCTCGCCTGCGAGTTCGTGGACGCCGAGAACAAGCCCGACGCGGCGACCGCGGTGGCCGTGCAGCAGGCGGCCGCGGACAACGGCCTGCTCACGCTGAACTGCTGCCCCTTCGGCAACGGCGTCCGGATGCTCCCGGCGCTCGTGGTGACCGAGGAGCAGATCGAGGAAGGCCTCGAGCTGTTCGGCCAGACCCTGGCCAAGGTGCTCGGCAGCTGAGCACCCCGACGACCGCACGCGAGGAGAGAGCGAGTCAATGAGCAAACGGATCCGCATCAGCCTGGACAAGCGCGGGGTGTCCTGCGTCGCCCGCCTGCTCGAGGACGAGGCGCCGCGCACCTGTGCCGCGGTGTGGGACGCGCTGCCCCTTTCCGGGCAGGCCTACCACGCCAAGTACGCGCGCAATGAGGTCTACACGCTGGTGCCGCCGTTCGTGCAGCAGCAGCCGGGCAAGGAGAACCCGACGATCACGCCGATCCCCGGCGATGTGTGCTACTTCGGGTTCGAGCCGTGGGAGATCGGCAACCCCGCCTACGGTTACGAGCCGGGCAGCGAGGCACACGCCGCGCAGGGCGCCACCGATCTGGCGATCTTCTACGGCCGCAACAACCTGCTGATCAACGGGGACGCGGGCTGGGTTCCCGGCAACGTGTTCGCCACCATCGAGGAAGGCCTCGAGGACATCGCGAACGCCTGCCAGGACCTGTGGCTGCGCGGGGTCGAGGGCGAGACCATGACCTACGCCCGCCTCTAGGTATCCCTTTCAGGGCAACGGGAACGGCCCGGCGCGTGCTGACGCGCCGGGCCGTTCTCTTGTGCCGCCCCGGTCTTGCTATTCTCGGTCTACGGCGGTGGGGCTCGCCGAACCAAACCGTGGCGGAATTGCGCGTCACCGACGGTCCCTGTGTGAACGGGAACCGAGGAGAACCATGCCCACACCACCCTCGCGCGGTCTGCTGTTGTGTGTCATCGCGCTCGGCGGCGGGATCGGCGCGCTCGCCAGATACGCAGCCGGAGTGCTGTTTCCCGGGACACCCGGCGGATTCCCGCTGACCACGCTGCTGGTCAACGTCCTCGGCTGCGCCCTGTTCGGCGCGCTCTCGGTGCTGCTCACCCATCGCGTGCGGCATCCGCTGGCCCGGCCGTTCTTCGGCACCGGACTGCTCGGCGGGTTCACCACCTTCTCCACCTCGGTGGTCGACGCCGAACAGCTGCTGCGCGCCGGGCAGCCAGGGCTCGCGCTGCTGACCCTGTTCGGCACGCTGCTCGCCGCCCTGCTCGCGGTGTGGCTCGGTGTCGCGGTGACCGAGCGGATACTCACCGAGCGGGCGCCCGCGGGGGCGCGATGAGCTGGGTCCTGGTCTTCCTCGGCGGAATGCTCGGAGCTCCGCTGCGTTACCTCACCGACCGATTCGTCCAGCGCCGCACCGGAAGCCGGTTCCCGCTCGGCACGATGGCGGTGAACGTGCTCGGCTCGCTGGTGCTCGGCCTGCTCACCGGCCTGGCCCCGAGCACCGAATGGCAGCTGTTCCTCGGCACCGGCTTCTGCGGCGCGCTGACCACCTACTCCACGTTCTCCTACGAGACGCTGCGGCTGGCCAAGGAGAACGCGCGCACCCTCGCCATGGCCAATGCTCTGCTCAGCGTGCTCGTCGGGCTCGGTGCCGCGGTGCTCGGCTTCGGCCTCGCCGCGCTGTGGACCTAGGGACGCAACCCGGCGAGCACGAAGTCGGCGATCTCCGTGCCGAGTTCCCGCGGGGTCTTGCTGCCGTCCGGCCGGTACCAGAGCGGCAACTGGTTCACCACGCCCATCGCGACCTGGACGACGGTGTCCGCCGGAACCACGGCGCTGAACTCACCCGACTGCTGGCCCCGCTCGATGACCGTGCGGACGTGCTCGTGGAACGCCCTGCGGTCGGCGCGGAAATTCGCGTTGTGTTCCTGATCCAGCTTGTGTGATTCGCGGAAGAAGACCAGGGCCTCCTCGGCGTTGTCCGCGGTGCTCTGCACGACCCCGACCACGATTTCGCGCACCGTCTCCGCCGCGGACAGCCCGCGTTCGGCGATCGCGGTCAGTTCCGCCTGCTGCCTGCCGATGATCGAGCCGTAGATCTCGTAGAGCAGGTCGTCCTTGGAGCTGAAATGGTGGTACAGCGCGCCTTTGGTCACCCCGGCGTCGGCCACCACTTCCTGCACGGTGGTCGCGTCGAAGCCGCGCTCGGCGAACAGCCGGACCGCGGAACGCAGGATCCGGGTGCGCATCGGGGCAGGCGGGGTGCTCGCGAGCTCGCTCATCGCCCACCCGCCGGGGAGAGTTCGCGCGCCAGCTCGCTGAGGTCCGAGCCGGTCGGCACGATGGCGATCACCGGAGTGTCCAGCCCGTTGTCCACGTATTCCCGCACCCGCTCCCTGCAGTACTCCACCGGTCCGTGCAGCACGAGCTCGTCCACGACGGAATCCGGGATCGCCAGATTCGCGCCGCGACGATCACCGGCCGCCCATTTCTCCCACATCGGCCCGAGAATATCCCCGCGCCCCAGCCATTGCTGGAATTTCGCGTAGGCCGGAACGGTCAGGTAGCTGGAGATCATCAGCCGCCCGATACCGCGCGCTGCCTCCGCATCCTCGGTCGGGCACACGAAAATCCGTGCGGCGAGCTCGGTTTCCGGACCGACGACCGCCCGTACCTTCGGCACGTCCGTTGCGGCCAGCCAGTTCGTGATGGCCCCGTCGGCCGACCCCGCGGCGAGCCGGAGCATCCCGGGACGCAGGGCGGCGAGCATGATCGGCGGGGCGACCGCGGGCGGGTTCTCGAGTGCGAACTTCTCCACCGCGAAGCTCGGATACCGTTCGCTGATCTTCTCCCCGGCGAACGCGCGGCGCAGGAAATCGAGCGTGTCCCTGGTGCGCGCCATCGGCTCGGTGAACGGGATCCCGTTCCACTTCTCCACGATCGCCGGGGAGGAGGCGCCGATCCCGAACACGAACCGCCCCGGTGCGAGATCGGCGATGGTCGCCGCGCTCATCGCCAGCAGGCCCGGTCCCCGGGTGTACACCGGAACGATCGCGGTACCCAGGCGCAGATTCGGCGCCCATTGCGCGGCGAGCGCGAGCGGGGTGAACGCGTCCGCGCCCACCGTCTCCGCGGTCCACAGATCCGTGTAGCCGAGATCGGGAAGCGATTCGATCAGTGCCCGCTGTTCGGCGAGCCGCACCCCGGTCAGCGGGATCGTCAAACCCCATCGGGACATTCTCTGCCTCCTACGCGATCTGCGGGCGCACGAGCGCGCCGCCGTCCACCACGAGCGTGTGACCGGTGAGCCAGGAGGACTGTTCGCCCGCGAGGAACAGCACGGCATTCGCGATGTCCTCGGGTTCACCGATCCGCTTGAGCGGCATCGCCTCCGCGATCCGCTCCTCGTGCTCCTTCCACAGCGCCTCGGCGAGCTTGGTGCGCACGATTCCCGGGGCGATGGCGTTCACCCGGGCCTTCGGCGCGAGTTCCGCGGCGAACTGCCGGGTCAGGTGCATGACCGCGGACTTGGTCGCGTTGTAGAAGCCGATTCCCGGTTCGGTGGCCAGGCCGCCGATCGAGGCGATGTTCACCACCGCGGCCGGTGCCCCGGAGCGTTCGGCCATCGCCGCGTGCCAGGCCGCCTTCGTCCAGGCCACGATCGACCACTGGTTCACCTCGAAGGTCTTGCGCGCGCGTTCGGCGTCGATGTCCACCATCGGCCCCATGTAGGGGTTCGTACCGGCGTTGTTCACCAGCACGTCGAGCCCGCCGTACGCTTCGACCGCGGCCTCGACGGCCTCCCGCGCCTGCTGGTCGTCGGCGGCGTGCGCGGCGCGCGGGAGTACCCGCGCCTCCGGGTGCGCCGCACGGATCTCCTCGGCGACCTGGTCGAGCCCCTCCTGCTTGCGGGAGCACAGCACGACGTTCGCGCCGCGCTCGGCGAACGCGAACGCCGTCGCCCTGCCTATCCCCCGCGAGGCGCCGGTCACCAGCGCGGTCTTGCCCGCGAATTCCCCTGTCGCCATGCTCGGTCCCTTCTGTTCGCGTTGACGTTGTGCTGCTCGCTGCCTACCGTACAACGTGAACCGACTGGTCGGTATGGGATCACGGTAAGCAGAGGAGGACGCGGGCGTGCGCATCGAGGACAAGGTCGTCGTCATCACCGGCGGAGCGGGCGGCATCGGCTCCGCGCTCGCGCGCCGGTTCGCCACCGAGGGGGCGCGCGGGATCGTGGTCGCCGACCTGGACGAGGCGGGCGCGGCGGCCACCGCGGATGCGGTGCGCGCGGCCGGGGGTGCGGCCGTGCCGACCGCGGTCGACGTCAGCCGGGAGGAGAGCGCGGCCGAACTGGTGAGCCTCGCCGAGCGGGAGTTCGGTCCCGTCGACCTGTTCTGCGCGAATGCCGGGGTGACCTCCGGGGCCGGGATCGAGGCGAGCGCGCAGGACTGGGCGCGCGCCTGGTCGGTCAACGTGCTGCCGCACGTGTACGCCGCGCACGCGGTGCTGCCCTCGATGCTCGACCGCGGGGCCGGTTACCTGCTCAACACCGCATCGGCGGCCGGACTGCTCACCGCGTACGGGGACGCGCCGTACAGCGTCAGCAAGCACGCCGCGGTGGCCTTCGGCGAATGGCTCGCGGTCACCTACGGCGATCGGGGCATCGGGGTGAGCCTGCTGTGCCCGATGGGGGTGCGCACCGGGATGCTGCTGCCCGGGATCGAGGCAGAGGACCCGGCCGCGCTCGCCGTGGCGAACAGCGGCGCGCTGCTCGAGCCCGATCAGGTCGCCGAGACCGTCCTCGAAGGGCTCGCCGAGGAACGGCTGCACATCCTCCCGCACCCGGAGGTGGCCACCATGTACGCGCACCGGGCCGCCGATCCGGACCGCTGGGCCGCGGGCATGCGCCGGTTCTACGGCGGCGGGCGCTGATCGATCAGCGCCCGGCGACCAGCGAGGCCACCTCCTCAGCGCAGCCGTAGGCCATGGTGACCCCGGAACCGCCGTGCCCGTAGCAGTGCAGCACGCCATCGGCGCCGAACTCGAGGCGCACCTCCTCCCGGGTGGGACGCAGCCCGACCCGGTCGGTGAGCACCCGCGCGGTGCCCACTGCCGGGACCTCCTCCGCGCAGCGGCGCAGAATCCGTTGTGTGACAACGGGATCGGGCTCGGTGTCGGCGGACTCGAACAGCGTGCCGCCGCAGATCACGGTGTGCTCGCGGGGAATGACGTACATCGGCTGCTCGCCGTCGATATCGTCCACGATCCATTCCTCGATCCCGCACTGTTCGAGCACGACGATCTGCCCGCGCATCGGCGTGATCCGCTCCCCCGCGACGAGCTCCTCGGCGGCCCGCCCGGTGCAGTTCACCACGAGGTCCGCCCCGGTGATTTCGTCCAGCCGGGCGACCCGCCCGCGTTCCAGGGAAACCCCGCGCCCGTGCAGCATTCCGGCCAGCCAGGGCAGGTGGATCGACATGTCCACCACGGGCACCGTCACCCGCACCCCGCCGGGCACCCGCTCGTACTCGCCGACGTGCCGCAGCCAGGACGGTTCCTCGCCCCCGCACCGTTCCACCCCGGTGCGCATCCGCACCCCGGCGCCCGGAACCCCGGCGAGCTCGCGCAGCACCGCGAGCCCGCGGGTGCCCCAGCCGAGCACCCGCTCGTACGGCTCGGCGAGATAGGGCAGCCACAGCGCGGCGGCGGCAGCGGATGTGGTCTCCTCACCGAACCTGTCGGCGAGCACCCGGACCGTGTGGCCCTGTTCGGAAAGCCGCAGTGCCGCGGTGAGCCCGATGACGCCCGCCCCGACGACGGTGATCCGCATCTACCGCACCTCCAGCGCGCGTTTGATCCAGTCCAGTTGGAACAGCAGGAAATGCTCGGCGCTCTCCTCGTCGGTCGGTGACATGTGGGTCACGCCCGGCATCGGGATCATCGCGTGCCGCCGGCCCGCCTTGAGCAGTGCCGCGGACAGCCGCAGTCCGTGCGCGGCGAACACGTTGTCATCGGCGAGACCGTGGATGATCAGCATCTCGCTGCGCAGCCCGCTCGCCTCGTCGGTGAGCGAATTCCGTTGGTACACCTGCGGATTCTCCTCCGGCGTGCCCAGATAGCGCTCGGTGTAGTGGGTGTCGTAGAGCCCCCATTCGGTGACCGGGGCGCCGACGACCGCCGCGTGGAACACATCCGGGCGGCGCAGTACCGCGAGCGCGGAAAGGTAGCCGCCGTAGGACCAGCCACGGATCGCGACCCGGCCGAGATCCAGATCGGCACAGTGCTCGGCGGCCGCGTGCAGCGCGTCGACCTGATCGGCGAGGGTGACCTCGGCGAGCTCGTGGTGGATCGCCCGCTCCCATTCCGGGCCACGACCGGGAGTTCCGCGACCGTCGGCGATCAGCACGGCGAATCCCTGGTCGGCGATCCACTGCGGCGTGGTGAACGCGTTGGCCACGGCGAGCACTCGCTGCGCGTGCGGGCCACCGTAGGGATCCAGCAGCACCGGCAGCTTCGTACCGGGCACGTGATCGCTGGGCAGCAGCAGCGCGGCACGCAGCCCGCGCTCGCCGAGCTCGAGCAGTTCCGGCTGCGGCTTCAGCGGCGGGGCGACGGCCAGCGATTCCAGTTCCAGCGCCCGGGATCCACTGTGGACGGTCGCGCGCACCCCGGCCTCGTCCAGGCCGAGCGAGGTGAGCACGAACGCGTCACCGCGGCGGGTCCCTCCGTTCACACCCTCCACAGTGGACAGCTGCTGCACGCTGTCCGCGTCCACCCGGTACACGTGGATCCTGGTCGGATCGCCCATCGATGCGGTGCACAGCACGTCCTTGCCGACATCCAGGACCGAGCGCACCTGCATCCCGTCCGGGGTCACCGCTCGGTCGTCGAGGAAGAGCCGGTAGGCCCCGTCCGCGGCGCGCACGGTGACCAGTTCACCGGAGGCGGTCCACGCGGGAACCCCGTCCACCAGGTCGACCCACACCGGATCGGTCTGTTCGTAGTGCAGTTCGGTACGGCCGGTGTGCGTGTCCACGGTGCGGAACTGCAGGCTGCGCTGATCGCGGGACTGCACGGCGAGCAGCGGCGCGCCGTGCTCGGACCAGTGCACCGCGGCGAGGTATTCGTGCGTTTCCCGATCCCACTCGACCGGGATTCGTTGCCCGTCAAGGGAAATCAGGGTCAGCGAGACTTCGGCGTTCACCGATCCCGCCGCGGGATAACCGACCGTGCGCGCCGGGGACTGCGGATTCGCCGCGTCCGCGATCGTCCACTGCGGCAACGCCGTGGCGTCCACCCGCGCGGCGAGCAGCCACCGCCCGTCCGGGGACCACCAGTAGCCGCACGAGCGCCCCATCTCCTCCGCGGCGACGAACTCGGCGAGCCCCCAGCTCACCCCGTCCTCCCCGGCCAGTTCCCGGTCCCCGGTGCCGTCCGAGCCGATCACCCGCAGCCTGCCCTCGCTGACATAGGCCACGTGCGCCCCGTCCGGGGACGGCCGCGGGTCCACGATCGCCTGCGCGGTCGGCAGTTCCCGGACCCGGCCCGCGCCGAGCTCCACCACGTAGCAGCGCCCGGAGAGCGCGGCCACCGCGATCCGGTGCTCGGCATCGCAGGAATAGCCCTGTACCCCGGAGCCCCGGGTGCGGGACCGCTCGCGCCGCGCGCGCTCCTCGGCGGGCAGTTCCTCCTCGGTGCCACCGAGCGCGGCCGGGTCGAGCAGACAGGTCTCGGTGCCGCTGGCCACATCGAAGCTGTGCAGCCGGTGCACCGGATCGGTCCCGGAGGCCGAGCGCAGGAACAGCACGCGCGAACCGTCCGGGGAGATCTGGAACGTTCGCGGGGTACCGAGGGTGAATCGTTGTGTACGGGCCTGCATGCGGGGAAACGAATCGCTCACCCCCGCAGCCTCGCAGACCACGGAACCGCCCGGTAGCGCCCCCGGGTCCACACAAGGATTCATGACCATATCGGCATGATCGCGCAACAGATCGCCGCAATGCGCAAAGAAACCCGGCTGAAACAACCGTCGGCACCGCCTAGCCTCTAGCCTATGACCATGACCGAATCCCGCGCCGCCGATTTCCTCGCCCTCGATGAGCACTACTCCGCGCACAACTACCACCCGCTCGATGTGGTCATCAGCGAAGGAGAGGGTGCCTGGGTCACCGATGTGGAGGGCAAGCGCTACCTCGATTTCCTCGCCGGCTACTCGGCGCTGAACTTCGGTCATCGCAACCCGGCGCTGACCGAGGCGGCGATCGCCCAGCTGGGCAAGGTCACGCTGACCTCGCGCGCGTTCCACCACGACCAGTTCGGGCCGTTCTGCCAGGAACTCGCCGAGCTGACCGGAACCGAGATGGTGCTGCCGATGAACTCCGGCGCCGAAGCGGTGGAGTCGGCGGTCAAACTCGCCCGCAAATGGGCCTACCAGGTCAAGAAGGTGCCCCAGGACGGCTGCGAGATCATCGTCGTCGGGGAGAACTTCCACGGCCGCACGACCACGATCATCTCCTTCTCCACCGACAACACCGCGCGCGCCGATTTCGGGCCGTTCACCCCCGGATTCCGGGTCGCGAAGTACGGGGACATCGACGAGCTCGCCGCCCAGTTCACCGAGCGCACCGCGGCCGTGCTCATCGAACCGATCCAAGGTGAGGCGGGGGTCGTCGTGCCACCGGCCGGGTACCTGGCCCGGGTCCGCGAGCTGTGCGACCGGTTCGGCGCGCTGTTGATCGCCGACGAGATCCAGTCCGGGCTGGCGCGCACCGGAACCCTGCTCGCCCTGGACCACGAAGGCGTGCGCGCGGACCTGTACACGCTGGGCAAGGCGCTCGGCGGCGGGATCCTCCCGGTCTCCGCGGTGGTCGGCAGCGCGGATGTGCTCGGCCTGCTCAAGCCGGGCGAGCACGGCTCCACCTTCGGCGGGAACCCGCTCGCCTGCGCCGTCGGCCGCGCGGTCATCGGGCTGCTGCGCACCGGCGAGTTCCAGGAGCGCTCCACCCGGCTCGGCGCGCGCCTGCACGCGCGGCTCGGTGAACTGGTCGGTTCCGGAGTCGCCGAGGTGCGCGGGCGCGGGCTCTGGGCCGGGGTGGACATCGCCCCTGGCGGGCCGAGCGGGCGGGAGGCCTCGCAGGCGCTCGCGCAGCGGGGCGTGCTGTGCAAGGAAACCCACGGCAACACGCTGCGCATCGCTCCCCCGCTGGTGATCGAGGAATCCGACCTGGACCGGGGCATCGACGCGGTCACCGAGGTGGTCGCCACGTAGTCTCGATGGCATGCGCCGGACCACGAGCCTGTCGATCACCGTTCTCGGCTTGCTCGCGGTCACCGGCGTGCTCGGGGCCGTCTTCGCCGGGCAGCACTCCCCGAGCGCACTGGACGCCTGGTTCTTCACCACCCTTGCCGGGCCGGCGGGAGCGGATCCGGGCTGGCGTTCGGTGCTGCTGACCTTCAGCATGCCCACCCTGGTCTACGGGGCCGCGCTGCTGCTCGCCGGGTATCACCTCTACCGCAGGCGGTTCCGGATCGCGGTACTCGCGGTGTGCGCTCCCCCGCTCGCGGTGCTGTGCTCGAGCGTGCTGCTCAAGCCGGTGTTCGACCGGCACTACGCGGGCAACCTGTGCTATCCGAGCGGGCACACCACGCTGCTGGTGGCCACGCTGACCGTGTTCGTGCTGGCGCACCGCAGGTTCGGCTACCCCGCGGTCCCGCTCGCCCTGATCGGCGCGTTCGGGCTGATCGCCGGGCGGTACCACTACCTCACCGACACGATCGGCGGGGCGGCGCTCGGCTGCGCGGTCGGCCTCGGGTTGTACGCGCTCAGTCTTCGTCTGCGCCCGCGTCCCTGGACAGGGCGATCAGCCGGGAAATCGCGCGCAGATACTTCTTCCGGTACCCACCGGCAAGCATCTCCTCGGTGAACAGTTCCGGGATCGGTTTGCCGGACACCGCGACCGGGATCGCCCGGTCGTAGAGCCGGTCGGCGAGTGCCACGAAGCGCAGCGCCACATCCTGGCGCCCGATCGCGTGCGTCTGGGAAAGGCACACCAGCTCGACGCCGTCCAGCAGCACCCCGTACTTGGACGGGTGCAGCGTGGCCAGGTATTCGCACAGCTCGTCGAAACCGTCCAGGGTCGCGCCCGCGGTGGCCTCCGCGCGGGCACGCAGCCGCGCGTCGTCACTGGGATCGGGGGCCTCGGGGAGCCCGCGGTGCCGATAGTCCGGCCCGTCCACCCGCACCACGTCGAACCGGCTGGCCATGGCGTGGATCTCGCGCAGGAAGTCCTCCGCGGCGAACCGGCCCTCACCGAGCTTGCCCGGCAGAGTGTTCGAGGTGGCCGCGATCGAGACCCCCGCATCGGCCAGCTCCGAGATCAGCTTGGTCACCAGCATGGTGTCACCGGGATCGTCCAGCTCGAACTCGTCGATCGCCAGCAGCCGGTGCCCGGACAGTTTCTCCACGGCGGTACGGAAGCCGAGCGCTCCGACCAGATTGGTCAGCTCCACGAAGGTGCCGTAGGCCTTCTCCCCCTCGGTGGCGTGCCAGATCGAGGCGAGCAGATGCGTCTTGCCCACCCCGAAACCGCCGTCCAGGTAGAGTCCGCGCCCCTGTGCCTTGCTCGCCCGGCCGAAGACCTTGCGCAGCTTGGATTCCCGCGGCGCGCCGAGGCTGCGCGCGAAGTCCGCGCAGGCGGTGACCGCCTCGGCCTGGCTCGGTTCCTCCGGGTTCGGGATGTAGGTGTCGAACCGGACCTTGTCGAACCGCGGCGGGGGCACCATCGAGGCGATGAGCGCCTCTGGGGCGATGGACGGGCTCCGCTCGCTGAGCCGGGCTGTGGACATATCTCCACCGTAGAGCTGCGATTTCCACCACAGCGACGCGCGTCCGGTTTACGCTTCTCCCGTGCTCACCCCACCGATCAAGCCCATGCTCGCCAGCCCGGTCAAGCGGATCCCGGACGAGCCCGGCTGGCTGTTCGAGCCGAAATGGGACGGCTACCGCTGCCTGGTGTTCCGCGAGGGCGACGAGATCTTCATGCAGTCGCGCTCGGGCAAACCGCTGCAACGCTACTTCCCGGAGATGCTCACCGCCTTCGCCGAGGCGCTTCCCGAGCGGATCGTGCTCGACGGGGAGCTCATCGTCGCGCTGAACGGGAGGCTGGATTTCGACTCGCTCTCCGAACGGGTGCATCCGGCCCGCAGCCGCATCGAACTGCTCGCCGAGACCAAACCCGCCCAGTTCGTGGCCTTCGACCTGCTCGCACTCGGGGATGCGGACGCCCGCGGCGAACCGGTGCGCCAGCGCCGCGAGGCACTGAGCACGCTGGAGTTCACCACCGAGCGGGTGCACCTCACCCCGGCCACCGAATCCGCGGCGACCGCGGGTACCTGGTTCGAGCTGTTCGAGGGCGCCGGACTGGACGGGGTGATGGGCAAACGGCTCGACTCCCCGTATCAGCCGGGCAAACGCAGCATGGTCAAGATCAAGCACTCGCGCACCGCGGACTGCGTGCTCGCCGGACTGCGCTGGCACGTGGACGGCGAACCGGGCGAGCTGGTGGGTTCGCTGCTGCTCGGCCTGCACGATTCGCACGGCGTGCTGCACCACGTCGGGGTGGTCGGCTCCTTCCCGGTCGCGCGGCGGCGCGCACTCGCCGAGGAACTCGCCCCGCTCATCTCCGGCGGCGAGGCGGACCATCCCTGGCTCGGTCCCGGGGCCGAGGACGGCCGCCGGATCCCCGGTGGGATCAACCGCTGGCGTTCCGAGGAGCAGCCCTGGGTTCCGCTGCGTCGCGAACGGGTACTCGAGGTCTCCTACGAGCACACCGAGGGCGGGGTGCCGAGCAGGTTCCGGCACAACGCCCAGTTCCTGCGCTGGCGCCCGGACCGGGAACCCGATTCGTGCACCTACGAGCAGCTCGAGGAACCGGTCAACTTCGACCTGGACGCGGTGCTCGCCGGCCGGGTGCGGGCCCGCTGAACCCGGCTCAGGGCAGGGTTTTCGCCAGGTGCACCAACTGGTAGTGCCCCGCCTGACTGCGCCGGTGTTCCACGTAGCCGTGCCGCTGGTAGAGCCGCAGGTTCCCGGTGCTGAACTCTCCGGTGAACAGGCGGATCACCGTGCAGCGGGCGGAAACCTCGCGTTCCGCGGCCCGCAGCAGGGCACTGCCGAGCCCGGCGCCCTGCCGGTCCGGGGCCACGATGAGGCGGCCGAGCTCGGCGACCCCGTCCGCGCAGCGCACCCGCACGGCCGCGACCAGCCGCGCTCCCTCGCGTGTTCCGAGAGCGAGCACGGCCGGATCGGCCAACTCCCCGGCGATCTCCGCCTGGCCCTGCACGAGCGGCGGCAGCGACCAGTCCGCGTGTGCGCGGGCCTGGTCCACGTACGCCGCCCGTTGCAGGGTCAGTACCTCGCCCGCGTCCTCCGGATGGAGCCGCACGAGGTGCGGATCTGTTGGCATGCAACGGATCCTATTCCGGAATCAGGGCCAGTGCCTCGATCTCCATCAGCAGCTCCGGCCGGACGAGCGCGGTGACCTGAACCGCGGTGGAGGCCGGTGGTTTCGCCGGGTCCACGTACTCGTCGCGGACCACGCGAACCGCGGGCAACACCCCGAGATCGGTGACGTAGAAGGTCAGCTTGGCCACGTGCTCGAAACCCGTACCGACCGCCGCGAGACAGCGGCGCAGATTCTCGAACACCTGCCGCGCCTGGCCTTCCGGATCACCCTCGCCGACGATGGCCCCGTTCTCGTCCAGCGCGATCTGACCGGAGATCGCGGCGAACCGCCCGGTCCCGGTGACCACGTGGGTGTAGCCGTTACCCGGGGCGACATTCCCGGGGTCGACATGGCTCAGCTCGCTCACCGGACTCTGTTCGCTCACGGGACTCCCATCATCTTCTTCTTGATCCATGGTGCCATGGTCAGCAGCACGATCGAGGCCACGATCGGCACCGCGCCGACGATCAGGAAGTAGCCGGTCTCGGTGTCCGCGCTGTAGAGCGGGGTGATCAGCGCGTTGATTCCCTGCCCCGCCGCGTTGTTCAGGAACCACAGGCCCATCATCTGCGAGGTGAAGGCCGCGGGCGCGAGCTTGGTGGTCGCGGAAAGCCCGACCGGGGAGATCAGCAATTCACCGAGAACCACGACGACGAAACTGGAGAACAGCCACCACGGGCTCACCTTGGCATCGGTTCCGCTGATCCATCCCGGGAAAACCAGAATCAGAAACGAGATACCGCCGATGATGCCGCCGATACCGAATTTGACCGGCGTCGAGATCTGCCGGGTACCGAGCCTGGTCCACACATAAGCGAACACCGGAGCGAGGATCACGATCGCGAGCGGGTTGATCGACTGGAAGAATTCCGGATTGATCGACCAGCCGAAGATATGCAGATCCGTTCGCTTGTCGGCGAAAACCGCACCGATATTCGCACCCTGCTCCTGGATCATCCAGAAGAACATCGACACGATGAACAGCGGGATGAACGCGACCAGTCGCGATTTCTCCACCGGCGTGGATTTCTTGCTGCGCAACATGATCGTGAAGTACGAGATCGGCGCGATGAACGCGAGACCGGAAATCGAGTAGATCACCACATCGGCGGTGAGCGCCCCGGTCACCGCGAGCACGAGCAGGTAGACGGCGACCACGAGGATCACCAGCCCGAGAATCGAGAACGCGCGCTTGCGTTCGGCGGCCCCGATCGGGTTCGGCGGCTGCTGGCCCGCGCTCTTGAGCACCTTCCGGGTGCTGACGTACCAGACGAGACCGATCGCCATTCCGATCGCGGCGGCGAGGAAGCCGAGATGGAATCCGCCGAGATCGCGCAGCGGGCCGAGCACCAGCGGCGCGATGAAACCGCCCGCGTTGACGCTCATGTAGAAGATCGAGAACCCCGCGTCCCGGCGAATGTCCTTCTCGTCGTAGAGATCGCCGACGATCTTCGAGGTGTTCGTCTTCAGCAGGCCGGTGCCGAGCACGATCAGCACCATCGAACCGTAGAGGCCACCGAGCCCGCCGCCCGGCAGGGACAGCACGATGTGACCGCACATGATCAGCACGGCACCGAGCGCGACCGAACGCTGCGCGCCGAGCAGCCGGTCGGCTATCCAGCCGCCGGGAATCCCGGCCATGTACACGAGCGCGCCGTAGACCGACATCAGCGCGGTGGCCAGGCCCTGGTCGATCCCGAGACCGCCCTCGGTGACCTGGTAGTACATGTAGTAGATCAGGAGCGCTTTCATCCCGTAGTACGAGAAGCGTTCCCAGAATTCGGTGGCGAACAAGGTCGACAGCGCGAATGGGTGGCCGAAAAAGCCGTACTGCTGAGGCTTTTCCTCCTCGGTAGGCGCCGTAGTTGTCACGCGGCTCGCTCCCTTGCGATGTGATTCCTCGTGGGAAAACGGTTCCGAAAACACGACCGGGTGACGGTCGCGCAGGGGGACCCTAACCGCAGCCGGAAATCGGCGGTCATCCTGGGTAATCGATTTGGCCCCGAGGTCTACCCTCTACGCATGGAACTGCTCGACGCGCACGGCACGGCTCTCGAGACATTCGACCGGGTCACGCACCGTATCGGCGAATGGGATTCCCCGACCCCGTGCTCGGAATGGTCCGTTCGGGATGTGCTCAATCACCTGACCGAGGAACAACTGTGGGTGCCGCACCTGTTGCACGGAGAAACAATGGATCAGGTCGGTGATCGGTATTCCGGGGATGTTCTCGGTAACCGTCCGGTCGCGCGCTGGGAGTCCGCGGCCGCGGCCGCCCGCGCCGCCTGGCTCGAACCCGGCGCCACCGAACGCGAGGTGCACCTGTCCTTCGGCACCAGCCCGGCGCAGCTCTACCTGGAGCAGATGACCTTCGACCTGGCGGTGCACGCCTGGGACATCGGCGTCGCGATCGGGGTCGATCCGCGGATCCCCGCCGAACTCGCGCGCCTGATCGACCGGTACACCCGGCCCAAGATCAGTGCCTGGCGCGGGGCGATCTTCGCCGAGGAGGTCCCGGTGGACGCGAACGCGAGCGCGGTCGCCCGGCTGATCGCGCTGAGTGGACGTGATCCGCACTGGCGACGCTGAGCACACGATTTCGCCTATAATGAGCGCACCGATTCTCATTTGATTCCGCGAAGGGGTGCCTCGTACTTGCGTGACGACGAGTCGTCAGGCTGCCATACCAACGCTCACGGGTGGTTCATCCCGTGAGTGACATTCTTGCCAGCTCGCTGCAGCTGATCGGCGTGCTCGCGGTGACCGCGATCGCCGCGGTGTTCGTTTCCGCGGAATACTCCCTGACCACGCTCGAGGGTGTGCAGGTCGACGCGCACGAGAAGGCCGTCGGCGACCGGCGCGCCAAACGGGTGCGCCAGGCCCAGCACACGCTTTCCTTCCAGCTCTCCGGTGCCCAGCTGGGTATCACGCTGACCGGACTGGTCACCGGGACCATGGCGGAACCCGCGGTGGCCGGGCTGCTGCGGCCGCTGTTCACCGCGATGTCCATCCCGCTCGGGGTGGCCACGCCGATAGCCGCGGTGCTCTCGGTGCTGCTCGCCACGGCCCTGTCGGTGATCTTCGGCGAGCTGGTGCCGAAGAACCTCGCCATCGCGCGCGCCCTTCCCGTCGCGCGCGCCGTCGCCGGAATGCAGTGGTGGTTCTCCTGGATCCTGCGCTGGTTCATCCGCGGGCTCAACGGCGCCGCGAACTGGATCGTGCGCCGGCTCGGGGTGGAACCGGCCGAGGAGCTGCGGTCCGCGCGCAACCCGGCCGAACTGGGCTCGGTGGTGCGCTCCTCGGCCGCGCAGGGCACCCTCGACCAGGGCACCGCGGCGCTGCTGGACCGCTCCCTGCGGTTCGGCGAGCGCACCGCGGACGAGCTGATGACCCCGCGCATGCGGGTGGAGTCGCTGAAACTCGACGCGACCGTGGACGACCTCATCGCGGCCACCCGGCGCACCGGGTTCTCCCGGTTCCCGGTGCACGAGGTGGACATGGACGATGTGCGCGGCGCGGTGCACGTGAAGCAGGCCTTCTCGGTGCCCGCCCGGCAGCGCGCGAGCACCCCGCTCTCCGCGCTGGTGCGCCCGGTGCCCACGGTGCCGAGCTCGCTGGAGGGGGACGCGCTGCTGGACCGGCTGCGCGATTCCGGGCTGCAGCTGGCCCTCGTCGTGGACGAATGGGGCGGTTCGGCGGGCATCGTCACCCTGGAGGACCTTGTCGAGGAGATCGTCGGCGATGTGCGCGATGAGCACGACCGCGGCGAGGTGAACCCGGTCCGCCCGCTCGGGCGCGAGTCCTGGATGGTCTCCGGGCTGCTGCGGGACGACGAGGTCGCCGAGGCCACCGGATTCCGGATGCCCGAGGGCGAGTACGAGACTCTGGCCGGGATGGTCGTGGACCGGTTCGGCCGGATCCCTTCGGTCGGCGAGGAAGTGCGCATCGACGGCTGGCGGATCACGGTGATGCGGATGGACCGGTTGCGGGTCGCCGAGCTGCGGGTGGCGAGGGAACGCTGATGAATCCCTGGCTCGCCATCGGCATCACCATCCTGCTGCTCATCGGCAACGCGTTCTTCGTCGGTGCCGAGTTCGCGGTGCTCACCGCGCGCCGGGACCGCCTTGAGGCGCTGGCCGCCTCGAACGCGCGCGCCCGGACCGCACTGCGTGCCGGGGAGAAACTGCCGCTGCTGATCGCCGGGGCGCAGCTCGGGGTCACGGTCTGCACCCTGCTGCTCGGCGCGCTGTCCGAACCGGCCTTCGCCACCCTGCTCGAGGCGCCGATGGACGCGCTGGGCGCACCGGCCGCGCTGCGCCACGCTCTCGGGTTCGCGCTCGGGCTCGTGGTGGTGACGATCCTGCACACGATGCTCGGCGAGATGGTGCCCAAGAACCTGGCGATCGCCGGGCCCGAGCGCGCGGCGATGTGGCTCGTCCCCGTGCACTACGGGTTCTGCAGGCTCACCAAACCGCTGCTCGACCTGTTCACCGCGATCTCCACGGCGGTGCTCAAACTGCTCAAGGTCACCCCGAAGGACGAGCTCGACGCCGCGTACACACCCGCCGAGCTCGCCTCGCTGATCGGGGAATCGCGCCGGGAGGGGCTGCTGGACCAGTCCGAGCACCGCAGGCTGGCCAAGACGCTGCGCGGGGCGACCAGCCGCACCGTCGCCGATGTGCTCGTCCCGCTGGCGGACACGACCACGCTGCCCAGCGAACCGACCATCGGCGATGTGGCGGACGCGGTCGCCGCGACCGGGTTCTCCCGCTACCCGGTCCGCGATGCGAGCGGTCGGCTCACCGGGTACCTGCACATCAAGGATGTGCTCGACAGCGCGGGTGAACCGCGGGAGACCCCGGTGCCGCGCGGGCGGGTGCGCGGGCTTCCCGAGCTGCCCTCGGATGCCCGGGTGGACGACGCGATCTCCGCGCTGCGCCGGGCCCAGTCGCATCTCGGTGCCGCGGTGGGCGGGGACGGCGCGGTGCTCGGCGTGGTCGCGCTCGAGGACCTGGTCGAGGAGTACGTGGGCACCGTCCGGGACGGCACCCACGTCAGCAGCGGCTAGGTTCCGGCCGGGTTTCCGATGCCCGGGCGCGCAGCAGGAACCAGGAGGCGAAGGCGCACAGCACGAGCAGCGCACCGCCGAGGGTGAAGGCGACCGCCTGGCCGTGCACGAAGGCGTCCCGGGCGCCGCTGAGCAGTCCGGTGCCGGGGAGCCGTCCCGCCTCGGCGACCGCGCCGCCGAGCGAATCCCGCACGGTCTCGGCATCCGCGCCGCGCGGCACCGGAACCTGGGCCCGGTACACCGCCGTGACCACGGTGCCCAGCAGCGCGATCCCGAACGCCCCGCCGAGTTCGAAGGCGGACTCGGAGATCGCGCCCGCCGCACCCGCTTTCTCCTTCGGCACGCTGATCACGATCTCGTCGGTGGTCACCGTCATCGCGAAGCCGAGCCCGAGCCCGAACACCGCGAGGAACACGGCGAGCAGCGGGTACGGCGTGGTGGCGTCCACGGTCATCAGCGCGAGCATGCCCGCCCCGCTGGCGCCGAGGCCGAGCGCGACCACCGTGCGCGGGGCACTGGCCCGGGCGAGCCGGCCGGCGAGCAGCGCGGCCGGGATCGCGGCGACCGCCGCGGGCAACAGCCGCAGCCCGGCCTGCAGCGGGCTGAGGCCGAGCACCAGTTCGAAGTACTGCGTGAGATAGAACAGCACCCCGATATCGGCGAGGGCGGCGAGCAGATTCGCCACCACGGCACCGGAGAACCGCGCGTTCGCGAACAGGCCGACATCGATCAGTGGATGGGCCGAGCGCCGCTGGCCGCGCACGAAAAACCACAGCGCGGCGAGCCCGATCACCGCGGCGAGCCAGGCGACCGGCTGGCCGAGGCCATAGGCGGTGAGCTCCTTGATCCCGTACACCACGCCGAACATCCCGATCATGGACAGCACCACGCCGGTCATGTTCCACGGCGCCGGGTGCGGATCACGCGATTCCGGGAGCACGAAGAACCCGAGGACCACGAGCAGGATCACGAACGGCACCTTGATCAGGAACACCGAACCCCACCAGAAATGGTCCAGCAGCACCCCGCCGAGCAACGGGCCGACCGCCCCGCCGACCGAGAGCATCATCGACCACAGCCCGATCGCGAAGGTCCGCTCCCGTTCGGTGGTGAAGATGTTGCGGATCAGCGAAAGCGTGGACGGCATCAGGGTGGCCGCGGCGATCCCGATCAGGGCGCGCGCGAGGATCAGCACCAGCGGATCGGGTGCGAACGCGGAGGGGATGGACAGCAGGCCGAAACAGCTCGCCCCGATCAGCAGCAGCCGCTTGCGCCCGATCCGGTCCCCGAGCAGGCCCATCGCGACCAGGGTCGCGGCGAGCGTGAACGAGTAGGCGTCCCCGATCCACAGCGCCTCGGTCGCGCTCGGCCGGAGCTGTTCGGTGATCATCGGCATGGCCAGGCTGAGCACCGTGACCTCGATCGAGATCAGCGCGGTGCCCAGCAGCAGCACCGCGAGCGCCAGCCAGCGAAGCGGTCCTGCCGACAGTGCTTCCCGTGTACGTGGCGAGGGTCCGCTCCTTTCCCGATTGAACCGATCGTCCCCGCGCGGCACCCTATCCGCGCAGTCCGCGTGGCACGACCGAATTTCGGCGTCCGGCCCCGGGATCAGCGAACGAACAGGGCGACGCACTCCACGTGGTGGGTCATCGGGAAGGCGTCGAAGGCGCGCAGCTCGCGCAGCTCGTAGCCGTGCCCCGCGAGCAGCGCGGTGTCCCTGCCCAGGGCGGCGGGATCACAGGCCACGTAGACGATCCGGTCCGGACGCGCGGCCGCGATCCCGCGCAGCGCCCGCTCCCCCGCCCCGTTGCGCGGCGGATCGAGCACGACCACATCGGGTGCGGGCAGCCGGTCGATGGTCCGCTCGACATCGCCGTGCCGGAAAGTCACCGCGGGCAGGCAGGCACGCCCGTGCTCCACCGCGGAACCCGCGGACTCGACCACGATCACCTCGGCCCCCGCCGCGGACAGGGGCGCGGCGAACAGGCCCGCTCCGCCGTAGAGATCCCAGACGCGATCGGCGGGACCCACCGCGGCGTACTCGGTGACCGCGGCGCTGAACGTCGCGGCCGCCGCCGGGTGCACCTGCCAGAAATCCGTTGCGGCGAGCCGGAAAACCTGCCCGCCGACGTGCTGTTCGGCGATCCCGTCGCCGCTGACCCGCCTGCTGCGCCCGCGCCGCCCGGACCGGGCGGGCGCAGTCTCGGTCACGGTGACCGCTGCACGCGAATCGACCGCTACCGCGACCTCTCCGCGCGGGGAAAACCGTTGTCCCACAACGGGTTCCACGCATTCGGACACGGTGATCGGGCAATCCTCGACCGGGATCACGGTGTGCGAGCGGTGCGCGCGGAACCCCGGCCTGCCCTCGGGGTCCACGGCGTAGCGCACCCGGGTGCGCCAGCGCGGGCCACCCGGCAGCTCCTCCACCTCGACCGAGCGCCGCACCCCGCCGAGCCTGGCCAGCTGCTCGGCGACCACCTCGGCCTTCAGTTCCCGTTGCCGCGCAAGCGAAACGTGCTGGAAATCGCAACCGCCGCAGCTTCCGGCGAGCGGGCACGGCGGGGTCACCCGGTCCGGCGCCGCCTCGAGCACGGCGACCGCATCGGCCCGGAAGAAGGACTTTCCCCGGTCCTCGGTCACCTCGGCGAGCACCCGTTCCCCGGGAAGCGCGTGCCGGACGAAGCACACCCGCCCGTCGACCCGGGCCACGAAATGCCCGCCGTGCGCGACCGATTCGATCGTGGCCTCGACCCGGTCCCCCAGCGCGTAACGATTCACTCTTTCGCCTGCGGGGTGTTGATACCGCGCCGCACATCCCCGGGCGCGTGCACGGTCCTGGTGCGCTGCTTGGCCCGTTCCCAAGCCCGTTTGGAAGAGGCGAGCTGCCAGGGAACCGAGGTCACCATGACCCCTGGCTGGAACAGCAGCCGTCCCTTGAGCCGCAGCGCGGACTGGTTGTGCAGCAGCTGCTCCCACCAGCGCCCGACCACGTACTCGGGGATGAACACGGTGACCACATCGCGCGGGTTGTCGCTGCGCACCCGGCGCACGTACTCCAGGACCGGCCGGGTGATCTCCCGGTAGGGCGATTCGACGACCTTGAGTGGCACCCCGAGGTCGAGTTCCTCCCAGCGGCGCAGCAGATCCTTGGTCCCCGCCTCGTCCACGTTGACCGTCACCGCCTCCAGGTCGTCCGGCCGGGTCGCCTTCGCGTAGGCCACCGCGCGCATCGTGGGCCGGTGCGCGGTGGACACCAGCACGATGGCGTGGTTGCGCGAGGGAAGCACCGTGGCCTGTTCGGTGCTCAGCAGCTCCTCGGTGACCCGGTCGTAGTGCCTGCGGATCGCGGTCATCAGCATGAAGATCACCACCATGGCCGCGATCGCGATCCACGCGCCCGCGGTGAACTTCGTGATGATCACGACCACGAGCACCGCGCCGGTCATGAACAGGCCGAAACCGTTGATCGCCTGCGAGCGGCGCATCCTGCGGCGCACCGCGGGATCGGTCTCCTCGCCGAGCAAGCGGTTCCAGTGCCGCACCATCCCGGTCTGGGACAGGGTGAACGAGACGAACACGCCGACCGTGTAGAGCGGGATCAGCCGGGTGGACTCCGCGCCGAACGCGATGACCAGGATCGCCGCGAAGGCCGCGAGACCGAGGATGCCGTTGGAGAAGGAGAGCCGGTCTCCCCTGGTGTGCAGCTGGCGCGGCAGATACCGGTCCTGGGCGAGGATCGAGCCGAGCACCGGGAACCCGTTGAACGCCGTGTTCGCGGCGAGTACCAGGACCAGCGCGGTGACGATGGTCACGAACCAATAGCCGGGCGGGAAGGCCGAGAACACCGCCTGGGAGATCTGCGCGACCAGGGTCTGCTGCTGGTAGCCGGGCGGGGCGTTCACGAACTGGGTCGCCGGGTTCTCGGCGAGCTTGGCCCCGCTCTGCATGGCCAGGTAGATGATGCCGAGGAACATGGCCACCGCGATGATCCCGAGCATCAGCAGGGTGCTCGCCGCATTGCGCGATTTCGGCTTGCGGAAGGCGGGCACCCCGTTGCTGATCGCCTCCACCCCGGTCAGCGCGGCACAGCCCTGGGTGAACGAACGCAGCACCAGGAACACGAAGGCCAGCCCCATCATGTGCTGGTCCTCGGCCTTGAGCTCGAGTCCCGCGCTCACCGCGCGCACCGGGATCCCCAGCACGAGCGATTTGAACAGCCCGATCACGATCGTGGCGGCGATCCCGAAGATGAACAGGTAGGTGGGGATCGCGAAGGCGGTACCCGATTCGCGCAGTCCGCGCAGATTGATCGCGGTGAGCACGACGATCGCCCCGACCGCGAACAGCACCTTGTGCTGGCCGACGAAGGGGACGACGGCACCGATGTTCGCCGCGGCCGAGGAGATGGACACGGCCACGGTGAGCACGTAGTCCACCAGCAGCGCGCTCGCCACGACCAGCCCGGCCTGCTTGCCGAGGTTCGTGGTGGCCACCTCGTAGTCGCCGCCGCCCGAGGGGTAGGCGTGCACGTTCTGCCGGTAGCTGGCCACCACCGTGAGCAGCACGATCGCCACGATGATCCCGAGCCACGGGCCGAGCGTGAACGCGGCGACCCCGGCCACCGAGAGGGTGATGAAGATTTCCTCCGGCGCGTAGGCCACGGAGGACAGCGCGTCCGAAGCGAACACCGGAAGGGCGATGCGCTTGGGCAACAGCGTGTGCGAGAGCCGGTCGCTGCGGAAGGGTCGGCCGACGACAAGTCGCTTTGCCGCGGTGGCGAGTTTCGACACGGTCGACAAGGGTATGCGCCCCAGATGACGGGGCACCACCAGGCTGTCCCTTATCGTCCCCGCGCGGGGCGCCGGGGTACGGTGCGCGAGGACAGGGTTAAACAGGAGGATCCGGCGTGCACGTGGTGATCATGGGTTGCGGACGGGTGGGTTCGTCGCTGGCCGCGGCCTGCGAACGGCTCGGCCACACGGTCGCCATCATCGACAAGGACAAGCAGGCTTTTCGCAGGCTGCCCCACGAATGGTCGGGCGAACAGGTGATCGGCAAGGGCTTCGAC
The DNA here is from genome assembly GCF_000737195.2 of Sciscionella sediminilitoris. GTDB lineage: Bacteria > Actinomycetota > Actinomycetes > Mycobacteriales > Pseudonocardiaceae > Sciscionella > Sciscionella sediminilitoris. Next base: position 52,795 of record NZ_JALM01000064.1, read on the forward strand.
CGGGACGTGCTCGTGGCCGCCGGAATCGAGCGGGCCGAGGCCTTCGCCGCGGTGTCCAGCGGGGACAACTCGAACATCATCTCCGCGCGCGTGGCGCGGGAGACCTTCGGCGTGGAGCACGTCGTCGCGCGCATCTACGACCACCGCCGCGCCGCCGTGTACGAACGGCTCGGCATCGCCACGGTCGCCACCGTCCCGTGGTCCACCGACCGGCTGCTGCGCACCCTGCTCCCGGACGGCCTCGCCTCCGCGTGGCGGGATCCGACCGGTTCGGTCGCCGTGCTCCAGCTGCCCGTGCACGAGGAGTGGACCGGTCAACCGGTCCGGGCACTCGAACAGGCGACCGGAGCGCGGGTTGCCTTCCTGATGCGCTTCGGCACCGGGGTGCTGCCGGACGCCAAGACCGTGCTGCAGTCCGGTGATCTCGTCTACGTCGCCGCGCTGTCCGGAACGGTCAACGAGGTCGGTGCCGTCGCGGCGAACCCACCCGAGGAGACGAACTGATGCGGATCGCGATCGCGGGGGCCGGTGCCGTAGGACGGTCCATCGCCGCCGAACTCACCGAATCCGGGCACGAGGTCATGCTCATCGAGCGGGACGCCACCCATTTCGCGCCCGAGGTCGTCGAACAGGCCGAATGGGTGCTCGCCGACGCCTGCGAATTCTCCTCGCTCGAAGAGGCCGACCTGCAGTCCTGCGATGTGGTGATCGCCGCGACCGGGGACGACAAGGTCAACCTCGTCTACTCGCTGCTGGCCAAGACCGAGTTCGCGGTGCGCCGGGTCGTCGCCCGGGTCAACGATCCGCGCAACGAATGGCTGTTCACCGAGGCCTGGGGCATCGACGTGGCCGTATCCACCCCGCGCATGCTCGCCGCCATGGTCGAGGAAGCGGTCAGCATCGGCGGAATGGTACAGCTGCTGTCCCTGCGTCAGGGCAAGGCCAACCTGACCGAGGTCACCCTGCCCGAGCAGACCCCGCTCGCCGGGAAACCCGTCCGCACCCTCGAACTGCCGAGGGACGCCGCGCTGGTGGCCATCCTGCGCGGCGAGCGGGTCATCGTGCCGGTCGCCGAGGATTCCCTGGAGCCGGGTGACGAGCTGTTGTTCGTCGCCGCCCCCGGGGTCGAGGCGGCCATCCGCGCGGCCACCGGAGCCTAGACAGCGCCGCGTTCGGCCCGGCGCACGAGCAGTACGACGAGCACGGCGGCGGGCAGCAGCAGCGGCAGGCTCATGCCGAGCCGCGCCGCGGCCAGCCAGCCGACCCGGTCGGTGAGGTAGAGATACCCCCACACCACGAACTGCGCGCCGAACACGAGCGCGAGCAGGCCGGTGGCATAGGCGTACTGACGGCGCGCGAACCGGTTCGCGCGCCAGCCCGTGCCGCGACCGTTGAGCAGCGTCCAGAGCACGCCGATCAGCGGCCAGCCGAGCAGGATCGAGCCGAACCCCAGCACCGCGAGCGAACCACTGGTCAGAATGTTGACCGTGAAGTATCCCTTCGCGCTCCCGGTCAGGTAGGCGAGCAGCGCGGCGATGCCCACCGCGACCACGCTGAACACGACCGGCTGCAGCGGTTCGCCGCGCAGGATCCGCACCGCGGCGACGATCAGCACGGCCCCGACCGCGGCACAGACGGCGGGCAGCAGCGCGGTGAGCGCGTTCACCACGACGAAGACCACGATGGGAACGGCGGTGTAAAGGAGGCTGGTCACCCCGCCCATCCGGTCGTAGACGGCCTTCACCCGGCCGTCGGGGAGCTCGAATCGCCCTGGCCGCATGACGCCGCCTCTGCCGGTACAGGCGGAGCCGACTGCCCGCCTTGTCCGGATAACGCCCGGATGCGCGGATCGGTTGCGCTAGGTTGCGCTATTCCTCGGTTCCCGGGGTGAGCGGTTTCGACGGCGCGGATTCCGTCGCGGACCCGGCCGGTTCCGGCTGTTCCGGCTGTTCCGGTTCGGCGATCTCCTTCATCCGCTTGTCCGCCCGGTGCACCGCCCAGATGGTGACCAGCGCGGCGACCGCGGCGAGCGGGAGACCCATGCCGATCCTGGCCGCGGCGAGCCAGCCGACCAGGTTCTCCTGGTACAGGTACTGCTGCACCACGAACCGCGCGCCGAACACGAGCACCCAGACCAGGGTGGCGATGTCGTAGTAGCGGCGCGCGAGCTTGTCCGAGCGCCAGGCCATGCCCAGGCTGTTCAGGAACGACCAGGCGACCCCGGCCAGCGGCCAGCGCACGATCGCGGAGACCAGGAACGCGGCCCCGAGCACGACACTCGTCCAGATGCCGTAGGCGAAGTACCCCTTCGCCGATCCGGTGCGGTACGCGATGAAGGCAGCGATGGCCACGCCGAACACGCTGGAGATCGCCGGCTGGATGGGTTCGCGCCGCACCAGGCGGAGCACCAGGATCAGCACCGCGGAACCGACCGCCGCCCAGATCGCGGGCATCAGCGAGGAGACGGCGTTGACCACGACGAACACGATCACCGGGACGGCCGAGTAGACCGCACCCGAGATACCGCCCATCTGCTCGAGCAAGGTGGGTTCGCGCTTCTCGGACTTCTCGGCCTCGGTCGCCGCACCGGTCTCGGCTTCGGTCGCTTCGGTCGGGGACTCCTTGGTCATGTGCCTCGTCTTCACCGTCGGTGCCCCAACGGCACCACTCAGGCGTCCGCGGGGGTCTGGAGTTCGTAGTAGGGGTTGTAGAGCGCCTTGCGGCCGTTGCGGTCCGCGAGTCGCCCCCGTGCCTTGATGGTACGGCCGGGTTCGATTCCCGGGATGCGACGGCGGCCCATCCAGATCAGGGTTACCCCGTCCGTGCCATCGAACAACTCCGCTTCGAGGGTCGCGGTGGCGTCCTTCGGGCAGTGCTCGACGGTACGCAGCCTGCCCACGACGGTGACCTCCTCGCCACTGCCGCAGTCACAGGCACGCCGTGCCCCGCTCTCCTGGACCTGTTGCGAGAGGTCGTCGGCATCGAGCTCACCGACATCGCTGGTCAGCCGATGCATGAGGCGGCGGAAATAGCCGCTGTTGGTCCCCGACATCACGCGCTCCTGCGCCGGTTAGGACAACCCACGTGGCTGTCCGTGTGACATCAGCGTAACCGCCCCGTTTCGCCGATCAATCCCGCCCGGGCAGGATTGATACGTGACCGAGCCCGCGAGGTCACCACGGGACACAGCACCGCCGGTCACGAGGCCGACGAGCGCCAGCGAGGAGGGTTCGTGACCGAGCTCGCGAGGTCACCAATGGACACAGCACCGCCGGTCACGGGACCGACGAGCGCCAGCGAGGAGAGTTCGTGACCTCAATCCGATTGGTTCTGTTGCCGGGCACGGGCTCGGACGAGGTGTTCATCCGGGCCGCGTTCGGGCCCGCGGCCCGGGCGGTGGGCGCCGAGCTGCGCACCCCCGCCCCGGTGCCCGGACCGGGCCTCGCGGAGTCCTACCGGGCCGCCCTCGACGCGGCAGCCCAGGACGGGCCCGTCGTGGTCGGCGGAGTCTCACTCGGCGCGCATCTGGGCGCCGAATGGGCGGTGCGCAACCCGGACCGGTGTGCGGGCCTGCTCGCGGTGCTGCCCGGCTGGCTCGGCGAACCGGAGGAGGCGCCCGCGGCGCTCGCCGCCAGGGCCAGCGCCGATTCGGTGCGCGGACTCGGGCTCGACCGCGCACTGGAACTGGCCACCGAGGGCGTCCCGGACTGGCTGGCCGGGCAGCTGCGCCGCGCCTGGCCGCGCTACGGGGCCGCGCTGGAGGACTCGCTGCGCGCCGCGGCCACCGAGCCCGCGCCGACCGCCGCCGATCTGGCCGGGATCACCGCGCCCACGGTCGTCGTGGGGTGCACCGACGATCCGGTGCACCCGATCGGGATCGCGCGTGAATGGGCGGAGACCGTCCCGGGCGCGCGGCTGCGCGAGGTCTCGCTGGCCGAGATCGGTGCCGATCTCGGCGTACTGGGAAAAGCGGCGCTGGGCTGACCGGTTCCGGGCCGGTTCAGGCTTCCGAGGCCGCGAGGAAACCGCCGAGCCCGATCAGCACCAGGCCCGAGGTCCAGCGCTGCCCGGTGCGCAGCCGCGGCCTGCGGGCGAGCCGTTCCCCGATGGCCCCGGCGGCCAGCGCCACCACGATGTCGGCCACCGTGGCCAGCACCACCGCGACCAGCCCGAGCACCAGCATGCCCAGTGCGGCGAACCGCGAATTCGTGTCCACGAAGTGCGGCAGGATCGCCAGGAAGTAGATCGCCGTCTTCGGATTGAGCACCTCGGAGAGGATGCCCTGCACGAAGGCACCGTGCCTGCCCGGCCGCGTCTCGGTGAGCTCGGTTCCGTCCGTGCGCTGCAGCAGGGCGCGCACCCCGAGGAACACCAGGTACACCGCGCCGACGATCTTCACGATGAAGAAGGCCTCGGCGGAGGCAGCGAGCACCGCGGAGAGCCCGAGTGCCGCGGCGATCGCGTGCACGCTCGCCCCGACCGTGTTGCCGAACACCGAACGGATGCCCTCGCCCCGGCCACCACGCAGGCTGCGGGCGAGCACGTACAGCATGCCCGGCCCGGGAAGCACCGAGAAGATCACGACGCTGCCGAGGAACATCAACCACTGTTCGGCGCTCGGCACGGCTCAGCCCTCCGCTTGCTCGGCGATGTGCGCGGCCAGCTCATCGGGCAGCCGCAGCGGCAACTGACTGCGCACCGGGAAGGGATCGGTGCCACGGACCACGACCGTGGACCGCACGATGTCGCGCAGCAGCATGGTGGCGTCGTCCGCGAACTGCGGCGGGCAGGCGACCACCCCGCGCAGCATCCAGCGTGGCCCGTCGACCCCGAGGAAGCGCAGCATCACCTCATCGGAGCGCCCGACGAGCTCCTGGCCCCATTCGCCGCGGGCCCGCTCGATCGCGGTGCCGTCCTTGCGCAGCTGGGTGGCCAGCTCGTCGTGGATCTCCTCCCACAGCCCCCCGGAACGGGGCGCGGCGAACGCACCCACGGTGAACTGGCCGATCTCGGTGACCAGGTGCACCGCGCGCAGCGGGCCCTCCTCGTCGAACTCGAGCTGCAGCTGCGCGCCCTCCGGGACCGGCACCCGCACCGAGCCGAGGTCCAGCCGGGGCACCTCGTCCTCCGGGGCGCCCTCCTCGTCGTACGGACCGAGCTCGGGGTACTCCTCGGCCCCGCCGTGCGCACCGGACCGCGCGCGGTCGTCGAACTCCTCGAGGTCCTCGTAGTCCTCGTCACCCTTGTTCCGGCGCTTGAAGATGCCCACTCATTCCTCCGTCACTTCACCGTTACGCCGGCCGTTCTCGGCAAGCACCGCATGCCCTCCGGTCGACCCGTATCCCCCTGCCCCGCGGGGCGAGGCTGCCACCTCGGCGACATTCTCCACCTCACGGAACACGGCGTGCTCGATCCGCTGCACGACAAGTTGCGCGATCCGGTCTCCCCTGCGGATCTCGATCGCATTCTCCTTGTCGTGATTGATCAGGCACACCTTGATCTCGCCGCGATAGCCAGCGTCGATCGTGCCCGGGGAATTCACGATGGACAAGCCCGTCCGCGCGGCGAGCCCGGACCGCGGATGGACGAATCCGGCGTACCCCTCCGGAAGGGCGATCGCGATCCCGGTGCCCACGAGCGCCCGCTCCCCCGGTGGGAGCGTGACGTCCTCGGTGCACGACAGGTCGGCGCCCGCATCGGCGGGATGCGCGTAGTTCGGTGGCTCGACCCCGGGATCGAGCCGGGTCAGCAATACCTCGACGGAACTGGTCACGACCAGCGAGACTACCCTGGAATCGTGGAGAAGACCGCGAGCGACCGGGCGGCCGAGACGAGCCCGGCCACGAGTTTCACCGAACGGCTCTACCTGCCCTGGTACCACTGGATCCTGCCGCTCGTCGCCGCCGGACTGCTCGGCGCCGAGATCCACATGGGTTACCCGGGCGTACGCGGCTGGCTGCCCTATGTGGTGCTCTTCCCGCTGGCGCTGGTGCTGCTCGTGCGGGTCAGCTCCATGCGGCTGCAGGTCCGGGACGGTGAGCTCCGGATCGGCGGGGCACGTGTGCCCGTCGGTCACATCGGCGAGATCGAGCCGGTCGAGCCGGAGCGGCGCCGCATGGCGCTCGGCCCCGAGCTCGATCCCTCGGCCTTCGTCCGGCAGCGCAGCTGGATCAAGCCGCTGCTGCGGGTGGAGATCACCGACGAGCGCGATCCCACTCCGTACTGGGTGATCTCCACGCGGCACCCGCGGCGGCTCATCGCCGCCATCGAGGCCGCTCAGGCGCAGTCGCGGCAGACCAGCTGACCGCCGCGTTCCTCGGCGAGCCTGCTGCGGTGGTGCACGAGGAAACAGACCGAGCAGGTGAACTCGTCCGCCTGCTTCGGCACCACCTTGACGGTCAGTTCCTCGCCGGAGAGCCCGGACAGGTCCGCGCCGGGCAGCTCGAAGTTCTCGTCCGGAGCGTCGGTGTCGACATCGACGACGCCGGACTGGTTCTCGCTGCGCCGTGCCTTCAATTCCTCGAGAGAGTCCTCGGCCAAGTCGTCCGCTTCGCTGCGCCGAGGTGCGTCGTAGTCGGTAGCCATGATGCTTCTTCCCTCACCCCTGTGGTCACCGGTGTTTGTTTCGGGTGTCGCTAACGCTTCGCGACCCGCTTTTGTGCCCGCGCCCCGCACGCAGGAACGTGATGCCTGTCTCGTCACCCCGTCAAGACCGTCGACGCGGAGCGCCGAACGATAACCGATGAACACCTGTGCACGCTTCCTCATTCACCCGTTCAGCGCATGAAACGTGGTAAGCCGCACAGTCATGAAACCCGGTCCCCTGACCCCGGCAACCTACCCCACCCCCGGAACGTCATCTGAACAGGCCGATCGCCCGCGGCGGGGCGCGCGGGTACCCTCCCGCGACACGCTCACGGGCGACGATAATCGGGGCAAGCTCCTAGGCTGGTCGCCAGAATGGTCTCGCCAGGAGCGATTCACAACCAGCGTTACCGGACAACGAGGAGGACAACCGGGTGGCTGCCAGTAACACGGTGCGCCGCAGTGGTGGGCAAGGCAAGCCGCGTGGACGCCGTCCGGGGTACCGCAAGCGGCGCCCACTGCCGGCGATCTCCATCCTGGTCCTGCTCGGCATCGTGGCCATCGTCGTCTGGGTGACCGCGGTGACCTCGAGCGGCGACAAGGGCGAGGTCGCCGACTGCACGGTGCCCAAGGGCATCGGCACCCCGCTGGCCCCCACCGAGCTGGACAAGGTGCAGCCCACCCCGCCGGGCCAGGTCACGGTCCAGGTGCTCAACGCCTCCAGCCAGCGCGGTCAGGCCAATATGGTCGGCACCATCCTCGAGCAGTTGGGCTTCCCCCAGGGCGCTAAGCCCACGAACGATCCCGCCTACCAGTCCAGCTCGCTCGACTGCCACGGACAGATCCGCTTCGGCCCCGCGGGCCAGAACGCGGCCCGCACGCTCAGCCTGGTCGATCCGTGCGCCCAGCTCGTGCGCGACGACCGCAAGGACGCCGGGGTGAACTTCGTGATCGGCCAGAAGTTCGACGACCTGCGCCCGAGCGAGGCCAGCCGCAAGGTGCTCGATCAGCTCAAGGCCGCCGGGAACGGGGACGGTACGGTCGATCCGGGGCTGATCAAGAAGGCCCGCGACACCTCGACCTGCGGCTAGAGGTCAGACTCCGGCGTCGACCAGGGCGTCGTGCAGTTCCCCGGCGATTCCCGGGGCCGCGGCGAACAGCAGCTCCTCCTTGTGTTCCGGAAGGCGCACCACCGCACCCGCCTCGCGGGCGATCAGCGCGCCCGCGGCCCAGTCCCAGCGGTTGAGCCCGCGCTCGTAGAAGGCGTCCACCCAGCCCGCGGCGACCGCGCACAGGTCGAAGGCCGCCGAGCCACCGCGCCGGAAGTCCCGCACCCGCCCGATGAGCTCGGTGAGCGCCTTCGCCTGGCGCACCCGCTTGGCGGGGTCGTAGCCGAACCCGGTCGCCACGAGGGAGACCGCGAGCCGGTCGGGCCCGGTCAGGCCGAGCGTGAGCGGCTCCTCCCCGGGCAGGCTCAGCGTGGCCCCGTGCCCCTTCGCCGCGCTGAACACCCGGCCGCCCGCGACGTCGACCACGGCACCGGCCAGCACCTCTCCCCCGCATTGCGCGGCCAGCGAGACGGTGTACATCGGCCAGCCGTAGAGGTAGTTCACCGTGCCGTCGATCGGATCGATCACCCAGGAGACGGCCTCGGCCTCGTCGAGGTTCCCGCCCTCCTCCTCGCCGAGCACCGGTTCACCGGGTCGCAGGGCGGCGAGGCGTTCGCGCACCAGGCGCTCGGCCGCGGTGTCCGCTTCGGTGACCACATCGACTTCGTTACTCTTCGAGTCGACACCACCACCGAAGCGCAGCGGACCGGAGCGCATGCCCGCGACCAGCTCGGCCGCGGCACCGGCGACCGTGACGGCGACCGAGCGCAGTTCACCCGCGTCGGGGGTTCGAGAATCAGCCATGCGTTCATCGGACCACACCAGCGCGGGTCACGGACATCCGGCGCTGTATCGTCCCTGGGATCGAATCTGAATCGAGAAGGTTGAAAGGGCACCTTGGTTATGGCTGAGAATCACGGGTTCGGCGTGGACATCGGCGGCTCGGGCATCAAAGGGTGCGTCGTCGACCTCGATTCCGGCGAGCGGGTCGGCGAACGGGTGCGCATCCCCACCCCGCAGCCGTCCAAGCCGGAAGCGGTGGCCGAGGTCGTGGCCGAGGTCGTCGGCGAGTTCGACTGGAAGGGCCCGGTCGGGGTCACCCTTCCCGCGGTCATCAAGCAGGGAGTGGCCTACTCCGCGGCCAATATCGACAAGGACTGGATGCGGTTCGACGCGCGCGCCCTGTTCGCCAAGCAACTCGGGCTGGGCACCGAGTCGGTCGCGGTGCTCAACGACGCCGACGCCGCGGGCCTCGCGGAGATCAACCACGGCGAGGCGCGGCTGCGCGAGGGCGTGACGGTGCTGCTCACCTTCGGCACCGGGATCGGCAGCGCGGTGTTCCTCAACGGGGCACTCGTGCCGAACACCGAGTTCGGGCACCTCGAGGTGGACGGGCACGACGCGGAGAAGCACGCGGCCGCCTCCGCGAAGGAGGAGCACGACTGGTCCTGGGAGAAGTGGGCGCACCACGTCTCCAAGTACCTGCGGGTGTTCGAGGATCTCGTCTGGCCGGATCTGATCATCGCGGGCGGCGGGGTGAGCAAGAAGGCCGAGAAGTGGCTGCACCTGCTAGACATCCGTACCGAGATCATCCCGGCCAGCTTCAAGAACGACGCGGGAATCGTCGGCGCGGCGGATGCGGCGAGTTTTGGTCACAAACACTGACAGCAACAACATCTGCCCTGCATACGCACGGGAGACGGATGTTCAATCCCCCATTCGGCGGGTAGTCCGCACCACCGATGGGCGAGCTGGCGACGGTACGCCGCCAGATGTGTCGTTACAATGGAACGCGAACACCCCCGATCCTCACAGCCGTCAGGTAAACGGCGTGTGCGGTTACACCGTGCAGATCAGTTGCGAAAGGGCGTAAGTGGCAGCCGCAGAAACCGCGACCAGGAGCGCCAGCACCGCTGAGAAGAACTCGGCAGCGGAAGCCGACGCAGCGTCGGAGGAAAGCAAGCCAGCCGCGAACGGCGTCTCCACGGCGCCGGGCGCGAAGAAAGCTCCCGCGAAGAAGACGACCGCGAAGAGCGCCACGGCCAAGAAGCCGGCCAAGAAGGCACCCGCCAAGAAGGACGCGGGCGCCAAGAAGGACGGTCCCGAGGGCGAGGCCGATCCGGAGGGCGAGCCGACCCCGGACGCCGAGGACCTCGAAGTCGTCGACATCGTTCTCGACACGCCGGTCGAGGAAGAGGAGATCGACGACAAGACCGCCGCCGAATCCGGTGACTTCGTCTGGGACGAGGAAGAGTCCGAGGCGCTGCGCCAGGCGCGCAAGGACGCCGAGCTCACCGCATCGGCCGACTCGGTGCGCGCCTACCTCAAGCAGATCGGCAAGGTCGCCCTGCTCAACGCCGAACAGGAGGTCGAGCTCGCCAAGCGCATCGAGGCCGGCCTCTACGCGGCCGAGCGGCACCGCCAGCACGAGGAGGCGGGCGAGAAACTGCCCACCCAGATGCGGCGCGACCTGCGCTGGGTGATCCGGGACGGCGAGCGGGCCAAGAATCACCTGCTCGAGGCCAACCTGCGGCTGGTCGTCTCGCTCGCCAAGCGCTACACCGGGCGCGGTATGGCCTTCCTCGACCTGATCCAGGAAGGCAACCTCGGCCTGATCCGCGCGGTGGAGAAGTTCGACTACACCAAGGGCTACAAGTTCTCCACCTACGCCACGTGGTGGATCCGCCAGGCGATCACCCGTGCCATGGCCGACCAGGCGCGCACCATCCGTATTCCGGTGCACATGGTCGAGGTGATCAACAAGCTCGGCAAGATCCAGCGCGAGCTGCTCCAGGACCTCGGCCGCGAGCCGACCCCGGAGGAGCTCGCGAAGGAAATGGACATCTCCCCGGAGAAGGTCCTCGAGATCCAGCAGTACGCCCGCGAGCCGATCTCGCTCGACCAGACCATCGGCGACGAGGGCGACTCGCAGCTCGGTGACTTCATCGAGGACAGCGAGGCCGTGGTGGCCGTGGACGCGGTCTCCTTCACCCTGCTGCAGGACCAGCTGCAGTCCGTGCTCGCCACGCTGTCCGAGCGCGAGGCAGGCGTGGTCCGGCTGCGGTTCGGGCTCACCGACGGGCAGCCGCGCACCCTGGACGAGATCGGCCAGGTCTACGGGGTGACCCGCGAGCGCATCAGGCAGATCGAGTCCAAGACGATGTCGAAACTGCGCCACCCCTCGCGCTCCCAGGTGCTGCGCGACTACCTGGACTGAGCCCGGGACACGCTCGAGCACGGCGCCGCTCCGCTCCGGGGCGGCGCCGACTCATGTCCGCCCGGCTGCCCGGAGCGCCACCGCTTCCAGTCGCTCCCGGTACCCGGCCCACCACGCCTCGTCCCCCGGGGCGAGGTTGTCGTTGTCCGCGCGCAGCCCCGCGGCCCCGTCGAGCTGTTCCCGGAGGATGTCGGCGTGTCCGGCGTGCCGGTTCGTCTCGGCGATGACGTGCACCAGCACGATCTCCAGGCTGATCGCGCCGCGCTCGGGCGGCCACCACGGCACCCGGCCGGGCGCCTCCAGGTCGAGCGCGGCGATCGTGGCGTCCGAATGGGCCCATACGCCGCGGTAGAACGCCACGATCCGCTCGGGCGACTCCTGCTCGGTGGCCCACATATCGGCGTTGGGTTCGGCATCCGGCTCGGCCCACGGCATCGGCTCCGGCCACGGGCGGTCGAACACCTCCCCGAGGTAGCCGGTCTCCACGGTGGCCACGTGCTTGACGAGGCCGAGCAGGTTCGTGCCGGTCCGGGTGAGCGGGCGGCGCAGATCGTACTCGGAAAGGCCGTCGAGTTTCCACAGCAGAACCTCGCGGGCGGTGCGCAGATAGCGGTGCAATTCAGCTTTCCGCAGTGCCTCATTCACGCAGCGCAGCATGCCAGACAACGATGACGAAAAAACCTACCGATGAATGGCGCGCGGCGTGGGGTAGCGCATTAGGGTGACCGAATGCCGCTCATGCGTACCCTTTCCATCGAGGACGTCAAAGCGCGCAGCGAGAAGAGTCAGCTCAAACGCAGACTGAGCGCGCGCGACCTCGTCGGCGTCGGTATCGGCGTCATCATCGGGACCGGGATCTTCACTCTCACCGGAATCCAGGCCAAGGAGCACGCCGGTCCGGCGATCACGCTCTCCTTCGTGATCGGCGGGATCGTCGCCGCGCTCGCCGCGCTCTGCTACGCCGAGCTCGCCTCGGCAGTGCCGACCGCGGGCTCGGCGTACACCTACGCCTTCGCCACCCTCGGCGAACCGCTCGCCTGGATCATCGGCTGGGATCTGCTCCTGGAATTCGGTCTCGGCGCCGCGACGGTCTCCCGCAGCTGGTCCGGTTATCTGCAGAACCTCTTCGACCTGCCGACCTCCCTGTTCGGCGAGAAGGCCCCGTTCAACCTGGGTGCGGTACTCATCGAGGCGGTACTCGCGACGATCGCGGTACTCGGCATCAAACTGTCCTCCTGGTTCACCAACACGCTCGTGGTGGTCAAGGTCGGAGTCTGCGTGCTGATCATCGCGGTCGGCGCGTTCTTCGTGAAGGCAGCCAATCTGAGCCCCTTCGTGCCGCCCTCGGCCCCGCCTGCCGCGGGCAGTCCCGGCGGACTGCACCAGCCGCTCATCCAGGCCGCGCTCGGCATCGAGCCCGCGGTGTACGGCTTCGGCGGGCTGCTCACCGCCGCGGCGATCGTGTTCTTCGGCTACACCGGTTTCGAGTCGCTGGCCAACCTCGGCGAGGAGACCAAGAAACCGTCCAGGGACATGCCCATCGGCCTGATCGGCGCGCTGGCGATCTGCACGGTGCTCTACGTCGGGGTGGCCTTCGTGGTCACCGGCATGGTCAGCTACCGCACCCTGGACGACGCGGCACCGCTCGCCGTGGCATTCGACTCGGTGGGCCTCGGCTGGGCGGGCGTGCTGATCGGGATCGGCGCGATAGCGGGCATGACCTCGGTGATGATGGTGCAGCTACTGACCATCTCGCGGACCAGCTACACCATGGCCCGCGACGGGCTGCTGCCGAAGTCGCTCGGTGAGCCGCACAAGCGCCTCGGCACCCCGCACCGGACCACGATCATCGCCGCCGTGGTGATCATGGCCATCGCCGCGTTCATCCCGATCAGCGAGCTCTCCGACATGGTCTCGATCGGCGGGCTGTCCGCGATGCTGATCGTCGCGGTCGCGGTACCGATTCTGCGACGCAAACGGCCGGACCTGAAACGGTCCTTCCGGGTGCCGTGGTCGCCGGTGATCCCGATCATCGCCGCACTGCTGTGCCTGTACCTGATGTTGAACCTGGACATGCTCACCTGGCTGCGGTTCGGCATCTGGCTCGCAGCCGGACTGGTGATCTACATCGCGTACGGCAGGCGCCATTCGGTGCTCTCGAAGCGTTCGCAGTCAGCAAACTCGATCCGTCCGGATGCCGGGAATTGACCCCGCGACACGCCCGTGACCTGCACCGCGACCTGCCCGGTTAACCCCCGCCACTAGCTGGGCAATCGGGAAGTGACGGGCATCCCAAGTACGCGGGAACACTTGCGGACTCTGATGCGTCTGCAAGAGTAGAAGCAGCGACACGGTGGAACCGGCGAACCGAGATCGCAGGGCCGCGTGGGCGCCGCTGTTGGTACCAGGCACTCACCCGAGTGCCGGGACGGAGGGAGATCCACCATGCCGAGCACACTCACCCGCCCCGAACTGACCGCTGCCGACCGTTGCGACCGGTGCGGAGCGGCCGCGAAGGTACGCGTGCTCCTGCCGTCCGGCGGGGAGCTGCTGTTCTGCGGCCACCACGCCAATGAGCACGACGCGAAACTGCGTTCGGTGGACGCCGACATCCAACGCGGCGAGGAATAGCCGCAGGCGGTACGACCGTGCCGAAGGGGCGGGAACCCGAATCCTCGGGTTCCCGCCCCTTCGTGTCGTTGCGGGGCGCTCCTACCAGGAACGCAGGGTGGCGATCCGCTCTTCGAGCTGTTCCGCCGAGGCCATGGCGGTCGGCGGAACAGCTCGAAGA
>NZ_JALM01000065.1 GCF_000737195.2 Sciscionella sediminilitoris
AGGACCTTCCCGCCGAGTCAAGCGTTCACCGCTCAGGCGAACGCCGGCGAGGGTCTCTATGCGCAGGCCGACGCGGACCGCGAGGCGTTCTGGGCCGAGCAGGCGCGGCGGCTCTCGTGGGCGAACGAGTGGCACACGGTGCTCGACTGGTCGGACGCGCCGTTCGCGAAGTGGTTCGTCGGCGGGAAGCTCAACGTCGCGTACAACTGCGTGGACCGGCACGTGGAGGCGGGCAACGGCGACCGGGTCGCCATCCACTGGGAGGGCGAGCCCGGCGACACCCGCACGATCACCTACGCGGATCTCAAGGACGAGGTCTCCCGCGCGGCGAACGCGCTGACCGAGCTCGGGATCCGCGCGGGTGACCGGGTCGCCATCCAGTTGCCGATGATCCCGGAGGCCGTCGTCTCCATGCTGGCGTGTGCGCGGATCGGCGCGGCGCACAGCGTGGTGTTCGGCGGTTTCTCCCCGGCCGCGCTGCGCTCCCGCATCGAGGACGCCGAGGCGAAGCTGCTGATCACCTCGGACGGGCAGTACCGCAGGGGCAAGCCGGCCCCGATGAAGGAGAACACCGACGAGGCAACCAAGGACACCCCGACGATCGAGCACGTGCTCGTCGTCAAGCGCACCGAGACCGAGATCCCCTGGGTCGAGGGCCGGGACCTGTGGTGGCACGAGGCGGTCGGCAAGCAGTCCGCGGAGCACACCCCGGAGGCCTTCGACGCCGAGCAGCCGCTCTACATCCTCTACACCTCGGGAACGACCGGGAAACCGAAGGGGATCCTGCACACCTCGGGCGGCTACCTCACCCAGGCCTCGTACACCCACCACAACATCTTCGACGTCAAGCCGGACTCCGATGTGTACTGGTGCGCGGCCGATATCGGCTGGGTGACCGGGCACAGCTACATCGTCTACGGCCCGCTGTCCAACGGGGCCACGCAGGTGATGTACGAGGGGACCCCGAACACCCCGAACGAGCACCGGCACTTCGAGATCATCGAGAAGTACAAGGTCTCGGTGTACTACATCGCGCCCACCCTGGTGCGCACGTTCATGAAGTGGGGCAAGGAGATCCCGGCCGAGCACGACCTGTCCTCGATCCGGGTACTCGGCAGCGTGGGCGAGCCGATCAACCCGGAGGCCTGGATCTGGTACCGGGACAACATCGGCGGCGGCAGCGCACCGATCATGGACACCTGGTGGCAGACAGAGACCGGGGCGATCATGATCTCCCCGCTTCCCGGGGTCACCGCGCTCAAGCCGGGCTCCGCGCAGACCCCGCTTCCCGGGATCTCGGCGAAGGTCGTGGACGACGAGGGCAACGACGTCGGCAACGGCGGTGGCGGTTACCTGGTGCTCGACAAGCCCTGGCCCGCGATGCTGCGCGGGATCTGGGGCGACAACGAGCGCTACAAGGACACCTACTGGTCGCGGTTCGCCGACAAGGGCTACTACTTCGCCGGTGACGGGGCCAAGTACGACGACGACGGTGACATCTGGCTGCTCGGCCGGGTCGACGACGTGATGAACATTTCCGGGCACCGCATCTCGACCACCGAGGTCGAGTCCGCACTCGTCTCGCACCCGACCGTGGCCGAAGCCGCCGTGGTCGGCGCCTCCGACGAGACCACCGGTCAGGGCATCGTGGCGTTCGTGATCCTGCGCAGCGCTGCCACCGCGGACGAGGCCAAGGGCGCCGAGGCGATCACCGCGCTGCGCAACCACGTGGCCAGCGAGATCGGCCCGATCGCGAAACCACGCCAGATCATGGTGGTACAGGAACTGCCCAAGACCCGCTCCGGCAAGATCATGCGCCGCCTGCTGCGCGATGTGGCCGAGAACCGGGCCGTCGGTGACGTCACCACCCTCGCCGACTCCAGCGTGATGGACCAGATCACCAA
>NZ_JALM01000066.1 GCF_000737195.2 Sciscionella sediminilitoris
TCGAGCGCGATCTGCACGACGGGGCACAGCAGCGGCTGGTCGCGGTGGCGATGGGACTCGGCAGGGCACGCAGCAAGCTCGCCGAGGATCCGGAGGGCGCGAGCTCGCTGATCGAGGAGGCGCACGCGGACGCGAAGCAGGCGATCGCGGAACTGCGCGATCTGGCGAGGGGCATCTATCCCGCGGTGCTCGGGGACCGTGGACTGGACGCCGCGCTGTCCGCGCTCGCCGCGAAGTGCCCGGTACCCGTGGAGGTCTCGGTGAACGTGGACCCGCGCCCGCCGACAGCGGTGGAGTCGACCGCCTACTTCCTGGTCGGCGAATCGCTGACGAACCTGGCCAAGCACGCGGGGGCGAACTCCGCCCAGGTGCGGGTGCAGCGCACCGAGGACACCGTGGTCGTCGAGGTGACCGATGACGGGAAGGGTGGCGCCGTGCTCACCCAGGGCGGCGGGCTTTCCGGGCTTGCCGACCGGGCCGCCTCGATCGACGGTGTGGTGACGGTGTTCTCCCCCATCGGCGGCCCTACCGTGGTCCGTGCCGATCTGCCATGTACACGTTAAAGGAGAACCCATGCGCGCCGTGATCGCCGAGGATTCGGTCCTGCTTCGCGAGGGCGTGCAGCGCCTGCTCGCCGACGACGGCATCGAGACGGTGGCCGCGGTCGCGGACGGGGATTCGCTGCCGGACGCGGTACTCGAACACCGGCCGGATCTGGCGATCGTGGATGTGCGCATGCCGCCGACGTTCACCGATGAGGGGCTGCGCGCCGCGCTGAAGGCCCGCGAACTCGTGCCCGGGCTCCCGGTGCTCGTGCTCTCCCAGTACGTGGAGGAGCAGTACGCGGTCGAGCTCATCTCCGGGGGCGGCGGCGCGGTCGGTTATCTGCTCAAGGAACGGGTCGCCGATGTCACCGACTTCCTCGCCGCGGTGCGCAATGTCGCGGGCGGCGGTACCAGTATCGATCCCGAGGTGGTGTCCCAATTGCTCGTGCGCAGCCGCAAGGACCCGATCGCCGCGCTCACCGCGCGCGAGCGCACCGTGCTGGAACTCATGGCCCAGGGCGCGTCGAACACCTCGATCGCGCGCACCCTCGTGGTCTCCGACGGCGCGGTGGAAAAGCACATCGGGAACATCTTCGCCAAACTCGGACTCGAGGTGACAAGCGAGGAACACCGCAGGGTACGCGCGGTCCTGACGTTCCTGGAGAACCGTTAAGAGTGCGTCTGATGACTCTCGTCCGTCGCGAGCGGGAGCCACAGAGTCCTGCGGGACACCCGCACCCGAGGAAGTGCATTGCAAGGCGGACGCTCGTCAGCAGCGGCGCTGCGCGGGAGGAGGACAACGCCGCAAGGCGCGGATCTGGCCCCGCGTAGCAGGACATGGAGTCATCAGGCGTGCTCTACCATCGCCGGAATGGCGAACGACAGAAAAGCCTCCTACGGCATCGACGCACCCTCGGCCCCCGTCGGCATGATCCTCGGCGCGATCGCGCTGATCGGAGTCGGCATCGGGTTCGTGATCATGGCCGGGTGGTGGGCGGCGTTCCCGTTCGCCGGCGCCGCCTTCGAGATCGCGCAGGCGGTCAGCTACCTGTACGCGACCAAGAAGGGCAAGTTCCTCGCCTGGGAGCGCCTGCTCGATCGCCTCGAACTGCGCGGGGACGAGCAGATCCTGGACGCGGGCTGCGGCCGCGGAATGGTGCTCATCGCCGCGGCGAAGCGGGTACCCGAGGGCAAGGTCACCGGTGTCGACCTGTGGCGGACCAAGGACCAGTCGGGCAATGCGGAGTCCGCGACGATGGCGAACGCGGAGGCCGAAGGGGTCGCCGACCGGGTCGAGCTGCGCACCGCCGACCTGCGCGAGCTGCCCTGGAAGAAGGCGCGCTTCGACGTGGTGCTCTCCGCGGCGGTGTTCCACAACCTCAAGGGGGCCGAGGAGCGCAAGGCCGCGGTGACCGAGGCCGCCCGGGTGCTCAAACCCGGCGGCAAACTCGTGATCGCGGACATCGGGCGCACCAAGGAGTATGTCGAGGCGCTCACCGAGGCCGGACTGGAGAACATCACCCGCAGCAGCGGCGGCCTCGGCTACAACTACGGGCTGATCATGCAGTCCATGGTGGTCACGGCGACGCAGCCGGGCAAACCGGCTCAGCCGGTGAAGGCGAGCAAGCGGGCCGGGGCCTCGTAGAGCACCGAACGCAGGAACCGTTCCCCCAGCCGGTCGTCCCGCGCGGCCCAGTCTGCGATCGCCCGCAGCTGGGTCGCGTAGTCATAGGGGATGTTCGGGAAGTCGGTGCCGAGCACGATCCGGTCGGCGCAGTCGGCGATCCGGGCGGGCCAGTCCGCGGGAACGGCCATCAACCGCTCGGTGAACGGGGTCCCGACCATGGTCGTGTCCAGGTGCACGTTCGGGTAGCGGTGCACCAGCTCGAGCGCACCCGCGTAGTCGGGCATCCCGGCGTGCGCGAGCACCGCGGTCAGCCGTGGATGCGCGGCAAGCACCTCACCGAACACGTCCATCCCGGTGTGCGCGCCGGGGATCGGGCCGTGCCCGCAGTGCACGATCACCGGGATCCCGGCCTCCGCGAGCAGCCCCCATGCCTTGGACAGCAGGGGATCGCGCGGATCGTAGGCGCCGACCTGAACGTGCGCCTTGGCCGCCCGCGCCCCCGACTCGATCGCCTGCCGCACGTAGTCGGCGACCCCGGGTTCCGGGTAGATCGTGCAGGTGGGCACGGCCTCGGGCACCCGATCGGCGAATTCCCTCGCCCATTCGGAAAGCCAGGCCGCCATTTCGGGTTTGTGCGGGTACACCAGCGGAGCGAAGCCGCGCACCCCGAACTCGCGCAGCTTCTCGATCCGTTCCGCCTCGGGCAGCCGGTAGTGGATCGGCCATTCCGTGCCGTAGTGCTCACTGGCCCGGTCGAAGTACGCCCACACCTTGTCCAGCACGGGTTTCGGCAGGAAATGCACGTGCAGATCCACCAGGCCCGGAAGGCCGAGGCCGCGAACCCAGGAGGCGATCTCGGCGTCCCCGGCGGGCCCGGACGTGGGCGCGCTCATGCGAGATCCCTGCCCTTCGCGAACCGGCCCATGGCGCGCTGGATCTCGCGCTGCGCGTCCCGTTTCGCGATGGCCTGGCGTTTGTCGTGCGCCTTCTTGCCCCTGGCCAGGGCGAGCTCCACCTTGGCGTAGCCGTCCTTGAAGTACAGCGAGAGCGGGACAAGGGTCAGCCCGCCCTCATGGGTCTTGCCGATGAGCTTCGCGATCTCCTTGCGGTGCAGCAATAGTTTGCGCACCCGCCGCGGCTCGTGGTTGGTCCAGGAACCGTGCGTGTACTCGGGCACGTGCAGCCCGCGCAGGAAGATCTCCCCGTCGTCCACGCTCGCGTACGCGTCCGCGAGCGAGACCCGGCCGTGGCGCAGGCTTTTCACCTCGGTACCCACGAGCGCGATCCCCGCCTCGTAGATGTCGAGGATCTCGTAGTCGTGCCGCGCCTTCCGGTTGCTCGCGATCACCCGCTGTCCGCGTTCCTTGGCCATGAGAACCCATTCTACGGGCGCTCGCGAACGCTTTCCCGTGCCAGGCGGTGTTCCGAAGCGGCGGAGCCGCGTTTCCGCCGCCCGTGCAGCTCGCACCGTGGCGGGTTCTCCGGTGTTTCCTCGCGAGGACAGCGCCGACGTGGTGTATCGGCATACATGAGGAGACGATCCCGGAGCGAGGGGGCGCCGGAGGTTCCGCTACCCGCGCCCCACTCAACCCGTTTCCGGGACAGTGCTCAGTGGCGCACGTAGAGCCTGAGCGTCACGTAGCCGGTGAGCGCGGAGATCACGATGGACACCCCGAGCAGGATCGGCGAGACCAGCAGCACATCGCCGATCCCCATACTGGTCACGATGCCGCCGATGGAGGATCCGCCGCCGCCGAAGACCGCGCCGACCAGGGCGAGCAGGCCACCGATTCCGATGACCGCACCGACAAGGCCGGAAACCACCGCCTCCAGCAGGAAGGGCAGCTGGGTATACCACCGGGTCGCGCCGACGAGCCGCATGATGCCGACCTCGGTCCGCCGGTTGAACGCGGAGAGCTGCACGGTATTGGAGATCAGCAGTAATGCCGCGACCGCGAGCACGACGGCGAACCCGAAGGCGACATCCCGGATCGTGTTGAGCTTGCTGAACAGGTCGCGCACGAACTGGCCCTGATCGCCGATGGATTTCACCCCCGGCCGGTTCTTGAACTGCTGCGCGAGCACTTCGGTCGGGGTACCCGGATTCGTCTTGACGTGCAGGGTCGCGGGCAGCGCCTGTTCCCTGGTCAGTTCGACGAGCTGGGGCTGCGCGGCGAAGATCTTCTTGAATCGCTCGAAGACCTGGTGCCGGTTCTCGTAGTTCACCTCGCGCACGCCGTAGGTGTTCTGCAGCTGGGACTTCAGGTCCGCGCACGGGCTCTGCGAGCAGCTGGTGTCGGTGGCCGAGGAGTCGTTGGTCAGGAAGATCTGCACCTCGGTCTGCGAGGCGAAGTTCTCCTGCACCTCACCGACCGCGCGGACGATGAGCAGCCCGGCGCCGAGCGTCGTCAACGAGATCGCGGTGGTGAGGATCATCGCGATCGTCATCGTGAAGTTGCGGCGAAGGCCGGTGAGGACCTCGCTGAAGACGAAACTGGCGCGCATCGGGGAACTTGGGTCCTATCTCGGTCGGTCGGTGGGTCTGGTCGGCATGCGGGTGCGCGCGGCGCTAGCGGCCGACGCCGTAAACGCCCCGCGCGTCATCCCTGATGACCTCGCCGAGCGAGAGCTCCACGACACGGCGGCGCATCGAGTCCACGATGCCGTGGTCGTGGGTCGCCATGAGCACCGTGGTGCCCGTGCGGTTGATGCGTTCGAGCAGCAGCATGATGTCCTGGCTGGTGTCCGGGTCCAGGTTGCCCGTCGGCTCGTCGGCGAGCAGCACGAGCGGCCGATTGACGAAGGCACGCGCGATGGCCACCCGCTGTTGTTCACCACCGGAGAGCTCGTGCGGCATCCGGTCGGACTTCCCGTCAAGGCCGACGAGCTCGAGCACCTCGGGGACGACCTTGCGGATCGTGTTGCGCGGTTTGCCGATCACCTCGAGGGCGAACGCCACGTTCTCCGCGACGGTCTTGTTCGTCAGCAGCCGGAAGTCCTGGAACACGCAGCCGATGGACTGACGCAGCCGCGGCACCCGGCGCCGGGCCATCCGGGCGACGTCGAAGTTCGACACGTACACCCGGCCCTTGCTCGGCACCTCTTCGCGCAGCAGCAGCCGCAGGAACGTCGACTTGCCCGAGCCTGACGGGCCGATGAGGAAGACGAACTCTCCCTTGTCCATATCGACGCTGACGTTGTGCAGTGCGGGACGCGTCGAGGTCTTGTAGACCTTCGATACTCCTTCGAGCCGGATCACGAGCGGGGAGTGTACTCGGGGTGCACGTGAAGTTTTGGTCTCACCCTGCTCTCGGGCGGGTCACGCCCGTTCACACGCTTGGAGTAGTGATCTGGGTCCTACTCCGCCGCGGTCAGTCCTCGCCGAGTTCGCGCTGCCGCCGCCAGCGGATGCCCGCCTCCAGGAACGGGTCGATGTCCCCGTCGAACACCGCGGTGGTCTGACTGGTCTCGTGCTCGGTGCGGTGGTCCTTGACCATCTGGTACGGGTGCAGGACGTAGGAGCGCATCTGGTTGCCCCAGCTGGACCCGCTGTCCTTGAGCGCGTCCATCTCGGCGCGCTCCTCTTCCTTCTTCTTGGCGAGCAGTTTGGCCTGTAGCACGCGCAGCGCGGCGGCCTTGTTCTGCAGCTGCGACTTCTCGTTCTGACAGGACACCACGATGCCGGTGGCCAGGTGCGTGATGCGCACCGCGGAGTCGGTGGTGTTCACGCTCTGGCCACCCGGTCCCGAGGAGCGGAACACGTCGACCCGGATGTCCTTCTCGGCGATCTCCACCCGGTCGGTCTCCTCGACCGCGGGCAGCACCTCGACCCCGGCGAAGGAGGTCTGGCGCCGCCCCTGGTTGTCGAACGGCGAGATCCGCACCAGCCGGTGGGTGCCCTGCTCGACGGAGAGGGTGCCGTAGGCGTACGGGGCGCTGATCTTGAAGGTGGCGCTGCGGATGCCCGCTTCCTCGGCATAGGAGGTGTCGTAGACCTCGGTGGAGTACTCGTGCCGTTCCGCCCAGCGCAGGTACATGCGCAGCAGCATCTCGGCGAAGTCGGCCGCGTCCACACCGCCCGCCTCGGAGCGCACCGTGACCAGGGCGTCACGTTCGTCGTACTCACCGGAGAGCAGGGTGCGCACCTCCAGCGACTGGACCGCCTCTCGCAGGCTGGTGAGCTCGGTGTTCGCCTCGTCCGCGCTCGCCTTGTCCTCCTCGGCCTCGGCGAGCTCGTAGAGCACCTCGAGGTCCTCCAGGCGCTGCCGCAGTCCGGTCACCCGGCGCAGGTCGGCCTGCTTGTAGGAGAGCTGGGTGGTCACCCGCTGCGCCCGCTCCTGGTCGTCCCACAGATCGGGCTTGGTCGACTCCTCCTCGAGCCCGGCGATCTCGGCACGAAGCGTGTCGAGGTCCATCACGGCCTCGATGCTGCCAAGCGTGTCGGACAGCTCTTTCAGTTCGGCGGCGACGTCGGCATTCACGACCGTCAAGCCTAGTCGCGTCGCCCGTGCTTCAGGTGGTCGGGATCGAATCCAGCAGTTTGAGCAACGCCTTGTTCTGCGCGTTCGCGAACTCGGCGATCGCCTTCGCGTACGGACCGTCCGCGGCACGCGCCGCCGCCTTGGCCGCTTCCTGCTCACCCGCGTACCGCGCCTTCGCCTGCTCCACGAGCGCGGAGCGCTGCTTCTGAGTCAGCGCGTCGGCGTGCGCGATACGCAACAACAGGGGGCTGCGGAGGTGGTCCGGGCCGGGCTCTTCGGTCAGCCAGGACTTGAAGGCCTTCTTCCCCGCGGCGGTGATCAGGTACTGCTGCGAGGAGCGGGGGCCCTGCTTGCCCTCCCGGACGAGCCCGGCCTCGGCCAAGGCGGGCAGCTCCCGGTAGACCTGGCTGCGCGTCACGCTGAAGAACGCGCCGAATCGCTCACCCGCCGCCGAGATCAGCTCGCCGCCGGTGCGTGGACCATCGTGCAGTAGACCGAGCAACGCTGCCGCGGTCGCATTCAGTGCAGACACGCAACCACCGTGCCACGCCGTTCTCCGTCTGTCCACAGTGGCCAGTCGCGGTTCAGAAGTCGAACTCGCCGTCCTTGACCCCCTTCAGGAACGCGCTCCACTCCGCGGCCGTGTACCGCAACGGCGGCAGGCCGCGATCCTTCGTGTCCCGTAACAGCACCCCGCCATCGGCCAGTGGTGCCACCTCGACGCAGGTTTCCGCGCTGCCACCGGAATAACTGGAGGTGCGCCAGGCGTGCTCGGTCATCTCGACTCCTCGGGTCCGGAGGAACACTGCCCGAATATAAGTATAGAACTCTATGATCAACCTGTACAGCCGGAAGCCCTGCGAACCGGATACCCAAAACTCGCCCGCAGCGGGGAGAGTCCGGCATCGGCACCACGGTCGGGGGACGCGCAGCGGAGCACGTGCGGATCTCACATCCGCTTTCCTAGGATCACGCAATGCTGAAGCGGATCGGACAACTCGACAGGAAGCTCACCCGGCACAGCGCTCGGCTGTCGACGCCTCCGGTGGATTCCGCCCTGCGCCAGCTCTCCAGCGCGGCCGACCACGGGGTGCTGTGGTTCTGCTCGGCAGCCGTGCTCGGCGCGCGCTCCGGCCAGGCGCGCCGCGGCGCGATCCGCGGACTGGTCGCGATCGGCATCGCCAGCGCGAGCGTGAACCTGGTCGGCAAGCGGCTGTTCGGCAGGCAGCGGCCCAGCAGCGCGCACCTGCCGCTGCACCGGCGCGCGGTGCGGGAACCGAACTCCCCCGCGTTCCCCTCCGGCCATGCCGCTTCGGCCGCCGCCTTCGCGACCGGGGTCGCCCTGGAAAGCCCGCCGGCCGGTCTCGCCTTCCTCCCGCTGGCCGGGGCGGTGGCCTATTCGCGGGTGCACACCGGGGTGCACTGGCCATCCGATGTGGTCGCCGGAACCCTGATCGGCACCTCGGCGGCACTGCTGACCAGCTACTTCTCCCCCGTTCGCGAGGACGAGCCGAGGAGTGTGCCGCCCGCGGCGAACGGTCCCCGGCTGGACGAGGGCGAGGGGCTGCTGTTCGCGGTGAATCCGTATTCCGGGGACGGTTCCGGGTGGGACACCGTGCAGGCGAACTGGCCGCGCGCGCACCGGGTCGAACCGGGCGAGGGCGAGGATCTCGGTGCACTGGTCCGCGCCCGGATCGCCGAGCTGAACCCCGTCGCGCTCGGAGTGGCCGGTGGGGACGGAACGGTGGCCGCCATCGCGGCGATCGCGGCCGAGACCAGACTGCCGCTGGTGGTGCTCGCCAGCGGGACGCTGAACCACTTCGCGCGGGACGCCGGGTGCGGAACCCCCGCGCAGGCCGCGACGACCGAAGGCACGACCGCCCGCATCGATCTGGCGAGTGTGCGCGTGGATGGTGCCGAACCCCGGTGGATCCTGAACACCGCGAGCCTCGGGGTCTATCCGCAGATCGTGGCCGAACGGGAACGGCTGGAGCACCGGATCGGCAAATGGCCCGCCGCGGCGGTCGCACTGGTCCGGGTGCTGCGTTCCGCGGAGCCGCTCGAGCTGACCATCGACGGGAAACCGCACCGGGCGTGGACCGTGTTCGTCGGCAACAACGCCTATCTGCCCTCGGAGTTCACTCCGGGATACCGGCCGTCCATGGCGAGCGGGCTGCTCGATGTCCGGATCATCCTCGCCGATGGGCCCTACTCGCGGCTGCGGTTCATCCTCGCCGCGCTCACCGGTTCACTGCACGAGACGAAGACCTACCGCCGCAACTGTGCCGAAACCTTGAGTGTGCGCAGTGAGGCCCCGGTCCGGCTCGCGACCGACGGGGAGGTCGGCCCGCGCGGGACGCGGTTCGAGTTCCGCAATCACCACAGCGCGCTGCGGATCTACCGGGACCTCACCACACACAGCACTCGTACCGTCAGCCGGACGAAGTGATCACTGCTGCAGCTGGCCGTAGACGATGGTGTTGTCCTTGTAGCTGCGTTTGCTGGCGTCGAACTCCCCGCCACAGGTGATCAACCGGACCTGGGAGTCCGGGGTGTTGCCGTAGACCTCGTCGCTCGGGAAGGACGTCTTCGGGATCTGCTTGATCTTGTTCACGATGAACGTGGCCACCGAACCGTCCTTGCGGCCGATGAGCACCTTCGCGCCCTTTTTCACCTCGTGCAACCGCCAGAAGATGCCCTTCTTGTGATTGCCGTCGATGTGGCCGAGGATCACCGAGGGACCCAGCTGCCCCGGAGTCGGGCTGTACTTGTACCAGCCCGCCTGCAGCGGCTGGCTCACCGGCGGGATCTCGACCGTCTTGTCCTTGTTCAGCCCGAGCGGAACCAGCGAGGAGTTCGCGTCGATGCTGGGCACCTTCACCCAGGTCGGTTCCGAACGCGGCATCCCCTTCGCCGCCGCGGGTGCGGCATTGGCCGCGGATTTGCCCGCGCCCTCGTCCCCCGAGCCGCAACCGGCCAGGGTGATCGTCGCTACCAGGGCAAGCAACACGGCCGCCAACCGGAGTGGTCGGCGGCCGTGTCCTGCCCGCCATGTGCTGGCGTGCATCAGATTCAGCCTGCCACGGCCGCGAGGCTGCCGTCACCGGTCTCCGGCGCGCCCTTCGGCACGACGCTGACCTGCGGGGTGCCCGGGGTGGTCGCGCCACCGGTGGACCCGCCGTTCGAGCCGCCACCGTTGTGGTCGCCGCCGCCGTTGTTGCCGCCACCGTTGTGGTCACCGCCACCGTGGTGCGGCGGGGTGGTCGTCGGAGGCTTCGGCTTGTCCGTCGGCGGGTTCGGCTTCGAGTCGGTCGCCTTGCCGCAGGTGGAGGAGGCCAGCACGATGTCACCGCTGCCGAGCGCCTTGGTCACCTTGCCGCCGAGCAGCTGCACGTGCAGCGCGTTCACGGTCAGGGAGCCGTCGGAGTTCTTGACCTGCTCGTTCGCGACGATCTTCGCGACCTCGGGGATCTCGATCTTCAGGTTCGGGGTACCCGCGTGGATGTTCCCGAGCTTGCCGAGGTCGAGGTTCGCGAGGTCCGAGCTACCGGTGATGCCCTTGCTCGTGGCGACGCACTTCGAGGTGATCACCGAGGCCTCCGGCGTCTTGCCGACGACACCCTTGAGCAGCGGGAGCGTCGCGTCGACGACCTTCGCGGAGGAGGTCACCTTGCCCGACTTGGCGTCGTGCTTGCTCGAGCTCGAGACCACGGAGGCGTTGATGATCGGCTTGAGCTCGGCGCCGACGACCTCGTTCTTGGTCTTGCCGTCCGTGCTCGACGCGGCCATCTTGCCGGTGCCGACGTGCACACCACCCAGGACTCCGGGGAGCAGCTTGACTTCGGCCTCGGCACCGTAAGCGGAACCGTGACCCGGCTTCGCCGTGGCCGCCGCTGCGGGTGCAGTGGCCGCGAAGATCGCCGCAGCCGCGACGACACCGGCCACACCACTGGTGGCCAGGAGCTTTCCGCGCATCAATAATCCTTTCGCATGACCTGGAAGATTGCCCCCGCCAAAGCGCACCATTCCCGCCGACTCAGTGCATAGACCAATGGCTGGACGAGAGCGGACAGGAAATTATCAAGAAAGCCCGGGAACACAAAGTGGCCCGGAGCACCCTATTTCGACGCCCTATCCGAAAAGTGGCGTTACCGACAGGAAAATGAACACGGGCGGGATGTAACGCCGCAAATCGGCCTGAGACGATTCTACACACAGTAGAGTTGCTATCGGCCATTCATCGTAATAGGCGGAGTTTCTTAGGCCAACAGGGTGGTAGATCGACCCGAACAGGTGCATCCCATTACTCGGGCGCCACCTTCTCTATCCGTAATCACCGATACGGTGATCCGTGACGACCCCCCGCGGAGCACGAGCCGGACATCCGGCACGAATCCCTGAAACACTCGCCCGGTCGCGCGCGGCCGGGTTTTCGCAGGAGCGTTTTTCGGAGCGAACAATCCGTTCGGGAAGACAAATGTGCAAAGCTTTCCGGGAAAAACGAGGGCACAAAAAATCGGGCTCCCGGATATTTCCGGGAGCCCGATTTCAATTGGTAGCGGGGACAGGATTCGAACCTGCGACCTCTGGGTTATGAGCCCAGCGAGCTACCGAACTGCTCCACCCCGCGTCGGCGTGTTGAGAACACTCTATCCCACGCCTCCACGGCCCCTCGCACGGGGGGTGGTTACCGCGTTTTCGCCGCTCAGCCACCTCCGCTTTGGCCGCCGTTGGCACCGGACTGATTGCCCTGCGCGGACTCGAAGCGCTTGGTGGCCTCGTCCAGTTGCTTGTAGGCCTCGCCGAGCTTGCCGAAGTCACCGCTGCGCTGTGCGTCGCGCACCTGCTCCAGCGCGCCCTGAATGTCGCGCACGGCCGAAGACAGCTGCGGGCTGACCCCGCCGCCCCCGCCACCACTCGGCGGCGGCTGGCTGGACGAGGAGGGCGGCGGCTGCTGCCCCTCGTTGCCCTGGTCGCTGCCCGGCGTGCTGTCCGAGCCCGGGGTGAGCTTGTTCAGCGCGTCCTGCAGGTTGTTCCCGACGCCCACCTGGTTGTTGTAGGAGACGAGCACCTTGGCCAGGTTCGGATACGAGTCCTGCCCGTTGCGCTGGATGTACACCGGTTCCACGTACATGATCCCGCCCGCGACCGGCAGGGTCAGCAGGTTGCCGAACTTGGGCTCGACGTCCTTGTTGCCGAACAGGGTGCGGTCGGTGGTGAACGCGGGGTTGGTGTCGAAGGCGTTCTGGGTCTGGAACGGTCCCCTGGTCTGTGCCCCGGACGGCAGGGTCAGCATGGTGAACTTGCCATAGTTGCGCGGATCGCTCGACGCGGAGAGCCAGCCGGCCATGTTCTGCCGGTTCAGCGGGGTGAACGTGGAGGTCAGCTGGAAGGTCGGAGAGCGCTGTCCGGGTGCCTGCGCGAGCACGTAATAAGGCGGCTGACCGGGCGCTTCCCTGCTCGGCCGCAATCCTGGCTGGGCCGCCGGGGTGTTCTCCTCGTGGTAGGTCGGGTCCTTCGGCACGCTCCAGAAGCTGTTCTGCGAGTAGAACTCCTGGGGATTGCTGACGTGGTACTTCGCCATCAGGTCCCGCTGCACCTTGAACAGGTCCTCCGGGTAGCGGAAGTGTTCGGAGAGGGCGGGCGGGATCGCGCTCTTGGGTTTCACGGTCCCCGGGAAGACCCGCTCCCACGCCTTGAGCACCGGATCCTGCTCGTCGACCGAGTAGAGGCTGACCTTGCCGGTGTAGGCGTTCACCGTGGCCTTGACCGAGTTGCGGATGTAGCCGATGTTCCGGTCTTCCTGGGGCCGGACGCTGCCCCCGGTCGTGGACACGTTCGTCGCCTGCGCGAGCGGAGTCGACTGGGAGTACGGGTACTTGGACAGCGTGGTGTACCCGTCCACGATCCATTCGACCTGACCGTTGACCACCGCGGGATACGGGTCGCCGTCGGTGGTCAGCCAGGGCGCGACGGCCTGCACGCGGTCACGCGGATCCCGCTTGAGGATCACCCGCGAGCTGTCGTCGATATCGTTCGAGAACAGGAAGTTGCGTTCGGTGTAGTAGGCGGCGAAGGCGAGCCGGTTGAACCAGTTGCCGATCTGGACCCCGCCCGAGCCCTGGTAGGTGTACTTGGGCTTGTTGTCCGCGTCGTACTCGCGCGGCGCGCCGGTGCCGCCGCCGACGATCGCGTAGTCGTCCGGCGAGCGGTTGAGCAGGCCGTAGTAGATGCGCGGCTGGTTGACCCGCAGCCCGCCATCGCCTGGATGGTCGAGATCGCTGACCTTGATGTCCGGGTAACCGCCCTCGTCGCCGGACTTGATCTGGTTGGCCGGGGCCGCGACGAAACCGTTCCCGTGCGTGTAGACCAGGTGCTTGTTGATCCAGTCGCGCTGGGTGTTCGCGAGCTTGTTCGGATCGATCTCCCGCGCGGCGACGATGTAGTCCTGCTTCTTGCCGCCCACCGTGTAACGGTCGATCCCCAGGTTGTCCGGGAACCCGTAGAAGTTCTTGTTCCCGGCGCCGAGCTGGGTGAACGTCGGCGAGAGGATGGCCGGATCGAGCACCCGGATGTTCGACATGGTCGGGTCGTCCTGGCTGACCTGGGAGATGGGCTTCGCCGACTTGCCCGGGTCGTAGGGAATCCTGTCGATCTTGTCGCCGGTGATCCCGTAGGCCTGGCGGGTCGCCTGGATGTTGCGCTCGATATAGGGCGCTTCCTTCTGCTGCGCGTTCGCGCTCACCGAGAACTGCTGCATCAGCAGTGGCCAGACGGTTCCCACGAGCAGCGCGGAGAGCAGCATCAGCACGAAGGCGATCGCGGGCAGCTGCATATTGCGCATGAACGCGCCGACGAAGAACGCGACCGCGCAGAACACCGCGATGCACAGCAGGATCAGCTTCGCCGGGAGCAGCGCGTTCACGTCGGTGTAGGAGGCGCCGTTGAACTTGTCCGAGTGCCCGGAGAACAGTGCCTCGTACCGGTCCAGGTAGTAGGCGCCCGCCTTGAGCAGCACGAACAGGCCGATGAGCAGCCCGAGGTGGATGCGCGCGGGCACCGAGATCTGTCCCCCGCGCCCGGCGAGCCGGATCCCGCCGAACAGGTAATGGGTGATCAGCGCCGCGAAGAAGGACAGCGTGATGGCGACGAACAGCAGGCTCTTGATCCACTGGATGAACGGCAGGGTGAAGACGTAGAAGCCGATGTCGATGTGGAACTGCGGATCGGTCTGGCCGAAGGAGCCGCCGTTGAACAGCAGCTGCACGGTCTGCCACTGCGCGGTCGCGGTCCACCCGGTGATCAGCCCGATCAGCGCCGGGATCCCGATGATGAACAGCTTCCGCCTGCGCACGATCGTCGCGCGGTACCGGGTGAGCGGGTCGTCGCTGCCGGTCACCGGTACGAACACCGGGCGGGTGCGATAGGCGAGGAACATCGCGAGCAGCACCGCGCCCGCCATGAACACCCCGGCCGCGAAGAACAGCACGATCTCGGTGACCAGCTGGGTGCCGAACACCGAGCGGAAGTTCACCTCGCCGTACCAGAGCCAGTCCACATATTTCGCCAGCAGCCGGTTCCCGAGCACGAGGACCAGGAGGATGAATACCCCGATACCGATCAGTATCTTGCTGCGCCGAGACAACCTCGGCAGTGCTCCCGCAGGCCGACTGGCCACCAGACACGCTCCACACAGGTCAACGTCGAGTACATCCCCTTGCCCGACCCTAACGTGCCTGACCACGCCACCAGTTCCCGCATGCACACGGCGTGCCACGATGGGGCGGTGGCAGAACAAGACGCGAACGCGGCGATGCTCGGTGGCCTCGCCCGCGAAATCGAAGAGTTCGTCGGATCGGCGGGCTGGGATCAGGGCCCACAGCTGTTCGCGCTCGTTCCGACGAGCGTGCTGATCGCCGAACAGCCCGAGCTCGCCGAGCAGCTCGCGGAGGCCGCCGAGCTCACCCCGATCGCCCAGGAGGGACTGCCCGCCGAGGACATCGGCGAGGCGCTCGCGCAGATCGAATGGCCGGAGACGGTGCACGGCTGCGCGCTCGCCCAGGAGATCGTGATCCTGCCACCCGAAGCCCAGGCCGAGGTGGACGAGCTCGGCGAGAACGACGAGCACCTGGAACAGCTCGCCGCGCAGCACCCGCAGCGCCGGGAGGCCCGCCTGGTCGCGGTGGTGCACCGGAACGAGGTCGCCGCCTGCGTGCTACGGCTGCGCGCCGCGGCGGACGAGGAAGAGCCGGAGGAGATCGTGGAGCACCCCGACCTCGCCCCCAACCTGGTCGAGGCGCTGCGCACCACGCTCGCCTAGCAGTGCGGGACGGCCTGCCCGGAGCGTAGTTTGCGCAGGTCGGTGACGGCATCGGTGAGGGAACCGACCTTCACCAGCTGCATTCCCTGCGGGGCGGTCGCCTTCGCCTCGACGCAGTTGCCCGCGGGCACGAGGAAGGTCGAGGCGCCCTGTTCCTTGGCGGCGATCAGCTTGAAGTTGATCCCGCCGATCTGCCCGACCCGGCCCTCGCTGTCGATCTCCCCGGTCCCCGCGATCGTCTTGCCGTCGGTGAGCTGCTCCGGGGTGAGTTTGTCGATGATGGACAGCGCGAAGATCAGCCCGGCCGAGGGACCGCCGACGTCATTGAGCCGGATGCCGATGTCGAACGGCACATCGGCCCGGTTGGTCGGGGTGAGCCCGAGGAAGCCGAACGCGCCCTGCGGGTTGCGGCCCAGCTTGATCTGCTCGTCCCGCGGCTGCCCGCCGTGCTGCGCGGTGACCTTCACATCCACCGACTGCCCCGGCTTGGTTCCGCGCATGACGTCGAAGACCTGCTTGGCCGTGGTCACGTTCTTCCCGCCGATCGCGAGGATCTGATCGCCGGCCTTGATCTTCTTGTCCGAGGGGCCGCCGTTGACGATCGTGTTCGCCAGCACCTTGGTCGGGAAGTGCAGGTAGCTCAGCGCGGCGACCTCGGCGTTGCTCTGCGAGCTCTCGAACTCCTGGGTGTTCTGCTGGTTGACCTGCTGGCGGGACTGCCCCGGTGGGAAGTACGCCTCGCGCGGGGCGAGCGCCTCCCGGCCACCGAGCCAGAGGCCCATCGCGGCGAACAGGCTGAGGTTGTCGGTGAGCGAGACCGTGGTCATCCGCAGCTGGCCGGTCGTCGGATACGTCTTCGGCCCCTTGCCGATCTCGATGACGTCCGCACCGTCGTGTTTGCCCAGGGTGTTGAAGGTCGGACCGGGCCCGACCGCCACATAGGGAACCCGCACGAAGATGCCGATCAGGGCGAACACGATGACCAGTCCGAAACTGAACAGCACCGTCCACGTTCGCCTGTTCCACCTGCGCCCGGACGGCGCCTCGGTCTGTTCACTCACGGGCGCCAGCCTAGAGCCCTGGCGACCTGGCCTGTTCGCAGGCGGCGATACGCGTTTCGCGCGCACTCCGCGTACGGTGGGAGGCATGACCAATATGCCGTTCGGGTTCTCTCAGGGCGAGCCCGAGGACCCCGACAAGCGAGGCGAGAACGAGCAGGGCCCGCAGCAGGGCGGGTTCGGCTTCGGCGCGCTGCCCGGGGGAATGCCGGGCATGCCCGGTATGGGCGGCCCCGGCGGGGAGAATTTCGACGTCGGCCAGCTCGGCCAGATGCTCTCCCAGCTCGGTCAGATGCTGTCGAACGCGGGCACGTCGAGCGGACCGGTCAACTACGACCTCGCCAAGCAGATCGCCGTGCAGCAGCTCACCAACGCGGCCGGGCTCGCCGGTGCCGATCAGCAGAAGGCGGTCACCGATTCGATGCATCTCGCCGAGATGTGGCTCGATCCGGTGACCACGTTGCCGGTGGGTGCCCGCGAGATCAGCTCCTGGTCGGCCCGGGACTGGGTGGAGCACACCCTCGAGACCTGGCAGCGGCTGTGTGACCCGGTCGCCCAGCGGATGTCGGGCGCCTGGGTGGAAGCGCTCCCCGAAGAGGCGAAGCAGGCCGCGGGCGCGCTGCTGGGCATGCTCGGCCAGATGGGCGGGATGGCCTTCGGCTCGCAGCTGGGCAACGCGCTCGCCCAGCTCGGCTCCGAGGTGCTGACCTCCTCCGATGTCGGCCTCCCGCTCGGCAAGCCGGCCACCGCCGCGCTGCTTCCCGCGAACATCGAGCGGTTCACCGAAGGCCTCGAGCGCCCCGCCTCCGAGGTGATGGTCTTCCTGGCCGCGCGCGAAGCCGCCCACCAGCGGCTGTTCGAGCACGTGCCGTGGCTGCGCGAACGCCTGCTGTCCACCGTCGAGGAGTTCGCCCGCGGGATCACCGTGGACACCGCGGCCCTCGAGGAACTGGCCGGACAGATCGATCCGAACAACCCCGCCTCGATCGAGCAGGCGATGAGCTCGGGCATGCTCGAGCCGAAGCAGACCCCCGAGCAGGAGGCCGCGCTCACCAGGCTCGAGACGCTGCTCGCGCTCGTCGAGGGCTGGGTCGACGTCGTGGTCAGCGAGGCCGTCGGCGAGCGGTTGCCCGGGGCGAACGCGCTGCGCGAGACCCTGCGCAGGCGGCGCGCCTCCGGTGGACCGGCCGAGCACACCTTCGCCACCCTGGTCGGCCTCGAGCTGCGGCCGCGCAAACTGCGTGCCGCCTCCGGGCTGTGGAAGCTGCTCGGTGACCGGCTCGGTATCGAGGAGCGGGACAAGCTGTGGTCGCACCGGGACCTGCTGCCCACCGCCGAGGACCTGGACAACCCGACCGACTTCGTCGACCGGCTCGCCGGAGCGGAAGCGGGCTCGGACGAGTTCACCATCCCCGATGACCCGATCGCCGCGATCAAACAGGCCGAGCGCGAGGAGCAGGCGGCCAAGGACAAGAACGAGGACGAGGACGAGGACGACGAGAAACCGGGCGAGCAGGACTGACCGCCCGGTTCGGTCCGCCTATTCCGAATCTTCCGTATCGGCTTCCTCATCGATCGGCCAGCCCGCCGCGGCGGCCAGCCCCTCGAGGTAGCCGATCGCGCGCTCGGCACGCGGGTAGCGGTTCACCATCTCCCAGAACGAGTCGTCGTGCGCCGCGATCTTGAGGTGCGTCAGCTCGTGCACCAGCACATAGTCGAGTACCCAGCCCGGCGCTTCACGTAGTCGGCTACTCACTCGGATCGTGCGCCTGCTCGGCGTGCACGAGGCCCAGCGGGTGCGCATCGGCGGTACCCAGCGGATCGCTTCCGGTACCAGGGCGGGATCGAGATAGGTCTTGGCCAGGTGCTGACAACGCGCGAGCAGCGCGGCATCCGATTCCCCCGCCGGTGAACGCCTGCGTTGTTCACTGCGTTGCAGGCGGCTGACCATTTCATCCACCCAATGGAGTTCCTCCCGTTTGCTCATGCGCGCCGGGAGGAGTACGACCACTTTGTCCCCTTCGCGATACGCGCTGACTGTGCGGACTCGGCGCTTACTGCGGCGCACCTCGATGCGCGGTTCTGACACGAGTCCACAGTACGTCCGATCACCGACAAAAATGGACCGCTCACCGGAAAACCACCGGCCCGGGCAGACACACCGTGGCCCACATGCACAAATAGACACCCATACACGGGTAGCGTGCGAACAAACCGAGCACATCACGACCTCGGAAAAAGGGAATAGTCAAGGAGTGTGAGTCGTGGCGGATCAGTACAACGGATACTGCGTCAAGTGCAGGGAGAAGCGCGATTTCCAGGGGGAGATCAGCGAGACCAACGGTAGGCGAATGGCCAAGGGAACCTGCCCGGTCTGCGGCACGAAAATGACCCGTATCCTGGGCAAAGCCAGCTAAACCGACACCGTGACTCCGCCGGTCGCGCGTCAGCTCGGCCGCGGATTCTTCGTCGCTATCGCGCGCGAACATTCGATTCGTACGCGTCAATGGTTCCATTGACGCGGTCGCCGGTATTCCAGGCGAGGCCGGAACCGTGCCAGGGTTCGGTCATGAACCAGATAACGAAGCACGCGAACACTCCGCGAAGATCACTGTCCAGCCGTCCTCGGCTGTTGCCGGGCCTCACCCTGCTCAGCAGGGCCCCGGACGTCGCACAACTCGGGCACGCCCTGTGTGTCACCGGCTCGAAGCGGATCTACGAGTTGCTCCGTGGCCTCGACGGCAGGCGCAGTTACACCGAGCTGCTGCAGTCCGTCGCGGAACCGGAACTGCTCCGCGAACTCGTCACCGACCTGGATGAATCCGGGCTGCTCGAGGATACCGGATCGCGTCCTCCTCCCGGCAGGCTCGATGGCGATCTAGCGGCGCGGGCACTCGAGGGCGCGCGCCCGCGCGCCGTGCTGGAGGCGCGTGCCAGGGCGGCCGTGGTCATCCACGGTGACGGCCGGATCGGGATCGCCACCGCCTTGGCGCTGGCCGCGGCCGGTGTCGGGCGCGTGCACCTCGCGGCGGGCGGGACCGTGCGTGCCCAGGACTGCGGCACCGGCTACCGCGAAACCGATGTCGGCAGACCACGCTCGACGGTCGCGCCAGAGCTGCTGCGCACCGTGTCGAGCACCGCGCGGTTCGACAAGCTCTCCCCGAAACGCGCCCCCGATCTCGTGCTGTTCACCGATACCCCGGCGGCCCGCCCGGAGATCGCGACCGCGCTGCACTCCGCGGGCATCCCCGCGCTGCTCGCCTATCCACGGGACGGGACCGGAGTGATCGGCCCGCTCATCGTCCCAGGCCAAACCGGGTGTGTGCGCTGTATCGATCTGTGGCGCACCGGCAACGATCCCGGCTGGCCGCGCATCGCGACCCAACTGGCCGATCTGCCCCAGCCCTGCCCGCTCGCCGTCGCGCACCTGACCAGCGCCATCGCGAGCGCGCAGGCACTGCGCTTCCTGGACGGTGATCCGCTCGGGCAGCTGCGCGACGCCGCGGTGGACGTCGAACCGGACACCCTGAACCTGCGGTGGCGCACGTGGCCCCCGAATCCCGCGTGCACGTGCGAACGGCAAGCAGGGCACGAACCGGCACCGTCATCCGAATCACATCCGGCACGCCAAGCAACACGGGAGAGGGGGTAGTTACCTGCGCCGGTGCACGGCAAACTAGCGAGGGTGAGTGACGAACTCCCGCGCAAATCGATGCAACGCACCGCGAGGCTGGCCAGCCTGCCGTTCGGCGTGGCCAGCCGGGTCGTCGGCGGGTTCGGGAGGCGGATCGCGGGCGGTAACGCCGACCAGATCAACGCGGAGATCTCGGCGAAGACGGCCGAACAGTTGTTCACCGTGCTCGGACAGCTCAAGGGTGGCGCGATGAAGGTCGGCCAGCTGCTCTCGGTGTTCGAGGCCGCGGTACCCGAGGACATGGCCGCGCCCTACCGGGAGGCACTCACCAAGCTCCAGTCGGCCGCTCCCCCGATGCCCTTCGAGACCGTGCAGACGGTGCTCACCGAGCAGCTCGGCACCCAGTGGCGGGAGCGGTTCACCGAGTTCACCGAGGAACCCGTGGCTTCGGCGAGCATCGGCCAGGTCCATCGCGCGGTCTACCGGGACGGGCGCACCGTCGCGGTCAAGGTGCAGTACCCCGGCGCCGACGAGGCGCTGTACGCGGACCTTCGCCAGCTGCAGCGGTTCTCCAGGCTGATCCAGACCGTACAGCCGGGTGTGGAGGTCAAACCGCTGCTCGCCGAGATCCAGGAACGCGTGGTCGAGGAACTGGACTACCGCACCGAGGCGAACTACCAGCGCACGTTCGCCGAGGCGTTCGCCGACGACGAGCTGTTCGTGGTCCCCAAGGTGGTGGCGAGTGCCCCCAAGGTGCTCGTCTCCGAATGGATCACCGGAACCCCGCTCGCCACGATCATCGCCGAAGGGGACCAGCAGCAACGGAACCACGCCGGGTACCTGCTGGCCCTGTTCGGGTTCAGCTCGCCGAACCGGGCGCACCTGCTGCACGCCGACCCGCATCCCGGTAACTTCATGCTGCTCGCGGACGGCCGGATGGCCGTGATCGATTACGGCGCGGTCGCCAGGATGCCCGAGGGCAGCCCGCGCGGTCTGGGCGAGATCGCCACCATCGCGCTGCACGACGATCCCGAGGAACTGCTCGCCATGCTGCGCGCGGAGGGGTACGTGCGCGAACACGTCGAGGTCGACGCGAACGCCGTGCAGGCCTTCTTCGCGCCGTTCGTCGACGCCTGGCGCCAGGACCGGTTCCAGTTCAGCAGGGACTGGCTGCGGGTCGAGGCCGAACGGGTCACGGACCTGCGCGGCAAGGACTTCCAGACCGGGCGGATGCTCAACCTCCCGCCGGAGTATCTGCTGGTCGTCCGGGTGCTCGGTGGGCTCACCGGCATCCTGTGCCAGCTCGGGGCCCAGGTTCCGGTGCGCGGAATCGCCCACCGCTGGCTCAACGGTTTCGAGGACGAGCACGCCGAACAGCACTGAACCGTGAGTTGTCCACAATTCCTCAGCAGAGTTATCCACACCATGGTGTGAATGGACCATTCACGACGTTAGTTGTCCACATTTTTGGCAAATTGCAGGACGGGAATTCACCGGCCATGCATCATTGACTCCATGCTCAGAGAACAACACCCAAAGTGGGGGAATACAGCCAAACCCGTATCGGAGCGGGCCATGGATACCGCGGATCACGGGGTCACCACGCTGGCGAAACTGAAAGCGGCCGGGATCTCCGAGCACGCGATCGCCACCCGGTGCCGGACCTGCGGGCCGTGGCAGCGGCTGTTCGGCAAGGTCGTCCTGCTGCACACCGGAGCCCCGGACCGCGAGCAGTTCCTGCGCGCCGTGTTCGCGCATCTCGGCCCCGGGACCGTGCTGACCGGGGCGGACGCGCTACGGCGGCATGGGGCGCGGCTGGAGGTCCCGCGAGGATCGGTGCATGTGCTCGTTCCGGCGAACCGGAGGGTGGGCAGCCCGTCCGGGGTGATCGTGGAGCGCACGACGCGCACCCCGCGCACCATCGAGGCCGACGGGCTCCTGCTCGCCGCCCCGGCACGGGCCTGTATCGACGCGGCGCGCAAACAACCCGGTTGCGACTCGGTGGACCAGATCCTGCTTGCCACCCTGCGCGACGATCTGTGCTCCCTGTTCGAGCTCGAGACCGAGCTCGAACAGGGCAGCCAGCGCGGCGCGGCGACCGTGCGCGCCCGGCTCCGCGATCTCTCCGGCAAGCTGTCCTCGATCAACGAGCAGCGGGCGCGCCGCATCTGCGCGGCGAGCCGGATCCCGGCACCGCTTTGGCACGCCGCGCTCACCGACGCCGAGGACCGGCCGTTGACCGTGGTGTCGGCGCACTGGCCGGACCTCGATCTCAGCTGGGACTTCACCCCGAGCGGGCACCACGCGAAGCTGCTGAACGAGCAGGGCAGGGCGGCCGTGCACACCCCGCCGCGCATGCTCGCCAGGGACGCGGCGCGGGTGCGCACGCTGCTCGAGACGGCCTATCTCATGGCGGGTGACCGTTCGGCCAGCCACACGCCATGATCACCAGTACTCACTCGGCAGCTTGCCCTCGATATCCCGCAGATGCAGCCGGGCGCACGCGGGACACAGCCAGGATTCCCGTTCCGATGCCCGCTCGTGCACCCAGGTCAGCCGTTCGGCAGCGGGTGCACCCTGCCCGAGCACCAGACCACAGCGCCCGCACGCGATCGCCTCGGCATCCATCGCGATCACGGTACTCGCCGGCCGGGGTCGCCGGAGCGTCCCCGACCGGCGAGGCGCGCGAGAACCGACGCCCTCGGGCGCGAATCAGCTGTCGCGGACCTTCGCGGCGCGCTTCGCCGCCCAGCCCGCGAGCCGTTCCCAGCGGCGGATCGCCAGCATCCGGTTCGCGGTGCGTTGTTCGGCGGCCACGCGCTGGTCCTCGCGCATTCGTATTCTCGACATATCCTCGTAGATCAACATTCGCTTGGTCTCCTTCGTTCGTAGCCCGGTTGGTCGGGAAGTCGGGATCGGGGTTTTCTCGGCGTACCGCCGATTCGCGGTCTGAACGAGTCGAATGCGGGTCATGCGACGAATTCCTCCTGCCTGGTCTGGTTCTTGCGCGGACGTCCCCTCGGCCTCTTGCGAGCGATGACGGTTCCTCTTTCGAAGATCTCGCCACCCCACACGCCCCACGGCTCACCGCGGGACAGGGCACTCGCCAGGCACTCTGCTCTGATGGGGCAGTCCGTGCAGAGTTTCTTGGCCTTTTCCAACTCGGCCGGGGTGTCCCCGAACCACAGGTCCGGATTGCCGAGTTGGCACGGCAAGTCGGTACGGCCCGTCCCGGCTGCGTCGAGGACACCTGCGATGCCGGTACAGGATTCCTCGTCGAGTTCGGGTACGGCTCCACCGTCGACTGGAACCGTTGCGGTCAACACTTGCTCTCTCTCCTTGTCTCCTCGGTTCGATATTCGGTTGTGGGGAACGGCCCCCAAAACACAAGAAGGCCGCGGAACCGATCACGGTCCGCGGCCTTCTCGTGCCTTGAGAGTCCTCGTGGGTCAAGGGCATCGGTCCGGTACGGACGACAGCATCGGCATATCTGGGGTCATCACGACCTGCTTGGCCGCCATCTGCACGCCAACGGTGCTACGGCGCGCGCGAGTGATTCCGGCGGACTGTGCGCAGGCGCGCTCGAACTGGCCATGAGCGCCGAGGTGACCGTCGATTTCCATGAACTTGAGAACCACTTCGGCCACCTCCTTCATCGCTACGCACGCCGCCCCGCTCGGGAACCGGCGCCGGGGAACCCTTCCCCATCCACGGGCCACGTTGAGCCCGGTGCTTGCAGGCTATTCGGATCGGGTACGCGGGTGCAACTCTTTTTTCGAATCTTCTTCCGCGAGCCCCGTCACGGCGATCGGATCGCCCCCGACCAGGGCAAGGACATCCTCGCCGAACCGTTCGAGCTTGGTCGCGCCGATCCCCGGGATCGCGACGAGCGCACGGGTATCGGCCGGTTGTTGTTCGGCGATCGCGAGCAGTGTGGCATCGGTCAGCACGACGTAGGCGGGCACACCGAGCGACTTGCACTTCGCCGAGCGCCATTCCTTGAGCCGCGCCAGCAATTCATCGTCCACATTGGACGGACAATGGTCGCAGCGGCCGAGTTTCACGGCCAGCGCACCGGTGAGCGGCCCGCCGCACACCCGGCAGGTGCCTCCCCGTTTCCCGGTTTTCTGGCCCGCGGATTTCGGCAATCGCGCTGCCGGGTGATCCTCGGGAATCACCCCATAGAGAAAGCGGCTGCGCCTGCGATTCGGTTTTCCGCCCTCATGCCGGGAAAGCGCCCAGGACAAGGACAGCCGTTCACGCGCGCGAGTGACACCGACATAGAGCAGCCGCCGTTCCTCCTCGATCGCGGCCTCGTCCCCCTCGGCGTGCTGGATCGGCATCGTGCCCTCCACGAGCCCGACACAGAACACGGCATCCCACTCGAGCCCCTTGGCCGCGTGCAGCGAAGCGAGGGTCACCCCTTCCACCTTCGGCGGGTGCTGCGCGTCCGCGCGCTGCTCGAGTTCGCGGACGAAATCCGCGACCCCCGCCTGCGGAACGCTCGCGGTGAGTTCCTCGGCGAGTTCGACGAGGGACAGCAGCGAACCCCACCGGTCGCGCGCCGCACCACCCTCCGGCGGTTCGGCGGTGAGCCCGAGCGGAGCCAGCAGCTCGCGCACCCTGCCGGGCAATGGTTCGCTCGTCTCCTCGGCCGTGCGCAGTGCCGCAAGCGCTTGCCGTACCTCGACCCGGTTGAAGAACCGCTCCCCGCCACGGACCAGATACGGCACCCCGGCATCGGCGAGCGCCTGCTCGTACCGCTCCGACTGCGCGTTCACCCGGTACAGGACGGCGATCTCGCTCGCCGGGACTCCCTCGGCGATCCACCGCTTGATCCGCCCCGCGATCGCGGCCGCCTCCGCGTGCTCGTCCGGGTGCTCGGCGAACTCGGGTTCCGGTCCCGGCTTCCGCTGGCCGACCAGGCGCAGGCGGGTGCCCGCGGGACGGTTCCGCGCCGCCCCGATGACCTGGTTGGCGAGGGAGACCACCTGCGGGGTCGACCGGTAGTCCCGCTCGAGCCGGACCAGGGTCGCCTCGGGGAACCGCCTGGTGAAATCGAGCAGCGGACGCGGCGAGGCGCCGGTGAAGGAATAGATGGTCTGGTTGGCGTCGCCGACGACGGTCAGATCGTCGCGCCCGCCGAGCCAGGCTTCCAGCACCCGCTGCTGCAACGGGGTCACATCCTGGAACTCGTCCACCACGAAGCAGCGGTACCGGTCCCGGAACTCGTGCGCCACCT
The DNA here is from genome assembly GCF_000737195.2 of Sciscionella sediminilitoris. GTDB lineage: Bacteria > Actinomycetota > Actinomycetes > Mycobacteriales > Pseudonocardiaceae > Sciscionella > Sciscionella sediminilitoris. The sequence goes on from NZ_JALM01000066.1 coordinate 24,908, forward strand.
CGGCGTTGTCCTCCAGTGCCGCGGCGGTGTGCAGCAGCAGGTCGTCGAAATCGAGCACCTGTGCCGCGGTCTTGGCCTCCTCGTAGAGCGCGTACACCTTCGCGAGGAGTTCGGGCGCGACCGGAGTGTCCCGGTGCGCCCTGCTCGCGGCGGTGGCGTACCCGTCCGGGGTGATCAGGGAGGCCTTCGACCATTCGATCTCCGAGGCGAGATCACGGAGCGATTCCGGCTCGGTGGACACGCCACAACGATGCGCCGCCCGCCCGACGAGCTGCAGCTTGCGCTCCACGAGCTCCCACGGGGCGCCGCCGATCACCTTCGGCCAGAAGTACCGGAGCTGGCGGAACGCCGCGGCGTGGAAGGTGCGCGCCTGCGCCGAGGCCACGCCGAGCGCACGCAGCCTGGTGCGCATCTCCCCCGCCGCGCGCGCGGTGAACGTGACCGCGAGCACCTGACCAGCCGCGACGTGCCCCGCGGTGACCAGCTGCGCGATGCGATGGGTGATCGCCCTCGTCTTCCCCGTCCCCGCGCCGGCGAGCACACAGACCGGACCGCGCGGAGCGAGCACCACGGCACGCTGCTCGTCATCGAGCCCCTCGAGCAGTGTCGGTGCCAACTCCCTCGGTCCTCCCTCGCGCATCGGCTCAGCCTTCTCAGCCATCCTCGCAGATGCCTACGACACTCCCGGCCGTATCCTGGTAGGCATGGCTGGCAAGGAGAAAGCCTCGGCGCAGGAAAAGCAGGCGCAGCGTGCCGAACGCAAGCAGAAGCGCGGACAGTTCTTCGAAGCGTTCAAGATGCAGCTTCGCGAGGACAAGGGCCTCATCCCGTGGCTGCTCGGCACCTTCATCGTCATCGCCGCCGTGGTGTTCGCCATCGGCTGGCTCATCGGGCAGCCATGGATTCTGCTCCCGCTCGGCGTGGTGCTCGGTGTGCTCGGCGCGGTGATCGTGTTCGGGCGGCGGGTGCAGCGCAACGTCTACGCGAAGGCGGACGGGCAGCCGGGGGCCGCCGCCTGGGCGCTCGACCAGCTGCGCGGTGGCTGGCGGGTCAAGCAGGCGGTCGCGGGCACCACCCAGCTCGACGCGCTGCACCGGGTGGTCGGCAGGCCGGGGGTGATCCTCGTGGCGGAGGGCGCCCCGCATCGGGTCAAGTCGCTGATCTCCCAGGAGAAGAAGCGCATCTCCCGGGTCATCGGGCAGACCCCGATCTACGAGGTCATCATCGGGGACGAGGAAGGCCAGGTGAAGCTGTCCAAGCTGCAGCGCCACCTCATGCGGCTGCCCAGGAACATCACCACCAACCAGGTGGACGAGATCGAGAAGCGGGTCACCGCGCTCGGCACCAAGGGCGCGGCCATGCCCAAGGGACCGACCCCGCAGGGCGCCAAGATGCGCAACGTGCAGCGCACCATCCGCCGCCGCTGAGCAGCCGGGTGCTCAGCGCGCGTTGAGCACCATCGTGCCCGAGGCCCGGTCGTGCAGGCCGCGGTTGTCACTGTTCCAGACGCAGGCCGGGATGATCGGCGCGATGAGCAGGGTGCGCAGCGCCGCCCTCGGCACTCCGACCATCTGGGTCCCGTCCATGCGGACCACGCGCAGCCCGAGCAGTGCCATGCCCGGGGTGAACCCGAAGAAACCGTGCCCGATCACGGTGATCACGTACCAGATCCCGACACTGATGTAATTCTGCTGCAGCATCGCCGGGGTGTCCGTCGGGTTCGCCCGCAGGAACAGCGCACCGATCAGTCCGGCGATCACCAGGTCGACGAGCAGCCCGCCGAGCTTGCGCCCCATCGAGGCCACCGAGCCCTTGCCCGATTCCGGCAGGTCGAGGCGTTCCCCTGGGTAGGCCTGCCGGTCACCCTGATCGGCCGTGGGCGGCCCGGACAGCCACGACCCCGTCCACCTGCTCGAACGCTGCGTATCGTTCACACAGCGAGGATAGCCTCGCCCATTCGTGCGCACGGTATCGCGCTCGTCACGAACGGAGCGGTTAACGTGAGCGAAACCTGCGGGTGATGGTCGAGCAACACCTCGAACATAGATTCGCCGGAGACTGCAACCACGATGAAGGAGCAGGTGACGGTGTTCCAAACTACCGACGAGGTACTCAAGTTCATCTCTGACGAAGGGGTGAAGTTCGTCGACGTTCGGTTCTGCGACCTGCCGGGCGTCATGCAGCACTTCACGGTGCCCGCGAAGGCGTTCGACGCGGACGCGATCGCCGAAGGGCTGGCATTCGACGGCTCCTCCGTGCGCGGCTTCCAGTCCATCCACGAGTCCGACATGCTGCTGCTGCCGGACCTCACGACCGCGCGCGTCGACCCGTACCGCACCGAGAAGACGCTCAACGTCAACTTCTTCGTGCACGACCCGTTCACCCGCGAGCCCTACAGCCGGGACCCGCGCAACATCGCGCGCAAGGCCGAGCAGTACATCACCGAATCCGGCATCGCCGACACCGTCTTCTTCGGCCCCGAGGCGGAGTTCTACCTGTTCGACTCCATCCGCTTCGACTCCGCCGAGAACGCCTCCTTCCACGAGATCGACTCCATCGAGGCCTGGTGGAACACCGGCGCCGATGAAGAGGGCGGCAACAAGGGATACAAGACCCGGTTCAAGGGCGGCTACTTCCCCGTCCCGCCCCAGGACCACTTCGGCGACCTGCGTGACCGCATCTGCCTGCAGCTCGAGAGCGTCGGCTTCACCATGGAGCGCGCCCACCACGAGGTCGGCACCGCGGGACAGACCGAGATCAACTACAAGTTCAACACCCTGCTGCACGCAGCCGACGACCTGCAGCTGTTCAAATACATCGTCAAGAACACCGCACACCAGGCCGGGCGTACCGCGACCTTCATGCCCAAGCCGCTCTACGGCGACAACGGCTCCGGCATGCACTGCCACCAGTCACTGTGGAAAGACGGACAGCCGCTGTTCCACGACGAGTCCGGCTACGCGGGCCTTTCCGATTCGGCGCGGCACTACATCGGCGGCATCCTGCACCACGCGCCCTCGCTGCTCGCCTTCACCAACCCCACGGTGAACTCCTACCACCGCCTGGTGCCCGGATACGAGGCCCCGGTCTCGCTCGTCTACTCCCAGCGCAACCGGTCCGCCTGCGTGCGTATCCCGATCACCGGAGACAACCCCAAGGCCAAGCGCATCGAGTTCCGCTGCCCCGACGCATCCGGGAACCCGTACCTCGCCTTCTCCGCCATGATGATGGCCGGGCTCGACGGCATCAAGAACAAGATCGAGCCGCCCGCGCCCATCGACAAGGACCTCTACGAACTGCCGCCCGAAGAGGCCCGCGACGTCCAGCAGGTGCCCGCCGACCTCGGATCCGTACTCGACGCGCTCGAGGCCGACCACGACTACCTGCTCGAAGGCGGCGTATTCACCCCGGACGTCATCGAAACCTGGATCGCGTTCAAGCGCGAGCACGAGATCGACCCACTGCGGCTGCGCCCGCACCCCTACGAGTTCGCGCTCTACTACGACGTCTGAGTTCCGGCTCGACCCGAAGCGGCGGTTGACCTTCCCCGGTCGGCCGCCGCTTTACTGTCCCTCGCCCCGCGGAACGCCCCGCTAGTGCCCACCGTGGACGATCGTATGAGCGCGCTCAGCCCAGGGCACCTCCGTCCTGCACTTGAGTTCGCATAACACACATAACCGACTCTCGACTCGTTCGGTCACCGGGGAACCATCGCCTCCACTCGCGCGTCCGAGTACTGAAGCGAGAGACTTGTCGGAACCGGTACTACGCCGGTGATAGGTCGGCTACACTCGCAAAACGCAAGGCGTAAGTGGTCGGCCGAGGGAGGGAACCCCGATGTCCGGGAGCATGGAGTACGACAGCGCCGCGATGCGTAACGCGCTTTCAACCTTGCGCGACTCATGGGGAGCCCTGAACGACATGCGACAATCCGTTGACGCGCTTCACGACGTTGTTCAACCAGGCCGCTCGGAGTACACCACCCAATTCCACAAGAGCCTCATCCACACGAATCAGGCGTTTGTCGCCAATCATCGCGCTCGTCGCCAGGAAATAGCCGAAGCTCTGAACGAACTTATCGCCATTGACAAAGCTTACAACAACGCAGAGTTGGTAAACGAGCTCGACTTAAAGACCGTTACGATCGAAAAATCCAAGGAATAGGCTGTGTCGACGAAGTGGATAAAGGGCGCTTTAGCCCTAGCGCTTACTGGTGTTGTCGCCGGATGCGGAGGTCCCGTCGATGGTAAACCGACCACGGGAGGTCCGTCCTCCGATTCGGCAACACCAGACGATCTACACGGTGCCCCGAACATAGCCAACCCATTGAAAGTTGATAAGTTCATCAAGCACCCATGTGCTGTGATATCTGATCAGCAGAAGGAATCATTAACTTCTTCAATTCAACTTCCATCCACGGGCAAAGAAAGCGCCATCGAGGGCTTGTCAAATGATTGTCAATGGAGTGGCGGTGGGAATAATGCTACGGTCGGTTTACAGTTCCTGCAAGGCGGTGGCGGACTTTCCTATATTTACGCTCAACGCAAGGAGCTTCCGGTATTTGAAGAACGCCCACCCATCGAGGGCTATCCCGTGCTACACGAAGCGCAGAACAAAGAACTACCTGGAGACTGCCGACTGGTAGTCGGTGTATCCAACCACCAGGCCATAGTTGCAAGCTACACGGGCGGCACCGGTGACGTTGAACCGTGCGATGCGGCAACAAAGCTGGCAACAGCGGCGGTGCAGACATTGAAGGCGGCGAGCTAATCGTGTTCGGTACAGATGCGAGCGGGAGGTAGCAATGGGGCTCGGGTCAATGCTGTCCGATGTCGGCAAGGGGATAGCCCACGGGGTTGAGGCTGTTGGCGATGCGATCGGAGACGCCGGAAAGGCAGTCGTCCACGGGCTGGAAGAGGGCGCCAAGGACGTTGCCGACTACTTCAAGCTGCATATGTTCGGCGGCAAAGTCGGTGGTGTCGACCCTTACGAGATCTGGGAATACTTCCACGGCGGCCCGGGAACACAGTCCTACGCTGCCGCTCAACATGTGTACGGTAAGGCCGGGAACTCGTACGGCGGGATATCTCAAGACATCAACAAAGCGAAGCAACAACTCGCCTCGGGTTGGCACGGAGAGGCCGCGGATCGCGCTCGCGCGGCAATGGGGCGCGTGCAGAACAACTTCGATGAGGTCGGCAAATTCTCCGGGAAAGCGTCCGGGCAAATTGGCGACCAGGTCGGCAGTTTCAATGACGCAAAAGGCAAAGTCCAGAAAGTCCCGCAGAACCCGCCGCCCGGTGGCGGAATTGCCTCGATGACACCGGCCGGCATGATCACTGGTATTCCGGCGGACATAAATGCCGCTCAATATCAGGATCAGGCGAAAGCCAACCAGCATGCCTACCAAGGTTATGGCGGGGCGACGAGCCCGCAGGGAGCAGCACTCCCGAACAACCAGATCCAGGCGCTGCCACCCGGAAGCGACCCATCAGTAGATCACCAGAGGACCAGCGGCGGGCAGACCTCGACCTACAACTTCTCCGGTGGCTCCGGTGGGGTGATTCTCGGCAGCGGCCCCTCCTCGAGTGGCAGGAATCGCTCAGCCCCGCCGGTGGGAGCTCCCGGTGGAACTTCGGCACAGAGTGTGGAGGCTCCGCCGTCGAATGGCCCGGTGAACGTGCCTCCGCCGAGCAACGGCCCCGTTCCTGGTCCTGGTCGTGGACCGTTGGCTCCTGGACCGATCGGTGGTGCTGATCCGCGTCTCCCAGGTGGTGGCGGGGAATCGTTCTCACCCTCTCCGGGTGGGACCGGCGGCGCACGAGGTGGCGGGGTGCCGCCGTTCGCGCCCGTCACGGATGGCGCTGGCGGGCGGGGTGGATCGACGTTGCGCGGCACACCGAAACCGGGCACGTTCCGCGGCGGCAGCTTGAAGGAGCCCGAATCCGGCAGCGGTAGCGGCGGCAAGGGTTCGGGAACGACTGAACGAACCCAGCCGGGTGGCCGCACCGCGGCGAAGGCGCTCGGCGCCGAACCGGAGGGCACGGCCGTTGGGAAAGGCGCGGGCGCCGCGGGCAAGGGCGGTTCCTCGGGCGCCGTTCCCCCTGGCGGACGTGGCGGTAAGAAGAAGGACGACGAAGAGCACGAGACTCCCTCGTACCTGATCCACGAGGAACACGGCAACCAGATCGTCGGCGACCTGGATCCGACCGCGCCACCGGTTATCGGCGACACGGCGACGGATCAATGAGCCGACTCCGGTTCCCGCTGCACCTGTCCCGTGAGGTGTTCGCCTGGTCTTGGGATGTCTCGGACAACGTGGGAGAGCTGCCTGCACCGTTGTTCACCCTGTACAAGGGCACGACCAGCGAAGAGGCCGTGGGTTCTGCTGTTCAGGCGTACCAGGAGCTGTTCGGCGGCGGCGAGTTCGATGAAGAGTTCGCGAACGAGCTGGAGCAGGTCTATCAGGCGCTCTCGGGACCGCCGTTGGAGTACTACGGCTACGTGGCGCGCGACGATGGAACCACGTTCAACGTGTTCGTCGCCTGCCACGACCGGTACGCCTATCTCGCGGTTCTCGACGGAGACGTGGTGATGATCAACCAGGTTTCCCCGGACTACGCCGCCGAGGCCCTGGTTTCGGTGTTGCCGGAGTACCCGACCGGGGCGTTCCGCTCGGCGAGCGCGCCCGTCAGCGAGGTCGTCGGCCAGGAGTCCAGGAAAACCGGGGGCGTCATGGTGTCCGCCGTGGCCAGCCGCAGCGGCGACGCCGGCCTGCTGGCCCGGCTGCTGGACAGCAACCCTCTCGGCAAGGGGCAACTGTACGTCGCCATGCGGAACAAGCACGGACGCCGACAGGCCAGCGAGCAGTTGACCAACTACATCGACCACGCCGAGTACGGGCGTGTCGTGTTCTACAAGAGCGGACCAGCAGGTTCCGAGTACGTCACGGCACGCTCCGGACGTCCGGACATCCTGGCGGCGCGGCTGTACGAGGTACGGGACGGCCTCCGGTAACCGGAGCGCACTGGCACACCCCGTAACAGCGCGCGCCGACTGCCTCACCCTAACGAGTAACGCAGCAACCAGAGGCATCGATTTCCCTGGTGGGAGCCGTAAGGGAGTGCACTTCCAGAGGCCCCCTTTGCCGCGGGAGCGAGTGACCTTCCTTCCGAGGTACCGGTTGCCCGCGGGTGTACGTTCCTGCTTCAGCGCGGGCAACCGGGTCCCGCAGCCGGTAATCCGTCACCCCGAAGCGGCGTTCGACCTGGCGGTGGCCAGGCGCTCGCACAGGTGACCGGTCGCGGCGGCTCCTGCCACGGCGAGCAGGATGGGCACGAGCAGCTGGTGCGGCGCGTTGGTGAACTCGACGATGAGCACGACGGCGGTGATGGGCATCCGCTGGGATGTGGCCAGGAATGCGGTGGCGCCGACGATGGCGCAGGACGCGATGGACAGGCCGGGCCACATGGCTGCCCAGATCCCGCCGAGCACGACGCCCATGAGCGCGCCGTTCGCCAGTGATGGCGTGAGCAGTCCGCCTTCGGCTCCGCCGCGCAGGCACAGGGCGACGATGACGATGCGGAACACCAGCAGTCCGACGGCGATCCCGAGGACGGGCTGGCTGTCGAAGGCGAGCTGTGCCGGTCCTTTGCCGTTGCCGAGCAGCTGTGGGAAGGCGATGGACAGGGCACCGGCGATGACGAAGGCGAGCGGCGCGAGCAGCATGATGAGTCTGCCGTGTGGTGCGCCTTTCCGCGCCCGCGCGGCCAGCTTGGCGAATCCGTAGGCGACCACGCCGGTGATCGGGCCGATGATGACCGACCAGATGGCCAGCGAGGTGCCGACGGTCAGGTCGGGCAGGTGGTACTGCGGGGCGTCGGGGAGCCCGATCCAGGAGATCACGGTGGCGAGCACCGAGGTGACGACCGCGGGCAGCACGGCGCGCACGGACCAGGTGCCGAGCAACACCTCGAGGGTGAACACGGCCCCGCCGACGGGCACGTTGTAGACGGCGGCGAGCCCGGCGCCCGCACCACAGGCGACGAGGATCTGGCACTCCCGGATGGTCAGCCGGGCCCTGCGGGTGAGCCAGCCGGCGAACATCGCCCCGATCTCGCGTGGCGCCACCTCCCTGCCGAGTGGCGAGCCGAGCGCGACGGTCACGATCTGCAGCAGCGCATGGCAGGCGGTGGTGAGCATGGGCATGCGCGGGTCCTCGCTGCGCACGGCCTTGGCGATGCTGACCAGCTGACGACCGAACCGGTACACGGCCCACCAGCCGAACCCCGCGATGAGCCCGGCGATCGCCATCACGATGAGCCTGCGCGGCCAGGCTGCCGAGGTCACCCCGGCGGTGAAGGAACCGTCCGCGTAGCCGTAGGCCAAGTGCTGCAGGGCGTGCAGCAGCAGGGCGAGACAGGTCCCGCCCACGCCCGCGCCGAGGCCGACGAGTACCGTGACGACGGCGAGCCGGACGAGCCCCGAGCTCTGCTGTTCTCCCCTGCTCACGCTGGGCATTCTGCCACCGGCGAGCCAGGGGAACCGGAAGCCGAACCGTCCAGGGGTGTCGGGATTCTGCCTGGTCAGCTCCGGGATCCGGAACCAGTGCGCGCCGTGTCCGGCGATCACAGTGACCGGAATCGCCACCGCGATTACGCTGCCCCCATGGAACAGCCACCTCGAAGCTATGACGAGTTCACGGCAGGCTCGCTGGAGCAGCGGCGGCAGTGGTACGGCAGCCTCGCCGAGCACGAGCAGGACGCACTGTGGATGGAACAGTTCCGGCGCTACCGCGAGGCGCACGCGCACGAACTGTCCACCCAGCAGGAACAGATCATCGAGTCGGCGATGCACCTCTTCCACGGCATCAAGGATCCGGTGGCGATCCGCGAACTCGGCGAGCAGGCCCGCGACGCGTTCGGCTTCGACGAGGCGCGCAGGCTGTTCGCCACGCTCGGCCCCGAGGAATGATCGCGGCCTCAGCCCAACCGGATGTGCCGGATCCCGGTCTTGGCGCGCTCGACCAGGTTTCGGAATGACCCGCTCGCGGGCAGCAGGGTTCGCCCGATCCCTGCGGCGATCCGGTCCGCGACCTGCGGGATCGGCAGCTCATCGGTGTACAGGTGTTCGGCGAAACGCTTGTCCGCCAAGGCATTCAGGCAACGGTCGACCTGGGAAAGCGCCCAGGAATCGGCGCGTAGCAGTGGTGTACCACGCGAGCGCAGCCTGCGCCGCACCGTTTCCGGACGGGCCAGCAGCGCGAAATGCCGGACGTCGTGCCCTTCGGCGCGCAGTTTTCCGATGATCTCCTCGAAGTAGTCCCCGACCACGAGTGTCATGGGCACGATGATGACCTGATCGGTTTCCGCATGCGCGCGCAGCAGATGATCGAGCACTTCCCGGACTCCGGTGCGCCAGGCGGGAAATTCCTGGAAATCCCGCCGCATTCCGCGCGGCAGCATGCGATGGATGCCGAAGCCGATGAGTTCGGGATCGCTGACGATACTTCCGGGCAGCCGCCGATGCAGCTCGAACGCGGTCTGGGTCTTCCCGCCGCCGAACGGGCCGTTGATCCATACGAGAACCGGTGCCATCCTAGAGCTCCCGGATGACCCGCGCCGGATTTCCCGCGGCGAACACCGCATCGGGAATGTCTTTGGTGACAACGCTTCCCGCGCCGATCACGGTGTTCGAACCGATGCTCACCCCGGGGCAGACGATCGCCCCGGCGCCGAACCAGGCATTGTCCCCGATGCTGATCGGAGCCGTTGTCTCCCAACGATTCCGGCGCATCTCGTGATCGGTCATCGGATGCAGCGCGGTCACCAGCTGGGTGCGCGGGCCGATCGAACAGTCGTCGCCGATGGTGATCGGCGCACCGTCCATCAGAATGCAGTCGTAGTTGAGAAAACTGTTGCGCCCCATGGTGATCAGCGATCCGTAGTCACACTGGAAGCGCGGCATGATCCAGGAACCCTCACCGAGCCCGCCGAGCAGTTTGCGCAGGATCGCCTCGCGTTCGCTCTCCTGGCCCGCGCGGGTCATGTTGAACTCGTCGAGCAGTTCCTGGCACCGTCTGCGTCCGGCGACGAGTTCGGGATCCTTGTCCTGATACAGCTCGCCGCGCAGCATCCGTTCCTTGTTCTCACCCATGACCCGACGATAGCCGCAGGAACAACTCGGTGCAGTGCGCCACGAGCTCGGCGCGGTTCAACTCCAGTCCGCCCTCCAGCCAGGCGGTCAGCACCTGCGCGAACCCGCCGACCGCGAACTCGGCCTCGACATTCAGCGCCGTCTCGGCCGGTCCGGCGTTCTCCTGTTCACCGTAGTGTTGGCGGGCCTGCTGACCGAGCAGTCCGGCGAACAACCGGGCGGATTCGCCGCGCCGCACCGCGAAGGATTCCCCGGCCAGCGCGGTGGAGAACAGCAGGCGGCCCAGCCGCGGGTCGTCCCCGATCAGTCCGATGATCCGGCCGACCCCCGCGCTGACCTTCGCCCGGGTTCCCGCCCCGGCCTCGGCGACCGCGGCCAGGGTCGATTCGGCGACCAGCTCGACAACGTGGTCGTAGACGGCCTGCTCGAGCGCGGAGCGATCGGTGAAGCTCTCGTAGAAATAGCGCGCGGCGAGCCCGGCCTGCTTGCACACCCCGCGCACGGTGAGCGCGTTCTCCCCGGTACCGAGCAGTTCGAGCCCGGCGTCGATGAACCGCTCCCGGCGCGCTGACCTGCGTTCGGAACCGCGTACGCCGCCATAGGTGCGCAACGGGGCCTGATCTTGACAGCTCGTCACGGGTATGAGTATATATCTGCATACGGTCGTTCGCAGATTGGCGGTTGCGAGATGCGCGAGCCGAAGAGACTGCTGGACACGGTGCACGGCGCCGCCCTGCTCGGGGCAACGGCGAACGTGATCATGCAGCTGGCGATGCTTCCGGTCGGGCACGGGGTCGCGGAAAGCCGGGTGGAGAGCGGGCAGCTGTTCCGGCACCCGATCAAACGGCTGCGCACCACGCTGACCTACCTCGCGGTGGCGATCTCCGGTACCGAGAAGGAGCGGCAGCTCTACCGGGAGGCCACCAATGCCTCGCATCGCGATGTGCACTCCCGCCCCGGCGATCCGGTGCGCTACAACGCCTTCGACCGGGAGCTACAGCTCTGGGTCGCCGCCTGCCTGTACAAGGGTGTGGAGGACACCTTCCGCTTCCTGAACAAGGGTGCGCAGGTTCCCGAACACATCTACCAGGAGGCCGCCACACTCGGCACCACCCTGCAGGTGCCCGCCGAGATGTGGCCCGCCGATCGGGAGGAGTTCGAGAAGTACTGGCAGGACGGGATGTCCCGGATCGAGATCGACGAACTCGTGCAGGAATACCTGTACAAGCTGATCATGTTCGAGTTCATGCCGAAACCGTTCGGGAAAATGCTCGGCAATTTCAACAGGTTCGTCACGACGGGCTTTCTTCCCGAGCCGTTCCGCGAGCAGCTGGGCCTGCCGTGGAACGCACGCAAACAGCAGCAATTCGAACGACTGATCGGCCTGATCGGCACTCTCACCCGGCCGCTTCCGCCGATCCTGCGCCGGTTCCCGTTCAACGGCTATCTGTGGGACATGCGAGTGCGGATCCTGTTGCGGCGCAAGCTTGTTTGAGTTTCACGCGTCGTAGAAAAGCCGCTCGAAAACCTCGCGGGCGTGCCGCGCCGTCCGTTTGTAGTGATCCAGGAATTCACCGGGATCGTCGAAATTCTCGAAACCGCACACACTGGCGACCGCGGTCAGTTCCCGTCCGGCGCGGGGCAACTGATCGCTTTGCTTGCCCCGCACGAGCATGGTGGCGTTGCGCGCTTTGGTGGCGAGCAGCCACGCCTCGAGCAGCGCCTCGGCATCGGGTTCCTCGATGAGCCCGGCGCCCTGGGCCGCGCGCAGTGCCTCGATCGTCGAGGGCGTGCGCAGTTCCGGCACCTGTCCGGCGTGCTCGAGCTGGAGCAGCTGCACCAGCCATTCCACATCGGCGAGTCCGCCCTTGCCGAGCTTGGTGTTGGTGGACGGATCGGTGCCGCGCGGCAGGCGTTCGTTCTCCACCCGCGCCTTCATCCGCCGGATCTCGGTGGCCCGCGCGGTACCGATGCCGTCTTCCGGATACCGGTACCGGTCGGCGATCGCGAGGAATTCCGCGCCGAGTTCCTCATCCCCCGCGATCGGCCGGGCGCGCAGCAGGGCCTGGAATTCCCATGTGTCCGCCCATTTCTCGTAGTAGCCGCGATACCCGGAGAGGGTGCGCACGAGCGGGCCCGCCTTGCCCTCCGGGCGCAGATCGGCGTCCACCTGCAGCGGTGGGTCCTGCGAGGGGGAACCGAGCAGCCTGCGCACGGTTTCGGCGACCCGCGAGGCGTACTTGACCGCGTCCCGGTCCTCGACGCCCTCCAGCGGACGGCACACGAACAGCACATCGGCATCCGAGCCGTAGCCCAGTTCCCGGCCGCCGATCCGCCCCATGCCGATCACCGCGATCGTGGCTTTCCTGCCGTCCGCGGCGACCGACTCCGCACGGTCGACCGTGTAGAGCACGGCCTGCAGCACCGCGGTCCACACGGTGGACAGCGCCGCGCACACGGTCTCCGTCTCGATCATGCCGAGCAGATCGGCGCAGGCGATGCGCAGCAGCTCGTGGCGGCGCAGCGAACGGGCCGCGGAGACGGCGTTGGTGAGCAGCCCGTGCCGGGCGACCGCGCTGCGCATGGCCGCGGTGACCTCCTCGGGGGCCCGTGCGGCGAGTGCGCTGTCGTTCGCGAGCAGCCGCAGGGTCTCCGGGGCGCGCACCGCGAGGTCGGGGATGAGCTTCGCGGTGCCAAGCAGGTAGACGAACCGTTGCGCGACGGTGCCCTCGTCCCGCAGGAAGCGCAGGTACCAGGGGGTTTCGGCGAGCGCGTCGGAGACCTTGCGGTAGGCGAGCAGCCCGCCGTCCGGGTCCGGGGTGTCCGCGAACATTCCGAGCAGCGCGGGAAGCAGGGTGGACTGGATCGCGGAACGCCGGGAGACCCCGGAGGTGAGCGCGTTGATGTGCTGCAGCGCGCCATCCGGTGCGGCGAAGCCCAGTGCCGCGAGCCTGCGCACGGCCTGGTCGGTGGTCAGCCGCAGGTCCTCGGTCGGTACCCGGGAGACGGCATCGAGCAGCGGCCGGTAGAACAGCTTCTCGTGCAGCCTGCGTATCCGGGCCGCATGGGTGCGGAACTGGGCGAGCAGGCTGGCGGGCATGTCCTTGCCGCGTACCGGGGTGATGCGCGCGGAGCGGGCGAGCCAGCGCAGCCCCTCGAGGTCGTCCTCGGCCGGGAACACGTGCGTGCGGCGCATCTTCTCCAGCTGCAGCCGGTGCTCGAGCAGGCGCAGGAACGCATAGGACTCGGCGAGCTCGGCGGCATCGGTCCGGGCCACATAGCCCCCCGCACCGAGCGCGCGCAGCCCGTCCATCGTGGACTGCCTGCGGATGTGCTCGTCCGTGCGGCCGTGCACCAGCTCGAGCAGCTGCACGGCGAACTCCACATCCCGCAGCCCGCCCCTGCCGAGCTTGATCTCCCGTTCCCGGAAGTCCGGCCGGATGTGTTCCTCGACGCGGCGGCGCATGGACTGCACATCGGCCACGAAGTTCTCCCGGTCCGCGGCCTGCCAGACCATCGGGTACACCGCGTCCAGGTAGCGCCGGCCGAGTTCGGTGTCCCCGGCCACCGGCCGCGCCTTGAGCAGTGCCTGGAACTCCCAGGTGCGCGCCCATTTCTCGTAGTAGGCGATGTGCCCTTCGAGGCTGCGCACCAGCGCGCCCGCCTTGCCCTCGGGCCGCAGCGCGGCGTCCACCTCGAAGGCGGCCGCGCTCGCGATCCGGATCATGGCGCTGGCCAGTTTGGTCGCGCTGGGCAGATCGCCCTCACCGACGAAGACCACGTCCACATCGGAGACGTAGTTCAGTTCGCGTCCGCCGCATTTGCCCATGGCGATCACCGCGAGCGAGCACGGTTCGGTCTCGGTGTGCTCGGCGCGAGCCAGCTCAAGGGCGGTCCGCAGCACCGCCTCGGCGAGCCCGGTCAGCGCCGCCATGGTCTCTTCGAGGCTCGGGGTGCGCAGTTCGGGTTCCACCGTGCCTGCGAGGTCCTCGGCGGCGATCCCGGCGAGCAGGCCCCGGTAGCAGGTGCGCAGGGTGGCGATCGCGGCCGAGCCCGCCGTGTCCCGCAGCGCGTTCGCGAGCACCTCGTCCGGATCGGCCGGGTCCGCGGCGCGCAGCCAGGCGCACTGCTCCGGGTTGGCCACGAGATGGTCGCCGAGCGCGGTCGATGCCCCGAGCACCCCGAACAACCGGCCGCGGAAGCGGGCCGAATCGGTCAGCCATTCGGCGAGCTTCGGCCACTCCTGCCCCGCCGCGGTGCGCAGCCGGTCGAGGGTGCGCAGCGCGAGGTTGGGGTCCGCCGCACGGGCGAGCGCGGTGAGCACCGGGTGCGCCGAAGGCACCGGCCCAGTGTCATCCCACCATCCCGCGGCGCGCAGCTCGGTCTCCGAGCTCGCGTCGGTGAGCCCGAACCGCGCCGGCGAGGGAACCCCACGCCTGCGTTCGTTCATCACCGACCACACTACTGCGCCGCTACGCGGCCAGCGGCATGTCCTTGTCGTCCTTCTTCGACTTCGACTTCGACTTGGTGCGGGTCATGCTGTCCTTCGCGAAGGTGTCCGCGCCGACCTTGCTGCGCCTGGCGAGCACGAACAGCAGGATCGCGATCGCCAGCCCGACCAGGCCGACCGCGATGAACCCGCCGGTGCCCAGCTCGGCCACATAGCCGGCGAGCGCGCCGACGAGCGCCGCAGCGGGCAGCGTGATCGCCCAGGCCGCGACCATCCGGCCGACGATGCCCCAGCGCACCGCGCGCGCCCCGCGGGCGACCCCGGAGCCGACGATGCCGCCGGAAACCACGTGCGTGGTGGACAGCGCGAATCCGAGGTGCGCCGAAGCCAGGATCACCGCGGTGGAGCCGGTCTGCGCCACGAAGCCCTGCGGTGCCTCGATATCGGTGACATCGGTGCCCACCGTCTTGATGATCCGCCAGCCACCGAGATAGGTGCCGAGCGCGATCGCCGCACCCGCCGAGACGATCACCCAGGTGGGCGGCGCCGCACCGGTGGGAAGCGCGTTCATCGACACCAGCGTCAGCGTGATCACGCCCATCGTCTTCTGCGCGTCGTTGGTGCCGTGCGCGAGGGAGACAAGGGAGGCCGAGGCGATCTGGCCCCAGCGGTACCCACGGGTGCGCACATTCCCGCTCACCCCGCGGGTCATCCGGTACACCAGCGCGGTCCCGCACACCGTGGCGAGCCCCGCGACAATCGGAGCGGCGAGCGCGGGGAGCAGGATCTTCTCCACGATCGCGCCGAAGTGCACCGCCCCGGTGCCCGCCGCGACCCAGGCAGCCCCGATCAGCCCGCCGAACAGCGCGTGCGAGGAGCTCGAGGGCAGCCCGAAGTACCAGGTGACCAGGTTCCACAGGATCGCGCCGACGAGCGCACCGAACACCACGTTGGGGGTCACGACCCGTTCGGCCACGATCCCGGAGGAGATCGTGCGCGCCACCTCGACCGAGAGGAACGCACCGACGAGATTCAGTACCGCGGAAAGGCCCACCGCGAACTTCGGTCTGAGTGCCCCCGTCGCGATGGAGGTCGCCATGGCGTTCGCCGTGTCGTGAAAGCCATTGGTGAAATCGAAGGCGAGCGCCGTGATCACGACGATGATGATCAGCGAGTAGTCCATGCGGACCTCCGTCCGACTGTTATGGACTGTGCACGGAAAGTCATACCAGCGGAATCGATATCCGTGAAGAGGCGGGCTCGAGCTCGCCTGCGGCCAGTCGGACGAATCGGGCGGCGAACGGCCGCCAGGTCTCGGTCAGGTTTTCGTGGACCGTGGCAAGGTATTCCGGGTCCAGCGTGCCCTGCGGGGCCGCGGCCGCGCTCTCCGGAGCCTCCGCCGCCCAGTCGAGCACGATCCGCGGGGTGGTCTCGATGTGGAACTGGGTCGCGTACCCCGACTGCCCGACCCGGAACGCCTGGTTCGCACACTGTGGCGCCGAGGCGAGCAGCTGCGCCGAACCGGGGAGTGTGGTGATCTCGTCCCGGTGGAACTGGATCACGTCCGGGGTGAACGGCAGTTCCGCCCAGAGCGGGTCCTGATTCGCCGCATCCCGCTTCGCCACGAGCGAGGGGCCCGATTCCGCTCCGTCCGGCATCTCCCGGACACGACCACCGGTGGCCACCGCCAGCAGCTGGGCACCGAGACAGATCGCCAGCGTCGGCACCCGGTTCCCCACCGCCGAGGACAGGAGTGCGCGTACCTTCGCCAGCCACGGATACTGTTCATCGTCCAGCGCACCCATGGCGCCACCGAGCACGACCAGCCCGGTGAATCCTTCGAGATCCGCGGGAACCGGGTCCTCCGCGAAGGGTCGGCACACCGTCAGTTCTGCGCCGGCCTCGGTAAGCCAGTCGGCGAGCAGACCTGGTGGGTCCGTCGCGTCCGGCTGGACTATCAGCAACGGGGTCACGGAATAGCAGGGTAAGTCTTGACTGCAAGGACCCGTTCGGCGGCTGCCGATTTGGTGGGGAGGCGTTATCCGCGCGTCACCCGAGGTAGAGCTGCTCATCGACCTGTGGGTGACCGGAGACTACCGATGGTGTGTGTACCGCTCCCACGCCGCCCCGGTCACTGTGGCGCATTCGTCAGGGTTCGAGCAGTAAAAGGCTCGAATATAAAAAGACCCGGTTCAACGGATAAATCGTTGAACCGGGTCTTTTAAGTTGAGTTCGGCGGTGTC